>JAUQQK010000018.1 GCA_030549905.1 Aquificota bacterium | reverse complement strand
ATGCATCTGTCAACTATACTTTTATTCATGAAGGTCCTTACCTACCACAACATAGAAAAGCCTCCAGAAGGGGCAAAACTGAAAACCCTCTATGTAAAACCCTCAAAGTTTGAAAGACAGCTAAAAGCTTTAAGATGGCTTGGCTTTAAAACAAGCCTTACTCCAGATAGTAAAAATGATAAAGAGGTATTACTTACCTTTGACGATGGATACAAAGACTTTATAGAAAACGCCCTACCACTTCTTGAAAAATATAACTTTACCGCTGTAGTTTTTGTAGTAGCTGGTCTTGTTGGAACCTTCAACGTATGGGACCATGAAAAACTAAGGGTAAAAAAGACTCTTATGGATTGGAAAGACTTGGAATATATAGTAAAAAGAGGCATAAAACTAGGCTCGCATACGCTAACACACCCTTATTTGACAAAGTTAGACCTAAAAGAAGCAAAAAAGGAGATAGAGGGTTCAAAGAAGATACTTGAAGATAAACTTGGTGTAGAAATAGACTATTTCTGCTATCCATACGGCGACTATAACAAGCAGGTGAAAGAACTCGTAAAAGAAGCAGGATACAAATATGCCTTCAGTACAAAGTTAGGCACTTTTAAAGAAAATAATGACCCCTACGAAATACCTAGAATTACCGTATTTGGAAACATAATATTACCTAAATTTATACTACAGCTTATACTATGAGGCTTTTGTGGATAAATGCAAATCCAAATCCTAATCCAGGAGGCACGGAGCTACATTCTATAGACTTTATAAATGCATTAGAGGAGTTCAATAACATAGAGCTTTTTAAAGTGGTTGCAAAGGGTAGCTTTGTAGACAGGCATACGAGCGACAGGAACAAGTTCTATGTTAGCCTCAGGTCAGAGTTTTCTCCAGCAAATACTCTAAAACTCATAAGGATAGCAAGAAACTTAAAGCCTCATGTGGTGGTGGGGAACAATGGAAAGGAGTATTTGAATACATACATGGCCGGAAGGCTTTCAGGTGCATAAGTGGTGCTTTTCCGCCACATGTTAAACAGGCTTCCACCGCTTCTTGTAAGCCTTGTGTTAAAAAGGGTAGATAAGATAGTAGCTGTAAGTGAGGCAAGCAAAAGAAGGCTTATGGCTCAAGGCATAGAAGAAGCCAAAATTGAAGTTATACCAAACTTTGTAGATGAAGGAAGGTTTAGCTTAAAGGAGGGAGAGAAGGAAGCCTTAAGGAAGCTATTAGGCGTTGCTGAAGATGAGGTGGTGGTTTCCTTTTTGGGGAAAGTGGCAGAAGGTAAGGGTATTTTTGACTTTTATGAGGTTGCGAAAAGGCTTTCAAAAAGTCCTGTAAAGTTTAAGTTTTTCGTAATAGGCTACGGGAGGGACTTAGAGAAGGTAAGAGAGAGGGCTATAAAAGATGGCATATACGGGCGGTTCCTCTTTACGGGCATGACCGAGGAGCCTGAAAAGTATCTGAAGGCTTCTGATATACTGCTGGCACTTTCAAGAGGTGAGGAGAGCTTTGGCAGGGTAGTGGTGGAGGGCTTTGCCACAAAAAACCTTGTCTTTGTTTATGATGTAGAAAACCTGAAATACCTTGTAGAAAATGGTGTGAATGGTTTTGTTTGTAAGATGGGAAATATAGAAGAGATTTCGAGGCTGGTGCTTGAAGTTATAAAGGAGAGAAATCGGTTTTATAAGCTAAGGGAGGAAGCATATAAAACATACCTTATAAACTATACGAAGGAAGCAGTTTTGGGTCGCTTTATTAAGCTTTTAGAAGTCTTGCATTTTGACAAGACCTGTTTAATGTTTTAAACTCTTAAACTTATGGCAAATGTTCTGATAGTTGGAAGACCGAATGTAGGCAAATCAACCCTCTTTAACAGGCTTGTAAAGAAAAGGAAAAGCATAGTCCATGACCTGCCCGGCGTGACCAGAGACGTGGTTGAGGGAGTTGCAAACTGGAGGGGAAAGAGCTTTACAGTGGCGGACACGGGTGGCATCCTTGAGGATGGGGACTTTATATCGGAGAGCATAAAAAAACAGGTGCGGAGGGTTTTATCAAAGGCAAACCTTATTGTATTTCTTGTGGATGGCAGAGAGGGTCTTACTGCAGGCGACCAGTATGTGGCTGAGCTTTTATATCCATACAAAGATAAGGTTTTGCTCGCAGTTAATAAAATAGACAATCAAAGACTTCAGGACAGAATTTATGAGTTTTACGCTCTGGGCTTTGAAAGGGTCTTTCCCATATCAGCCCAGCATGGCATTGGCATTGGAGAGCTACTTGATGCGGTTGTAAGCATGCTTCCAGAAGGTGAAGAAAAGACATTGGAGGGTATAAGGATAAGCTTTCTGGGAAGACCGAACGTGGGCAAGTCCTCTCTAATTAACGCCATACTCAAAGAGGAAAGGGTTATAGTATCGCCCGTACCCGGGACTACAAGAGATTCCGTAGAGGTGCCTTTTTCCTTTGAGGGGCATGATTTTGTACTGATAGATACGGCGGGCATAAGGAGAAGGAGTAAAGTGGAATATGGGATAGAGTTTTTCTCGGTGAGCAGGTCTATAAGGGCTGTTGAGCTTTCTGATATATGCTGTCTTGTGATAGACCTTTCAGAGGGTGTGGTGGAGCAGGATAAGAAGATAGGAGGGCTTATAGAGAGAAGGCACAGGGGATGTGTTATTGTGGGCAACAAAAGGGACCTTATAAGGGCGGACAAAAAGGAGTTGGAGAGATATATAAGAAAAGAGCTTTACTTTCTTGACTATGCTCCTGTTGTACTTACTTCTGCAGTAAAGGGCGAGGGTGTGCAGGAGCTCCTAAAAGCCTGCCTCCTTGTATGGAAAGACTACAATGTACAGCACAAAACCTCCTTCATTAACAGGGTGATAGAGAAGATACTGAAGGAAAAGAGACCACCCTCTAAGGGAGGAAAGGAGGTAAAAATCTACTATGCCTTTCAGGAAAGTACGGCACCTCCTACTGTGGTGGTCTTTACAAACGACCCTGAGCTATGGAGGGCAGAGTATAAGAGGTTCTTTGAGCGGAAACTTAGAGAGTATATGGGTATAAAATATGCACCACTTAGGCTTATACTTAAAGGAAGGGAAGAAAATGAGTGAAGTGGTAGCAAGTATTTTCAAAGGACTTTGCCCCAACTGCAGTGGTGATATAAGTTCTGAAAGGCTGGAGCTTGGTCTCCCTTGTCATAGATGTATGCCAAGAGTTCATGAGAATTATTGCGGACATCTGAAAAAGAAAGGTGAGCTTGACAGGATATGTTTGATGGAGGACAGTCTTGGTGAGTGGGAAGCTTATTTTGAAAGGTTTGTTCGTTCAAAGCCCTGGAGCCTTCAGGTAAGCTGGGCAAAGAGGGTGCTTCTGGGTCATTCCTTCGGTTTGCTGGCACCGACCGGTGTGGGTAAAACCTCCTTTGGTCTTTCCATGGCAGGCTTTCTTGCAGGCAGGGGTGAAAGGTCCTATGTGGTGGTGCCCACAAAGGTGCTTGTGGACATGGTGGTTCAAAAGCTTTTAATGTTCGGCGTGGAAGAAGAGCGTATCCTCTTTTTTTCTTCAGATGAAAGCAAGAAAAAGAAGGAAGAAAAGTTAGAAAGGCTTAAAAAGGGAGATTTTCTCATACTTGTCAGCACATCCATGTTCCTTTATAAGAACTATGAGCATATTCCGAGGAATTTTAGCTTCATGTTTGTAGATGATGTGGATTCCTTTCTCAAAACAGCAAAGAATATAGATAAAGCACTTTATCTTTTAGGCTTTTCAGAGAAAGACATAGAGCTTGCCATGAGCCTTATAAGGCTCAAGGAGAAAAGAAATAAAGAAGAAAAAGACTGGGAGGAGATAAAAAGACTTCAGGAGCTGGTAAAGAAAGTCTCTAAGAAAAGGAAGGGTGTTTTGGTGGTTTCTTCAGCCACTTCAAACCCTCGCTCCAACAGGATAAAGCTCTTCAGAGAGCTTTTAGGTTTTGAGGTAGGAACACCTACCTTCTACCTCAGAAACGTGCTTGATGTGTATGAAGACATAAATGCAAAGCCCTTAGAAGAGTGGGTCAAAAGCCTTGGAAAGGGTGGTCTTTTGTTCCTTCCTTCAGACCTTGGAAAAGAGAAGGTGGAGGAGGTGGTTAGGGAGCTTCAAAGCAAAGGCATAAGAGCTGTCTCTTATGAAGAGTTAGATGAAGAGGTTCTCTCTCAGTATGAAAAAGGCGAGATAGACCTGCTTGTTGGTATAGCCTCTTATCGCAACCCATTAGCCAGAGGTCTTGATATGCCTCATGTAATAAGGTATGCCATTTTCTACGGCGTGCCAAAGCTGGTGATATCTTTGAAGTTTGAGAAGAACCTCTCACACCTTCTGTGGGCTCTTACTTCCATAAGAAGGCTGGTAGCGAAGCATATACCTCAAAGACTTAAGGACTTGGACAGATGGCTTGAAAGACTTCAAAAGTATCAATATATTAGCGAAGACTTTCTTGCGGAGCATCCAGACCTTGAAGAGAGAATAAACCAGCTAAGGCAGGAGGTGGGAACTTTTCTAAGCTCTGATGAAGTCTTAGAGCTGTTAGAGTCCTCAGAGGAGATAACCCTCAGAAAAACAGAAGAAGGCTACTTTATGGTGGTTTCGGATGCCACCGGCTACCTTCAGGCAAGCGGAAGAACCTCAAGGCTTTATGCAGGTGGCATAAGCAGGGGTCTTTCTCTCATACTGATTGATGACCCGAGAGCCTTCAGGCATCTGATAAGAAAGGTCAGGTGGTTTAACGAAGATATGGAGTTTAAGCCTCTATCTGAGGTACCCCTTGAGGAAGTGCTGAGGGAAGTGGATGAAGACAGGTTAAAGATAAGAAAGTTTCTGGCGGGCGAGGAGGTTGCCCAGAACAAGGAACTTCTGAAGCCTATTCTTATAGTGGTGGAATCTCCCAACAAGGCAAGGACCATAGCCAACTTCTTCGGAAAGGCGGTAAGGCGCAGGATAGAGGACCACGAGCTTTTGGAGACCTCTGTGGAAGACAGATACATAATGATTACCGCAAGTCTGGGGCATGTGCTTGACCTGAACAAGGAGGAGGGTTTTCATGGTGTTTATGTGAACGGTAAGCCGGTGCCTGTGTATGAGACCATAGAGGGAAAGGAAGGAATCATACAAAGCCTAAGAAAGATGGCTCTTGAGGCTCAGGAGGTGCTAATAGCCACAGACCCAGACACGGAGGGAGAGAAGATAGGATGGGACATAAGAGAGCTTATAAAGCCCTTCAATAAGAACATAAAAAGAATGGAGTTCCATGAGGTAACCAGAAAAGCCATACTCAAGTCTATAAGGGAGCCAAGGGACTTTGACCTTAACCTTGTGAAGGCGCAGGTGGTCAGGCGGGTGGCAGACAGGTGGGTAGGCTTTGAGTTTTCAAAGCTACTTCAGAGCCACTTTGGTAAGCAGTGGCTTTCCGCCGGTAGGGTGCAGACGCCGGTGCTTGGCTGGATAATAGAAAGGGAACAGCTAAACAAACAGAAGGTTTATAAAGTGGTGGTTTCCCTTGATGGCTCAGGAAGGCTCAGGGTGGAATGGCAGTTTGAGGACAAAGAGCAAGCAAGAAGGTTTTTTGAGGGCTTAAGCAGGGTGAAGGTAGAGCTTATAGAGGAAAAAATAGAGCAAAAAAACCCACCGCCGCCCTTCAGCACGGACACCATGTTAAAGTCTGCCAGCGATGCTTATAGGTGGTCTCTGCCCAAGACTATGAACCTTGCTCAGACCCTCTTTGAGCTTGGATACATCACCTACCACAGGACGGACTCCACAAGGGTCTCTGACTATGGCATAGGTGTGGCAAGAGAGTTTATCAAAGAAGAGTTTGGTGAGGAATATTTTAGCCCAAGGACGTGGGGAGAGGGTGGAGCCCATGAGTGCATAAGACCTACAAAAGCCTTAGAGCCAGAAGAACTAAGAGCCTTAACCTACAGCGGGCAGGTGGAGGGTTTATCAAGAGAGCATCTCATGCTCTACGAGCTTATCTTCAGGCGTTTTATGGCAAGCCAGATGAGACCTGTGGAGCTTAAGGTTTATAAATTAAAGGTTTCTACGGATAGCATGTCCGCACAGTTAGAGGTGCCTGTAGAGGTTCTAAGGGATGGCTGGAATAGACTCCTTCCCCTTGAGCTATACAAACCCCTGATTGGAGAGCTCCCTGTGGAAGACAGAAAGAACCTGCTTACACAGCCAAAGGCTTACCTTTATACCCACGGAGAACTTGTCCAAGAGATGAAACAGAGGGGCATAGGAAGACCTTCCACTTATGCAAGCATAATAGAAAAGCTTATAGAAAGGGGTTATGTGATAGAAAACAAGGGCTTTCTCATACCTACCAAACTGGGCAAAGAAGTTTATAACTACCTGAAAAGCAGGGAAGAGGTGCATGAGTTTCTGAAGGAAGAATTTACAAGAAGACTTGAAGGGCTGATGGACTTGGTGGAACAGGGCGAGGCAAATTATGAGAACATACTTATAGGCTTATACAGGGATATAATAAAGGTGGAAGAAAAGTTGGAGGTGGTGTGATGGTTTTGCATCCGCTATTTGCCTACACAACAGTGCTCTTAGCCCTTGCGGTATATACCCTCTATATTCTTGCTCTGTTAAAGCTTAGAAACTTTATGAAGTATGCGGTATATCTGAATGCGATGCTTATAGCCTTTGCCCTTCTCTCAGTGGTCTTCGGCTTTAGTGTATCCAACGTGCCTCTCGTCCAATCAAAGATACCTTTTGTATGGGGCTTTCCCCACAAGTGGAACGGCATTCTCGTATTTGTCTTTTCAGTGGTTAGTTTCATAGCCTTCTGGCTTAAGGGTGAAGGTGCTGGTCGCAGAATGCTCATACTTCCTTTAATAGGATTAGCCCTTGTGCTTTTCCAGTTTTTCACGGGCTGGATGCTAAGGCTTGTCTTTTTCTCCTGAAGGCTATTGAAAGGTAAAGGGTGATGGATAAGTTTTATAAGCATGTTTGAGAGGTATGAACTTTTAAGGGATTATAACGGTCCAGCCCATCTTAAGGCTCTAAGCTATAAGGACTTGGAAAGGCTTGCGGAAGAAGTAAGAGACTACATTATAGAGGTTACCGCAAAAAACGGCGGGCATGTGGCTCCGGGACTTGGTGCGGTTGAGCTAACCATAGCTCTGCTTCGTGTCTTTGACCCTCCAGAGGATACTATAATCTGGGATATAGGACATCAGGCATATCCATGGAAGATACTAACTGACAGAAAGGAGCTTTTTCCTACACTCAGGCAGTATGGTGGCATTTCTGGTTTTCTAAGAAGGGAAGAAAGTCCTTATGATGCTTTTGGTGCAGGGCACAGCTCCACATCTATATCCGCAGGACTTGGCTTTAGGAAGGGCTATGACCTCCTTGGACAGAAGGAACGGTATGTGGTTGCTGTTATAGGCGATGGTGCTATGACCGCAGGCATGGCTTTTGAAGCTCTAAACAATGCGGGACACTTAAGACCGGACCGTTTTATTGTTATCCTTAACGATAATGAAATGTCTATATCTCCAAATGTGGGTGCTATTGCTACATATCTAAGCAGGATATTGAGCGGACATTTTATCCAAGAAACAAGACAAAAGGTAAAGCATATTTTAGAGCATCTTGGCACTCCAGCTCTTAGAGTTATGAAGCTTACTGAAGAGTTTTTAAAAGGGCTTCTTTCACCGGGAGTTCTTTTTGAGGAGCTTGGCTTTAATTACATAGGACCAGTAAACGGGCATGACCTTCCAGCCTTAGAAAAAACTTTAGAAAATGTGAAAAGCATACAGGGTCCTGTTCTTCTGCACGTATATACGAAGAAGGGCAAAGGTTATAAGCCTGCGGAAGCGGACCCGGTGGTATGGCACGGCGTGGCACCATACAAAAGAGAATCTGGTGAATTTATTAAAAAGCCTTCTCCACCTACATGGACTTCTGTCTTTGGAAAGGCTATAGTAGAACTGGCACAGCAGGACCCGCATGTGGTAGTAATAACTCCAGCTATGAAGGAAGGTTCAGGGCTTGTAGAATTTAGTCAAAAGTTTCCGGACAGGTTTTTTGATGTAGGTATTGCGGAACAACATGCCTGCACCTTTGCGGGAGGCTTAGCTTGTGCGGGTCTCAAACCCGTAGCCTGCTACTATTCTACCTTCCTGCAGAGAGCTTACGACCAGCTTATACATGATATAGCACTTCAAAACCTACCTGTGGTCTTTGCCATAGACAGAGGCGGACTTGTAGGTGATGATGGACCTACTCATCACGGTGTTTTTGACCTGTCATATCTTAGATGCATACCCAACATGGTAGTTTCCGCTCCAAAGGACGAGCAGGAACTTAGAGACCTTCTTTATACCGCTTTAAAAGGGAACGGACCTTTTGCCATAAGGTATCCGAGAGGACCAGCTTACGGCGTACCCACAGAAGGCTTCAAAGAGATTAAAGTAGGTTCTTGGGAGCTTCTCAAAGATGGTAAAGATGGTGTTATTCTGGCGGTGGGCTATACTGTCTATCAGGCTCTTAGGGCTTCTGAGGAACTCTTAAGGGAAGGACTTGATTTTGCAGTAGTAAATGCGCGTTTCGTAAAGCCGATGGATGAAGAGCTTTTAGAAAAGCTTTCTCAAAAATTTGACCTTTTCATCACAGTGGAAGACAACGTAGTTATGGGTGGTTTTGGCTCAGGAGTTTTAGAGTGGCTTGCTGGCAGGGGCTACATGAAGAGGGTCCTTCTAATAGGTGTGCCTGACAGGTTTATTGAGCATGGGAATCAGAACCTTCTCAGAAATTTAGTAGGTATAGATGCGGAGGGCATAAAAAGGCGCGTGCTGGAGTTTGTAAGCGGAAGGGCTGTTATCTAATACCGATTTCCTTTACATAACCTTTTATGCTGTCTTTTATCCTTTCAAACTCTTCTTTTGAATAGGTGCTTTTGCTGGAAAACTCTGGGTCTAAGGTCTTGCCGGGTATAAATTTCTGCAAGTAGTATCTCTTTGACCCTCTGATGAGCTCCCCTATAGCCCTTATATCTTCCGGTGTGAGCTGTTCCCTCACCACTGTAGTCCTGAATTCATAATCCACGGAGGAAGACTTTATTAACTCAATGCTCTCCAATATCCTCTCCGTATCCACCTTTACACCGCAGACCTCCTCATACTTGTAAAGGGGTGCCTTCACATCCATTGCTATATAATCCACCAGACCCTTATCTATCAGTTCCTTTATAACCTGAGGCTTGCTGCCGTTCGTGTCAAGCTTCACGCTGTAACCAAGAGCCTTAACCCTCTCAATAAACTTCTCAAGACCTTTCTGTATGGTGGGCTCTCCCCCTGTTATCACCACACCCTCAAGCATACCCCTCCTGCTCTCCAAGAAGGTAAGAACTTCCTCAACTTCTATCAAAGGACCATACTTTTCTGGCAGGACAAGCTCCACATTGTAGCAGTATCTACATCTGAAATTACAGCCCTGCGTGAATACTATGCAGGCGACCTTGGCAGGATAGTCTATTAAAGTGAATTTCTGAAAGCCTCCTATCCTGAACATGCATATGGGGTTGCCTTGTGCTGGAGAAATGTCCGCAAGCTCCATCATCCTATAAGCTCCTTTTTGAAGGTTTTCCTTAGTTTAAACTCTTCCCTTTTGCCCTCGTTCCACTGGTGCACTGGTCTTAGATAGCCGACAACCCTTGAATACACCTCCGTCTTTGAACCACAGTAGGGGCAGGCTTCCACCTGACCCGGCAGATAACCATGATTGGGGCATACACTAAAGGTAGGTGTTATGGTAAAATAGGGAAGCCTGTAGTTTTCACATACCTTCTTAATAAAGCTTTTAAGGGCTTCCGTGTCGTCTATCCGCTCTCCCACGAAGAAGTGTATGACTGTGCCGCCCGTGTATCTTATCTGGAGTTCATCCTGATGCTCAAGCACCTCAAAGGGGTCGTCCGTATAATCTACCGGTAGCTGTGTGGAGTTTGTGTAGAAGGGCTCAGCACCCCTTCTGTAGCCCTCTTCGTTAGCCACTATAATGTCCGGGTAGTGTTTCTTGTCAATTTTTGCGAGTCTGTAGGCGGTTGATTCCGCTGGTGTGGCTTCAAGGTTGTAATTGTTCCCCGTTTTCTTCTGGAATTCCAAAAGCTTTTCCCTCATGAAGTCAAGAACCTTAAGGGCAAAGCCTCTACCCTCAGGCTCTGCTATGGAAATGCCAAGGAAGTTAAGGCATGCTTCGTTCATGCCTACAAGCCCTATGGTTGAGAAGTGATTTTTCCAATACTCTCCAAACCTTTCCTTAATGTGTCTCAGGTAAAACTTGGAGTAAGGATATAGCCCCCTTTCCGTCAGCTCCTCAAGCACTTCTCTCTTTATTTCAAGGCTTTTCATAGCAAGCTCCATAAGATAAGAAAGCCTCTGAAAAAATTCCTCCTCAGACTTGGAAAGGTATCCAATTCTTGGCATGTTTATGGTGACCACTCCTATGGAGCCTGTCAGCGGGTTTGCTCCGAAGAAGCTACCACCCTTCCTTTCCAGCTTGCTTACATCAAGCCTTAGTCTACAGCACATGCTTCTTACATCTTCTGGCTTCATCTCCGAGTTTACAAAGTTTGCAAAATAGGGCACGCCATACTTGGCTGTCATCTTCCACAAGCCTTCATATACCGGGTTATCCCAGTCAAAGTCTGGAGTTATGTTGTAGGTGGGTATAGGAAAGGTAAAGACCCTTCCTCTGGCATCTCCCTCTAACATTACATCAAAGAAAGCTCTGTTGAGCATATCCATCTCTTCTTGAAACTCACCGTAGGTGGCATCCTTTATTTCGCCGCCTATGAGAACCGCCTGGTCTTTGTAAACGGGGGAGACTTTCAGGTCAAAGGTGAGGTTTGTGAAGGGTGCCTGAAAGCCTGTCCTTGTAGGAATGTTTAAGTTGTAAATAAATTCCTGTATGGCTTGCCTTACCTGCCTGTAGTTAAGACCGTCGTATCTGATGAAGGGTGCCAGCAGTGTATCAAAGTTTGTAAAGGCCTGAGCTCCTGCGGATTCGCCCTGGAGGGTGTATAAGAAGTTGACTATCTGCCCGAGGGCTGATGTAAAATGTTTCGGAGGTTTGCTTTCCACCTTTCCCTCCACACCCCTGAACCCCGTATAGAGAAGGTCCCAGAGGTCCCACCCTACACAATAGACGCTCAGAACCTGAAGGTCGTGTATGTGAAAGTCGCCCTTAATATGTGCATCCCTTATATCTTTTGGATATACATGGTGTAGCCAGTAAGTTCTGCTCACATGGGATGTGATATAAAAGTTAAGACCCTGAAGGGAGTAGGTCATATTGCTGTTTTCCCTGACTTCCCAGTCTTCAAGGTTCACATACATCTTTACAAGTTCAAGCCTGTCTTTAACCGCTACCCAATCTTCATATTTTTCAAGAAGGCCATGTTCAAAAAGAAGCTCCTTTAAAACCTTCTCCGCATCTTTCCCCCCTTCGATAGCCTTTAAAGCCTTCTCCTTTATACCCTCCTCTCCTAAAAAATTCAAAAACTCCTTCAGTGTATTCAAAAGGTCCATTCTTTTAAAGTTAGAACAAAAGAAGGTATATAGCAACTGCAATGCTAAGGCATATAGTACAGGCTATAAGAAACCTTATCAACTTCCCAACCGTAAAGCCTCCTCAACAAAAGCGTTTTTCTCGTAGAGCCTTGTGAGGTTTTCACTCCTGGATGCAAGCCAATTACTCCTGTATAAATGCACCCTTCTTTCCGCTTTTAGCTCTTCCTTGCCCTTTAGCACCTTTACTTCCTTTTCCTCCGCAGGCATGTAGTCCAAAAGGCTTCTTAAAAAGTCCGTATGCTCAAAGGCTTTTGGCAAGAACTTTCTTATCCTTACAGAGCCCATATAACTTGAAAGGCTTCCATCTACCTCACCCATAAGAGCCATAGGCACCTTTATCTGCGCATAGGAAGAGAGACCATCTTCAAAAGGTGAAAAAGCTACAAGATGTTCAAGCTCTCTTATGTATTTCTCCAGTTCTTCAAGTCTTATGTAGTCCAGAAGGTCTTCACCAAAGACAATCAGGTTCTTAGCCTCTTTTAGCACTCGTGTGAGAGAAGAGAACCACTCTATGGGCATGTGCTTCAAGAGTCCCGTAAAATTCCCGTCATAGACAACAAGCACCTTCCATCCCTTTTCAGAGGCTAACTGTTTAAGAGTTCTTCCCCACCTTCTGGCTTCTTCTTCTTTCATGCCTACCGCATTGAAAACTATGAGGGCTTTCCCTTCCAGTTTTTGTAGGTCTTCTTCCGATATGTCAGTAGGTTTCAATTTTTTGTCCCTGCTGCATTCTCCTATACGATAAACTTTACCTTTCATGTAGTAAGTAAGCACAGGAGCGGTAGAAGTAATATCCTGACCTATAAGCACGTAAAAGTCCGCAGACCTTATTTCTTCAAAGGTAGGTGCTTCGTATTTTCCAAACTCTTCAAGGAAGGGAAGTAGGTCAAAGACCATGGGTGAAGTAATCATTACACCCGTTTTTCTTACAAGCTGAGCTATAAGCTCATAGTCTTCGTCAGTAAGGTAGTTTGAGAGCAGGAAGGCGGTGTCCTGAGCTCTGCTTCTTAAAAGCAAGGACAGGAAGTTTGCCAGATTTCCTGCAGTTTCTTCTTTTCCAAACATCTTAGGGCTTTTGAGCCTCTCATAGTTAAGGACATCATATCCAAAGAAGGCTTTTGCACAGATGTTTAACTCATCGGTGGGTTTGGTTCTGTAGACCTTTTCCTTTGACCTCCAGTCTCCCACACCATACTCTATTTGGATTTCACAGCCTACTGGACATAGGTTGCAGGCGGTTTTTTCTCTCTTGAGTAGCCAGCTTCTGGTCCAGTATTTGAAGGGCTTTGAAATGATAGCACCCACAGGGCATACATGCACACACAGACCGCACATCTCGCAGGTGGAAGTATCCATAGGTCTGACCGCTGGGGCTATGTTTGCCTGAAAGCCTCTCTCTTCCACATACAGAGCTCTTGCACCTACCACATCATCACAAGCACGCGTACATCTGTAGCACACCACACATCTGTTTGAGTAATACTCTAAAAAGTCGCTCTCCCAGTCTAATTGATGCCTTTCCTTTTCTAAGGCTGAAACGGGCACTATCTGTTTTTGAGGTCCAAAAAGAGCTCCAAAGTTCTGAAGGTCGCATTCTCCTGCCTTGTCGCATATGGGACAGTCCAAAGGATGTCTTGTCATAAAAGCTTGAAGCAGGTACTTTTGATTTTCTTTTACCAGAGGGTGTTGAGTAGATATGGACATGCCTTCTTCGGGGTAAGCATTACAGGAAGTCATAAGCCTCTGGGTCTTTTCGTTATAGACTATACACATCCTGCAGGCACCTATTATTTTCAGCCTCGGGTGGTAGCAAAAGTAAGGCACCTGAATGCCAAGTTCTAAAAGGGACTGAAGAAGAGGTTTATTTTTATCTACTTCATACTCTATGCCATCTATAAAAACCTTGACTTTACTCATCTTCAGCACCTCCTTCTGCAATTTGTATTAGGTAAAGGTCTTCAGCATTTTTTGCTACACAAACCTTACCCTTACCACTCCTTTTGGCTATATACATAGCTTTATCTGCCCTCCTTACAATATCCTTATATGACGTGTCTTCCTTCAAAACCTGTGTAAGCCCTATACTTACTGTGATGGGCACATCAAGTTTTATAAGCTCAATACACTTCATTATTCTAACAGCGGCCTGCTCACCAGAGTTTATGTTCGTATTGGGAAGTATTAGAAGAAACTCGTCTCCTCCGTATCTTGAAGCCACATCCGAAGACCTTATCATTGTCTTCAAACAAGTGGATAGTCTTTCAATAACTTTATCACCCACTATATGTCCGTATGTATCATTGATGTTCTTCAAGTTATCTATATCTATAAACATTAGGGAAAAGGGTTGCCCATATCTACTCCATTGCGTAAAGCTCTTTTCTAGGAAGCTTTCTGCAAACCTTCTGTTGTATAACCCAGACAGGGGGTCAAGTACGCTTGACCTTATTGTTTCAATGCTTGTTATGTTTACAAGGCTTTCCCAATACATACCACCTATCGGTAGCTGACCATAGCTCCTCACATAAGTTTCATAGTCCATACTCATTATATCCGTGCCAGAAGTTTTATCATGAATTGGGCATTTTATACCCATTTCAAAACAGGCTCTATCAAATCCATAGAGGGTTTTATAGCAAGTTTTACCTATCGCTTCGCCAAACATCTTCTTTGCTGTATTATTTAAAGCAACAATATGATAGCTTGCATCTACTACCACAGAAGGCACAAGTTCCTTAAGTTCTCCGTTATTACCAACTATTTCTTCTAACATGCCTTCCTCACAATTCCAACTTTACAGCACTTCCTCTCCTCATTAACTTTTCCACCATCTCTACCGCTTCTTCAAAGTTTAAAACAGCACCACCAAAACCTTTGGCAAACTTTTCCGCATCTTCCTTAAGAGCAAAGGCTATGGCGGAAGGTGTGCAACAGGGTATGGCGGAAGAGCCCACCACATACCAAGCGGAAAAGCAACTTATAGGCTTACAGTTTATAAAATCCCACGTCATACAAGACTCTATATCCTCTTGCCTTAGGTTCTTATAAAGAAGCAGTCCGCAGTGGGCACAGCAGGCTCTAACCTGCCTTCCCTTTTTTAATCTATAGACAAACTCAAGCCTTTTTTCTATGGGCTTTGTGCAGTATGCACAGGTGGGTACGCCTTCCTCTGGTACCTCACCAGCCTCCTCCTTCAAAAGAAGTTCTCCATGTTTTCTTACAATTCTTCCCTGTTTTTCCAGCTCCCTCACATCCCTGTAGATGGTCATAAGAGATACACCAAAATGCTGAGCTAAGGCTTTGACGCTTCTGTAACCTTGAGCTATAAGCTCCAGTATCTGTTCTTTTCTGTCCATGTTAAAATTATACTCCCAGCAATGAAAAAACACCTAATCTCTGTCAGGGATTTGACTGAGGAAGATGTTCTTGATTTGTACGACCTTTTTAAGCAGTTCAAAACTGGTAAGAAAGAAAGGCTGGAAGGTGATGTCTTTTTGCTCTTTCTTGAAAGCTCCACAAGGACGAGGCTTTCCTTTGAAAGGGCTTGCAGGCTTTTGGGTTTGCAAACCTACCATGCAGGTGCTGGGGAAAGCTCCATTGAAAAGGGAGAGAGTTTCTCAGACACGATAAAAACACTGAAAGCTTTAGGCTTCAAAGCTCTTGTTTTCAGGGTGCCCTTTGTCTTCTTTCCTTATGAAGACCTTTTGAAGGAAGAAATATCACTTATAAATGCAGGCGATGGCACGCATCAACACCCTACACAGGGTCTTATAGACCTCTTTACTGCTATGGAATACTATCCTTCCATAGAGGGTCTTAAAATAGTATATGTGGGCGATATACTTCATAGCAGGGTTTTCCGCTCAGGTGCGTATCTTTTTAATCTCTTTGGCGCACAGCTTGGAGTATGCGGACCACGAACTCTTATACCTAAAGACCTTTCTCCCTTCGGAGTAATCAAGGTTTTTGATAATGTAGAAGAAGCTATAGAGTGGTCTGACCTTGTAATATGGTTGAGGCTTCAGGAAGAAAGGTTTAAAGAGAGCTACATACCCAGTAAAGAAAGCTACTTTTTACAGTTTGGTCTCACAAAGGATAGATATGCAAAACTCAAAGGTTATTTTATGCATCCGGGACCTGTGAATGTATGGGTGGATATAGACGGTGAAGTGCTGTATGGAGACAAATCCTTAGTGTTAAAACAGGTGGAAAATGGACTTTATGTAAGAATGGCTGTTCTTTACTGGGCTCTGAAAGATGGGTAAAATTCTTCTCGGAATAAGCTCCAGTATAGCCATCTATAAAGCTTGTGAGCTTGTAAGGGAGCTAAAAAAGACAGGTCATGAAGTAAAAGTAGTGATGACGCCCTTTTCTGAGCGTTTCATAAGTAGGCTTACCTTTCATACCCTTTCTGGTAATAAAGCATATGTAGATTGGGAAGATGACCCACTTCTTCATATAAATTTACCAAGATGGTCTGACCTATTTCTAATAGCTCCCTGTAGTATAAACACGCTTTCTAAGATAGCAATGGGTATAGGAGATAACCTTCTTACCACATGCGCTCTTTCTCACAAGGGACTTTTGATGCTGGCTCCTGCTGGAAACGTGGAGATGTATAAAAATCCTGTGGCACAGGAACATCTGCAAAAGCTAAAAGAAAGAGGTGTAATTATAGTAGAACCAGAAGAAGGAAAACTTGTATGTGAGGAGGAAGGTCAAGGCAAACTTGCCTCTATAAAGAGACTTCTTGATTGGGTAGAATGGGGACTTAGACCTAAACCATTAAAAGGCTACAGAGTTCTCATAACTGCGGGAGCTACGCGTGAGTTTATAGATAAGGTAAGGTTTATTTCTAACCTTTCTACGGGTCTTATGGGCTTATCCTTAGCAAGGGTTTTGAGATGGTATGGGGCTGAAGTAAAAGTAATAGCTGGTTATACAAGTGTAGAAGAGCCTCCTGAAGTGGAAATCCATAAGGTGGTTTCCGCTCAAGATATGTATCAAAAGGTACTTGAGCTTTTTGATTGGGCTCACATGGTCATAATGAACTCAGCGGTTTCCGACTACAAGCCAGCAAGCTTTTATGAGGGAAAGCTCAAAAAGCAGGAAAGCCTTACCCTTCATCTTGTAAAAAACCCAGACATACTCTCAGAGCTTGGAAAGATAAAGAAGGACAAAATTCTTGTGGGCTTTGCTCTTGAAGAAGAAGAAAGGCTTCTGCAAGAAGGCTTAAGAAAATTGAAGGAGAAGAATTTAGACCTTTTAGTGGCAAACCCTCTTCAAATGATGGGAAGTGAGGAATACAGGGCTGTACTTCTCTTCAAAGATAATACAAAGGAAGAGCTTTATGCATCATCAAAACTGCTCGGTGCGGAACTCTTAGTTAAGAAGCTTCTTGAAAAACTTCTGAAACTTCCACTTCAAAGCCTTCCAAGAGCTTAGACTTTACCTTACCTTTTTCATGAGCTTCTGAGAAAAGCTCATAACCCTTGTCCGTGAGAGTAAAAATCAGAAGACTCTTTTCAGCTGGAAAAACGAGCCAGTATTCTTTTACCCCATACTTTTCATAAAGTCTGAATTTATCTACCACGTCTCTTTTGAGACTGGAAGGAGAGACTACTTCCACCACAAGGTCTGGAACACCTTCCACTCTGTCTTTTACTTTTGTAGTGTCTAAGACAAGAACAAGGTCAGGTTGTAAAAGTATATCCTCACTTAACATCACATCAACAGGAGCTATAAGCACCTCACCCTTTCCTTTAGCCTCATCAAGCCTTTTAGCTATTCTGAATAAAACTCTTTGATGGCTTGTCGTGGGAGCTGGCATTTCATAGACCTCCCCGTTAATTAGCTCTACTCTGCTCTCTGGTGGGTATATTTCATAAAGTTCTTTTACTGTGAGTTTAGTTTTTAGCTCCACAGCTCCCTCACCTCAAGCTCAAAGCCTTCCAAAACTTTAGACTTTACTTTACCCTCCTCGTAAGCCTCTGAAAAAAGCTCATAACCTTTATCTGTCAAAGTAAAGACCAAAACACTTTTTTCTGCAGGGAAAACAAGCCAGTATTCTTTTACTCCATGCTTTTCATAAAGCCTGAACTTATCTGTGATATCCCTTTTGAGGCTTGAAGGAGATACCACCTCCACCACAAGGTCTGGAGTGCCATATATTCTTTTCTTTATCCTGCTTAAGTCTGATACAAAAACAAGGTCTGGTTGGATTACAGTATCCTCAGCCAGTATCACATCTATGGGTGATATGACCACTTCGCCTAAACCTCTGGGTTTTACAAAACTCCTTAATATAACAGCAAGCTCTAAAACTACACGTTGATGTTCAAATTCAGGAGCGGGCATTTCATAGACCTCCCCGTCAATCAGTTCCACTCTACTCTCTGGTGGGTATATCTCGTAAAGCTCTTTTACTGTGAGCTTAGTTTTTAGCTCCATAACTCCTCCACCTCAAGTTCAAAACCTTCCAAAAGTTTAGACTTTACCTTACCTTTTTCATGAGCTTCCGAGAAAAGCTCATAGCCTTTGTCTGTCAAAGTAAATACAAGCACGCTCTTTTCCGCAGGAAATACAAGCCAGTATTCTTTCACTCCATGCTTTTCATAAAGCCTGAACTTGTCCGTGATATCTCTTTTGAGGCTTGAAGGAGATACCACCTCCACCACAAGGTCTGGAGTGCCTTCTATCCTCTTTTTTATCTTGCTCAGGTCTGATATAAAGGCAATATCTGGCTGAACCACCGCGTCCTCTGACAAAATCACATCTATTGGAGATAAGACAACCTCACCCAGACCCTTATCCTCAACAAAGGAGCTTAGCCTCCTGTATATAAGACCCACCACTCTTTGATGAGCATACTCAGGAGCTGGCATTTCGTAGACCTCCCCGTCAATTAGCTCTACTCTGCTTTCTGGTGGGTAGCTTTCAAAAAGCTCTTGTACGGTCAGTTTTGTCCTTACCTCCATGCTTTAAATTTACTACACCACCACCTGCTTGGCAAAGATTATATGGGGGAGTTTTCTAAGTTCTTCAAGAACTTCCTCAGGCACGGGGTCGTCAAGGTTTAGAATGCCTAAGGCTATCCCCCCCTTCTTTTCTCTGCCGAGCCTGAAGCCTGCAATATTGACGCCCGCATTACCCAGTATGCTACCTATCTTTCCTATCACGCCCGGCACATCTCTGTTTTCAAACACAAGCATTATGCCCTCAGGCTCCACATCCACCCTGTATTTATCTATCTGAAATATGCGAAGAAGGTGTCCCTCAAGCACAGAGCCAGCCACAACCCTTTCACTGCCGTTGCCCTTAGCCACCACCTTAATGTAATGCTTGTAGTCTTCGCTTTCTTCAGAGGTTAGCTCCTCAACCTTTATGCCCCTGTCCCGAGCCACGTAGCTGGCATTGATGATATTTACAGGAAAATCTACCGTTTCCTTCAAAATACCCATAAGCACCGCTGAGGCTATCGGATGAAAGTGGGGTGCTATGTCTCCCCTCACTTCAATATGCACCTCTCTGATACCCTCTTCCGCCCATTGCACCAAGAACCTTCCCATTCTTTCCGCAAGGTCAAGGTGAGGCTTTATGAGAGTAAGCACCGAAAGGTCCGGGAAGGGAGCATTTACCACATACTCTACAGTAAGCCCCCTCAGAGCCTTTATAACCTGCTGAGCCACTATAACTGCCACGTTTTCCTGAGATTCGTAAGTGTTTGCTCCTATGTGAGGAGAAAGGGACACGTTGGGAAACTTAGAAATCCTGTCTATAAACTCCTTGGGAGGAGGCTCAACGGAAAAGACATCAAGACCCACGCCCGCCAGCCTTCCCGTTTCTAAAGCCCATATGAGGTCTTCGTCCTTTACTATACCGCCCCTTGCACAGTTTATAAGTACGGCTCCCTCCCTCATAAGCTCAAACTCCTTCCTCGTTATCATATGCTTTGTCTCGTGAGTCAGCGGTGCATGTATGGTAAGTATGTCTATCTGCCTTAGCATATCGTGAAGGTTGTCAAAGAGCTTCACGCCTAACCTGTCTGCCTTTTCCTTCGGTATGTAGGGGTCGTAAGCGTACACGGTCATGCCAAAAGCCTTAGCCCTTATGGCTACCTGAGAGCCTATGTTTCCAAGACCTATTATGCCAAGGGTTTTTCCATAAAGCTCCGTGCCCATAAACTTCTTCCTGTCCCACCTTCCTTCCACTATGCTGTTGTGGGCTGTGTGAGCGTTTCTTACCACATTAAGCATGTGGCATAGAGTTAGCTCGGTAGCTCCTATGGTGTTGGCTCCGGGCGTATTGACCACCAAGATGCCCCTCATGGAAGCACTTTCAATATCCACATTATCCACACCCACGCCGGCTCTTCCTATCACTTTGAGATTTTTGCCCCTTTCTATAAGCTCTTTCGTGACGGGAGTTCTGCTCCTTGTGATAATGCAGTGGTAGTTTTCCACCACTTCAAGAAGCTCCTCGTAGGATATGTCTGGTTCATTATCCACTTCGAAGTCTGGCTCGCGCCTGAGAAGTTCAATGCCCTTCTCTGATATAGGGTCTGTTATGAGGATTTTAAACATCGCACGCCTCCAAAAGGAAGGTATTATATTAGGATACCATGAAAAAGGACCTTACAAACCTCCTGCGTTCTGACACACCTGAGGGCTGGACGCCAGAGGACTTCAAAAGGTATCTGAAGGATACCCTCATAGAACTTATAAGGCTTGAGCTGGAAAACCTGCCTAAGGAAGAATGGGAAAGGACGCTCAAAACATGGGCAAAGATTTGTGCCTTTGCAAAGGGGCTTTTAAAGAAGAGTCAGGAGGAAAGGCAGGAGCTATACAGAAAGTATAGGTTTGACAGCACAATGATGCATGTATCAGAAAGCGTGGTTGAAAAGCTTGGCATAGCATACTCTCTACAGCTCATGAAAGAAAAGGACAGCCCGGAAAAGCTTATAAAACTCGGTCTTGAGGCGGCATCAGAAGACTGCCAAGAAATTTCCTTTATGAAGAAGTTCTTCAGGGTCTAAATTTATCCCTATGCGTATTGCTGTAGGTATGAGCGGTGGAGTGGATAGCAGTGTTTGTGCTCTTCTTATGAAACAAGTGGGTCATGAAGTAATAGGTATAACATTAAGATTTCATCAAGAAGCCTGTTCTACAGATGGTCTTAGAGTATGCTGTTCTCCAAAGGATGTGCAGGACGCGGTAAGAGTTTCTCAGTTTCTTGGCATACCACACCTTACCTTAAGCTGGGAAAGGGTCTTTGAGGATAGGGTGATAAAGCCTTTCGTGGAGGAGTCTCTTAAAGGTAAGACGCCAAATCCATGCGCGGTCTGCAACAGGGAAGTAAAGACGGGTTTTCTGGCAGAATATTTGAGAAAGGTGGCGGACATAGACAGGCTTGCCACGGGGCATTATGCAAGGCTGATAGAGTATAAGGGCAGAAGGCTAATAGCGAGGGCAAGGGACCTCAAAAGAGACCAGTCTTACTTTTTGAGCCTCGTAAGGGCTGAGCATCTTCAGCTTCTTGAATTTCCCCTTGGAGAGCTAACAAAAGAGGAAGTAAGGCATATAGCAAAAGAGTATAACCTTCCCGTGTGGGACAAGAGGGATTCACAGGATGTGTGTTTTCTGATGGGCAAAGAGCCGGGTCAGTTCCTTGAAGAAAGGGTAGGTGCAAGAGAAGGATACTTCTACTTTGAAGGAAGGGCAGTAGGAAGACACAGGGGCTTTTTCCACTACACGGTGGGGCAGAGAAAGGGGCTCGGTGTAGCTCTTGGTGTGCCTGTGTATGTGTGCGGTATATCTCCTGAAGATAATGCAGTCTATCTTTGCAGGGAAGAAGAGCTATACAGGGACTGGCTCCTTTTGGAGGAGGTCAATCTACATCTTGAAGAAAGCCTCTGGGACAGACCCTTGGCTCAGATAAGGTATAGAAACAAGCCCGTGCCGGTAAAGGACATTCAGAAGACAGGAGAGGGTTATAAGGTCTTCTTTGAAGAGCCTGTAAGGGGTATAACGCCCGGTCAAGTCTGCGCCTTCTATGAGGGTGATGTGCTTTTAGGAGGTGGCATAATAAGGACATGATAGTCTTTGGTAAGAACCCGGTAATAGAGGCTCTAAGGTCTGGCAGGAACATAGAGAAGGTACTGGTAGCCCATGACTCGCACCCACCTTATCAGGTTCTAAAGCTTTGCAAAGAGAAGGGTATCAAGCTTCAGAAGGTGCCAAGGCAGAAGATAGAAGAGCTGGCAGGTACAAAAAAGACGCAGGGTATTCTTGCCCTTCTGAGCCCAGTAGAATATGTGGCACCTGAAAAGCTTTTCAGGCTTGCTCTTGAAAGAAACTCCTTTTTTCTGACCCTTGACCACATTACAGACCCTCAGAATGTAGGAAACCTTCTTCGCACCTGCGAGGTTCTGGGCGGTGTAGGGGCTTTGATGCCAAAGGACAGAGCCTGCCCGATAAATCAGACGGTAGTGAAAGCCTCTGCTGGTGCGGTTTTCTATTTAAACCTTTCAAAGGTTTCAAGCCTTTCAAAGGCTCTCAGGGTTTTTAAGGAGATGGGTGGCTTTGTTTATGTAGTGGAAAGGGGAGGAAAGGATATCAATAAGGTAAGCCTTGCGGGTGGTTGCACGCTCGTGCTGGGTTCAGAAGGGGAAGGTGTTTCAAAAAGCCTCCATGAGCTGGCGGACGAGGTAATTACCATTCCCATGCGTGGCAGAGTTAATTCATTGAATGTTTCTTCCGCTGGAGCCATTGCCATGTGGGAATTTGCAAGGTCATACTTTGGGACTTGACAAGAATGCATACCTTTGTTATAATAGATAATGTTAAGGTTGTAATTGAGGGGCAGTCCTAAGGGCTGTCCCTTGTCATCTTTAGAGTAGAATAGGTTAAAAACCCTTGACAAGGGGTTTAGTTGGGTTTATAATTAAGAAACTGGTGAAGAAAAACCCCTTGACAAAGGGGTGAAGCTGGTGTATAATAGTAAGAGTTGAAAATTTGAGGGGCAGCGAGAAGCGGTCCCTCGTCATCTTGGCAACTGAATAAGGAGGAAGGACCCTAAAACTTGGGGTTTTCCTGAAGAGTTTGATCCTGGCTCAGCGCGAACGCTGGCGGCGTGCCTAACACATGCAAGTCGTGCGGGGGTGCGATGAGCACCTCAGCGGCAAACGGGTGAGTAACACGTGAGCAACCTGCCCTCAGGAAGGGGATAACCCTCCGAAAGGGGGGCTAATACCCTATAATGCCTGAGGCCACTAAGGTTTTCAGGCCAAAGGGGGCCTCTGCTCTGCATGCTCCCGCCTGAGGAGGGGCTCGCGGCCCATCAGGTAGTTGGTGGGGTAACGGCCTACCAAGCCTATGACGGGTAGCCGGCCTGAGAGGGTGTCCGGCCACAGTGGGACTGAGACACGGCCCACACCCCTACGGGGGGCAGCAGTGGGGAATCGTGGGCAATGGGCGAAAGCCTGACCCCGCGACGCCGCGTGGAGGAAGAAGCCCTTCGGGGTGTAAACTCCTGTCGGGGGGGAAGATGCGGACATGGGTTAATAGCTCATGTTCGTGACGGTACCCCCAGAGGAAGGGACGGCTAACTACGTGCCAGCAGCCGCGGTAATACGTAGGTCCCGAGCGTTGCGCGAATTCACTGGGCGTAAAGCGTCCGCAGCCGGACGGGTAAGCGGTTCGTCAAAGCCCACCGCTCAACGGTGGAAAGGCGTACCGAACTGCCCGTCTTGAGGCACGCTCAGGCAGGCGGAATTCCCGGTGTAGCGGTGAAATGCGTAGATATCGGGAGGAACACCGAAGGCGAAGGCAGCCTGCTGGGGCTGTCCTGACGGTCAGGGACGAAAGCTGGGGGAGCAAACCGGATTAGATACCCGGGTAGTCCCAGCCGTAAACCATGGGCGCTAGACGTCGTCCGCAAGGGCGGTGTCTCAGCTAACGCGTTAAGCGCCCCGCCTGGGGAGTACGGGCGCAAGCCTGAAACTCAAAGGAATTGGCGGGGGCCCGCACAACCGGTGGAGCGTCTGGTTCAATTCGATGCTAACCGAAAAACCTTACCCGGGTTTGACATGGTGGGAAACCCTTGCGAAAGCGAGGGGTGCCGTCCTCTGGACGGAATCCCACCACAGGTGGTGCATGGCCGTCGTCAGCTCGTGTCGTGAGATGTTGGGTTAAGTCCCGCAACGAGCGCAACCCCTGCCCTTAGTTGCCACCCTACGGGGGGCACTCTAAGGGGACTGCCGGCGATAAGCCGGAGGAAGGTGGGGATGACGTCAGGTCAGTATGCCCTTTATGCCCGGGGCTACACAGGCGCTACAGTGGCCGGGACAATGGGAAGCGAACCAGCAATGGGGAGCAGATCCTGTAAACCCGGTCATGGTGCAGATTGAGGGCTGAAACTCGCCCTCATGAAGCCGGAATCGGTAGTAATGGCGGATCAGCTAAGCCGCCGTGAATACGTTCTCGGGCCTTGCACACACCGCCCGTCACGCCACGGAAGTCAGTCTTCCCGGAAGCCCTCAGGCTAACCCGCAAGGGGGGCAGAGGACGATGGGAAGGCTGGCAACTGGGGCGAAGTCGTAACAAGGTAGCCGTAGGGGAACCTGCGGCTGGATCACCTCCTTTATAACGGAGAAAAGCTTTCAGGCTGTATAGCCAGTCAAACTCTAAGGGTCCTTCCTCCTTATTGAGCTGCCAATCCCTTAGGGCCTCTAGCTCAGTTGGTTAGAGCGTGCCCCTGATAAGGGCAAGGTCGGTGGTTCAAGTCCACCGAGGCCCATTATCTGGGGCAGGTCCAAGGGGATGTAGCTCAGCGGGAGAGCGCCTGCTTTGCAAGCAGGAGGTCGTGGGTTCAAGTCCCACCATCTCCATGTCATCTTGGCAACTGAATAGGTTTTCCTTCCTTGTGGGTGTGCAAGTTAGTAAGGGTCCGGGGTGGATGCCTCGGCTGCCCGAGGGGATGAAGGGCGTGTTAAGCTGCGATAAGCCGGGTGGAGGCGCAAAAAGCCGTTGAGGCCCGGATGCCCGAATGGGGAAACCCGGCTGGGCGCTCAAGCCCAGTCATCCGCCGAAAGGCGGAGCCAATACGGGACGAAGTAAAACCTTCTAGTAGTCCCAGGAAAGGAAATCAACTGAGACTCCCCGAGTAGCGGCGAGCGAAAGGGGACCAGCCCAAACCGTGCGGGTGCCATGGTGGCAGCCTTAGCTCGCACGGGGTTGCGGGACGCAGACGGAGGAGGCTGCCAACTCCTCAGGGAGTTACAAAAGGACCGCCTAGCCGAAGTGAGCTGGAACGCTCCGCCACAGAGGGTGAAAGCCCCGTAGGCAAAAGGTGAGTCCTCTCCCGGGTCTGTGATCCCAAGTACCACGGCCCCCGTGGAAGGTCGTGGGAATCAGGGGGGACCTCCCTCCAAGGCTAAGTACTCCGGGCAGACCGATAGCGCATAGTACCGCGAGGGAAAGGTGAAAAGAACCCCGGAAGGGGAGTGAAATAGAACCTGAAACCCCGGATCTACAAGCCAGTGGAAGGGTCTTTATGGCCCGACTGCGTGCCTTTTGCAGAATGAGCCAGGGAGTTGTCCTCAGCGGCGAGGTTAAGCCGTCAGGCGAAGCCGTAGCGAAAGCGAGTCCGAACAGGGCGTTAAGTCGCTGGGGGCAGACGCGAAGCGGAACGATCTACCCATGCCCAGGGTGAAGGACGGGTAACGCCGTCTGGAGGCCCGAACGGGTCGGTGCTGCAAAACCGTCCGATGAGGTGTGGGTAGCGGTGAAAAGCCAATCGCGTTCCGTGATAGCTCGTTCTCCCCGAAATAGGTCGACGCCTAGCGTCGCTCGTTCCTTCCCGGAGGTAGAGCCACTGGTTGGGCTAGGGCCCCGAAAGGGGTACCGAACCCTGCCAAACTCCGAATGCCGGGAAAGGTAGAGCGGCAGTCAGTCCCCGGGGGATAAGCTCCGGTGGACAAGAGGGAAACAGCCCAGACCGTCGGCTAAGGCCCCAAAATCCGGGCTAAGTGGGGAAGGATGTGCCACTGCTAAGACAGCTGGGAGGTTGGCTTAGAGGCAGCCATCCTTTAAACAGTGCGTAACAGCTGACCGGCCGAGCGGTGGTGCGCCGAAAATTTAGCGGGGCTCAAGCCCGGTGCCGAAGCCACGGGCTCGCGTAAGCGAGCGGTAGGGGAGCGTTCCCTGTGGGTTGAAGTCTCACCGTAAGGTGGGATGGACTGCAGGGAAGTGAGAATCCTGGCATGAGTAGCAGCGAAGACAGGTGAAAAACCTGTCCGCCGGAAGCCCCAGGTTTTGGCGGCAACGTAAATCGTCCGCCAGTTAGCCGGGACCCTAAGGTGAGGCCGAAAGGCGTAGCCGATGGGAAGCGGGTCAACATTCCCGCGCCAGCGGTGTGGAGCCAGAGTCGTGACGCAGGAGGCTAGGGAGAGCCACCTATGGAATGGTGGTCTAAGGTAGTAGGAGGGGGTGGCAGGCAAATCCGTCACCCCATACTCCGAGAGCCGACGGGGTAACTCTCCTGACGCCACACTGCCAAGAAACAACGGCGCTGGCGTTGAAGCATCGCTGCCCGTACCGCAAACCGACACAGGTGGGCTGGGTTAGTAGCCTAAGGCGTCGGGGGAACTCTCCTCAAGGAACTCGGCAAATTGCCCCCGTACCCTCGGTAGAAGGGGGGCCCGTGGGAGTGAAGCCCTTGCGGTGTAAGCTCTTGCGGGTCGCAGAGACCGGGCGGTGCCGACTGTTTATCAAAAACACAGGACTACGCAAACCCGTAAGGGGCTGTATGTGGTCTGAAGCCTGGCCAGTGCCCGTAGGTTAAGGGGAGGAGTGCAAGCTCCAAACCGAAGCCCGGGTAAACGCCGGCCGTAACTATGACGGTCCTAAGGTAGCGAAATTCCTTGTCGGGTAAGTTCCGACCTGCATGAATGGCCCAACGAGTGCCGCGCTGTCTCGAGGAGAGTCCCGGCGAAATTGTAATGCCGGTCAAGATGCCGGCTACCCGCGGCAGGACGGAAAGACCCCGTGAAGCTTCAC
>JAUQQK010000017.1 GCA_030549905.1 Aquificota bacterium | reverse complement strand
ATGTATTCCCTATTATTGTCTGGGAAGGGATATATGCCCAGACTTCCTATGGCAAGCTTCCCTATACCCTTTGAAAGGCAGTATGCCGAGACAGTGGAAAGAAGTAAAAGGTTTCTCAAGGGAATGAACAGGTTGCTACAGTGGCTTCTTTTTCCTACCCTCTCTGGACAGAAAGTCTTCAAAACCCTCAGAGGAAAGAGGTTTTTGTATCTTTCCTTCGTGTGGTGATATAGCCTTATGGCGTTTTCAAGCTCTAAAGCTTCCCAGGGATAGCCAGAGCTCACGTAAGCAGGGTAGACAAGCCAGCCCCTTCTGAGATAATAGTATAAAAGGCATGTGCTTTCTACACCACCGCTGAACAAAACCACCACCCTACGTGCATTCACCTGACACGTGCCTCCCGCTGTCAAGGTTTATAAGCTCTCCTGTCATGCTCTCTACCTCTAAGAGAAACATCGTAAGCCTGACCACATCATTAAGTGATACAGCCTTCTTTAAGGGCGTTTTGTTTATGTATTCTTCCCACTTGCTGTCTGAGAAGTCTGGAGGTTTTACGGTGGGTCCGAGGGCTATGCCATTTACAAGTATGTGAGGTGCAAGCTCTTTGGCAAGCACCTTTACCGCCGTGTGAAGTGCTCCTTTTGACACAAAGTAGGCGGAGTAGTTTCTGTAGGGTGTGGTGTTGGTAGCCCAGTCGCCAAAGGCTATGAGCCTCCCCTTTATAAGCCCTTTGTTTCTTTGCATTAGAGGCTTTAGCTCCTTTGCCATAAAGAGAAAGGAAAGGGCTGTGGGCTTGAAGTGTGCATATAGGGCTTCTTCTGTAAGCTCCTCCAAGGGTGTGGGAAAGTAAGGACTTGCCAGATGCACAAGGGCATCCACACCACCAAGGGCTTGTGAAAGCTCAGAGACTACCCTTTTGACCTCTTGCTCTGAGTCAAGAGAGGACTTGCATCCAAAAACTCTGTCTGAAGCTAAGGCTTTAAGCTCCCTATAGACATCTTCAGAAGTGTGGTAGACAAGCCCTATGCTCCAGCCCTCTTGAAGGAGCTTCAAAGCTATTTCTTTCCCTATCCTTCTTATTCCAGTTATTATGGCTCTTCGCATGGCTATAATTATAGGCATGAGGGCGGTTTTTATAACAGCTACAGATACGGGCGTTGGAAAGACCTTTATTAGCTACAACCTCGTGTATGCTCTGAAGGAAAGGGGTATAAGGGTAGGCTATCTAAAGCCCGTAGAGACAGGTGTAGAGGACCTGCCCGAAGATGGTTCTCTTCTGGCTTCCCTTACAGGTCAGCCCCTTGAGGAGGTGGTGCCCGTGACTTATAAACTACCTGTAGCCCCCTATGCGGGCCTTCTGGAAGAGGGAAGGGACTTTTCCCTTGAGAAGCTAAAAGAACATTATCTGAGACTGCTGGAAAGGTATGAGTTTCTGGTGGTGGAAGGGGCTGGAGGCATTGCAGTGCCTGTAAAAAAGGGCTACAACTACGCAGACCTTGCCCGTGAGTGGAACTTAAAAACCCTATTGGTGGCGAGGGCTGGGCTTGGCACTATAAACCATACATTTCTGAGCGTATATTACATGAGGTCAAGGAATATTGAACCTATTGCTATCATAATGAACGGTTTTGAAGGAAAGGACGTATCTGAGAGGACAAACCCGCAGATAGTGGAGGAGCTAACTAATCTTAAAGTAGTTAAGGTTCCGAGGGTGAAAGGTCTTTTACTACCTGCTGAGTACAGAAACCTGCTTGCTGAGCTTGTCGGGTTCTAACCTGTAATAAAAGGCTATTCTTTCCACCAATTCTTTGAAGTAGGGTGCTGCAACCGTGCCACCATAAACATCAGAGCCCTTTGGCTCATCCACCATTATGCCCGCTATGAACCGGGGTTTATCCGCAGGAAAGTAGCCCACAAAGTATGCCACTAACTTTTCCCTTGAGTAGGCACCTGTTTTAAAGTCAAACTTCTGAGAGGTGCCCGTCTTGCCCGCTATGCTGAAGTGGTCAGACCTTGCCCTTACGGCGGTACCCTCTTCTACCACTTTTCTTAGGTTCTCATGAAGCCAGCTTAAAGTCTTAGGAGAGAATATGTTTTCGCTAAGCACCTCCACCTGGCTTTCCAGAAGTATCCTTGGCTTTACCACACGGTTGGTGGCAAGGGCGTTAAAGCTGGTGCAGAGGCTCAGAAGGTTTGTTGCAATACCCTGTCCTATGCTGGTGTATAGTATGTTTGCTGGATAGTTAAAGTTTGGAAGTTTGGGCTTTACCTCTCCGGGCAATAGACCCAATCTGTTATCTAAGTGGAGTTTTTTTATAAGCTCCTCCACATCCCTTTTTGAGAGATACTTAGCTACCTTTATGGTTCCCACATTAGAAGACTTTATTAGCACATACTCAAGGGTATAACCCTTAGAAGGTTTTACATCCTTCACCTTGCGACCGAAAACCTCCGTGCTTCCACCTTCCGTATCAATCCACGTGCCGGGCTTCACATAACCTTTTTCTAACGCATAGCCTATAAAGAAGGGCTTCATGACAGAGCCCGGCTCAAAGAGGTCCGTGAGCACATAGTTTCTTCTGTTTTGAGGTGGGAATTTTTGATAATTGTTGGGGTCAAAGGTGGGATAGTTTGCCATGCCCAGTATGTCTCCCCTCTGCGCGTCCATTACTAAAATCCCTATTCTGTTTGGTTTCCATTGTCTTGCTATCTTGTCCTTTATATCCTCTAATATAGTCTGCACCCCCAGGTCAATGGTCAGATTTAAGTCCTTTTGCAAGGGTTCTTCCGGAAGAGGCTTTACCGCCAGCTTACCTAAATAAAAAACGCCCTTAACCTCCTTACCCCTTAGCAAGTCATTAAAGGCATATTCTATACCTTCCAAGCCCTCGCCGTCCACCCCCACAAAGCCCAGAAGGTTTGCCCCCAAGGTGCCATGAGGATAAAACCTCATATGGTCTTCATAAATGCCAACCGCTCTGTCGTTGTCTGTATCCTTTATTACGCCCCTTATATAGGGCAGGTAGTTCTTATCTATATGCTTGGCAAGCCATACAAATTTCCTATCTGTGTCAAGGGCATTGGTTATTTTTTTATCATCAAGCCCCGGCAGGACAGAAAGCCTGCGTGCAAGTTCCTCCTTATTCTTTACCTGCTGTGGAAAGGCATACAGGGATACAGTAGGGATGCTTATGGCAAGCTCGTTGCCCTTCCTGTCCTTTATAGAACCCCTGGGAGTTGATAACTTGACCACAAAGGCTTTCGGAAACTTCTCCACCACCTTTTCCACATAAGACTCTTTACCTATCAGCTGTATATAGGCTATCTTTGCTATCACAACAAGGCTTGCAAGAAGAGATATAAGGCTCACAAGCAGGATTTTTGCGTCGCTCCCCCTACTTTCCTGCATGTAAGACAGCCATCTCCACAAACTCTTTAAAAATGCCCTTTGAATCGTGAGGTCCCGGAGATGCTTCTGGATGATACTGAACGCAGTATATGGGAAGGTGTCTGTGTCTGAAGCCTTCAAGGGTCTCATCAAGGAGATTTATGTGGGTTATCTCTACATCTTTCAGGCTGTCTGGGTCTACCGCAAAGTTGTGGTTCTGAGCAGTTATCTCAATGTGCCCGTCCCTTAAGTCTTTCACAGGGTGGTTTCCTCCATGATGTCCAAACTTGAGCTTGTAAGTTCTTCCACCAAGAGCAAGTCCTATAATCTGATGCCCAAGGCATATACCCATTATGGGCAGTTTTTCCATATACTTCCTGACAAGCCTTATACCCTCCACTACCCTCTGAGGGTCTCCGGGACCGTTTGAGAGAAAAAGAGCGGAAGGCTTCAACTCCTCCACATACTTCTCCGCCTGATAGGGTGGCACCACCACCACCTTTGCACCCTCCTGAGTGAGCCTTCTGAGTATATTTCGCTTTACCCCAAAATCTACCACCATTATCAAAGGTTTTTCATTCTCCTTGAGCAGGTATCCTCTCTTTAAATGCCAGTCCCCTTCCTTCCAATAATAGACCTCTCTTGTGGCAACTTCTTCCACAAGGCTCAGCTCTGAGATATCTGGCAAAGAGCGTGCCTTTTCTACAAGCCTTTTAGGATTATCTTCTTCTGTAGAAATGACTCCTTTCATGGCACCCTTTTCTCTGAGCCTTTTTACTAAGGCTCTCGTGTCTATGCCACAGATGCCTACCACATTATTTTCCTTCAGATACTCATGGAGGCTCTTTTTTGCCCTCCAGTTGCTTATAACAGGCGAGAGCTCTTTTATCACAAAGCCATTTACCTGCACCCTTGAGGACTCTATATCTTCCTCATTTATCCCGTAGTTGCCTATCTGTGTGTAGGTCATTACCACTATCTGACCCTTATAAGATGGGTCTGTGAGTATCTCCTGATAACCCGTCATGGAGGTGTTGAAAACCACCTCGCCTACCGCTTCCCCTTTAGCACCAAAGGAGTATCCTATAAAATAGCTTCCGTCCTCAAGGGCAAGTATGGCTCTTTGCATGAGCTTATTTTAACACGGAGAGGGCGGGATTCGAACCCGCGGTAGGGCTGTTAACCCTACAACTGCTTAGCAAGCAGCCGCCTTCGGCCTCTCGGCCACCTCTCCAGCCAGCTCCTAAAATTATAGGCTATTCCGCCTGTGCTTTCAAGTTAAAGTTTTGCCTGTAGGCGTTGAATATCTTATGGAGGGCTAACAGTATAACAAGAGACACAAGGAATACATAGAGGCTACCCATGAAGGCATTCACATAGTCGTTGAATATGACCCTCTGGGCTATATCAGGGCTTGGTACGGTGGGTGGAAGTTTGCCCTCTAAAAGCTTCTGAGAGAGCCACTGGGCGTGAGCCAGAAAGCCTATGGATTTGTCAGGGTGGAAGACCTTCTCAAGCCCTGCGGTTATGGTGTTTATGCTCAGAAAGAGGGCTGGAAGACCCACCACCCATACATACCTGAGCTTTCCCTGATTGACAAGATATACGGTTGCCACCACGAGGGCTGTGGTTGCCAGAAGCTGGTTTGAAACACCAAAGAGGGGCCACAGGGTCTTTATACCACCGTAGGGGTCTATCACACCCGCATAAAGGAAGTAGCCCCAAGCTAACACTGTTATTCCGCTGGTAAGTATGTTGACCCACAGGTTCGAGTAGTCTTTGAAGGCTTCTGAAAAGTTAGAGAGCAGGTCCTGAAGGATATACCTTCCTACCCTTGTGCCTGCGTCTATGGTGGTAAGAATGAAAACCGCTTCAAAGAGTATGGCAAAGTGATACCAGAAGGCAAGAAGAGCCTCACCTGTGAATTTGGCAAATATGAGAGCCATACCTATGGCTAAGGCAGGGGCTCCTCCCGTCCTTGAAAGTATAGTTTTTTCCTCCACCTTTCTGGCTAAGTCTTCAAGCTCCTGAGGTGATACATGAAAGCCCCAGCTGGATATCTTCTGAGAAGCTTCATAGACCGTTTTGCCTATCTCAGAAGCCGGGCTGTTTATGGCAAAGTATATACCCGGCTCCATGGACACGGCAGCAATAAGAGCCATTACCGCCACGAAAGACTCACCAATCATACCTCCATAGCCTACAAGCCTTATATGGCTTTCCCTGTCTATAAGCTTTGGTGAAGTGCCCGAGGATATGAGAGAGTGAAAGCCAGAAACTGCACCGCAGGCTATGGTGATAAAGAGGAAGGGGAAGAGGTCGCCCTTCCACACGGGACCCTGCCCGCTGAGGGCAAACTGGGTAAGGGCTGGCATTTTTATTTCAGGATTAACTATGGCTATGGCTATGGCTATAAGGATAACGGTACCAAGCTTTAGAAAAGTGCTAAGATAGTCCCTTGGAGCCAGCAGGAGCCATACGGGCAGGACGGAGGCAAAAAAGCCATAGACCATAAGAGCTATGGCAAGCTGAGGTTCAGAAAGACTAAAAAGTTTGCCAAGGACTTCATGCTGTGCTATAAGCCTTCCAACATAGAGGCTCAAAAGAAGCGAGAAGGCTCCAAAGACAGAGGAGGAAAGCACAGCACCGGGCTTTATCTTCCACATGTAAAGGCCCATGAGCATGGCAATGGGTATGGTCATGAAGACAGAGAAGGTAGCCCATGGGCTTTGAGCTAAAGCCTTTATCACCACAAGACCAAGAACCGCCAGGAGGATTATCAAAATGCTGTATATTACAAGCAGGGTTATAAGACCACCCACCTTCCCCACCTCTTCCCTTGCTATCCGCCCAAGGCTCTTGCCCCCCTTCCTCATGGATATGGCAAGCACCACCATATCCTGCACACATCCTGCCAGCACTGCACCTACCAGAATCCACAGTATGCCTGGCAGGTACCCCATCTGCGCAGCAAGAACAGGACCCACAAGGGGACCAGCTCCCGATATGGAGGCAAAGTGATGTCCGAAAAGCACCCACTTGTTGGTAGGCACATAGTCAAGACCGTTGTAGAAGCGGTGGGCTGGGGTTGGGTTGCTGTCATCTACCTCAAAGACCTTGTAGGCTATGAAGTGAGAGTAGAAGCGGTAGCCTATAAAGTATATGCATATGGTGGCTATGAGAAACCACACTGCCCCTACTGGCTCGCCCCTTCTTAGGGCAAGCACCGCGAAGGCAAAAGCCCCTATAAGGGATACTATAAGAAGTATAAGCCTTTCTTTCCAGCTCATTTGAGGTATTTGTTAAAGAAGGCTATTGTCTTTTCCCACACATCGTTGGCAAATTCCTCATGATATACCTCAGGTCTTGTGTCGTTGAAGAAGGCATGGTCCACGCCTGCATATATGAGAAACTGGGCGCTTATGTTGTTCTTGTTGCATTCTTCTATGGCTTTTGTCACTTCAGAGAGGGGTATGAAGGAGTCCTTACCCGCATGCACCGCCAGCACAGGAGCCTTAATCCTTGAAAAGTCTATAGGCACTATGCTGTAAAGTCCGTAATAAGGTGCAAGGGCTTTAAAGTCCTCGGAAAACTTGGCACCAAAGTACCAGGTGCATGTGCCTCCACAACAAAAGCCTGTTGCGCCTAACATAAACTCTCCTATCCTTGCCACATAACCCATGTCCTGCTCTCTAAAGTGGTTTATAGCTGCCCTTACCATCTGCTCTGCTTCAGAAAAGCGGTTCTGGAAAAGGTCCTGCATGAGCCTGCCGGCCGTGTCTGGGTCGCTGGCAGTTTGTCCCCTATATAGGTCAATGCCAAAGGCATAAAAACCCTCTTTTGCATAGCGGTCGCACACATCCTTTATGTGGTCCACAAGCCCCCACCACTCATGGAAAACAAGCACCATAGGACCTTTGCCAAACTCAGGTTCAGCTAAATAGCCAGAAACCTCCACACCATCCTTCTTGAAGGATACCATTTTTCCCATGTTTCCACCTCCTTTGTGATGTAGCTATTTATGAGTTTAAACCATAGCCTTTTTAAAGGCAAGGGTAAAAAATTGATTTATAACTCTTTTAATCAGACAATCTTGAAATATTTTTAAATGATAACTCTTGACAAAGGAGCAAAAATGATTTATATCATTACTAAAATCCACAAAGGAGGTGAAAGATGGCGCACGAGGGAACCCATGCGGCGCACCATGAGACCAGTGTATGGGCTCTGCCCGTAGGTCTCTCCACCTTCTTCTTGTCCCTTGCCGCTATAGCCCACTTCACATGGCATCTGCCCTTTCTGGCGGTGCTTTCAGGTGGAGTGGGGCTTGCCCTGTTGGCTATAGGTATAGCTGGGTGGGCAAATGAATACTTCTCAAAGGGGCACGACGAAGGGCTAGGCTTTCAGGGCATTGTGTGGTTTGTCTTTGCGGAAGTGGTCATATTTGGCACCATATTCGCCGGCTTCTGGATGGCAAGAGTGACCCATGCGGATGTATGGGTGAGGGAGTGGATACCTCAAGGCGGAATGAACCTTGCCCTTGTGGCATTGCTTACCCTCATACTCTGGACCTCCAGCTTCACCATATGGAAGGCGGAGCATAGCATTGAAGAGGGCGACCTAGGTGGCTACAGGATGTGGCTTCTTGCCACTATGGTATTGGGAACTGCATTCCTTGTACTTCACGCCTGGGAGTGGCTACATTTATGGCATAAGGGCTTTACCATAAGCTCCAACATGTATGGCACGGGCTTTTACATGCTTACGGGGGTTCATGCTTCCCACGTACTGGTGGGTGTTCTTATGCAGCTTGTTCTTCTTATAAACAGTGGTAAAGCCCTCAACAAGAAAACACCCGCAAGGGCCGCAAGCTATTACTGGCACTTTGTGGACCTGGCCTGGCTGTTGGTGGCTGGCACTGCTTACATTGTAGGCTCTTACGGGAAGTTCTAAGCCATGAGGAGTTTGGTCCTGCTATTCCTGCTCTGGGTCTGTGCCTTTGGCACACCTCAGCCCAAAAGCATACCCAGTGCCTTCGATGCCAGCATAATGAGGATAGAGGAAGAGAAATACCTTGGTGAGAAGGTGGCGGATGTTTCCTTCACCGCGGAGGACGGAAAAACCTACCGGCTATACGACTTTATAAAGGGCAAGCCCACCGCTCTTATCCTTGCCTACTATACCTGTGATTCCGCCTGCCCTCTTGTTGTCAAGTCCGCCCTGTCAGCCACTCAGAACATCTCAAAGGATGCAAACTTCCTGGTGCTTTCCTTTGACAAGGAGGATACCCTTCAGGACATCAAAAGGTTCAAGTCCCAGCTTGGTGTAGAAAACCACAGGTGGGTCTTCGGTGTTATGAAGGAAGAGGACATAAAGAAGCTCACCCAGTCTCTTGGCTACAGGTTCTTCTACTCAAGGCAAGACAGGGTCTTTGTGCATCCCAATGTGGTTATATTCATAGCTCCTGACGGTAAAATTGTCCGCTACCTTTATGGTGTATCTCCAAGGGAAAAGGACTTTCGCATAGCCCTTGCGGAGGCAGAAACCTTCAGGATAACGAAAAACACCTTTGTGGATGTGGCTTATATGGTGTGCTACAGGTATGACCCGGAGACGGGAAAGTATGGACTAAACCCAACAGTGCTATTTGCCTTTAGTGGGGTAATGCTTGCAAGCCTTACCCTGCTTCATGCCTTAGTTAAAAGAAAGAAGGAGGTGAGAACATGAGACACTTATTTGCCTTGCTTGCCCTCTCGGGCATGGCGATGGCTGCCGACATTTATCCCAGGGCATACTGGGAAAACTCGGTAACCGTATGGTTCTGGGTGGCGGTAGCCATATATCTCATCGTTGCCATACCCTCCATATACTTTATGATAAAATACCGCTACAAGCCCGGTGAAAACGAGGAAGGTGCCCATATTGAGGGAAACACTGCTATAGAGATAGTCTGGACTGTTATACCTACCATAATAGTTCTCTTCCTCGGCACATACTCCTTTGCTAACTTTGTAAAGCAAAGGAAGGCACCTGAGGGTGCTTTGGAGCTAAAGGTGACCGCCTTCATGTGGGGCTGGGAGATTGAATACCCAAACGGCAAGAAGGTATATACTTTCTTCAATCAGGTGTCAGACCCGGAGAAGAACATGTATCTCATGCCAGATAAGATTGACGACGGCGTAAAGGCATACATACCCGCAGGAAAGCCAGTAAAGGTCTACTGCACCTCAAGGGATGTGATACACTCCTTCTTTGTCCATGAGGCAAGGGTCACAGAAGACTGCGTGCCGGGCAGAATCACAAGGCTCTGGTTCCAGTTTAACAAGCCCGGCGAATACTGGGTCTTCTGCAGGGAATACTGCGGTACCTGGCACTCAAGGATGGCAACCGTGCTGAAGGTAGTTCCAGAGGCGGAGTTTAATAAATGGCTGGGTGGTCAGCAAGCCCAGCAGCCAGCACAAACAGAGCAGGCACCACAACAAGTTCAACAATAAAAAGGAGGTAAGCAACAGTGTGTATATGTGTGCAAAGCCCTAAGGGTGAGCCAAAGACCCAACAGCCTGCAAACCAATGGAAGGAACAGGTGAGGGAAGAGGCAAGAGCCTCTTACCAACTTTGGCAAGTCCTTAGGGTAGCCCTCACATTCCCTATCCTTGGAAAGTCTTCTGTAGGGGGCTTTCCTCCGCTAAACAGCCTTCTGGCGGATTGGGATAGGGGTGTGAAGAGGTTAGCTCCTACACCTGGTGTAGGGGCTATGGCAAGCCAAATGCCGCCTGCCAGTGCTGGCTTGCCTGAAGTGGCGGGGTATAAATACACTGGCCAGAAGTGTAGGCAACTACACTTCTGCTAACCAGGTAGCACCATGGCAGTAGCACATGCACCCACGACAGGCACCTGGTACGGTGCCACCTTAAAGGAGTGGATTTTCACCACAGACCACAAGAAGATAGGTATGCTCTACTTTATCACCTCCCTCGTCTTCTTCATTGTGGCCGGTATTTTTGGTCTAATCATCAGGTTTGAGCAGACAGTCCCAGGCATCCAGCTACCCGGCCTGTTCGGTCAGGAAGGTACTGACCTATATAACTATATCCTCACAGGCCACGGCGCAGTTATGCTCCTGTGGTGGGCTGTCAATGTGTGGATGGGTGGTTTTGCCAACTTTCTCGTGCCTCTGATGATAGGAGCAAGGGATGTGGCCTTTCCAAGGCTAAACGCCTTTAGCTACTGGTCCTTCTTTGGCGCAAGCCTTCTGGTGCTTCTAACCCTAATACCCGGCAACTGGATTAAGATGCTGTGGACGGGCTATGCCCCCTACTCCATGAACGACAACGCAGGACCCACATCCCTGTATGTGCTTATAGTGCTTCTATACAGCATATCCTCCACCGGTGGTTCTGTGAACATGATAACCACCATAGTGAGCATGAGGGCGAAGGGAATAGGCTGGACGAAGCTCAACCTTTTTGTGCATGCCATAATGGCGGCAAGCCTTATACAGCTCTTTGGTGTGCCTTCTTTGATGGGTAGCGTAATACTTCTGTTCACTGACAAATACCTTGGCACCAACTTCTACAACCCCATGCTTGGTGGAGACCCACTTCTGTATCAGCACCTTCTATGGTTCTACTCACACCCTGTTGTGTATGTGATGATACTTCCTGCCTTTGGCGTCTTCTCTGAGGTTATCTCCACCATGTCCAGAAAGCCCATATTCGGATACATCTCCATGGCTCTCGCCATATATGCCATAGCCTTTGTGGGCTTTGAAACATGGGTTCATCATATGTTTGTCTCAGGCGTGCCAGACTGGCTCAGGGTTCTTTTCTCCTATACTACCCTCTTTGTAGGCGTGCCTACTGGTATAAAGATATTTAACTGGGTGGCAACCCTTCATAGAGCTTCCATAAGGTATAACACGCCTATGCTTTACACCTTTGGCGGTATTCTCATGTTCCTAATAGGTGGTCTTACGGGTATTCCAAACGCCATGGTTTCCATAGACCTTGGTATATCTGACTCCCTTTTTATAGTGGGACACTTCCACTATGTGCTTGGAATGGCTCTTACCTTTGGAGCTTTTAGCGGAATATACTACTGGTATCCTAAGGTAACAGGAAGAATGTATTCAGAGGGCCTTGGAAAACTGAGCTTCTGGCTTATGCTCATAGGTGCAAACATCATGTTCTTCTTCCAGATGTACATGGGAATGGCAAACGGTATGCCCAGAAGGTATCCTGACTATCCTCCCATACCAGAATGGGTTCAGCTCATGCAGATACAGACGGTGGGCGCTTTAATAATGACGGTGGCTATACTCCTTAACCTTATCAACTGGTTTAAGAGCCTTAAAGGTCCAAAGGCTCCTGACAACCCATGGGGTTCTCCATCTCTTGAATGGAGCATGACTACCACACCCGTAGGACCCAACAACTTCAAGAAGTTCCCCGTAGAAGTTCCAGAAGACTGGCATCCCTATGCTTACTATAAGGGATACCACGCGCATGTTTAAAGTGGTGGTGCACCTTATACCTTTGGTTCCCCTTATGGGGGACCCTTTTTATTTTTAAATTTGGAGGAATATTATATGAGCAATGAGTCAAAAAAGAAGCTGACGGGTGTCATAATTGGGCTTTTCGTTCTGGCAAGCTTTTTAACGGGTCTTCTGGGCATGGCACTTTCGGAGAAAAACAGGGAGTACTTCATATACAGGTTGAAGAACATAAAAAACGTGCCTTACATAAGGTTTGATAAGGACCCAACAAGATGATGATGGACGCTATTACCCTGGGACATATACTCATAGTTTTTGCAAGGCTTTTAGAGATGTTCAGCTTTGGTATGGTTCTGCTCTTTATCTTCAAAGGTGTAGCCCTTAAGCACACCTTTATCACCGCAGGTATTACGGTTGGTGGCATACTTGTTTCCATTTTTGGCTATCTTGGAAACTTTTTAAGCCCTTTTACTTCCTTTGCTGTGGATGCCTTTGTATTTTTTACCGTCCTTGCCATAGCCTTTTATGCCTTTATGGAAAAGAGGGAGTGGAGGATAAAACCGCCACCGCCACCACCAAAGGGTTCAAGATGCCCTGTTTGTGGAAGTTTTGTAAAGCCAGACCAGGATTATGCAGTGGCAAGGGAAGGGAAAGACCTTCTATACTTTGACAGTAAAGAACATCTTTTTATCTTTCTGGAAAATTTCAAAGAGTATAAGACACTGAGAAAGCTAAACTTTAGAAGAATAGAGGATTTTTACCTAAAAGGAGAAAGAGGTTGGACCAGTCTGGTATAATAATTACTATGGTAAGACATTTTGTACTACCATTATTTTTGTTTGCTTTTGCCTGTGCGGAAAAAAGTACCCTTGTAGTTAAGGATAGTCCTCCCTTGGAAAGACCACCCGGTCTTATAGTAGCTTCTGAGAAGGCGGAAGAAAATGGAAAGAAACATCTTAGGAAGGGGCATTGCAAACAGGCTATACACGAATTTAACAAAGCTTTAGAGAAGAACCCAAACAATTTTTCAGCCCTTTACTGGCTTGGTGTGGCGGAGGGCATGTGCGGATATTATGATAGGGCTTATGATAGGTTTGTATTGGCTCTCAAGTATTCTCCAGATAGGAACTGGCAGGCGAGGGTTTATGCCACTATAGGAATTACCTTGCTTTACATGAACAGGGAGGAGGAGGCTGTTGCTTATTTCGAGAGGGCCCGTGCAATAGACCCAAGGAATGAACTTGTGGTGAGCTACTACGATGTGGAGGAGCATGGCAGAGGTAAGGGACATAAAAAGCACAAGTTTAAGAAAAAGCCAAAGGATAGGGAGGGCTTTGAAATTACTTTAAGATGGCTTGATTAAGGGATTAGCTCCGCATAGCTCCTGCTTAGTTTAAAAAGCCTTTGAGCTAATGCTTTTGCCTCCTCCTTTTTTCCATAATGGGGGTCGTCAAGCAAAAAGCTATTTACCTTGCCTCTCACATAAGCCCTGTAGCATTTAAAGAAGGGAAGAAAAAGCTCAGCTTCTTTGTCCTCTGTCCGTTTTATGTATTCTTCCTCGTAAGCCTTAGATAACTCCTCTCTTCCTGCAAAGTCCAGCTCCATGGATAGAAAGCACATATCGTTGAGCATATCCCCGCATCTGAACCTCTCATTAAATTCAATACAATCAAAAACACAAACACCTTCATCAAGAAAAGCCACATGCTCAAGTCTTATGTCTCCATGTCCGTCTCTTATTCTTCCTTCCTTTATTCTCTTTTCAAAAAGCTCTGCATACTTTGAGTAAAAACCTTCTGTCCTTTCTTTTATAAACCCATAATCCTCCTTGCTTATGGTGATTCCTATGTATTTCTCCGTCTGCATAAAGTTTTCGTCTGTGTTAAACTTCATTACTTCAAGCTTTCCATACTCGTCTTTCCTTTCCGCCTTCAAGTGAAAGTCCGCTATATGATTTGCAAGCCTTTTCATGTCCTCTTTTGATACCTTATCCAGCATGTTTTTTAAAAGCCTTTCTTCTGGAATCCGTCTCATTTTCACCGCATACTCTACTGGGTTTGAAGGGTCTTCAAGCCTGTATTGACCATCTACAAGGCTTATGGGGATAACGTCTAAATAAACCCACTGACACAGCCTTCTGTTTAAAAGCACTTCTTTCTGACAGTTTTCAAGTCTTTTTTCGAGCGTTGAATAGTCAAGGAAGCCAAAGTTCACAGGCTTTTTTATCTTATAAACCACATCTTTGAGCAGGAGCACCCAGCTTGTGTGAGTTTGAACCACCTGAGCTTTAAGAGTTTCTGCCAGCTCTTCTATCATGGTGAAATATTCTAACAGAAGACCTGTCAGAAGACTATTAATGCAGGCGTTAAAATATAACAAAAGGCTGGGAGGTAGATGTATGAAAAAGCTGTTTATACTTCTGATTTTTATTTTTACCCTCGGTTTTGCACAGGAAAAGCCTAAACCCTTCGGGATTGAGCTGGGTGTTTTCACAAAGGAACAGACTCTTCAGGTAATAAAGAAGGAAGGCGGAAAGGTTGTAGAGAGCGGATACAGGATTATAAAGGGAAACATTACGAACCCGAATGTGGAAGGCATAAAGGTAGAAGGCTTGCCTGTGGATAACCTTAGCCATGCCCTCTTCTGGTTTTATCAGGGAAGGCTATTTCAGATAACCTATGTTTTTCCTCTCTCTATGGAAAAAGAGGAGTTTTATGTGCTTTATAGACAGCTGGAGTCCAAGTATGGTAAACCTAAGAAGTATGTAAAACCTTGGCTGGCTGATGGTGTAGCTCAGTGGGACTTTAAAGATGTAAGAGTTAGACTTATAGCACCCTGGGTTTCCCGGAGCATGTATCTTCATTATGAGCATCTGCCTCTATCAAAACAGGCAGACCAGAGCGATGAAGAGGTCCTCAGGAGAGAAACCTCAAAGCCAAGGAGGGGCTTGTAAAATGGTTGGCTCTACGGAAGAACTTATAAGACATGTGTCCATACCTCATAATGAGAAAATCGTTTATATGGGAAGGTTTAGTAGAGGTCTCATATTCCTGTTTCCTGCTCTTTTGGGTTTCTTTTTTATGCTTATAGGAACAAATGTTTTTTCAGCTCTCTTTCCGCATAGAGACTTTTTCGGTGCTGGTGTTTATTTTCCTCTGCTCTTTATGTTTGTGGGACTTGTGCTGATGATTGCATCTATTTACCTATGGTATGCACTGCCCTTCCGAAGCATACTGCTTTTGACGAACGGAGCAATCTATGTGTATTTGGATTTTTACCTGTATAAAAAGCAGGAACGCATACCCCTCAAGTCTATACAGACACTGGGTTCTCCACAGCCTCAGTATATAGGTCCGCTGGAAGAGGTTCAGGAAGCTTATTCAAAGTTGCTTGAGCTCCTGCAAAACCCTTAAAATTTTACCCATGAGCCAAACTCTTGCGGAGAAGTTTTATTATCTGATGAAGTTAGGGAGGGAGTTTGAAATAAGGTGTAAGGAAGAGTATTTGAAGGGAAATATATCGGGTTTTTTACACCTTGCTATAGGTGAAGAAGCGGTACATGTGGGTGCAGTCGTAGGATTTGGTAAAGGAGACCTTTTCTGTCCTTACAGGGAGCACGTGCTTGCTCTTGCGAGAGGAATGGACCCAAGGTTGATAATGGCTGAGCTTTTTGGAAAGGCTACGGGAGTTTCAAAGGGAAAGGGAGGTTCTATGCATCTGTACGAACCAAAGCTGGATTTCTTTGGTGGTAACGCAATTGTTGCCGCTCATCTTCCTCATGCGGTAGGTGCTGCTTATGCAAGAAAGCTTATGGGAGAAAAGGCTGGTGTGCTTTGTATTTTTGGAGATGGTGCTACCAACAACGGCACCTTCTTTGAAGCTCTGAATATGGCTTCTCTTTGGGAAGTACCCGTTCTGTTTTTGTGTGAAAACAATCAGTATGCTATAGGAACTCACATATCTAAGTCCTCTTACCTTAAGGACCTTTATTTGAAAGCAAAAGACTATATGCCTGCGGTTCAAATAGATGGTATGGATGTTTTTGAGGTATATAAGGCTGTGGTGGAGGCTAAACAATACATAGAGACCTATGGAAAACCTTACTTTATAGAAGCTCTAACCTATCGCTATGAAGGGCATTCTATGGCGGACAAAGGAGATTATCGCTCACCAAGAGAGATTGAAATGTATAAGAAGAGAGACCCTATAGATTTGCTTCTGCAAAAGTCTTTTAAGGAAGGCTGGCTCACAGAAGAGCAAGTAAAACTAATAGACCAAAAGGTAGAAGCTATTGTTGAAGAGGCTGTGGCTTTTGCCTTGGCTTCCGCAGAACCTTCAGAAGAAGAACTATACACAGACGTATACTGTGGGGTATGCTCAGATGTTATACCGTGAAGCTTTGAACTTAGCTCTTGACCACGCAATGGAACATGACCCACGGGTTGTAATCCTTGGGGAAGATGTAGGCTTTTATGGTGGAAACTATAAGGTAACGGAAGGTCTGTATGTGAAGTATGGTCCAAAAAGGGTGATAGATACTCCTATCGCTGAAAACTCCATAGTAGGTACCGCTATAGGTATGGCTATGATGGGTCTGCGACCGGTAGCAGAAATTATGACTGCCAATTTTGCCATGCTTGCTATGGACCAGATTGTTAATCAGATGGCAAAGTTAAGATACATGAGCGGGGGAAAGGTCTTTTTACCTATGGTGGTTAGAATGCCGCAAGGTGTGGCAAAACAGCTCGCAGCACAACACTCTCAGAGCCTTGAGCATATGTTTGCAAGCGTACCGGGGCTTTATGTATTCTGTGCTTCAGATTCTATAAGTGCGTATCATGGACTTTTATATGCTATAAGGCTTGACGACCCTGTCATATTCCTTGAGCATGTGCTTCTATACAGTATGGACTTTCCCTTTCAAAAGGTGGAAAACTTCGACCCTTTTAAAGCAAGAGTTTTAAAAGAAGGTAAAGACATCACAGTAGTGTCTTATCTTAAGATGGTGCATGATGTTTTAAAAGCTTGCGAATGGCTGGAAAAGGAAGGTATTTCCTGTGAAGTAATAGACCTCGTATCCCTCAGACCCATAGACTTTGAAACCATATACCATTCTGTTAAGAAAACAAAAAGGCTTGTGGTGGTTTATGAAGCTCCAAAGACGTGTGGTTTTGGTGCGGAAATAAGCGCAAGAGTTAGCGAGGAGCTTTTCTACTTCTTAGATGCTCCCCCTCTGAGGATAGCGGGAGAAGAAGTACCTATACCTTACAACAGGAAGTTAGAGCTTATGGCAATTCCTACACCTGAGAAAATATACCAGCAGATACTCAGCTGGGGGAAAAGACATGGACTATGAAATAACCATGCCTCAGTTTTCAGACACGATGGAGAGGGGGAAGGTTATAAGGTGGCTAAAAAAGGAAGGGGACTACGTAGAAAAGGGAGAAGTAATAGCGGAGATAGAAGCGGAAAAGGCTGTAATGGAGCTTCAAAGTTTTAAAAAGGGTGTGCTTAAAAAGATATTGGTTCAAGAAGGACAAGAAGTAGAGGTAGGGAAACCTATAGCCATACTTGAACTTGGTGAAAAGCTCGAAAAGAAACCATTGGAGAGCTTACCAAAGAAGGAAGAAAAACCAGCAGAAAAACCTCCAGAGATACCAAAACCTGCGGAAATACCCGTAGAAAGGTTTGAACTTCCCTCTGGCTTTGCTTCACCTTATGCCAAAGTTCTTGCAAAAGAAAAAGGCTTAAACCTTGAAGAGCTTCAGAAAGCAGGATTTATTCCTTCTCCCGCTCATGCAAAAGACATAGAAAGGTTCATAGAAGAGAGATACTTTACACCGAAGGCTCTTGAGCTTCTAAAAGAATACGAACTAAATGTGGAAGAACTCTTAAGAGAATATCCTGACAGAAAAATAGATGAAGACCTGCTTACAGCCTATGTGGAAAAGAAGGGTATTCCTCGAAGGATTCCCATATCCTCCGTTCAAAAAAGTCTCATCTCCAACCTCTCCAAGAGCTTTGTAATTCCTCACTACCACATCTACGAGGTCTTTGACCTTTCTCTAATACCATGGGATAAAGAAATTACGCTCACTCACTGGCTTATAAAAATTGTGGGCGATGCTATGCAGTATTTTGACAGACTAAGAGCTGTTTATAAGGAGGACTACTATCTTGTGTATCCTGATTCAAATGTAGGTCTTGCCATAGCTGTAGGTGATGAGCTTTATGCACCTGTCGTAAAATCTGTAAATAAAAAGAGCCTAAAAGAAATTTCTCAGGAAGTTCTACAGCTCAGAAAAAAGGCGGAAGAGGGAAGACTAACTCTTGAGGACCTTCAAGGTGCTACTTTGACTATTTCAAACCTTGGAATGTTTGGTATAAGAGCTTTTGATGCAGTGCTTCCTTACGGACAGGTTTGCATAATGGCAGTTGGTATGCAAGAGCAGGACGGGAAAACGCATATTACTTTTACCTTTGACCACCGAGTAGTAAATGGTTTTCACGCAGCTTTGTTCGTAAAACATCTTAAAGAGAAAGTGCTTGATAAAAACTATATAAAGTTTCTTAGAAAGGAGCTTTCATGAGCTTCGATTATCATGTGTTAGTGCTTGGTGGGGGACTTGCTTACGTAGGTGCAGAACTTCTACTGAGAAAAGGTTTCAAAGTAGCTATAGTGGAAAAAGAACCTTCACATCTGGGTGGTGTATGTTTGCATGAGGGTTGTGTTCCTACAAAACTCTATCTCTTTGAAGCGAACAAGCTTTTCGACCTAAAAAACTCTCCACTTATAAAAGCTCAAACTGTCATAGATTTGAAAGCTTTAAAGGAGAAGAAAAATAAACTCACAAAAAGGCTAAGAGATGATATTGAAAAGCTCCTTAAAGGAGCGGAGTTTATCTACGGTTATGGTGAACTAATAGAACCACACGTGGTACAGGTAGAAGGCAAAAGACTTTCCGCTCAATATGTGCTCATAAACACAGGTAAATCCTACTACAAAAGTCCTAACGCAAAAGACCTTTTAGAGTTAGAAGAAGTTCCACAAAAGCTATTTCTTGTAGGCGACGACCCTATAGCCCTTGAGTTTGCTTGCCTTTTTGCCCTTCTTGGTGCTTCTGTAGAACTGTACTTTGAAGAAAAAAGCTTAGACTTTATGCACACTTCCATAAAGAGCAGGTTGTTTAAAATGCTAAAAGACTTAAACATAGAACTAAAACCTCTTCAAGAAAAGGAAGGAGCCTATTACCTATATCGGAGAAAAGCCAACAGCGAATGTATAAAAATAGAACTTGCCAAAGATGACAAAGGACACCTTTTAGTAGATAAAAACTACGAAACCTCTGTAAAGAACCACTATGCGATAGGAGACGTAAATGGTATTTGTGAGCTTGCTCATGCAAGCAGGATTCAAGCTCTTTCCGTAGCCAAAAGAATAATCACAGGAGAAGGTTTTTATATACAACCTCACAAGATACCTTACGTACTATATACACAGCCCATATCTTACGCAAAGGTAGGCTTTACTAAAAAAGAGCTTCAGGAAAAAGGCATAGAACATACGGAAAAAAGTGTAAGTTTAAGACCTTTTGCGGTAGGTGAAATATATCACACAGAAGAAGGCATTATCTTTCTATACTTTGATAAGAAAAACTTTCTCTTGGGTGCGGAGGTTTTTTGCAGAAACGCAGGAGAGATAATTTCAAGTCTTGCAGTGAGCCTCTTTTCTGAGCTGAACCTTGAACACCTTCAAAAATTATGCCTGCCACACCCTACGCTCAGCGAGGTTGCCTTCCTTAGAATATGACACAAAGCATAACTATCCCACCGACAGGGAACTAAGATTAAAGACATCAACCACAGGAGGTATTGTCATGTGTTGTTTTAGCAAAGAGGAGCTTGACAGGATGGTGCAGGAGGCAAAGGAAAAGAAGAAGCTAAAGGAAGCCCTAAAGGATATAAAGCCTTCGGACTTTGAAAGGGAGGAGAAGAAGAAAGAAAAGGCGGTGGTTGTTAAGTAATTGAGCAAAGGCTTCGCCACCCTTGCGTTATAATAATATAACCATGAAGTATGATGTTATTATAGTGGGTGGTGGAGCCAGCGGTTTAGCTTGTGCTTTGACCTTAGCCTCCTCAAGAGGTAGAGGTTGGCAGTGGGCTGAAGGAAGGAAATACCTTGTCTTTGATACAGGTTCTTCAGACCTTAACAAGGCGTATCTCAAGAATGTGCCGGGTCTTGAGCCTATAAGAGGCAAGGAGCTCATTGAAAAAATAAAAAAACAGGTTCATGACTGGGGTGGGGTGGATATGCTTGAGGAGGAGGTCTCAAGGATAGAAAGAAAGGATGGAATTTTTGAGGTGGAAAGCCTTTCTGGCAAAGTCTTTAAGGCGGACTATGTGGTGCTGGCTTGCGGTTTTCATGCCTTTAACATAAAGGGGCTTAACCTTGAAGTGGTGGAAAACCCAAAATCTCCGAAGCCCGGGAGGGTTATGATAAAGCATAAGGATTTTGAGGTGGAGCCAAATCTATTTGTAGTAGGCACTCTGGCGGGTCTTTCTTCTCACTTTACTTCCTGCGCAGGCTCCGGCGTGGAGGTAGCCATAGAGATACTCAGCAGGTTTGCAGGCAAGCGTATTGTCATACACGACGTGCCTGAAGAAGGTTGAAAAGGTTTTTACCCTTTGTCTTTACCCTTCTCTTCCTTGCCCTCCTTTTTTATCTTTTGCCTTTTAAAGACCTCTTTGAAAGTCTCAGGCGCATCAGCATATACCACCTCCTGACTTCCTTTCTTTTTTATAGCCTCAGCCAGCTGGTAAGGTCTGTAAGATGGTCTTTGATATTAGACTTAGAACTATACCACGCATACCTTATAAACTCTGCCAACGTTATGCTCAATAATATACTTCCTGCAAGGACGGGAGAGCTAAGCTGGTTTTACTATGCAAAAAAGCTCGGCGTTGGCACGGGTATGTCCCTATGGTCCTTCTTCCTTGGCAGGCTCTTTGACCTTATAGCTTTAAGCCTTCTCCTTTTTCTTAGCCTCAGTTTGCTCAGCCACCTTTTTCTCATACCTTCCTTGATGCTTTTTGTTCTTTCTTTGAGCTTCCACAAAGCGGTCCGCCTTCTTCCAGATTATAAAAAGCTAAAGGAGTTTAAAGGGTTTGTTTATGAAAACTCAAACCTCAGGCTTTTCTTGTCCCTTCTTCTCCTCTCAAGTCTTTCTCACCTTCTTAAGTTTATTAGCTTTTTGAGCCTTCTTGGGCTGTGGCACATAGACCTTTATAGAAGCTTTTTAGCCTTCTCTGGTGGCGAGCTTAGCAGCACTTTGCCCTTTCATAGCTTTATGGGTTTTGGCACCTACGAGTTTGCTTTCAGCCTGCCTCTAAGGGTTCTTGGGGAAAGCCTCAGGGACTGGTTAAGATATGGTTTTATATTCCACAGCTTTCTTCTTTTCTCTTCAGCCCTGTGGGGTGTGCCAGCCCTTTTATTACTGAGCAAAAGGTAGTATGATATTTACATGGAGAAAAGGATAAGCACACCACTTACAGATGAGGTTATTGAGGACCTGAGGGCTGGCGATAAGGTGCTTATCACAGGCTACATATACACAGCCAGAGACGCGGCACATAAAAGGATGGTGGAAGCCTTAGAAAGGGGTGAGCCACTGCCCATTGATGTGAAGGGACAGGTCATATACTATGTGGGACCAACTCCGCCAAAGCCAGGGCAGGTAATAGGTTCTGCAGGACCTACCACTTCCATAAGAATGGATAAGTATGTGGAAGCCCTTTTAAGGCTGGGGCTTAAGGGCATGATAGGGAAGGGCTACCGTTCACCGCAGGTAAAGGAGCTTTTAAAAAAGTATAAGGCTGTCTATTTTGCGGCGGTAGGTGGCGTGGCAGTGCTTCTTTCCAAGTGCATAAAGTCCTCTGAGGTAATAGCTTATGAAGACCTTGGCACAGAAGCCATAAGAAGGCTTTATGTGGAGGACTTTCCTGTGATAGTGGCTAACGATATATATGGCGGAGATATCTTTGAAGAGGGTCGTAGGAGGTTTGCAAAGATAGAGCTATAATGTGGAGAGAGCTTATAGCCACGGGCTTTTATGTGGGCAGGCTCAAATACGCCCCCGGCACCCTTGGCACCCTTGTGGCAATCCCCTTCGTGCTTATTCTCGTTCATAAGTGGTGGCTCACCCTTTTTCTTATTTTCCCATTGTATGCTTTGTCTGTCTGGTCCGCTTCCTACATGGTGGAGCTGACAAGAGAAGAGGACCCAGAGGAGGTGGTAATTGATGAGGTTTTAGGATACTTTGCTTCCTTTCTCTTTGTAGAGCCCACCTTCCAGAGCCTTTTTGTAGGCTTTATCACCTTCAGAATCCTTGATATAGTAAAACCCTTTCCCATAAATCTTTTTGAAAAACTTCCCGGAGGGCACGGTGTGGTGGCGGATGACTTGATGTCTGGCCTTATGACTTCCATCATTCTTTATATGCTTTTCCACTAACCACTAATATATTTTTTAAGTGGTATGGTCTATTTAGAAGTTTTTGTAAGAAGTTTTTATGCCTATTCTGTTGAAATATTGCCTTATTTCCTTATTGCGGTTCTGATAACTTCCGCAGTCCAGACCTTTATAAAACCCCAGTGGTTTATGAAGGCTTTAAAAGACCCTGTAAAGGCACCCATTTACACATCTCTTCTGGCTGGCATCCTTCCCCTATGTTCCTGTTCCATGCTACCAGTTGCAAACCTCATAAGCGGTTTTTCAAGAAGCTATGCGCCCGTTATGTCTTTCCTTGTAGTGGCTCCCGTAATATCGCCCATAACCTTACTGCTCACTTACGGCTACTTTGGTATGAGCCTTACCCTTTTTAGGCTCTTCGGAACCTTGTTCTTTGCCCTGCTGTTTGCTTACATTACTGGCTTTATATTCAAAAAGCCTCCCTCTCTTCCCCTTATGACTGATAAAAGTGTAAAGTCCGCTTCTTTTATTTACTTTCTGAAGGACAATCTAATAGGTATTGGTAAGTATCTTATGCTTGGCATATTTATAGCCTCTCTGATTAAAACCCTTATTCCTGAAGATATTGGCAGGACCCTTTCCGGCACCCCCTTCTCTTATGTGCTAATTGCCTTCATTTCAATCCCTATTTATGTATGCTCTGGAGAAGAGGTACCCATAGCCAAGGCACTAATTCAAGTAGGCTTTACCACAGGCAATGCCCTTACCTTTATGTTGGGCGGAACGGGCACATGTATGCCTACCATCTTAGCCTCTCTTAAATTTTTACCGAAAGGGTTGGTTTTAAGCTACATTGCCTTTTGGGTTTTATTTTCTATACTTTCTGGCTACATTTACGATATACTATTATGGAAGATTAGGTTATAATCTTTTACATAAAGGAGGGAATGATGGACAGGTATACGCAAGTCTTACAGGAACTAATAAAAAACACCGGGCTAGAGGGAGCGTCTCTGGTTTCTGCGGATGGATTGCCTATTGCCTCCGTGCTTAAGCCTGGTATGGAGGAAGACAGGATAGCGGCTATGAGCGCAGCCATACTCTCCCTTGGTGAGCGCGTGTCTGAGGAGTTGGCAAAGGGTGCTCTTGAGCAGATAACGGTTAAAGGGCATGATGGTTATGTTATACTTACTGGTGTGGGAAGGGATGCGGTGATGGTAGTCTTGGCGGACAATAATGCTAAGCTTGGACTTTTGCTGATGGAGATAAGGAAAGCACAGGATAAGTTAAAAGGTATGTTATAAAAGGTAAAATATGGCTCTAACGGGGGACCTTAAAACCTTTAACTTTGTGGATATTTTTCAGGTTATTGCCAAGGATAAAAAAAGTGGTATTTTGTTGGTTGAGTGGAAGGATATAACGGTAGCTTACTATGTAAAGGATGGAGAAATTTTATTTGCCAGACCTGTTGATAGAATATTCAGAGTTTACACGGATAGGGATTTTGATTTGCTTTTGGATAAACTGCGTATTTCTAAAGAGACCCTTTCCAGAACAGTTGAGCGATTCTTGATTTCAAGGCTTGACATAAAGGAAGGCGTGTTTTCCTTTACACCGGGTTTCATCAAATACGGTTCAGACTATTCTATAGCTTACCCCATAGAAAAGTTAATCGTGCTTGCGTCGCGTAATTTAACACCAGAAGAAGTTAGCAGGAAGATATCCGATGAAATGCTTACCTTTGAAGTGCTTGATGGTGTACAGGAAAAGTTGAAAAGAGCTGAAATTACACCAGAGGAAGAAAAGGTTTTTTCCCTTGTAAATGGGGAAAGAACTGTTTTTGACATAAGGCGAGAGTCAGGCTTGGATAATCTTACTGTGGATAGAGCCTTATATGCTTTTCTTGCCTTAGGTGTTATAAGAAGGAAGAAAAAGGAGAAAAAGCAAAAGCCATCCATAGCCCTTGACCTTTTAATGAAGATAATAGAGAGGATAAGGGAGTTGTGATGAAGACCATAAAAAAGATAAAAATAGTGGTGGCTGGACCTTTTGCGGCAGGCAAGACGCAGTTTATAAACACGGTCAGTGAAATAAAAACCGTTAAAACAGAAAGAAAAACACAAACCGCTGAGGAAAAGAGCGTTAAAGAATACACAACGGTTGCTATGGATTTTGGCAAAATTCGTATAGATGACGAGCACGAGCTGTATCTGTTTGGAACGCCCGGGCAGTCAAGGTTTGACTTCATGTGGGAAATACTCGGTGAGGGTGCCTTAGGAATAATAATACTTGTGGATAGCACAGACCCATCTACCTTTCATGAGGCAAGGAGAATTATAAACTTCTTTCAGTCAAGGTTTCCCGTTCCTATGGTGGTTGGTGCAAACAAGCAGGACCTGCCAAACGCCTGGAGCCCGGAAGATGTAGCTACTGCACTGGATATTGGTGAGGAGGAGGGCATACCTGTTTTGCCTGTTTCCGCCATAGACAAGGAGAGCGTTAAAAATACTTTGCTCCAGCTTTTGAACATCATAAGAGAGGAACTACTTTCTTCTTAAGGATACAGGGCTGTATCTTTTAGTGCAGTGCTTTCTTCAAAGCCTGACATTAAGTTCATGTTCTGCACCGCCTGGGAGGAAGCCCCCTTGCCCAGGTTGTCTATTACCGATATAACCGTCAGGAGCTTTAGCCTTTTGTCATAATGAAGGTAAAGATAGCAATAGTTTGTTCCAAGAGCCTGCTTTATGTGGGGAGGCTTGTCCAGCACTATAACAAAGGGCTCTCCGCCGTATGCCTTCTTATAAATTTCCATGTAATCCCTTTCCTCAGCCCTTACATAGACCTTTACCATCATGCCCCTTGAGAGAGGTATAACCTGCGGGGTAAACCTTACTTTTACAGATTTGCCAGACAGCCTTTGTATAACATCTTCCATCTCTGGCGTGTGCCTGTGTCTGGCTACCGAGTAAGCAAAGGCGTTGCCCTCCATCTCAGGAAAATGAAAGTGCTGGGCGGTTTTCCTGCCAGCCCCTGAAACGCCAGAAAGGGCATCCACTATGATGTCCTCTATTTCTATTCCTTCCCTTAAAAGCGGGTATATAGCTAAAAGCGTGGCTGTGGGGTAGCATCCCGGGTTTGCCACAAAATCACTGTTTTTTATCCTCTCTCTGAAAAGCTCGGGAAGTCCGTAGACTGCCCTTTTTAGAAGCTCAGGATATGCATGCTCAAAGCCGTAATACTCCGGATACATTTCTGGTTTGCTTATCCTGTATGCACCAGACAGGTCTATTACCCTTTTGCCCTTTTGCAAAAGCCCTGGCACAAGATGAAGGGAAGCCTCATGGGGCAGGCACAGAAAGGCAAACTCAAAGTCTTCTTCCGGCTCTTCCGTCAAGTACATACTGCCAAGGGGTGTGGCTTCAAAAAAAGGAAAGACTTCAGAAAGCCTTTTTCCCGCATAGGATTGAGAGGTTAGGGCTGTTATCTTTACATGAGGGTGTTTCTGTAAAATTCTAAGAAGCTCGGCGCCCGTATAGCCCGTGGCGCCGTATATGCAGGCTTTTATCTCTTGCTCCATCTGTAGGCTTTTCTTGCCTTCATGAGACCGTACTTCTTTCTTTCCTTCTCTCTTGCATCCCTTTTGAGAAGCCCTGCCTTTTTAAGGGTCTGCCTCAGGTCCGGGTTGTATTTTAACAGGGCTTTGGCTATGCCATACATGATTGCTTCCGCCTGCCCGCTTATGCCACCGCCTTCCACTGTGGCGTATATACCAAACCTCCCCTCAAGCCCCGTCAGCTTAAGAGGATATAGAGCCTTATTATACAGGGTCTCTCTCTGAAGGTATTGCTTTAAGTCAAACTCCTTTCCACTGTCCTTTGATTTGACTACCTGCTTGTTTGTGTTTTTAACAAGCCAGACCCTTGCCACGCTTTCCTTTCTCCTGCCCGTTCCATAAAAGGCGTTGTCAAAACCTATCTTGAAGTCTTTTAGCTTGATTGCTGTCATGCCTCAACCTCCAGTGTTTTGGGCTGTTGGGGGATGTGAGGATGCTCTGAGCCCCTGTATATCTTTAATCTTTTCAGCATCCTGTGTCCCAGCCTGTTTTTCGGTAGCATCCTCTTTACCGCAAGCCTTATAACCTCTTCTGGTTTATTTTCTAACATCCACGCAAGGCTTCTTTCCTTTAGACCGCCCGGGTAGTTGCTATGGAACTGATATATTTTCTGCTGGGGCTTTTTACCCGTAGTCCTCACCTTGTCCGCATTTATAACTATCACAAAATCTCCGCAATCTACATCGGGCTGATAGTAGGGTTTGTGTTTCCCTCGTAGCACCTTTGCAATCTCCGAAGCAAGCCTTCCTAAAACTTTACCTTCTGCGTCTACAACCCACCAGTTTCTAACCACATCCTCTTTTCTCACGTGGTATGTTTTCATTCCTCTTCTCCTGCAAAATTTTAATTAAGAGACTAATATTATACCGAGTATTCTCCTTTTTTTCAACCCTTCCCCAAAGCCCATGCCCAAAGCATTATAGAACACAACCCCCAACACTTCTGGAAAAGCCTTGATGTATCCTATTTTTAGCTTCAACTCCACACGGTACATTAGCAACGAATACAGCGAAGATTCAAAGAAACCAAGTGAATTGGGGGAGGCACAAAACCAGCTCCAGACAGTTCCTCAGAATATTCAGGAAAAGAAAGAAGAAGTCAAAGGAAATCAGGGGAATGTTCTTCAGCAGGTGGGTCCAGCGGTTAATCCACCACAGAGAAACAGA
>JAUQQK010000005.1 GCA_030549905.1 Aquificota bacterium | reverse complement strand
ACTGCTATGCAGGCGATACTTAACAGTAGAACTGCTATGCAGGCGATAATACTTTCACAGACTGCGCTGGATGTCATAAGAGCAAACAACAACGCATGGCCGTCGTTTATTAATTCCAACGCCTTAACACGCAGAGAAGTGCCACCGATGACATCAAATACTACTCCCGAGGGCATTGCAAGTGCAAGCAGTAGTTATGGAAGCGGATATGAAGCTTTCAGGGCTTTTGATAAAAACATGTCTATATGGGCGAGTGCCTATGGCGCTACCACAAACCAGTGGCTGAGATATGACTTTCCAGTGGAGGTTTTTGTCCACACGGTAGAGGTGAGAAATAGGGCGGATAGTGCTGCTTATGGTGCACGCAATGTAAGAGTGCAGAGGTCAAGCGACGGAATAAACTGGGAGACTGTAGCGGAGGTGACTCTTTCTAATGCCAATACAGACCCACAGACGATTTATGTAAGCAGAAGTGGCTATGCAAGGATGTGGAGGCTTTTCATTGTAGATAATTACGGCGGAAGTGAGGCTTACATTCATGAGCTTAACTTCATAGGCTTCCAAAAGGAGGTATAAAGCATGTATGCAATAATCTACACAGGGGAGACAAAGGAGATAAGCACTCCCGAAGGGACAAATGTAATTTTGCAGGCGGGCATGCTACTTGGTTATACAGACTTTCCAGACGACCCTACATGGCAGGACAAGCCTTATGAGTTTATAGAAGTGGAAAGTGCAGACAAGGAGCCTCTCGCATGGAAATATGAAAACGGGCAATGGCAGGAGGTGGTGTGATGTTCTGGCTTGTGGGCGGGATTGGTGCTTTTTTTGCTGGGGCGGTTTTGAGCTTTACTATAACCAACTCTATCCGTGTCAAACAGATAGAAAACATCAGAAAAGAGTTAAGGCTTGAAAAACAAGAAAAAGAAAGACTGCAGGCACTTTTAAAGCAATGTGAGACAGATTTGTCCTCTGTGCATAGTGCTTATACAAGTCTTACAAGAGAGTTGAAACAGCAAGAAATTACGTATAGCAAACGACTTAAAGAATATGCAGAGCAAGCAAGAAAAATAAACATAGCACAGCGATACGATTTGCGGGCAGAAGGAGAAGAAACATGTGGGAAAATGAAAAACTTACTTGACAAGCTTGTGGAGGTGGAGAAATGAGAAAAACCCTCATGGTTCTCCTCCTTGCTTTTCCTTTTCTTTTTTCCTGTGCGACCGCAGTAAAGCAAGAGTGCCCTGTGTGTCAACCCAAGATAGTAGAAAAGCCTGTAATAGTCAGATGTGAGATACCAGAAGTGCCACCTGCTAACCTGGAAAAGATAACAGAGCAAGACCCGTATGATGAAAGGCTACGAAAATTGATAAAGAATTACGGCTTGCTTAAGGAGGAAAACTACCTACTAAGGAAAGCTACGGAGGTGTGTAGATGATGGAATTACTCAAAAGGCTTGCAAGATACTATCCTGCTGAAATACTGCTATCCGTTGTTATGCTCTATGTCGCATTGCTATACACCTTTGAACCCTCACAGCTTGTCTCTGCAATAGCAAGGAAGACTGCTTTGGCTTCTGCAGGGCTAATCTTCTACTACATCTCACGCTACCTCAAAATAGGTGTAGTAGACTGGGATAGAGAGTGGAGGCAAAGGTATGCTATTGCTTTGCTTATCTATACTGCTGTTGTCTTTAGTCTCGGCTAAGGCACAGGACAGATGCGGTAGGCTTAAAGACATAACTAAGAAAGCACATCAAGAAGTGATAGCACATGAATATCCATGGTGGTATGGGCTTGGGCTGATGAGAGCAGAAACTAACTGCCGCTGGCTAACATCTTTGGACGGACACGGCTCCATTGGATACGCACAGATAACGCCAAAATTCCTGGACCACATACTCAGACCGCTTTTCCCGGACTATGACAAACCATTTTCTTCAGACCATTTTTACGCCTTAGCCTATCTCACCAAGATGGAACTTACAAAAGCATGCCGGCTATGGCAAGTCTATCAAGCATATAACGGTGGAGGGCTTGTATACAGAGAGTGTCGGAGGGCAAACTCTTGCAAACACGAGGACTGCAGGCGAGAATGCAGGCGTAAAGATGTATGCGTGTGGATGACCCCTCAGGGATGCAAGCAATACAGGAATGCGTGTGAGATAAACTATAGCTACAGTAAGAAAGTTTACATATATGGACAGAGCTATTATAAGGAAGGGGAGGAGAAAATCAAGTTTTGGTAAATGCGGGGGCGGGGATGCCCCCAGGACTTTACTCCTCCTCGAGGCCTTTAAGAATTAAGTAATAGGCAAATACGGAGGGGGCTATATCTCTTTCTTTTGCAAGCTCTTTTAGCTTTTCCATCTCCCTCTCTGTTAAACGCACCTTCACCTCTGCAGTCCGCATGTAAGTTATGGGTTTTTCGTAATTTTTAAGATGTCCTATGAGGGCTTCACGGGGTGGGGGGAGGGAGAATATGCATTTTTGTAATATTGGGCTTTTGCATAATCTTTGAGAAATAATCTTTGAGAATGTTAATATAATCTGCCAGAGACAGCCTCACTTTCTAAAATCCTTGAGAGACAAAGCTTTTGTGAAATTGTTAATATAATCTGCCAGACCTAAAAAAGTCATAGAAAGCAGAAAAGTAAGGAATAGCAAGGCTTTCAGAAAATGCGGGAGTGTTGCAGAATTTCTGAAAAACTCCACTTCTAAAAACAACGGAAAAACCTATACTTAGAAATATACTTGCAACACCCCCACACACTCTCAAAATTTTTCAAAAATTCTGCAACAGCCTCAGCAGATTATATTAACATTGCTTTCAAGTGCTTGATAATTAAGGCTTTCCCGCTATGCCCAATTATGCCCAGCTATGTCCCGCAAACAAGAGGGTTGTTGCAGAATTTCTGCAAAATTACAAAAACCCATAGGGGAAGTATTAGAAAGCTACTTAGAATACCAAGGCTTGCACTTGCAATAGCCAAGCTGACATTAAGCCCAAACTTTGCCACCAGCAGAGAGGCGGTTATCATGGTGGGCATGGCGGATTCAAGGACTGCCACCTTATAAGCTAAAGGCTCAAGGGGTAAAGCCTTCAAAAGCATAAGAGCTACAAAGGGTGAAAGGAGCATCTTTATAAAAAGGACAAGGGCTATAAACCTTACACTTCTGCCAACTACTGACAGGTTAAAGCTAAGACCAAGGGAAAAGAGAACCACAGGAAGGAGGCTTGCGGATACAAATTCAACAAACTTCAAAAACTCTGCGGGTAGCTGAAGGGGTCTTAGCAGAAAGCCAGAAAGAAGCCCTAAAAAGGGAGGAAAGGTAAGCACCTGTTTGAGGTTTAGCCTTCCGCTTAGCACAAAAAAGCCTATGGAAGAGACTGCAAGAAAGGAACCCACGCTATCGTATATGACCGCATAATGAAGCCCTCCTTCACCGTAGAAGGAAAAACTGTAAGGATAGCCCAGAAAGGCTGTATTACCAAAGGCAGAAGAGACTATAAAGCTCCTTAGGTCCGAGGAGGAAAGCCTTAAAGCCTTACCCACTACAAAGGACACGCAGAGCGTAAATGTTATCACAAGCCATGCGGAAAAACCAACAAGTAACACCTCCTTTGAAAAGCCAAGGTTGTAAGCTACCTTAAAGGCAAGGGTTGGCAGCGAAAAGTAAAGCACGTAGTTTATAAGCACCCTTGCATGCTCTTCAGAAAAAACTTTAAGGCTCTTAAGAAGGTAGGCTGTGGCTACGGTAAGAAAAACTTCAAGCATGAAGAAGAAAACTCTCTATACGCCTTCTTATAATCCTGTAATGTCCTAAGTGAAGCCTTAAGAACTTTTCTAGCCTTCCCACGGGCAGAAGGTTCTGGGGAGCCCTCCTGTCCTGAAAGCTACTGCTGGCAAAGAGGGGAAGAAGGCTGGCGCTAAGATTGGCAAGCCTTATGACCTCTTCAAAGTCCTTTTGAGGGAAAAGCTCCGCCCTTGCAAGACCTGCAAGTCCGCCGTGCGGTGAAAGCCTTATATACCATGTGTATTTATCCACCTTTTCCTTTTCCTCCTGCCTTTTCTGATAGTGTAGCTTTATGATGGGGCTTCTCTGTCCCACCTTTAGCTCGTATAAAAGGCTCAGGTGCGCCCTGTCCATGTATAGACTCTTCATACTTTTTATCAGCCCGAGGCAGGGGGTATTTCTAAGCCTGTGGCTAAGGGTACCGTCGCATACAAGCAGGTCCGTAGGGTATGTTTTAAGCACCTTCAGAGCCACGGGAGCCTCTAACTCCTCCTTCATATACCTGTTTACACTCACGGAAAGCTCTCCTTCAACACTTAAAGGCTTAAAGCCAAGAAGCTCATCTATGGGCGCATAGCCTTTAATGGCAAGAATTCTTGAAACTCTTTTTTCCACAAGGCTCTCTGTAAGCATGTTTAACCTTCCATACTCAACCCTAAGGGCACCAGCACCAAGAGAAAGAAAGGCGCCCTCAAAGCTGTCTCCCGTTTCCTCGTCCTTTATATAAACAAGGCACTCGGTGCGTCTAACGCCGTCCACAAAGGTAATGCTGAAGCTCTCTGAGGGCTTTGAGCCTTCATAAACTTTTGGCTCTTCTGCAAAATCTACAAACTGCTCTGACTCTTCAAGCTCCTCAAGGGGCTCCACCTCAGGAGGTTGCTGTGGGCTCAGGTAAAGGCTGAACCTTCTCATCTTTTAGCTCCTTAAGCTTCCTTACTATGGCATATTTTAACTCCTCAAGCCCTTCACCGCTCACGGCGGATACAGGAATAAACTCATAACCGAGCCTTGAAAACTCTTCCTTAAGCTTTTCAAGAAAAGACCTGTCAGAAAGGGCATCTGTCTTGGTGCCTAAAACAATCTGAGGCTTTTTCAGAAGCTCAGGGCTGTAGCTTTCAAGCTCTCTGCTTACCACCTCAAAGGCTTGCACAGGCTCCATGCTTCTGAAATCTGATACATCTATAAGGTGTAGCAAAAGGCGTGTCCTCTCAATATGTCTTAAAAATTCATGCCCCAGACCTTTTCCCTGACTGGCTCCTTCTATAAGACCGGGAATGTCCGCAAGGACAAAGTGGGTTTCTTCGTCCACCTCCAGCACACCAAGCACCGGGGAAAGGGTGGTAAAGGGGTAGTCTGCTATTTTGGGCTTTGCCTTCGTAAGCCTTGATATGAGGGTGGACTTGCCTGCGTTTGGAAGCCCAATAAGACCCACGTCTGCTATCAGCTTTAGCTCAAGTATGAGCCATTTTTCTTCGCCCTTCTGACCCTTCTCCGCATACCTTGGAGCCTGGTTTGTGGGAGTGGCAAAACGTGCATTTCCCCTTCCTCCCTTTCCACCCCTTGCCACCACACAGGTCTGACCATCTTCCACAAGGTCGCATAGAACCCGCCCCGTGTCCGCTTCTATAACCACCGTGCCTACAGGTACTTCAATAACAAGGTCTTCTCCATCCTTTCCATGCTGGTTTTTGCCCTTTCCATGCTCTCCCCTCTTAGCCTTAAAGTGTGCCTGAAACTTAAAGTCATAAAGAGTGTGCTTTCTGGAGGTAGCCTTTAAAACCACATCTCCACCCTTACCCCCATCACCACCCGCCGGACCTCCAAAGGGTCTATACTTTTCCCTCAAGAAGGCTACCGCACCATCACCACCATCACCAGCCTTTACATGAATTTTAACCCTGTCTACAAACATAGATTAAATTTTATCCTTATGCTTGCTCTTGAGGAGCTTCAGAAGGCACCCGAAAAGCCAGGTGTTTATCTCTTCAAAAGGGGCAACAAGCCCCTATACATAGGAAAGGCTAAAAGTTTAAGGGACAGGCTCCTTCAGCACTATAAGCTTGCAGAGAAGGAGCCAAAGGAGAAAGCTATCATAGAAAATTCCACAGGTGTAGAGTGGATAATCACAAGGAACACCTTTGAGGCTCTTACCCTTGAGGTGGATTTAATACAGCTACACAAACCACGCTACAATGTGCTCCATAAACACGGTGGAGGCTACCCACTGCTTCTTATCACAGAAGAAGCCTACCCAACCGTCAAAATAGTACGGGGAATAGAGCATGGGGGTCAGCTTTTCGGTCCCTTCTTTAGCACCTCAAAGGCAAGGAGGGTAAAAAGGCTTCTCCATAAGGTCTTTAAGCTGCGCACCTGCGACCCCATGCCGCAAAGAAGGGAACCATGTATGGACTACCATCTCGGTCTTTGCTCCGCACCATGCTGCGGGTACGTAAGCAGGAAAACCTACGAACTTTCTGTGAGGTCCGCTGTGAGCCTTCTTTCAGGAAATGTGGCTGACATTATTGAAGAGCTATACAGAAGGCTTGAAGAGGAGATGCAGAGCCTCAACTTTGAAAACTGCGCCATGCTCAGAGACCAGATACAGGCTTTGGAGAACCTCTCAAGGGGACAGAAGGTTTCTAACTTTGCCTTCAGACATGCGGACGCCTTTTACTCGCTGGGTAGGGTGGTGGGCATATTCCTCATAAGGTCTGGCAAGCTGGTGGATAAGCAGGTGGTAGCTTTAGAAAGTGAAGAGGAGCTGGAGGAACTTCTCATAGGTTTTTATTACTCAAACCCTCTGCCAGAAAAACTAATTCTCAATTTTGAAGTGTCCGAAGAGACCCTATGGTGGCTCTCCAACAGAGGAAGCTTTGAACTTATCAGGAACATGGACCCCCAGTTAGAAGAGCTCTTCAGGGAAAATGTGGGTCAGCACCTGGACCCCAAGGTGCTTGCAAAGGAGTTTGAAGAGGTTTTGGGTCTTGGGCTTCCAGAGAGGATTGAAGGCTTTGACATTTCTCACTTTTACGGAGAGCATACGGTGGGCTCCTGCGTGGTCTGGGAAAGAGGTGCCATGAACAAGAAGCTATACAGAAGGTATAAGATAAAGAGCTTTGAAGGGATTGATGACTACAGGGCTTTGGAGGAGGTGCTCACAAGGAGGGCAAGAAGGCTAAAGGCGGGCGAAGAACCCATGCCAGACCTCTGGCTCATAGACGGCGGGCTTGGACAGCTAAGCGTGGGCATAAGGGTTAGAGACCGGTTCGGGCTTCCGCTTAAAGTTTTTTCTCTGGCAAAGGAAGAGGAAATCCTACACGCAGAGGAGGGCAGAAGCTTTCCGCTCAAAGATTACCCCATACTCTACAGGGTCTTTGGTCTTATCAGAGACGAAGCCCACCGCTTTGCTCTTACCTACAACAGGAAGCTTAGATTAAAGGAAGGCATAAGGGAGGTGCTTGACCGCATAAAGGGTGTGGGCGAGGTCAAAAAGAGGCTTATATACAGGAACTTTGAAAACCTATATGAGTTCTTAAAGGCAGAGGACAGCACCCTTCAAAGGCTTGGAATAAACCCCTCCCTCAAACAGCAGGTGGCAAGGTATTTAGCAATTGAGTAGCTCAGCCTATATGCTTTTCCATAGCCTCTTCGTATGTGTATGGACACTTCTCAGGAAGGCTTATGTGAGATATACCCCTCTCTTCAAGCCAGTCATGTATTGCCCTCTTTGCCCACTTCCAGGCAATGGGAACATAGTCCGGTAGTCTCTTCCTCAAGCTTGGGCTTTTATCAAAGAGCTTTTCTATCTCTCTTCTTGAACTTTTTATGCTCCTTATCCACCCCTTTCCACCCCTTTTTACACCACCGGAGGTGAAGCTCCTCAGATTATCCCACTTATACATATGCTCTAATATTATCGCAAGATGACTTATACACGACCACAGCTCAGAGTATCCCTTTGCATAGATAGATATCTCACTTATAGACATATATCTATACGTCACGTCGGGTTTGGGACTATCACCCAAAACTCCAAAACAGGAGTTCTGAGCGAGCAAGCCCCGGGCCTTACTCCTAAGGCGTCTGCTCCGCTCATCAGACAGACTTTAAGGAATTTTCTAACCTGTCTGACAAGGGCTTTCCTGATGCTGTGTAATCTGGAGCTACTTACCCGGTAAGCACGGCTTACCAAGTTTTTCGTTCTGCCCACATCAGCAACAGCGTAATATAATAGCTCCGCGGAGGGGAGTATAACACATTTGCCTAGAATTTGTCAATAAAAAATGGAACTGGTTTCTAAGACTTTGCCATGTTTTCTATCTCCTCTAAGAGGTTTTGCCAATCCACCAGCGAGCAATTCCCTTCCTTCAAAAGCCTGAGGTTTTCATAAACCCATAGGTAAAAATCCCTCTCATAAAGCTCCTTAAGGCTCTCAGAAAACAACAACCTTTCCATACGCTTAAATATGTTTCCAAAAGGCTATAATATAAATCATTACTTTTTGACAGGAGGCTGGCATGGCAAAGGGAACGGTTGCCTATAAGATACTGCAAAAGCACCTTGTAAGTGGAAGGCTTTTGCCGGGAGAAGAGATAGCCATAAAAATAGACCAGACGCTCACTCAGGACGCCACCGGCACTATGGCATACCTGCAGTTTGAGGCGATGGGTGTGGACAGGGTAAAAACGGAGCTATCTGTAAGCTACATAGACCACAACATGCTACAGACAGACTTTAAAAACCCTGATGACCATAAATACCTGATGTCTGTGGCTAAAAGGTATGGCATATGGCTCTCCAAGCCCGGAAACGGTATATGCCATCAGGTGCATGTGGAAAGGTTTGCCAAGCCAGGAAAGACCCTTTTAGGTTCTGACTCTCACACGCCTACCTCGGGTGGTGTGGGCATGATTGCCATAGGTGCAGGTGGGCTTGATGTGGCGGCAGCCATGGCAGGTGAGCCTTTTTATCTGAAGATGCCAAAAATTGTGGGGGTAAGGCTAACGGGCAGGATGCCCGAGTGGGTGACTGCAAAGGACATCATCCTTGAGCTTTTGAGGAGGCTCACCGTAAAGGGCGGTGTGGGAAAGATATTTGAATACTTTGGAGAGGGCATAAAGGAACTTTCTGTACCTGAAAGGGCTACCATTACCAACATGGGCGCAGAGTTGGGAGCCACCACCTCCATCTTCCCCTCCGATGAGATAACTAAAGCCTACCTTAAAGCTCAGGGAAGAGAAGAAGACTGGATTGAGCTACTGCCAGACCCTGATGCGGAGTATGATGAAGTTATTGAGATAAACCTTTCAGAACTTGAGCCTCTGATAGCATGCCCTCACTCTCCAGATAATGTGGTGCCCGTAAGGGAAGTGGAAGGCATAAAGGTAGACCAGGTGGTGATAGGTTCATGCACTAACTCCTCCTTTGTGGATTTGACAAGGGCTGGTAAGATGTTAGAGGGCAGGAAGGTTCATCCCGATGTGGTCTTTGCGGTAGCACCTGGCTCCAAGCAAGCCCTTGAGCTTATAACTCAAAACGGAATACTTCTTAACTTCCTGAAAGCCGGTGCAAGGATATTAGAAAGTGCCTGCGGTCCTTGTATAGGCATGGGATATGCTCCGCCAAGCGGTGGCGTATCCATAAGGAGCTTTAACAGAAACTTTGAAGGAAGGTCAGGAACGCCGGACGCAAAGGTTTATCTCGCTTCACCTGAAGTTTGTGTAGCCTGTGCCATAGCGGGTGAGATAATAGACCCGAGGAAACTGGCTCAGAAAGAAGGCATAAAGTGGATAAGAGTAGAGATGCCAGAAAGGTTCCCCTACGGCGACGAAGCCTTTATACCCCCAATGCCAGAAGAAGAGGCACGGTCTGTAGAGATATACAGGGGTCCCAATATAAAGCCCCTGCCCGAGTTTGACGAAATGCCAGAAAGGATAGAGGGAGAGGTCTCCCTCATCGTGGGCGACAACATCACCACCGACCACATAATGCCCGCAGGTGCCAAAATCCTACCTTTGAGGTCTAACATTTACGCCATAAGCGAGTATGTCTATCACTATGTGGACCCCGAGTTTGTTTCAAGAGCCAAGAAGATAAGAGACCAGAAAGGCAAAGCAAACATCATCATAGGTGGAGAGAACTACGGACAGGGCTCTTCAAGAGAGCATGCGGCACTGGCTCCACGTTTCCTCGGAGTGAGAGCAGTTATTGCCAAGTCCTTTGCCCGCATACACCATGCAAACCTTGTGAATTTTGGCATAGTGCCTTTAGAGTTTGTGGATAAGGAGGACTACAATAAGTTTTCCCTCGGAGATGAGATAGAGATTCCTGAGCTTATAGAAAAACTTAAGGCAGGAAAAGAGGTGGTGGTTATAAACAAGACTACGGGTGAAGAAATTCTCTGCAAATATAACCTTACTCCTAAGCAAATATCCGTATTGCTGGCTGGTGGGCTTTTAAACTGGATAAAGAGCAAGCAGAAGGTGGAGGTATGAATATGAAACTCAGAAGGATAGTATCGGTTATAGGTGCGGGTAATGTGGGTGAGCATACTGCAAGCCTTTTAGCTCTTAGGGGTCTTGTGGATGTGCGCATGTTTGACCTACCAAGAAGGGACGGAGACAGGACCATTGAACCTGTAAAGGGAAAGGCTTTAGATATACAGCAGATGCTCTCCGCCCTCAACATTGATGGAAAGGTGGAGGGCTATACGGTAAGCCCGGAGGGTGAGGGCTATGAAGCCCTGCAGGGCAGCGACCTTGTGGTAATAACCGCAGGCTTTCCGAGAAGACCGGGCATGTCAAGGGAAGACCTATTAGAGAGAAACATATCAATACTCTCGGTGATAGCCCAGAAGATAAAGAAATATGCACCGGAAGCCATAGTGATAGTGGTTACGAACCCCGTGGACCTCATGACCTACGCGGTCTACAGGATACTGGGCTTTGAAAAGAGCAGGGTTATAGGTATGGCAGGCGTTTTAGACTCTGCACGATTTAAGACCTTCATAGCCAGAGAGATAAAAGTTTCCCCGCAGGATATACATGCCTACGTGATAGGGGGTCATGGAGATGAGATGGTGCCTTTAATATCCATATCTAATGTAGGAGGCATACCTTTAAAGGATATGCTGCCAAAAGAAAAAATTCAGGAGCTTATAAAGAGGACCCAGTTCGGCGGTGGTGAGATAGTGGATCTTATGGGCACCTCCGCCTACCATGCACCCGCTGCCTCTATAGTGGAGATGGTGGAAGCCATAGCCACCAACAACAAGCGCATACTGCCCTGCTCTGTTTATCTTGATGGCGATGTGGGTGAGTATTATGAGGCTCATGGTTTATGCGTGGGCGTGCCTGTAAAGCTTGGAAACAACGGCGTAGAAGAGGTTATTAAAATACCCATGATAGAGGAAGAAAGGGAGATGTGGAGAAGGTCCGTGGAGTCTGTTAGAAAAAACCTTAAAATAGTGGAGGAGCTTTTAAATGCGAGAAGTGCTGTATGAAGATATAGTGGAGGCTGTAAAGAGGATAGCCATAAAGGCAAACTACGAACTGCCTGAAGACGTAGAGCTTGCATACCAGACGGCTTTGAGAAGGGAGGAGTCTGAGCTTGGAAGAGAAGTGCTGCAGCAGATACTCCTTAACATAAGAGCCGCAAGGGAAGAGCAGATGGCATACTGTCAGGATACGGGCGTGGCGGTGGTCTTTGTGGAGCTGGGTCAGGAGGTACATGTGGTGGGGGGCTCTTTGGAGGATGCCATAAACGAGGGTGTAAGGAGGGCATATAAGGAGGGTTTTCTGAGGGCTTCCATGGTCTATGACCCGGTCTTTGAAAGGAAGAACACAGGAGACAACACACCTGCAGTTATACATTACAAGGTGGTACCCGGAGACAGGCTAAAGATAACGTTTGCACCGAAGGGAGCAGGCTCAGAGAATACCTCAAGACTTGCCATGCTAAAACCCGCAGACGGATGGGAAGGGGTAAAGAGGTTTGTCTTAGAAACGGTAAAACTGGCTGGACCCAACGCCTGCCCGCCCTTCACCGTAGGCGTGGGAATAGGCGGTACCTTTGAATACTGTGCCTTACTTGCCAAGAAGGCACTTCTGAGACCCGTCGGTGAAAGAAGTAAAGACCCAGTGGCAAGAAGGATAGAGGAAGAGCTGATAGAAGAGGTCAATAAAATAGGGTGGGGTCCCATGGGCTTTGGTGGGACGGTGACCGCGGTGGATGTAAAGGTAGAGCTTTATCCCTGCCATATAGCTTCCCTGCCGGTAGCTGTCAATATCCAGTGCCATGCTTCAAGGCATGCGGAGATAGAGCTGTGAAGTATATACTCCTGCTTGCCTTCATAGGATTAATAACCGTGGTTTTCCTGAGCGGTTTTGCCTTCAGATGGCTGAGGACAAACCTTCAGGTTGAAAGAAAAAGGAGAGGAAACAGCTAAAAACTTTAAGGGAACTCAAAGGACTTTATTACAAGGACTTTCCCCTCTAGAGATAAACCTGAAACTGCTTAAAGAGAAGGCTTACGAGCTGGCGGACTGGGAAAATCTTCTGAAGGAAATAGAGAACACGGCACGCTCTGACCTTAAGGAGGGCAGGCATAAGGCTATCTCTTGAAGACCTGCCTCAAGAATGTCCATACACATACCAGCAGGCTGTGGAATATTCACCTTGGAAAAAGCTCAAGCCTTAAATTGACAGGTTTCCTCGTCAATGGTGGAGTATAGAGGCTTCACTCTTCCTTCAGGTGTGGTGTCCTCAAAGTCTCTTGGCACTCCAAGCTCTTCTATGCAATGCACCAGGTCGTGATAAAACTCTGCCACCTTCACAAGACCCGTAATCTTGCCCACTTCATTGAAAGCTCTTATCTTGTCGGTGGCTTTACCCTTACCCCTTTCCACGATGGCTCCTGCATGACCGAAGGAGACGCCCTCAAGCCCTTCCTGGAACCTTCCTGCCACGAAGGCAGCCACCGGCTTGTTCCACCTTCCTTCCTTCCAGAGCCTCAAAATGGTTTCCGCCGCCTGCTCTTCATAAGAGCCTCCCACCTCACCCTGTATGATAACACCCTTCACATTAGGGTCGTCCGCTATGTTTTCCAAAGCGTCCGCAAAGGTGGTGCAGGATATAACATCTCCACCGAGGGCGAGAGCCATATAAACTCCCCAGCCTCTTCTTTTGAACATCTCAGCGGTGGTGGTGGTAAGACCACCCGACTTGGAAAGTATTACAAGCCCACCCTTTTCGTAAGCTATGGAAGGGTTCTTACCACCAATAGCTCCTATCCTTGCAGGAACCCATGGCATCATACAGCCCAAGGAGGTAGGACCCACTATGATGACACCCCTTTCCTTTGCATAGTGGTAGAAATAGACCGTATCCCTTATAGGTACATGCTCTGTGATGATGAATATGACCTTTATGCCCGCATCTATAAGCTCTATGACCGCATCCTTTACAGAAGCAGGTGGCACATAGACCATGCCCGTGTTTATCTCAGGATGCCTTTGCAGAGCCTCCCTTACCGTGTTATAGACGGGCTTTCCAGCCACTTCAGAACCTCCCTTTCCGGGGGTGACGCCAGCCACAATAAAACCCGGATAGAGGGCTTCTGACTCAGAGACCACCTGAGAGGCTTCCCTTCCTGTAATGCCCATCACTATTATCCTTGTCCTGTCGTTAAGATATACGGTGCCTACCTTCCAGTTCTTCTCCATAATCTGCCTCCTCAAAAAACTATGATTATTATAATACATTTCCAAACCCTATTTAAGCTCTAAGCTGGCTTATAATACTCCCATGCTACTCGTAGCCTTCCTTCTTGTTCTGTATAGCTACAGCCATGCCTTTTACCACTGCTTTTTTGAAGCAGGAGAAAGGTATAGGGTAGACCCAGTCCTTCTTACCGCCATAGCAAGAGTAGAGAGTAATTTCAACCCAAGGGCTATTAATGTAAATAGAAACGGCACGAAGGATTACGGCATTATGCAGATTAATTCAAGCTGGGTAGAAAGATACAAAGTGCCAAAGGAATGGCTTTTTGAACCCTGCTACAACATACACTTTGGTGCCATGGTGTTAAGAAGGTGTCTTGACGGCTACAAAAGCATAGCTCAGGCGGTAGATTGCTACAACAAAGGCTCAAAGGCAAAAGGACATGGTGCCTATGTGGAAAAGGTCTTTAGTAGCTACAAAAGGCTCTACGGTATGATAAAATAAATAAAATGATACGGAACTTTGTGGACCTCTGGGACATAAGCCCCGAGGAAGGCTGGCTTTTACTTCAGGAAACGGTAGGCTTTAAGAAGGGGCTGGATAGAAACAGATATCTTGAAGGCAAGAACATAGCCCTCTACTTTACAAAGCCATCAACGAGGACAAGGGTTTCCTTTGAAGTGGCTATAAACCATCTGGGTGGAAATACCATATTTCTGCAGGAGGAAAGCCTGCAGGCAGGAAGGGGTGAAGATATAAAGGACACGGCGAGAACCCTTTCAAGGTATTTAGACTGTGTGGTCATAAGGACCGATTCCCATAAAAAGTTAGAGGAGTTTGCAAAATACTCCTCCATACCCATAGTTAATGCCCTCACCGATATGTCCCACCCCTGTCAGATACTGAGCGATGTTTTCACTCTTTATGAAACCTTCGGCGAAGAGCTTCAAAGCATAAAGATAGCCTATGTGGGCGATGGCAACAATGTATGCAATACATGGCTGGTGGGTGCCGGACTCTTTGGTCTTAAGCTCTTCGTGGCAACACCTGAAGGCTATGAGCCGAGCAGTCTGTACTATCAGGCGGGAGAAGACCTATGCAGGCTAACTGGTGGAAGCATATACCTAACCACCAACCCCATAGAGGCGGTGAAGGAAGCCCACGTGGTCTATACAGACGTATGGGTCAGTATGAACCAAGACAGAAAAGAGGAAAAGTTAGAAGCCTTAAAGCCCTATCAGGTAAACGTACAGCTTTTAGCCCATGCAAGGGCTGATGTAAGGGTAATGCACTGCCTTCCTGCCAAGAAGGGTGAAGAGATAACGGAAGAGGTCTTTGAAGCCCATGCGGATTACATATTCACGCAGGCGGAAAACAGGCTACACGCGCAGAAGGCACTCCTTAAGTTTTTGCTTACTCAACGGTAACCGTCTTTGCAAGGTTTCTTGGCTGGTCCACATCCAGCCCAAGGTAGTCTGCCATGTAATAGGCAAAGAGCTGTAGCGGCACTACTGTCAAAAAGGGTGTGAGGTCTTCCTCTACGGGCGGTATGCCCATGTAGTCCCTGCACAGGCTTTTAAACTTCTCATCACCTTCAAAGCCCACACCTATAAGTATGCCCTTTCTTGCCAGAACCTCCTCCGCATTGGAAAGGAGCTTTTCATGCACCCTGTCCTTTGGTCCTATAGCCACCACCGGCATCTTCTCATCTATAAGGGCTATGGGTCCGTGCTTCATTTCTCCTGCAGGATAGCCTTCCGCATGTATGTAGGATATCTCCTTTAGCTTCAGGGCACCTTCAAGGGCTACAGGATAGCTGAGATACCTTCCAAGATATATGGCGTTTTTGTATTCCGCATACTTGAGGGCTATTTCCTTTATCTTCTCCGCCTGCGTAAGCACCTCCTCTATAAAGTGTGGAATGCGAAGGAGCCGGTCCATAAGGCTTTCCTTCTCCTTTGAATGGCTGACCGCAAGGGCATAAAGCACCACAAGCTGTGCGGTAAAGGTCTTTGTGGCAGCCACGCCTATCTCCGGACCCGCATGTGTATAGAGGGTATAATCAGATTCCCTGTCAAGGGCACTTCCCATCACATTGACTATGGACACCAGGGTAGCTCCCCTTTCCTTCATGGAAAGGGCTGAAAAGCGTGTGTCCGCCGTCTCTCCAGATTGAGATATGGCAAGCACCAGGTCTTCCTCTCCTACGGGGCTGTCTGAATAGCGAAGCTCTGAGGCATAGACCACCTCCACAGGCACGCCCGCATACTTCTCTATCCAGTATTTGCCTATAAGCCCCGCATGGTAGGAAGTTCCGCAGGCAACTACCAGCACCCTTCTGAAATCCTTTAGAGAAAAGGGCAGGCTGTAATCCCTTGACACAAAGCCCTTTAGCGTATCTCCCACCGTCCTTGGCTGTTCAAATATCTCCTTAAGCATAAAGTGTTTGAACCCCCCTTTTTCCGCGGATATGATATCCCAGAGAACGCGCATGCTCTCCTTGGTTTTAAGGTTTCCCTCAAAGTCATAGATTAGAGCACCATCGGGTCTTAAATCCACCACCTCACCATCATCAAGGGGTATCACATCCCTCGTAAAGGGTAGCAGGGCTGGAATGTCGGAGGCGATAAAGTTTTCACCCTTTCCAAGACCCACCACAAGCGGACTGCCATATTTAACAGCCACTATCCGGTTTGGTTCCTTTGTGGTTATCACCGCAAAGGCATAGGCACCTCTGAGCCTGCTCACCGTCTTTAAAACCGCGGAAAGGAGGTCCCCCTCATAATTAAGAGCCACAAGGTGAGCTATAACCTCCGTATCGGTAGCGGATTTGTATCTTACCCCCAGCTTTTCAAGCTCTTCCTTTATCTCTCTATAGTTTTCTATTATGCCGTTATGAACAACCGCAAACTCCCCTCTCTCGTCTGTATGAGGGTGTGCGTTTAGCTCACAAACCTCCCCATGGGTAGCCCATCGTGTATGCCCTATGCCAGTGGTTGCCTTAAGCTCCTTACCCCAAAGAGCCCTGATAAGTTCCCTTATCTTACCTACCCTTTTTTCAATCAAAAGGTGGTGGTTCTCTACAAGAGCCACCCCCGCAGAATCGTAGCCTCTGTATTCAAGCCTTTCAAGCCCCTGAAGAAGGACAAGCAAAGCGGGAGCACTTCCCGTATAGCCAACTATTCCGCACATGCCTAAAATTATAAACCTTATGGAAGAGGTAATAGTTATCGGCGGTGGTCTGGCAGGCTCTGAGGCAAGCTACCGGCTGGCAAACATGGGCATAAAGGTACTGCTTTATGAAATGAGACCAAAGAAGCATACACCAGCCCACAGGACAGATAAGCTGGCAGAGCTTGTCTGCAGCAACACCCTCGGCTCTATGGAGCTTACTTCGGGCGCCGGTCTTCTTAAGGCAGAGATGGAATACCTGCACTCCCTTGTGGTGTCTGCAGGAAAACATGCCTATGTGCCGGCAGGCACAGCCCTGGCGGTGGACAGGGAGCTTTTTGCCGGATACATAACGCAGACTCTTGAAAACCACCCGAACATAAGGATAATAAGAGAGGAAATAAAGAAGGTGCCAAGAGACAGGGTTGTTATCGTGGCAAGCGGACCGCTTACCTCTGAAGAGCTTGCGGAGGATATAAAGGAGCTTGTGGGCTTTGACTACCTTTACTTCTATGATGCCATTTCTCCCATAGTGGAGGCGGACAGTGTGGATTTCAGTAAAGGCTTCTGGGCTTCCCGCTACGGTAAGGGTGGTGAGGACTACTTTAACTGCGTGCTTTCGGAGGAAGAATACAGGGTTTTCTACGAAGAACTTATAAAAGCTGAGAAGGTAAAACCTAAAGACTTTGAAAACCTTGTTTACTTTGAGGGCTGTATGCCCATAGAGGAACTGGCAGAAAGGGGCTATAAAACTCTTCTGTTTGGACCAATGAAGCCGGTGGGGCTTACAGACCCAAAAACGGGCAAACAGCCCTTCGCGGTGGTTCAGCTGAGGAAAGAAAACCGGGAGGGTACCCTTCTGTCTCTTGTGGGCTTCCAGACACGCATGACCTACTCGGAGCAGAAGAGGGTATTAAGGCTCATTCCATGCCTTAAAAATGCGGTCTTTGTCAAGCTTGGCTCCATGCACAGAAATACCTTCATCCAGTCCAACAGGGTCTTAACACCCTTTTTGAACATGAGAAAGCATGAGAACATCTTTTTTGCAGGGCAGATTACGGGTGTGGAAGGCTACGTAGCTTCCGCAGCAACAGGCATACTCGCCGGCATAAATGCGGGAAGGCTTATAAAGGGTAAAAGCTTGCTTATGGCACCGGAAGAAACCATGCTGGGGGCTCTGGTAAAGTATATAACGGGCAAGGAGGGAACCCTTCAGCCCATGTCTCCTGTGCTTGGACTTCTTCCACCCCTTGAGGAAAGGATAAAGGACAAAAGAAGGAGAAAAGAACTGCTGGCGGAAAGGGCTCTTAGGGCAATGGAAGTCTGGTCAAAATTAGCCAACGAGGATATAATTATATTAAGCCCCGCAACGGGACAGGGGTGAACCCCGCCAGGCCCGAAAGGGAGCAACGGTAGCCCCGCCGTCTCGGGTGCGGGGTTTATGTATCTGGAAGCTCACCCCTCAGATACATATCGTAGGCATTAAGGTCAAAATAGCCATGTCCCGAGAGGTTAAAGAGTATTACCTTCTCCTCACCGGTCTTCTTACATTCAAGGGCCAGGTCTATGGCCTTCCTGACCGCATGGGCTGATTCTGGGGCGGGCACAATACCCTCTGTCCTTGCGAACATAACCGCCGCCTCAAAGACCTCCCTTTGCCTGTAGGCCGTAGCGGATATATAGCCCTCATGGTATAGAAGACACACAAGGGGTGCATCGCCATGATACCTCAAGCCACCCGCATGAATGGGTGGAGGGACAAAGTCATGCCCGAGGGTATACATCTTTATGAGAGGGGTTAGTCCAACCGTATCTCCGTAGTCGTATCTATACTCACCCTCCGTGAGGGTAGGACAGGCTTTAGGCTCCACTGCCACCACCTGAAGGTGGGGTTTTTCACCCGTCAGCTTGTCCTTAAGGAAGGGGAAAGCAAGCCCTGCAAAATTGCTGCCCCCGCCCACTGCACCTATCACATAGTCCGGATAGTATCCTGCCATCTCAAGCTGTTTCTTAGCCTCAAGACCTATAACCGTCTGGTGCAAAAGCACATGGTTTAAGACGCTTCCAAGGGAATACTTGGTCCCCGGAGTGGAGACTGCCCTCTCTATGGCTTCGCTTATGGCTATACCAAGACTTCCCGGATGCTCCGGGTTTTCTTCATAGAACTTCCTGCCAGATTGAGTAATGGGACTTGGAGAGGGCACCACCTTTGCACCCCACGTCTCCATCAGTATCCTTCTAAAGGGCTTCTGATTGTAGCTAACCCTTACCATAAAAACCTCACACTCTATGCCAAAAAACTGGGTGGCAAAGGCAAGAGAGCTACCCCACTGACCTGCACCCGTCTCTGTGGTGAGCCTCCTAACGCCCGATATTTTGTTGTAATAAGCCTGTGCTACCGCCGTGTTAGGCTTATGGCTTCCGGGCGGTGATACGCTCTCGTTCTTATAAAATATCTTCGCAGGCGTCTGCAGGTATTCTTCCAGGTTCCTCGCCCTGTGAAGGGGTGTGGGCCTCCAAAGGCTGTATATCCTTAAAACCTCCTCTGGAATATCTATCCACTCCTCCTGAGAGACCTCTTGCTCTACGATAGGCTCCGGGAATATGGCTAAAAGCTTTTCGGGGCTTACAGGCTCACCTGTCTGTGGGTCAAGGGGTGGCTCAAGCCCTCTTGGCAGGTATGGAGCTATGTTAAACCACCTCTTTGGTATCTCACTTTCTGGCAGAAGAAACTTCATCTTTTACCTCCCTGTCTTTATTTTAACTCAAGGCTTTCCAGAGAACCTCTCCCACCTCCTCCTCAAGCCCCTCCTTCCTTTCCAGCATGCCTGCTTCCACAAGAAGGAATATTCTTTCAAGGGTGCCCACAAAGAGGGCGAGGGCATATTCCCTCCTAACCTTTATGAGTCCATGCCTTATACCTTCCTCAACAAGCTCTAATATGGCGTCCTTAGGCAGTGGGCTAAAGTTTTTAACTTCTTCGGACCTCAGATAATGGAAAAGGTCAAGGTATTTAAATGCAGAAGGGTTTTCAAAGCAAAAGCCAAGAAAAGCCTTTACCGTCCTCATAAACCTCTCTCTAAAGGAGCCTTCGGACCTGACGGCTTTCTCAAGCCTCTTGTAGAACTCCTCTGAGTAAGCTCCAAAAAGACCAAGAACAATCTCGTCCTTACTCTTGAAGTGTCTGTATATAGCACCTTCTGTAATGCCCACTTCCTTAGCTATGTCCTTTATGGTGGTCTCCCTTATGCCCCTCTCGGAGAATAATTTTAAGGATGCCAGCAGTATTTTGTCCCTTGTTCCTATCCTCCTCATGCATTAAATTATAGAATGAGTTAGTGCAGGCTCGCTTACTTTTGAAACCAAAAGCCCTGTGTTTTATAATATAACCTTATGAAGGAACTACATCATCCGCATAAGGACGATGCCCTTGAGGTTTTAAAGGCTGCAAAGGTGGTGGCGGTGGTTGGAATTTCCCCAGACCCGGAAAGACCAGCCTACTACGTGAGCGAGCGTGTGGTGGGCAGGGGTCTTCACAGGGTCTATTTTATAAACCCCAAGTATGCAGGTCAGGAGATAATGGGCATAAGGGTGCTCTCCTCCCTCTCCGATGTGCCGGAGCCCATAGACATTGTAAATGTCTTTAGAAACCCAGCCCACATAGAACCTATAGTGCAAGAGGCTATCAGCGTGGGTGCAAAGTGCGTGTGGCTTCAGCCCGGCTGCGAAAACATGGAGGTTATCGAGAGGTATAAGGATAAGGTCAGCTTTGTGTGGAATGCCTGCATAGGTGTAGAGGCGGGTTATCTTTAAAAGACCACAAGGTTGTCTGCATGTATCACCTCCTCCTGCTTTTTCTTTAATATTCTCTTTACCTCCTCGCTCCTCTTCCTTATAACCTTCTTTACCTCCTCCGAGGAGAAATTTACCCTGCCCTTGCCCACCAGAAAGCCCTTCTCATCGTACAGCACCACCGTATCCCCCTCCGAAAAAGCCCCCTGCACGCCAAGAACTCCGGCAGGCAAAAGGCTTTTCCCCTGCTTTATGGCTCTGTAAGCCCCCTCATCTATTACAAGAGCTCCGCGAGCTTCTTCCAGCATGGCTATTACCTTCTTGCGCTCCCTCAAAGGTTTTGCAGAGGGCTTAAAGTAGGTGCCCTTTGACCTGCCCTCTAAGATTTCTAAAAGGCTGTCCTCCTTCCCTGTTATGACTACGGGAATTCCAAGGCTGACCGCTATGCGCGTGGCGGTTATCTTGCTGAGCATGCCACCCGTGCCAAACTCGGAATTTATCCCCTTTACAAAGCCCAGCACATCCTCCACCCTTTCCACACAGGGAACTACCTTCCCCTCTTCGTCAAGAAGTCCTCCTGCTGTGGAGTATATAACCAGAAGGTTAGCCCCAAGCATATGGGCTGTATGCACCGCAAGAAAGTCGTTGTCTCCGAAAAGGAGCTCCGATATGGCTACCGTATCGTTCTCGTTGACCACCGGCACTATGCCTAAAGAGAGCATACTTTCAAGGGCGGACTTTGCGTTTTCAAACCTGTGCCTGTCCTTAAAAAGGTCTGCGGTAAGAAGTGCCTGACCCACCTGAAGCCCGTAGTTGGAAAAGACCATATCGTAAAGGTGCATAAGGTATGCCTGACCCACACCAGCCACCGCCTGCTTAAGGCTTATCTCCTTTGGTCTCTCGGAAAGCCCCAGCTTTTTAACACCACAAAGAACAGCACCGGAAGAGACGATTAAAACCTTCACACCTTTAGACCTCAGACTTTTTACCTCCCAGGCGAGCCTGGACAGAAAGGCAAGGTCTATGTGTCCCTCCTTGGTCTGTATAAGGTTTGAACCCAGCTTGACTATTATGAGCATCAAGAATATTTTAAATGCATGCTGATAATTGCAGGTCCCTGCGTGATAGAAAGCGAGAAGGTGGCTTTCACGGTGGCGGAAGAGTTAAAAAGGCTTTCGGAAGAGTTTACAGAGTTTGAGTTTGTCTTTAAGTCTTCCTTTGATAAGGCAAACAGAAGCTCTCACCGTTCCTTTAGAGGTCCCGGGCTTGAGGAGGGTCTCAGGGTCCTCCAAAGGGTAAAGGAGGAGTTTGGGTTAAAGACCACCACCGACGTGCATGAGGTCTGGCAGGTGGAGCCTACTGCTCAGGTGGTGGATATAATTCAGATACCAGCCTTTCTGTGCAGGCAGACAGACCTCATACTCAGTGCGGGCAGGAGCAGAAAGCCTGTAAATGTAAAAAAGGGGCAGTTTCTTGCTCCATGGGATGCAAAAAATATCGTAGAAAAGCTAAGGTTTGCAGGGGCTGTAGACTATTACATTACAGAGAGGGGAGTGAGCTTTGGCTATAACAACCTTGTGGTGGATTTCAGAAGCCTTGTGATAATGAGGGAGTTCTCAAAGGTTATCTTTGATGCCACCCACAGCGTCCAGCTTCCGGGTGGTGCTGGCGACAGGTCTTCCGGTCAGAGGCAGTTTGTCCTTCCCCTCATACGCGCTGCTGTGGCGGTGGGCGTGGACGGTCTTTTCATGGAGACCCACCCGGACCCGGACAGGGCTCTTTCCGACGGTCCCAACATGATACCCCTGAGCCAGCTAAGAGAGGTTTTGGAAACTGTTCAGCGTATCCTCAGCGCGGTGCCTTCCACCTCAAGGGGGTAGAGGTTGCTAAAACAGGCATCACAGTAGTCCTGAGGACTTTCCACAGAAGCTCTCAGGCTCTCAAGAGACAGGTATCTGAGGGAGTCCGCGCCTATAAACCTCCTTATGTCTTCAAGGCTCATCCTATTGGCTATAAGCTCTTCTCTTGTGGGCGTGTCTATGCCAAAGTAGCAGGGTCCCACCACAGGCGGTGATGCTATACGCATATGCACTTCTTTTGCCCCGGCGCGTTTCAGCATGGCTACAATCTTCTTAGAGGTGGTGCCTCTCACCAGAGAGTCATCTATCACCACCACCCTCTTGCCTTCAAGAACAGCCCTGTTGGCGTTTAGCTTCATAAGAACCTTTATATCCCTTAGCTCCTGCGTGGGCTCTATAAAGCTTCTTCCCACATAATGGTTTCTTATAAGACCAAGCTCAAGGGGAAGACCCTTTGCCTGAGCATAGCCCAGTGCCGGCACGAGACCAGAGTCCGGAACTGGAACCACTATATCCGCCTCCACCTGGTCCTCATAAGCCAAAAGCTCACCCATACGCTTTCTTGCCCTGTATACCCAGTTTCCAAATACAAAGCTTTCTGGCTTTGAAAAATAGACAAGCTCAAATATACACATGGCTTTTCTATCTGAGGTAAAGGGAAAGTAGCTCCTTATGCCCTGCCTGTCTATGACAACCACCTCTCCCGGCTTTACTTCCCTCCACAGCTCCGCCTGAAGTATATCAAAGGCACAGCTCTCTGAGGCAAAAAGTACCGTATCCTTCAACCTTCCCATTAGAAGTGGTCTAAAGCCCATGGGGTCTCTTACCGCCACAAGCCTGTCTTTAAAGAGGAAGAGAAGGCTGTAAGCCCCCTTTACCCTTGAAAGGGCATAAAAGACCTTAGGAAGTACCTCCCTGTCAGCAGGATGAAGCCTTATGTGTGAAGGCACGTATTCTCCAAGGTCTAGAAGGGCTAAAAAAAGCTCCGTGTCCGAAGTGTGATAGAGCTTGATGCCTTCTTCTTCAAGCTCCAATTTGAGGGGGAGGTAATTGACAAGGTTGCCATTATGAACCACTCCTACCCTTCCAAGGCTCGTATCCCTTATTAAAGGCTGGGAGTTTATACCGCCCGGGTCTCCAGCGGTGGAGTATCTCACATGAGCTATGGCGGAATAACCCTTTATAGCCTCAAGGTCCTCCTTTTTTATAGCTTCTAATACAAGGCCTGACTTTTTCACAAGCCTTATCTCTTCAAAGTCTGAAACCGCTATGCCCACACTTTCCTGCCCACGATGCTGGAGGGCGTATATGCCATAGAAGGCATACTTCTCCGCATGCTCCGCGTTGAAGACACCAAATATTCCACACATAAGAATAAGATAAGGCAAAGTATTCTATAAATAAAGAGTTTACAGCCAGCGTCCAAAACGCTTTATGTAGAGCCTTTTAACTGCATGTGTAAGAAACATATAAGAAAATGCCACAATAAGTAGCCACAGGAAGTAGTGATAAGGAGGTGGTACAAAGCCAAGCGAGAAACCAAAAGGCAAAAGAGCTGTAGCCAGTCCTATAAGAGTAAGAAAGAAAGTAGAGTAAAGGAGCACTGCGGAAGGTTTACTCTGAAGGAAGGGTATATGTGGTGTTCTTATCATATGCACTATAAGCATTTGTGTTATGAGGCTTTCCATAAACCAGCCTGTTTGAAATAAGCTTTCTTTTTCATTTGCTCCATATATAAACCACAATGCCAGGAAGGTAAGTATGTCAAAAACAGAACTTATAGGTCCCACAAAAATCACAAATCTAAAAAGGTCCTTCATATCCCATTCAATAGCCCTTTTTATATATTCCTTATCTACCTTATCCCATGCTATGGTAATTTGAGAAAGGTCGTAAAGAAGGTTCAAAAACAGTATCTGAGCAGGTCTCATGGGTAAAAAGGGTATAAATAGACTTGCTAAAAGTATGCTAATAACATTGCCAAAGTTGGAACTTATTGTCATTTTTACATACTTTAAAGCATTTGTTAAAATCTTTCTACCTTCTATTAAACCATCAGCAAGCACATATAGACTTCTTCTTAGAAGTATGATATCTGCAGATTCTTTTGCTACATCAACCGCTTCCATAACCGATATCCCCACATCAGAAACCTTTAAAGCTACTACATCATTTATTCCATCTCCTAAAAAACCGACCTTTTTACCCATTTCCTTAAGAGCTTGTATTATTTGCGCTTTTTGAGATGGTGTAACTTTAGCAAAGATAGTTGTATTTTCTACAACATTTTTTAATTCTTCCTTATGCATTTTTTCTATCTGAGGTCCCAATAAAACCCCTTTCACTTCAAGACCTACCAACCTGCATATTCTTTTTGCCACCAATTCGTTATCCCCAGTAATAACTTTGACTTCAACTCCATGAGAGGTAAGTCGGTGTATGGCTTCCTTTGCATCTTCCTTAGGTGGGTCAAGAAAACACACAAAGCCAGCTAATATAAGACCCATTTCGTCTTCCACCGAGTAGGCAGGTTTTTCTTCCACTTCCTTGTAGCCCACCGCGAGAACTCGAAGTCCCTTTTTGCCAAGGTCTTTGTAAAGCTTAAGAACCTTTTGGATAATTTCACTATTTAACTGTAGTATGTTCCCTTGAATATCTGTATAAGCACAAATTTCTAACATCTCCTCCACCGCACCCTTAGTTATAAGAAGATACTTACCACCACTGTCTTTAACCACCACAGACATGCGGCGCCTTTCAAAATCAAAGGGTATCTCATCCAACCTTTCGTAATCTTCCAACCTTAAACCTTCCTCCTGAGCCTTTTCAAGCACAGCTATATCAAGATGATTTTTTAGACTTGTTTGAAAATAGCTATTTAAGTATGCTAACTTTAAAACTTTTAGCTCTTCATCGCCCTTTATATTTATATAAAGTGTTAGAACCACATGACCTACCGTAAGGGTTCCTGTCTTATCCGTGCATAATACATCTATGGAGCCATAATCTTGTATGCTCCCAAGCCGTTTTACTATAACCCTTTTTTTTGCCATAGCGACAGCTCCCCTCGCAAGATTAGCAGTTATAACCACTGGTAACATTTCAGGTGTTAGGCCAACCGCCACAGAAAGGCTAAAAAGTAAGGCTTCAGTCCAATTACCCTTTTCAAGGGCATTTATCATAAAAACTAAAGGAGCTATAAACAGCATAAACCTAACAAGAAACCATCCAATTTTTCTTATGTCTTTATCAAAGGCGGTAGGTGGCCTTCTTTCTGCTATTATGCTGGCAATAGAACCAAGATATGTATTTTCACCTGTCAAAAGCACCACCCCTATCCCCGTTCCACTCAAAACACTAGTGCCCGCAAAGCATATGTTTTTTAAATCTGTTATAAAAGTCACCTTATCATCACCTTGAGCAAACTTTTCTACAGGCTCCGACTCGCCAGTGAGTAGAGATTGGTCAACGTATAGGTCTTTCGCACTTATCAACCTGATGTCCGCAGGCACCATATCACCTGCGGATAAAAAGACTAAATCACCAGGCACTATTTGGTCTACTGGAACCTCTACTTTACCAACACCTTTCCTTATAACAGCGACAGAAATTGCAACAATAGATTTTAGCCTCTGCACCGCCCTGTCAGACCTATATTCTTGCAAAAAAGTCACTAAGCCACCTATAAGCACTATAAGGGTGATAAAAAAGGCTTCAGTATAACTGCGCTCGGAAGGTGGAGCAAACGCCACATCTGTAAGAAGATTGATGAAAATTATGAGGTATAAAATAAGGCTAAAGGGTGTTGTAAATGCTTCAAAAAGGTATACGTACCACGGCTTTATTCTTTCTTTAACAGGTTTGTTTGGTCCATAGTGCCTTAGACGTCTTTCTACTTCTTCTTGTGATAAACCTTCTTCTGTAGTATTAAATTCGTTAAGGAGCTCTTCCACAGATAACTTACTGTATCTTTCTATTTTCGTATAGTACTCTCTGTTATCAAGACTGGCATATTTTTTACCCTTCAACCACAGACAAAACATATGGTAAATCATAATATTTCTTGGTTAAGAAGGCATTAATTTAGACACATAGGGCTTTATCCATGCACGAAGAAATTACCTCAAGGTTGCCTAACTGCAAAGGCTATAATTTTCTCTATGCTTTTTGACAAGTACATATACAAGCTAAGTCCGGAAGAGTTTTATGACTTTTTAACGAGTTATGGAAAGGGTGTGGAAGTGCTTTCAGAGGGTGAATCCTTTGTGGAGTTTGCTCTTTATGAACCTGTGAAGGGCTTAAAACCTGTAAAAGTTATCAAGGTAGAAATAATAAAGCCAGAAAACGTTTATAGGCCTATAAGGGTAAAAAACCTTATGGTCCTGCCCTCCTGGATAAAGCCGGTGGTGATAAGGCAGGGTGGTGCCTTTGGCACGGGTCTTCATGAAAGCACAAGGCTATGCCTTGGACTTTTGCAGGAAGAACTGAAGCCCGGCTGGTCTGTGCTCGATGTGGGGACGGGAACGGGAATTCTTGCTATAGCAAGTAAAAGGCTGGGTGCGGACAGGGTTTTAGCCATAGATATAGATCCAGTTGCTGTGGAAGAGTGCAGGCATAATGCGGAAGAAAACTGTGTGGAAATAGAGTGTCTCTTAGGAGAGCCTAAGGATGTAAGGGAAAGCTTTGACCTCCTGGTGGCAAACCTTGAGCTGGATATATTCAGGCATCTGTGGAGTAAGATGGAAAGGCTTTTTAAACATACAGCCATTGTCTCTGGTCTCTACGGAAAGGAAAGTGTAAGGGAGTTTTTAAGCCTGTGTGGTTTAAAACCTGCTAAAATTAGAAGTCTGAAGAACTGGTACGGGCTGGTTTTGAGAATATGAGATACCGATACAGGATAGAAGAAAGGAGAGAAAGAAGAATTGCCTTCATAAAACTTATAAGAAGGTTGGCTATATTTAGCCTGCTACTGCTTGTTTTCTACACCATATACCTTATATCTGGGGGAAGGCCGCAGCTTTCGGAGGAGAGCTTAAAAAGGCTTAGCCTCCTGCCAGCCCGAAAGACAATAGAACTTGAATTTTCAAAGCCCGTCAGTAGCATAAGGGTGGTAGTGGAGCAGGAAGGAAAAGAAAGACCCCTCTTATACGAAAAACTTTCCGCTCCAGTAAGCAGAATAAATTTAGATTTTGATACAAGAAGGCTGGAGCTAAAGGATGGTGAAGCCCTATTGAAGATAGAACTATCCTCCGGTCTCTTTTCTAAGAGAAGCTACAGCCTTAAAACTCAAATAGATACAAAGCCTCCGGCTTTACAGATATTAGCCTATACGCCCTATGTTAGGCAGGGTGGAACGGGAGCCATAAAGGTAAAAGCAGAAGAGGGTGCAAGTGTATATCTGAAGTTTAACGAACATACATATACCTTCTACCCCGCAGAAAAGGGCTACTTCCTGCTCCTTTTTCCGATAAGGCTTGATGACAGCAGTGCTTCTCAGGTTTATGTGGAAGCCCTTGACCCGGCCGGTAATTCCGCACGCCAGAGCTTAAACCTACGGATAAAAGAGGTGAAATTCAAAGAAGACCATATAGAACTAACGGAAGATTTCATCAACAGAGCCATATACCCCCTGCTGGGTGATGAGGGCAGGTCCCTCTCACCTCTTGATGCCTTTAAAAGGATAAATGAAGATTGGAGGAGGGAAAATATAAAGAAGGTGGAAGAGCTGGGAAAGAGAAGCGAGCCTAAGGCTTTGTGGGAAGGGGCTTTTCTACAGCTACCAAACAGCAAGGTTTTAGCCGGGTATGGGGACATAAGACACTATTACCATAAGGGACAGCTGGTTAGCGAGAGCAGGCACATGGGATATGACTTTGCCTCGGTGGCTCAGGCTCCTGTGCCGGCGAGCAACTCGGGTATTGTGGCTTTTGCAGGCTTTTTAGGCATATATGGCAACACGGTAATAGTAGACCACGGCTTTGGGCTTATGAGCCTGTATGGACACCTTTCTGAAATGACGGTAAAGGAGGGGCAGTATGTAAAGAAGGGGCAGACCATAGGCAGAACCGGTGCCACAGGGCTTGCCCTTGGAGACCACCTTCACTTTGGCATTATTGTCCAGGGCTATGAAGTGAACCCTACCGAGTGGCTTGACCCGGCCTGGATTGAAAGGGTTATCATGCCCGTTTTGAAGGAAAGATGAAGAAAAGGCTAAGAAGACAGCTTGGCGTATGGCTCGCTCCTGTTGTTGCATTTCTTTTAAGGCTTCTTCACAAAACGGTTCGCTGGGATAGAAGGATTGACTATGAGCTTTACAGGGGCAAGATAATAGCCATACTTCATGGCAACGCTCTCTGCGTGGCCCTTTTAGGCATAGATAGGGGTATATACACTCTTGTTAGCAGGTTCAGGGACGGAGACATAGCGGACAGGCTTTTAACTTCTTTGGGCTATAAGGTAGTAAGAGGCTCCAGCGAGGAGGGAAAAAGGGAAAAGGGCGGTTCTTCTGGACTTCTAAGGCTTATCAAAGTCTTAAGAGAGGGTGGCACGGTAGCCATCACAGTAGATGGTCCTAAGGGTCCTGCTGGCTCAGTAAAGCCGGGCATAATAATGCTGGCTCAAAAGTCTGGAGTGCCTATAGTGCCTGTATATGTGGAGTTTGAAAAGAAGCTGGTTCTAAACACATGGGACAGGCTCACCATACCCCTGCCCTTCAGCAGGGCGAGGATAAGGCTGGGAAAGCCCCTCTGGGTTTCTGAGGGAGAACACATAGAGCTTAAGCGGGAGGAGCTGGAAGAGGTCCTTTCTTCTCTTTCTTCGGAAATACCCGTTCGGAGAGCCTTGGAGCATACACAAAGCTAAAACTACCGATAAGGGCCGTAGTCAGCACAAGGAAGAAGGCAAGCGATTGGGTAGGCTCATAAAGGCTTGCAAATATGACGGAAAACTCTCCCCTCTGAAGGAAAGACAGGCTCGCCCTCAGGGCGGTCCTCTTGCTAAGGTCATACACAAGAGAGGCCATGTAGGTGGAAAAGAGCTTAAGAAGGATACCAGAGATTAGTAAAAGGAGCAGAAGCCACAGGTTTATATCAAGGCTTATCTGTGATTTAAAGGTAAACATGAAGAAAAAGACACCCACCGCAATGTCTTTTAAATCGGACAGAGACCTTTCAATCGTGCGGTATATTTTGCTTTCTTCTGGTACAAGAACGCCAAGCATAAAGGCTATTAGGGCATCAGAAAGCCCTAAGCTTAGACCAAAGCCGGCAGACATTAAAAGAAAACCCAAAACTGCAAAAGGAATAAGGCTTTCATCTACCTTCCTGTACATGTATTCAAAAACCCTCTGAGAGGGCTTTATCAGCAGGTAAAAAAGGGTGAAGACAAGGACAACCGCTAAGATACCTCTTAAAAGGCTGACAGTATCAAAACCTCCACCAAAACGAATACCGGTTAAGGCAGACAGCAGTATAATGCTTATCAAATCCTCAAATATCAGCACGCCTATAAGAAGCTCCGCTTCTGGATTTACAAGCCTTCTGTAATCCATTAGAAGTTTGGCTGTTATGGCGGTGCTACTTGGATACATGACAGCCCCCATTATGAGGGAAAAGAGAAGGTTCTGGGTAAATAGAAAGGCTATCAGGAAGGCAGGAAAAAAGTTGAAAACAAAGTCTATAAGCCCAGGCTTTATAACACGCCTCATTCCCATAAGTCTTTCAAAGGAGTATTCAAGGCCTATGAAGAAGAAAAGCAGTATTATTGCAGAAAGCTCAAGTATGGAAAGAAGCTCTTTTGCCTCGTGGGGGAAAAGGAGCTTCCCCAAAAAGCCTGATATAAGGAAGGAGACTATGTAAGGCACTTTAAGCCTTGAAAGCAGGAAGGCGGATAAAAAGAGAAGTGAGAAGATGCCTCCTGCAATTACGAGGTTCTGATGGCTGTGCATCTATGTGCTACACCTTCCACAAAGCTCTAAAAGGTGGTTTAGCTGTTGCCTTGTACCCACCACTATGAGTATGTCCCCCGCCTCTATCCTCTCCCTATAAGGGTCCGGGCTGGGTATTATCCTGCCCTTTCTGTCTATGGCTATAACTGATACACCGGTGGTTCTTCTTATCTGTAGTTCCGCTATTGTCTTTCCAATAAAGTTAGAGCCTGTTTCCACCTTTACCCACTCCATAACCACCTCTTTGAGTATAAGTTCCATCTTTTCAGCCTTCACAGGCTGATAAACCGCACCAGCCAGCAGGAAGCCCAGCTCTTTTGCCTCCTCCTCCGTCAGGTCAAAAACACAGGACGTTTCTTCATCCTCCATCAGGTATATTTCCCTCCTGCCCGTGTTGTATATGACCAGCACCAGGTCCCTTCCCTCCCTCAGGCTCATGGAATACTTTTTCCCTATACCGGGAAGGTCCGTCTCCCTAATCTGCATACAGATTATTTTATTCCTTTCTTATCACTTTAAGTATGTCCTTCCTTTCTGTAAGCACTATGGACTTTATACCCTCATCTTTTTGATAGGCTTCGTAAAGCTCCTTCTGGATAAACTCTATTAGCCTCTGCACCTGAGCCTCAAGCTCTTCAATCTGCTCCTTCATCTGAAGGATGATATCAATACCAGCCAGATTTACCCCCAGCTCCCTGCTCAGCATGAGTATGAACTCAATCCTCTGAAGGTCCTCCTCCGTGTAATACCTTGTTCTACCCTTGCTCCTTGAGGGTTTTATAAGACCCTCCTTTTCATAAAGCCTGAGGGTCTGCGGGTGTATGTTAAACATCTCAGCCACAGCACCTATCGTGTATTTTTTAACCCTGCCTTTTTCTTTCATGTCCTTCTCTCCCTTATACGCTTTGGTTCTGGCAGTAGTTTATCAAGCTCCTCAAGAAGCTGCTTTATCCTTTTCCCATCTCCAAAGAGCTTATCCATAAAGCCAAGCTTAGGCACCTCTATGTTTATCCTGACAAAAAGGTCTCCTCTTCCCTCTGACATAAGCTTTGGCATACCGTAGCCTTCAAGCCTGATGGTCTCACCGGGCTGGACGCCTGCAGGCACTTTTACCTTAACCTTCTTACCGTCAAGGGTGGGTACCTCCAGCTCAGTGCCAAGCATAGCCTCCGTAGGCTTTATATTCACATCCACATACAGGTTGTTGCCCCTTCGTTCAAATATGGGGTGTGGCTTGACTTTTATGGTTATTATAATGTCCCCCGGTGGTCCGCCGTAAAGGCCCGCATGACCTTTGCCCTCCGCCATAATCTTGCTACCTGTATCAACGCCTGGAGGTATCCTGACCTTCACTTCCTCCCTCTGCGGCACCGTCCCTCTGCCATTACATTTCGGACATGGCTCCCGAATAAAGCCCTCACCACCGCATGCGGGACAGGTTTGAGCTATGGTAATGAAGAACTGCCTTTGAACCACTTCACCCTTTCCACCACAGGTGGGGCATACCCTTTCTCCTTTACTTTTATCATACCCAAGACCACCGCACTGCTCACACGCCACATTCCTGACCACGGGTATGCTTACCACAGTCCCCCTATAGGCTTCCTCAAGGCTCAGTTCCAAGGAGTAGTATATATCCTCACCCTTTATGGGCCTTCTCTGCTCTCTCCTTCTTCCACGAGTTGCCCTCTCAAAAATGCCCTCAAAACCAAAGCCCTTCAGCAGGTCTTCAAAAAGTTCTCCAATATCCTGAGCAAAAACCTCCTGTGAAAAGCCCTCAGCTCCTGCCTGAGCGGTGAAGGCGGCATGTCCATACTGGTCGTAAAGTTTCCTTTTTTCCGGGTCTGAAAGCACCTGATAGGCTTCATTAATCTCTTTGAACTTTTCCTGAGCGTCTGGGTCCTTGTTAAAGTCGGGGTGGTATTTGCGTGCAAGTCTTCTGTAAGCTTTTTTTATCTCCTCCTGCGTAGCGTTCCTCGGCACGCCCAGTATCTCATAATAATCCCTTTTTCCTGAAACAGCCATGTTAATAAATTTTAGTCAAGTTTTATCAAATTTCAAGCCCTGCCAGCATACAGAAGAAACCCCCATCAGGATGAAAGCCCTCCCTGATTTCTCTGCTCTCTACAGGCTTCATATCCTGAGGCTCCTCAAAAAGCGTAGTGAAAACCTTTTCTAATTTAAAACCTGCGATGGATAGCATTTTTATTATATCCTCAAAGCTATAAAACCTTGCAAGGCTGTAGAGAGGGTGTCCTTCCTTTGCCTTTTGAAGGTAAAAGTCCGCCCAGGGACTTTCTCTAAGGACAAGTCCAAGAACAACTTTGCCATCTTCTTTTAAAACCCTTCGTGCCTCCTTCAGGGCTGTAATGGGGTCTTGAAGAAAGCATATGGAAACTACAAAAAGAGTTCTTTTGAAAACCTCTTTTCTGAAAGGTAGAGCTTCAGCTCTTGCCAAGATGCCTCTTATACCCCTCCTTTTTGCAATCTTTAACAGTTCCTTAGAAGTATCTACGCCAAACTCTACACCTAAAGCCTTTGCAAACCTTCCGCTTCCTACCCCTACCTCAAGGGAAGGCTCTGGGTAGTCTGTAAGCCTCTTCAAACATTCTACCTCCAGCGAAAAAACAGACCCTCCAAAGGGTTTTTCATACCACGCATCATAACGTTCAGCATAAAGGTCAAAGGCTTTCATATGATAAACTATAAAGCATGTTGTGGAAGCTTTCCGCATCAGAAATAGCAAAGGCTGTTAGAAAAGGTGAGCTTAGTCCAAAAGATGTTCTTGAAAGCTTTTACCATAGGTTTTTACAAACAGAAGAAAAGGTAAAGGCATACATAACACCTCTTTATGAGGAGGCTCTGAAGGAGGCAGAAAGGCTAAAACCTTCTGAAAATATGCCCCTTGCGGGCGTGCCTGTAGCCATAAAGGATAACATAAATGTTAAGGGCTACCCCACCACCTGTGCCTCCAAGATACTTCAGGGCTACGTATCGCCTTACGATGCCACTGTGATAGAAAGGCTTAGGAGGGCTGGAGCCTTACTTGTGGGAAAGGCTAACATGGACGAGTTTGCCATGGGTTCTTCTACCGAGTATTCCGCCTTCTTTAAGACTAAAAACCCCTGGGACTTAGAACGTGTGCCGGGTGGTTCTTCTGGAGGTTCCGCTGTGGCGGTGGCTGTAAGGTCTGCACCTCTATCTTTAGGTTCAGACACGGGAGGTTCTATCCGTCAACCTGCCAGCTTCTGTGGAGTTATAGGTTTAAAGCCCACCTATGGCAGAGTGTCAAGGTACGGGCTTGTAGCCTTTGCTTCCTCTCTTGACCAGATAGGACCTTTTGCCAACAGGACGGAAGATATAGCTCTGATAATGGAGGTAATTTCCGGGTATGACCCGAGGGACTCCACCAGTGCTAAAAAAGAAGTGCCTTCCTTCACAGAGGAGATGAAAAAAGGTATTAAGGGTCTTCGTGTGGGTGTGGTAAAGGAGTTCATGCAGGGAGGGCTTGAGGAGGGTGTAAAGACTGCCCTTGAAAACTTTCTTAAGGAGCTTGAAAAGGAAGGTTGTATTATAGAAGAAGTTTCTCTTCCGCATTCGGAGTATGCCATAGCCTGCTACTATATAATAGCTCCTTCGGAAGCGTCTTCTAACCTTGCCAGATATGATGGCGTCAGATATGGCTACAGGACGGGGGATTACGCAGACCTTTTTGAGCTATATTCCAAGACGAGGGACGAGGGCTTTGGTCCCGAAGTAAAAAGGAGGATACTGATAGGCACCTTTGCCCTGTCTGCAGGCTATTATGATGCTTACTACCTTAAGGCTATGAAGGTTAGAAGGCTTATAGCTCAGGATTTTGAAAAAGCTTTTGAGAAGGTAGATGTGATAGCCACCCCCACCACCCCCACCACCGCCTTCAGGTTTGGAGAAAAGACCACAGACCCCATAGCCATGTATCTTTCAGACATATTTACCGTGAGCGTAAACCTTGCAGGTTTGCCGGGCATTTCCATACCTATTGGTTTTTCTAATGGTCTTCCAGTCGGCGGACAGCTAATAGGGAAAGCTTTTGATGAGGCAAGTCTTTTGAGGTTTTCTTACTGGTGGGAGGAGGTAAGTAGGTTCTACGAAAGAGTGCCTATGGAAGAGTTATAACTATATCTAAATGCCTTAAAATAATACCTCATGCTTAAACGCACCAAATACTGCGGACATATATCTGAAGAAGACCTTGGGAAGGAAGTTATCTTAAACGGTTGGGTTCATAGGGTTAGAAACCACGGCGGTGTAGTCTTTATAGACCTAAGAGACAGAGAAGGAATAGTCCAATGTGTAGTAGAAGAGAAGGATAACCCTCAGGCTTATGAGGTAGCAGATAGGCTAAAAAGCGAGTATGTGGTGGCTATAAGAGGAACTGTAAGAAGAAGACCACCGGGAACAGAAAACCCAAGGTTAAAAACAGGCAACTACGAGGTGGTAATTCAAAAAATAGAAATTCTTAACACTTCAGAACCTCTACCCTTTCCTGTAGATGAGGAAACACCACTTTCTGAAGAAACCAGACTGCGCTACAGGTATCTAGACCTAAGGCGCGAAAGCATGAAAGAAAACCTACTTTTCAGACATAGAGCCTATCAGGTAGTAAGACAGGTCTTTTTGAAGCATGGTTTTGTGGAAATAGAAACTCCTTTTCTTACTAAATCTACACCTGAAGGTGCAAGGGACTTTCTTGTACCATCAAGACTACACCCTGGAAAGTTTTATGCCTTACCTCAATCTCCACAACTTTTTAAACAAGTACTGATGGTAGCAGGCTTTGACAGGTATTTCCAAATAGTAAAGTGCCTTAGAGACGAAGACCTCAGAGCGGACCGCCAACCAGAATTCACCCAGATAGACTTTGAAATGTCCTTTGTAGATGAGGAAGACGTTATATCCTTCAGCGAAGAGCTCATAGCTACGCTTTTTAAAGAGCTTCTTGGAGTGGAACTTAAAAGACCCTTTGAAAGGCTCTCTTACCAAGAGGCATTGGAGAGGTTTGGTTCAGACAAACCTGACAGAAGATTTGGTTTAGAGCTTATAGACCTTACGGATATCTTTAGAAACACAGAGTTTAAAGTCTTTCGTCAAGCTATAGAAGGTGGAGGTGTTGTAAAGGCTATAAATTTCAAAGGCTCAAATCTTTCAAGAAAGGAAATAGACGAGCTTACTCAGTTCGTTCAAAGCCTTGGTGCGAAAGGGCTTGCATGGATAAAAGTGGAGGAAAACAAACTGAATTCACCTATCGTTAAGTTCTTCTCCGAGCAGGAACTAAAAGGTCTTTTAGAGAAAACTCAAGCGCAGGTAGGAGATGTCATCTTCTTCTCCGCGGATAAAAAGGAGCTTGTTTATAAGATACTCGGAAATTTGAGGCTTCATATAGGCAAAAGGTATAACCTGATAGATACTTCAAAGTTTGATGTTTTGTGGGTGGTAGATTTTCCTCTGATGGAGTGGGACGAAGAAGAAAAAAGATTTGTATCTTTGCACCATCCTTTTACTTCACCGAAGGAGGAGCATATTCCTCTCCTTGAGGAGGCTCTCAAAACGGAAGACCTTGAAGAGGAAAAAAGACTTGTACATTCAGTAAGAGCAAGAGCTTATGACCTTGTAATAAATGGCTATGAGGTTGGAGGAGGTTCTATCAGAATTCACAGAAGGGAAGTGCAAGAGTTAGTCTTTAAACTTCTTGGTATATCAGAACTTGAGGCGAAAGAAAAATTTGGATTTTTATTAGAAGCCTTCAGGTATGGAGCTCCTCCTCATGGAGGTCTTGCCTTTGGCTTTGACAGGCTTCTGGCAGTTATGAGAGGTCTGGACTCTATAAGAGATGTGATAGCCTTTCCAAAGACTCAAAAGGGTATTTGTCCTCTTACTGGCGCACCAGATTATGTGGAGCCAAAACAGTTAAAAGAACTTCACATTAAGGTGGTAGAGTAATGCACCTTCGCATAGGTACAAGAAAGAGCAAGCTGGCTCTCTGGCAAGCAAACTACATAAAAGCAAAGCTTGAAGAAGCTGGACATACTGCGGAGCTTGTGCTTATTACCACTACAGGCGACAAAATCCTTGACACACCTCTTGCAAAAATAGGTGGTAAAGGACTTTTTGTAAAGGAGATAGAGGAGGCTCTGCTTAGAGAGGAGATTGATATAGCGGTTCATTCTTTAAAAGATGTGCCTATGATTTTGCCACAAGGCTTGACGCTCGGAGCCATAACTCAGAGGGAAGAACCTTTTGACGTACTTATATCAAAAGACGGAAAAACCCTTGAGGAACTTCCTGAAGGTGCCTGTGTAGGTACTTCTTCTCTAAGAAGACAAGTGCAGATAAAGAGAAGAAGACCAGACTTAAGGGTTGAAGTACTGCGAGGCAATGTGGATACAAGGTTGAGAAAACTTGAAGGGGGTCAGTATGATGCTATAGTGCTTGCATACGCTGGTATAAAGAGGCTTGGGCTTGAGGAAAAGATTACTAAAGTGCTTGAGGATTTTATTCCTGCGGTTGGTCAGGGAAGTTTAGCTATTGAGGTGAAAGAGGACAGGGAAGATGTTCTTTCCGCTATAGCTTTTCTGGACCATGAAGAGAGTAGAATAAGGGCTGTATGTGAAAGAAGTTTTCTGAGAGAGCTTCAAGGAGGTTGTCAAGTACCTATTGGAGCTTACGCTTGGCTTGAAGACGGAAGACTAAAAGTAAAAGCCTTCATCTCAGACCTTGAAGCCAAAAGGTTTATAGAAGATAGTCTGGAAGGAAAGCCAGAGCAGGCGGAAGAGCTCGGAAGAAAGCTAGCTCACAGGCTTTTAGAGGCAGGTGGTGAAGAAATACTCAGAGAAATTTACAGAGAAAGCTCTTTGCGATAGACCTTCCATCTTGGAGGTACAAGACTGTTAGAACATCCAAGGGAGCTAAGGTCGTAAATTTTAAAAGCCTTCGGTTCAGAAGGTTCATGTACAAAAAAGAAGGTAGTAGCTGAAGGTATGTGTTTGTTTGAAATCTTCCAACTTTTTACTTCTTCCACTATGGACCTTAGCCTCTCTCTTACTTGCTCTGCTTCTAAGATTTCCTTTTTTCCCTTTTCTTCAAAGACCCATTCTCCCTCTCTTATTAGCTCTATTATCTCCAGAACTCTATCTTCTGAAGGAATGCCGTAAAATCTCATCTAAAAACCTCCTCAAAGGGTAATTCTCTTTCACAGCCTTCAAAAACAAAAAGCCTGTCCCTCTTTTCTCTGTAGCCTGCGTCTGTGAGTTCGAAAACTTTCACATATCTTTCATCAGGATAGACAAGTACGTAATACTTTACGCCAAGCCACTGGTATAGCTCAAACTTCAAACCTTCATCTCTTAGTTTTGACTCAGGAGAAACCACCTCTATTATAAGGTTTGGTTTCTTCTCAAGCCTTTCTGGAATCTCTCCACAAAAAACCAAAAGGTCGGGTCTAACTACCGTGTTCGGAGATATATACCAGTCAAGCTCTACCGCCACATGGCATATCTCACATTCCTCCAAAAGGTTTCCCAAGAGCTTTGCCAATCTTGAGACAATAACCTGATTTATCGGTCTAGGAGAAGCCATAGCGTAAGGCACGCCTTCTATAAGCTCCCAATCCCCTTCCCATGTTTTCCAATGCTCTACCGTGTATCTTTCTGGATACTTCTCAGCCAAGCCCATCAAAGCTCTCCCTTATGTATGAGCTTTGCTACGTCCTTTGCAAAATAGGTGATTATCATGTCCGCCCCAGCCCTCTTTATGGAAAGAAGTGTTTCTATCATCACCTTTTTCTCATCAATCCAGCCAAGTCTTCCACCTGCCTTTATCATGGCATACTCACCGCTTACATTGTAGGCACATACAGGAAGTAGGGTATGTTCCTTTACCTTAGCTATTATGTCAAGATAAGCTAAAGCAGGCTTAACCATTATTATGTCCGCACCTTCCTGAACATCTAAGAGAACTTCCTTGAGGGCTTCCCTTGAGTTTGCCGGGTCCATCTGGTAGCTTCTTCTGTCTCCAAAGGCTGGTGCGGATTCTGCTACCTCTCTAAAGGGTCCATAAAAAGCGGAAGCATACTTGGCGGAGTATGCCATTATGGGTACATATTCAAAACCTGCGGAATCTAAGGCTTCTCGTATGGCTTTTACCATACCATCCATCATGCCAGAAGGTGCCAGCATGTCCGCACCATTTTTCGCGTGAGAGATTGCCTGCTTTTTAAGGTTTTCCAAAGTCATATCATTATGCACATCACCTTCATACAAGACACCACAATGTCCATGTGTAGTATATTCACAAAAGCACACATCCGTTATCACATATATATCCGGCACTTCCTTCTTTATGAGCCTTAGAGCTCTTTGAATAATACCTTCATCGCTCCATGTGTCTGAACCCACCTCATCCTTGTGTTCCGGAATGCCAAAGAGTATGATGGCAGGAATGCCGAGGTCTCTAACTTCTTTGACTGCATCCACTACTTTATCAAGGCTGTAGCGGTAGACTCCCGGCATGCTGGCTACCTCTTCCACTATGCCCTCACCGTGCCTCACAAAGATGGGGTAGATAAGGTCGTCAAGGCTCAGCTTCGTCTCTCTTATAAGCCTTCTTATGTTTTCCCTGCTTCTTAGTCTTCGTGGTCTTAGCCTTGGAAACTCCATGGAATATAATATATACTAAGCGGGCGTAGCTCAGTGGTGGAGCGTCTGCTTCCCAAGCAGAAGGTCGCGGGTTCGATTCCCGTCGCCCGCTTATATAAAGTTAAGCACAAGCTCCTTTAAAGCCCTTATGTAAGTGGGGTGCGTTTTAAGGGTTGGAATTCTCACAAAATCTGCGCCCCTTTCTCTTGCCATAGAGCCATAAAGATGGTCAAGCTCGTAGAGGGTTTCTGAATGCTCGCAGGTAAAAGAAACGGGTATGACCGCTATCCTTTTTATGCCTTGATTAATAAGCTCTTCTAAAAGTCTGTCAGTAAAGGGCTCAAGCCATCTGGTGGGTCCCACCTTGCTCTGATAGCCAAGTGCGTATTTTACACCGGGAAAATGCTCCATTATGAGCCTTACCGTTTCTTCCGTCTGCCTCTGGTATGGGTCTCCTTCTCTTATAATGCTCAGTGGCAGGCTGTGGGCTGTAAAAAGGAAAAAGTATTCCCTCCAACCTGGCAGGTTTTCCTTTATGTTCTCCACCATTGCCTTTATGTAGGTGGTGTGGTTATAGTAGCAGTTTATCCTTATAACTGGAAGGCTTGAAGGGTAAAAGTAGGGTTTTCCCTGACCCATCAGAGTGGTGAGGTTAAAGTATATTCCTTTGCCCCTTAGCCTTCTGAAAACCCTGTCAAACTCATTAAAGGAAGAGCCTGAAGTGGTCCTGCTGTATTGAGGATAGAGGGGAAGCAGGATAAGCTTTTCAACAGGATACCTGAAAAGCTCCAAAAGGGCTTCTTCTGTGAGAGGGTGCCAGTATCTTAAAGCTACCACCACCTTAAAGCCTTCTCCCAGCTCTTCCTGAAGAGCCTTAGCCTGTGCAAGAGTCTGCTCCTTCTGGGGCGATTTGCCCCCCATCAACTCGTAATAATGCTTTGTCTTCTTAGCCCTCAAATGAGATATGAGCCATGCCAATGGTTTCTGCAGGGGCTTTGGAAACCTTATAATATCATGGTCAGAAAAGAGGTTATACAGAAAGGGCTGGACTGCGGAAAGACTGTCTGGTCCCCCCATGTTAAAAAGCACCACACCAATCATAGCTCTTTAAGGTTTATTCTACCCTCGTATATTGCCCTTCCAACCACCACCCCTTCCACAACACCCATCAGTTTTTTAACATCATCAAGGCTTGAAACACCACCGGAGGCAAGAAGAGGTTTTGAAGTGTGTTTCTTAAACTCCTCGTAAGGTCTTATATCCACACCCTCAAGGGTGCCATCTTTATCTATCAGAGTGTATAGATATCCCCAGAGGGGAAGGCTTTCATAGAGTTTTGCCAGCTCCTCAGGGCTGAAGCTACTATCCTCCTTCCATCCACCCACGGCTACCTTACCACCCTTGGCATCAACCGCCAGTATAACCCTCTTAGGGTATGTTTCCACTATTCTTTCAAAGGCTTTGCTGTCCTTTACTGCAAGAGTTCCCACTACAAAAAGGTCTACACCTTCATACTCTAAGGTTCTGCACACCTCAAGACTTCTTACACCACCTCCTACCTGTATTGTGCCTGTAAAAGACCTTCTTATCTTCCTTATGCTTTCAAGATTTACAGGCTTTCCCTCCACAGAACCTTCCAGATCCACCACATGAAGCCTTCTAAAACCAAGCTCCTCAAAAAACCTTGCCATATCTTCTGGTTTTTCAGAATAGACCTTGCTCTTTTCAAAGTCCCCCTTATACAGCCTTACCACCTTACCTTCTTTAAGGTCTATGGCTGGAATAATAAAGTCCTTCATAAAAGCTTTGGCTCCCCAAGATAGTATCCCTGTGCAAAATCAACCTTCAAGTTCTTAGCTATTTCATAGCCCTCGGCGGTTTCCACCTGCTCCAACAAAACACTAAAGCCCATTCTCTTCATACCAAGGACAACCCACTTAAGAAGGTTTCTGCCCTCCCTTAAGAAAAACCCATCCAGCTTAACAATGTCCGGCTTTGTTTTCATCAGCCTTTCCACAGAAGAGTTTTCTATGCCAAAATCATCCACCGCTATGCTAAAACCATAACTTCTTAACTCCTTAACCAGTTCCAAAAGCTCTTCTGTTGTGGTAGTTATCTTACTTTCAGGCAGTTCTACCACAATTCTTTGCGGTTCTATACCATGAGAAAGAAGCTCTTTATAAAAATTACTTATTTTTACCTTCCCTTTAGATATAAAGTTGATGAAACTGTATGGAAAATTAATAAATATTTTTCCACTAAATCCCATACTTTTAAGCTTCAAAAAAGCCTTATGAATAACCATCTCTTCGGAAAGGCTTATGAAAGAAGTCTTTAAAAGTTCATCTATGAAACAACCCGCTGGAATTACCGACCCATCTTCCCTTATTAACCTCATAAGCACCTCATAACCCTCTATGCCACCACCAACACGATAGATGGGCTGAAAAGCAGGTTCAATAGAACCATCCTGAACAGCCTTAAGAAGAATGCTGTATCCAACCTTAGAAGGTTTTACTTCCTCCTCCACAAAAATAATATCTTCACCTTCCTTAAACCTATCATTTACCAAACTTCTTTCAAGCATGTCAAGCACATCCTCCGCCCTAACCCCATTGGGAATAAAGCTATGAATAACCATCTTAATCCCAACTTTATACACCTCAACGCTCAAAGTATTGAACCTTAACTTGAGCCTGTTAGCCACCTTGTATGCACCCTCTCTATCCGCATTAGGCAATATTAGAAGGAAGGAACCGCTCTTGTACTTACCTGCCACATCACTCTTTCTGATACTATTCTCTATAATACTTGCTATTTCAAGAAGAAGCTCATTCCCCCTATGATAGCCAAACCTCTTGTTTATCTCCGCAAGATTAGATATATCAAGAAGGATGAGGGATATGGGTAGCCTTTGCCTCTCATACAGGTATAAGAACTTCCTGAGAAACTCTAAAAGACAGTTTGAACTTGAAACTAAGGTATGCTTATAAAGTTCTATGCAACTAAACCCCTTTCTTACCACAGGCTGTAGAATATTATACCATGAATAAGTTAAAGTCCACCACAGTCCTTGTGGTAAGAAGGAATGGCATCACCGTCATGGGTGCGGACGGTCAGGTAACTATGGGTTCTTCTGTTATAAAGCATTCCGCCAGAAAGATAAGAAGGCTCTATAAGGGCAATGTTCTTGTGGGCTTTGCCGGGTCTGCGGCGGATGGTCTTGCACTGATGGAAAGGCTTGAAACAAAGCTTGAAGAATTCAGGGGAAACCTCATAAAAGCCTGTGTGGAACTTGCAAAGGACTGGAGGCTTGACAGAAGCCTGAGAAGGCTTGAAGCTCTTCTTTTGGTGGCGGACAAAGAGAGCATGTACCTGCTTTCGGGAGGTGGCGACATAATAGAGCCTGATGAACCCGTATTAGCCATAGGCTCCGGCGGAGATTATGCAAGGGCTTGTGCCTTGGCTCTTTACAGGCATACAGACCTTTCTGCGGAGGATATAGTAAGGGAGTCCTTAAGGATTGCAGGAGACATATGCATTTACACAAATCAAAACTTTGTCCTTGAGAAGTTGGAGTAAAATTTTCCCATGTTTAGAAAGGTGCTTGTGGCAAACAGGGGTGAGGTGGCTTTAAGGATAATAAGAGCCTGTGAAGAGCTCGGCATAAGAACTGCAGCCATCTACTCGGAAGCAGACACAAGGTCCCTTTATGTGAAAAAGGCGGACGAAGCCTACCTGATACCCGGAGACCCGGTAAGGGCTTACCTTGATTATGTAAGGATTGTTGACCTTGCCAAATCTATAGGTGCGGATGCCATACACCCTGGCTATGGCTTTCTGGCGGAGAACGCGGATTTTGCCAGATATTGTCAAAAGAAGGGCATTACCTTTATAGGACCATCTCCTGAGCATATAGAGCTCTTCGGCGATAAGGTAAAGGCTAAACAGGCGATGCAAAAGCTGGGCATACCCACCATACCAGGCTCGCCAGAACCTCTTAAAAACCCCGAGGATGCCCTGCACTACGCAAAGGAGATAGGTCTTCCTGTCATTCTAAAATCCGCTTACGGAGGCGGTGGCAGAGGTATGAGGGTGGTAAGGAGCCTTGAGGAACTGCCAAGGCTTTTTGAATCGGGCTACAGGGAGGCGGAGACCTTTTTTGGGAAGGGAGACCTTTTTGTGGAGAAATACCTGGACAATCCCAAGCACATAGAGGTGCAGATAATAGGTGATAAATATGGCAATGTGGTGCATTTAGGAGAAAGGGACTGCTCTGTGCAGAGAAAGCATCAGAAGGTGATAGAGATAACCCCATGCCCCGTCCTGCCCAAAGACTTAAGACAGAAGATGCTGGGGCTTTCGGTAAAGGCTATGATGCAGGTGGGCTATTACAGTGCGGGCACCTTAGAGTTCCTCGTGGATATAAAAAATAAGGAGTTTTACTTTATAGAGATGAACACGAGGCTTCAGGTGGAGCATACTATAACGGAGATGGTCTCCGGTATAGACATAGTGGAAACCATGATAAGGGTCGCCATGGGCGAGCCCCTTCCTTTCACGCAGAGCGATATTACCTTCAGGGGCTATGCCATAGAGTTCAGGATTAACGCGGAAGATCCGCGCAGGAACTTTGCCCCAGCACCGGGCAAGATAACCGCCTACTATTCACCCGGAGGTCCCGGCGTTAGAATGGACGCAGGCGTTTACAAGGATTACGTGATACCTCCTTACTATGACTCAATGATTGCCAAGCTAAGCGTATGGGCTCTATCGTGGGACAGAGTGCTTGCAAGGGCAAGGAGAGCCATAGATGAGTTTATAATAAGGGGCGTTCCCACCAACATACCCCTTCACAGAGAGATAATAAGGGACCCCGACTTTATATCCGGACATTTTGGTATAAGGTTTTTGGAAGAAAAGCTACCCACCTACGACTTTGAAATAGAGGGCGAGAAGGACCCAGAAACCTTAGCCCTTGCCATATCGGCAGCCATAGCCAACTACTATGGTTTATAGACTATGCTCCTGCCAGAGCTTTCAAAGCCTAAGGTGCTTATCACCTTAACCCTGTATTCCGCCTCCCCTTCGGGCAGGTCAAGTTCAAAGCTAAAGCCCCTTGTCCTGCCCACCTCCTTCCCATTTACAAACACCACAAACTCTCTGTAATCTCCTCTATAAAACCATATTAGGTATGCTTTTTCCTTGCCCAGCCTGAGCTCAAGCCCCTCCACCTCCTCAATGTGTGGAGGCTTCTTGGGTTTGGCACATAGCTTTGCCATTTTACTTTCCACGCCGTCCTTCAAGCCCGTTATGCCGTAGCACCGCTCCCAGTAGTCCTTCTGTATGACTATACTTTCCTTAAAATCCCTTGCGGAGGTAAGCAAGGGACTTCCCTCTTCAAGGTGGTATAGCCTGTAGGCATCAAAACCTCTTGCTGTCAGGCTTATCCTATCTTCTTCTTCTTCCTTAATATCTAAAGATGGTTCCTTTTGCACAGCCGGCGGCACGCAGAACTTTGCCCTTTTACCGCCTATTCTCTGCACATCAAAGCAAAGAGCCCGCTCTGAACTTTTTATCCAGTAGCCCCGTTTGTTCTCAAAACCCTCCACCCTTATATCACCAGCAAGGCTTCTAACATATATATGCTCTCCTATCCTCCTTATATCCACCTCCGGAGCCTTTAGCACCTCAGGGTTTGCCTTAATACCACAGGAAAAGATAAGCGGGGCTATAAAAAGGGACCTTTTCATTTAGGTGGTCCGGACTCCTTCTCATAGGGCCATATGAGTATGCCACCCGAGAGGTTGTAAGCCTCATAACCCATATGTCTTAAAAAGTATGTGGCAAAGGCACTTCTCTCACCGCTTCTGCAATAGACTATGTACTTTTTGTCCTTTGGAAGGTCCTTGAAGGCATATCTGAGTTCATCAAGTGGAATCAGCATGGAGTTGGGAATCCTTACCTGAAAATGCTCTTGTGGCGTTCTCACATCCAGTAAAACCACACTCTCGTCCTTTTCTAAAAGCTCTTTTGCTTCTTGGGGTCCAAGCTCTGGCACCTGAAACATATGCACCTCCTTAAGATAATAATTATATTCTGAAAAGTTTCATACTCATATCTAAAAACCTTGCGGAATGTATTATGGCACCTGCAGAAATAAAATCTACACCTTCTATTGCATAATTCTTTATGTTATCAAGGCTTATATTGCCGGACACCTCCACAAGTGCTTTACCACCTATGAGCCTGACTGCTTCTCTTACAAGCTCCGGCGTAAAATTGTCCAACATAATTATATCCACACCCTCAGAAAGGGCCTCCTCCACCTCCTTCAGGCTTTCCACCTCCACCTCTATTCTATACACAGGGCTTACCCTTTCCCTAACCCTTCTAATGGCTTCCCTTAATCCCCCCGCAATAGCCTTGTGATTGTCCTTTATAAGCACCATATCGTATAGAGCGAACCGATGGTTTGTGCCACCCCCTACCCTGACTGCATACTTCTCAAAATATCTGAGACCTGGGGTCGTTTTTCTCGTATCAAGGAGCCTAATATTGGTTCCCTCAAGGGCTTTTACAAACCTGTTTGTTTGAGTTGCCACACCGCTTAACCTCTCAAGCAGGTTTAGGGCTGTCCTTTCCGCCTTCAGCAGAACATCCGCAGGACCTTCAAGCACCAAAAGCACCTCACCCTTGGAAAAGCTACAGCCATCATCTTTGGCTTCTAAGAGCTTAACAGCACCCAAAAGCTCAAAAACTTTTATACAGAAGGGCATGCCCGCAAGAATTCCTTCCTCCTTTGCAAGAATAACAGCTCTTGCAAACTCTCCTCTAAATACGCCCTCTGTTGTAAGGTCTCCATGCCCGAGGTCCTCTTCAAGAAACCTAAGCAACTGCCTTTCAACCACAGGTTATAATTTTAAGGTGGAACTATGAAAATAGTGCTGATTGCCTCTGAGAGCGCACCTTACATTAAAGCGGGGGGGCTTGGTGATGTGGTTCATTCCTTGGCAAAGGCTCTTATAAAGCTGGGGCACACCCTCTATGTAATAATGCCAAGATATGCGAAAATAAAGGCGGAACTAAGAAAAGCAACCACCGCAAAGGTATTTTTTGACCACAGCTGGAAGGAATTCTCCATATATGAAGACCTCAAAGACCATGTGAGATACTACTTTATAGATTATCCTCCCTACTTCCACAGAGAACATATCTATGCCACACCAAAAGGAGAGTATGAGGATAATCCTTTGAGGTTTGGTTTCTTATCTCTGGCAAGCCTTGAAACCGCCAAGGTATTAAACCTGAACCCAGATGTATTTCACGCCCATGACTGGCATACGGGCTTGCTCCCTCTTTATAAAAGCCTTTACTATCCAGAGTTTGAAAACAGCCCCGTCCTTCTTACTATTCACAACGCCCAGTATCAAGGGCTTTATGACGCTCATTTCCTGCCCTCCTTAAACATACCCTGGGAGCTCTTCCACCCTTTCGGAGGCATAGAGTTCTATGGTAAGCTCAACTTTCTGAAGGCTGGTATCACCTTCTGCGATGTTTTAACGACCGTTAGCCCCTCCTATGCAGAGGAGCTTAAAAATTATGCCTATGGTCTTGAGGGCCTCATAAGGGAAAAGAAATACTTCTTTGGCATACTGAATGGCATAGACTATGATGTATGGAACCCAGAAAGGGATGTGCTAATAGACTTCAACTACAGCATAAAAAACTTTGCTAAGGGCAAAGGGATAAATAAAAAGAGCATAAAGCATATCTTCAGCCTCAAAACGCCTGCGGAAAAGCCTCTTGTGGGTATGGTTTCAAGGCTGACTTCACAGAAGGGGCTTGATTTGGTAGGAGGCATTATAGAAGAGGCGGTGCGTGAAGGCTTTGACTTTATATTTTTAGGCTCTGGAGAGGAAAAGTATCAGGATATGCTGATAGGGCTTGTTAAGAAACACCCAGAAAGTATAGGCGTGAGGATAGAATACAACGAAGAACTGGCACATAAGATATACGCAGGTTCAGATATATTTTTAATGCCTTCTCTCTTTGAACCCTGCGGTATATCTCAGATGATAGCCATGAGGTATGGCACGGTGCCTATAGTTAGAAGGACAGGAGGTCTAAAGGATACGGTAATAGACCTTTTAGAAAATCCCTCAGAAGGCACTGGCTTTGTCTTTGATGAATACTCCAGCAAGGAGCTAATGCATGCTCTTCTTAAGGCTCGTGTCTATTATGATATGCATGTCTGCAACCACTCAAAGGAGTGGTCTGAACTGGTAAAACGTTGTATGAAGAAGGACTTTTCATGGGAGAAAAGTGCCAGAGAGTATGAAAGGGTATATTCAACAGCACTTATGCTGAAGAGATATGATAGTTAGCTTAGAGGAACTCCTGAAAATATTAGAACCCATAAGAAAAGAGAAAAGCATAGTGTTTACAAACGGCTGTTTTGACCTTCTGCATGCGGGACATGCCTACTATCTCCAGAAGGCAAAAGAGTTTGGGGATATACTCGTTGTGGGGCTCAATTCAGACAGCTCCATAAGCAGGATAAAGGGACCTCAAAGACCTATAATACCTCAGAAGGCAAGAGCCTTTTTACTTGACTCTTTAAAGCCCGTAGACTATGTGGTCATATTTGAGGAAGATACACCCTTAGAGCTGATAAGGGCCATAAGACCGCATGTGCTGGTAAAGGGTGCAGACTGGAAAGTGGAGGACATTGTGGGGGCGGACCTTGTCCTATCTTATGGTGGGCGTGTGGAAAGGGTAGAATTTGCCTTTGACCTTTCTACCTCAAAGATAATAGACAGGATAATCAAGCTCTACAAGGAAGACTGCAGGTGAAGCATAATAGCATCATCCACGCTTTTTATAAGGTCTTCCGGTAGCTTTAGCCTTTGCAGTTTACGGAAATCTTCCTCTCCCTGCAGTTTTCTGACAAAGCCTCTTACTTCTTCCTTGAAAATATCCTCTTTATATAATCCCATAAACCTGAGAAAATCAAGCTTAAACTTGAGTAGCAGTGTCTGGTGGTCCGTAGGGTCAAGGGTTAGATATCTTAAAGCAAGCCCGAAAAGCTCCGCATCATAATGTAGGAACCACCTTTCCACAAAACCAACCACCTGGCACATCCACACATACCTTGAATAGCTCCTTAGAGCTAAATAAGAGAAAAATTCTGCGCTTGTAATGTCTTTCAATATGAGAAGTTCCCCCTTCTGTACGCATACAGCACCTATTAGATTAAAGGGTTCCACATAACCTGAAAGGCCCCTGTCCACCTTAAGGGCTTCTGGCACAAGTATCTTCAGCTGTCCCTTCTCCCCATATACCTTAAGTATAAGGTCTTCATCTCCAGCCCTGAACCTCCTTAATATCAAAAAAGAAGACTTTCCAGACATTGTGGTATAATTTTAAAACGCTTGAGGAAAAGCCATGCCTACACTCTTTAAAAAAATAAGAGAAGTAAAGAACTACATAACGTCGCTTAAATGCGATGGCAATAAGTCTATAGGCTTCGTGCCCACCATGGGATATTTACACGAAGGGCATAGAAGGTTAATAAGAGAATCAAAGCTTCAGAACGATATAACCATAGTAAGCATATATGTAAACCCTCTACAGTTTGGTCCCGCGGAAGATTTTGAAAGATATCCAAGGGACTTAGAGAGGGATCTGAGCGTATGTGCGGAAGAAGGTGTGGATGCGGTTTTTGCACCTACCGATGAGGAAATGTATCCGGAAAAGCCTCTTGTAAGGATAGAAATAGAGGGGTTGACGGATATAATGGAGGGTGCCTTCAGACCGGGACATTTTAGTGGTGTGTGCACTGTAGTGCTAAAGCTCTTCAACATAATCAGACCCGATAGAGCCTATTTTGGTGAAAAGGATTACCAGCAATTAAAAGTGGTTCAGAGGCTTGTAAAGGATCTGAGCATACCTGTAGAGATAGTTCCTGTGCCCACTGTAAGAGATGAAGATGGCTTGGCCTTAAGCTCACGAAACACCTACCTGTCTCCAGAAGAACGCCAGTCCGCCTTAGCTCTATACATGTCCTTTCTGCTTGCGGAAAAGCTCATAAGGTCTGGCAACAGGGACCCAGAGCAACTTGTGGGAGCCATAAGGGATTTTATAAGCAGGCACGAGCACGTAAAGAGGATAGATTATGTGGAAATAAGAGATGAAGAGCTTAGACCCGTGAAGGAGGTTAAAGAAGGTGATAGAATACTTCTTGCTGTGTGGGTAGGAGATACACGGCTAATTGATAACTGGAGGGTCGGCGATGCGCAGGTATGAAGGTCTTTTAAAGGCGGAAGGCTTTAACTTTGGAATAGTGGCAAGCAGGTTTAACCACCTTTTGGTAGACAGGCTCATAGAGGGTGCTGTGGATTGCATACTCAGACACGGTGGCTCTGAAGAAAACATATATATAGTTCGGGTCCCGGGCTCCTGGGAGCTACCACTTACTGTAAAAGAGCTACTTCTTAGAAAGCCTGTAGATGGTGTGGTTGCCCTTGGTGTGTTAATAAGGGGGCAGACGCCTCATTTTGATTACATAGCCAGCGAAACAGCCAAAGGCTTGGCTCAAGTAAGTCTTGAAATGAGAAAGCCTGTAGGCTTCGGTGTAATAACTGCGGATAGCCTTGAGCAGGCTATAGAGAGAGCTGGCACCAAGCAGGGCAACAAAGGCTGGGAGGCAGCACTGTCTGTGATAGAAATGGTAAACCTTATAAGTAGCCTTGGATGATAATCTACAAACCCCTTTCAAGAAAAGATGCCTTTCTGGTCCTCTATCAGTGGGATATGAAGGGGGAGGATGTGGAAAAGCTAATGGAAGAATACATAAGCATAAACAAAATAAAGAACCAGGACCGCAGGCGTTATATAAGAAAGCTGGTAAGAACCTACATGGAGCATTCTAAGGAGATAGACAAGTGGATTGCGGAGCTGTCTGAAAAGTGGGATATAGATAGGGTAGGTTTTATAGAAAGGAACATACTCAGAATTGCACTTGCTGAAATAATCTACATAGGGCTTAGAAATCCAAAGCTTGAGGTGTCCGATTACATAAAACTGGCTCAAAAATATGCGGGCAAAAAATCCACCAAATTTGTAAACGGTATCATAGGAAGGGTTCTGAGAGAAAAACTTGGGGGCAATTAACCCTGCTTTTCTTCCTTTACCTCTTCACCCTTTACCTCCTTAACCTTTTCCTCCTCTCCAGAAAGAGCCTTCTTGAAATTCCTTATGCCTTCACCAAGGGCTCTGCCCGCCTCAGGTAGCCTGGAGGCTCCAAACAGTATTAATACCACAAAAAGTATAAGGAGTATTTCAGTAAAGGATAAATGAGGTATCATGCCTGCTCCTTCTTCTCAGCCTTTTTCTCCTCTTCTATCTCTCCAGAAAGAGCCTTCTTGAAATTCCTTATGCCTTCACCCAAACCCCTTCCAAACTCGGGCAATTTTGAAGCACCAAAAATTACAAGCACTACAAGAAGTATTAATACCAACTGCCATGGCAAAGGAAAGTGCATCGCTTTTACCTCCTTAGCTATAAATTATATACCAGTCCTTGACAAAAACAAGTCCATGGTTTATATTGTTTCATAGAGCAGTGGAGAAAAGGGAGGGCGCCTACCTTGACTCCTCCGCTCAAGTAATAATTTTTAAGGAGGTTTTTGTCCCATGTCACTCACAGGCACAGTAAAATGGTTCAGTAAGGATAAGGGTTATGGCTTCATAACCCGCGATGACAACCAGGGCGATGTATTCGTTCACTTTTCAGCCATCCAGCAAAGAGGCTTCAAAACCCTTGAGCAAGGTCAAAGGGTAGAGTTTGAAGTGGAGCAGGATGCAAAGGGTCTTAGAGCTAAAAATGTAAGAATAATAGGCTAAGGTCCCTGCCCCCGCCCTCGGGGGCTTATATTTATACTTCATGCACCTATGGGAGTTATATAAGGGTAAAGATTACCATATAGTTCCAACCCTTGAAAGGATTGAAAAGGCAGTTTCCCATTTAGGCATAAAACCCTCCTACCCTTCCATACAGGTGGGTGGTACCAATGGTAAAGGTTCTACCTGTGCCTTTCTTCATGAAATATTGAAAGAGCACGGGTATAAAGTGGGCTGGTTCGTATCGCCTCACCTTCAGGAGGAAAGGGAGCGATGGAGGATAGATGGCGAGCTCATACCTGATGAGGAGCTTGCCAGATACGTGAGGGAATTAAAGCCCTACTTTGAAAGGTTTGAGCTTACCTATTTTGAAGCATGCACTCTCATAGCCCTTCTTTACTTTGAGGATAAGGGGGTGGATTTTGCGGTTTTTGAGGTGGGTATGGGTGGAAGGTGGGATGCCACAAAGGTTTGCAACCCGGAAGTATGCGTTATAACCAACATACAGAGGGACCACATAAGGTGGCTGGGTTCAGACTGCGAGAGCAGGGCGGTGGAAAAGCTGGGTATATACAGAAGGGGGAAGCCTTTGGTGCTTGGTAGCATGAGGTTCCCCCTCTATACTAAGGCATTGGAGCTGTGTGATATAAAAGACCTTTCGGTGGCTGGTATAGACTTTTTCTGTAGCGGCTCGGTAAGGGGCTTTAAGACATGGCTTGAGTTTTATGAAGATGACAGGATAAGGCTTGAAGAAGTAAGGCTCGGACTTTGGGGAAAGTATCAGGCAGACAATGCAAGCCTCGCCATAAGGTCTGCAGGCTACCTTATAAAACTTGAAGAGGATAAGGTGAAAAGGGCTCTTGAGAGGACGCGGTGGGAGGGCAGGATGGAGCTACTGAGAGAAAAGCCTCTGCTTATACTGGACGGAGCCCACAACCCAGATGGTATAAGAAGGGCTGTAAAAGAGCTCAAAACTCACGTAGGAAATATAACACCTGTTTTCACAGCCCTGAAGGATAAGGAATGGGAGCTTTCTCTTTCATATCTTAGAGAGCTTTCTGACAGGCTCTACCTTGTTCGGCTCAAGCATCACAGGGGCGAGGACATATCAAGGGTTTATAAAAAGGCTTTAGAATTAGGCTTCAGGGATGTTCATATACTTGATGAAGCGGAAGCGGTGCTTTATCTGGAAGAGGACTTAGTTGTACTTGGCTCTCTTTATCTTCTGGGCGAAGTGAGAAAAGCCTTCTTTGACAGGCATGAAGGTAAGGTTTATAGGTAGTTTTTACGGGAACTTTCCCGAGGATGATTTCCGGGATGTGGTTTTTGCAGGAAGGTCTAACGTGGGAAAGTCCTCTCTGATAAACATGCTTTTGGGGACAGATATGGCAAGGGTTAGTAAGGAGCCTGGTAGGACGAGGGCTATAAACTTTTTCTTCCTTGAAGAATACAAAACCTACCTTGTGGACCTGCCGGGCTATGGCTTTGCAAAGGTTTCAAAAAGGGAAAGGGAAGAGTGGAGGCATATGATAGACATATACTTTGAAAAAAGAAGGGAAAACATAAGGGTTGTGTTTCTTCTCATTGATGCAAGGGTAGGTCCTACACAGCTTGACCTTGACGCCATAGAGTGGCTTTCTTCTTTGGGGCTTCCCTATCTTCTGGTGCTGACCAAATCAGACAGGGCGGGACAGAAGGAGATAAGCCAGACGGTAAAGAGGCTGAGGGAAGCAACAGACGCCAACTACATTATAACCTCCGCAAAAGAAGGCAGGGGTAAAAGGGAGCTCTGGAAGTATGCCTTTGGTTAAAGCACCCCATAAGGAATTAATAGATAGAACGCTAAGGATTATCAAAAAGTATTCCCTCCACACCGTCTGCGAAGAGTCCTTATGTCCAAACCTTTCTGAATGCTTCAGCTCTGGAACAGCCACTTTCCTCATCTTGGGAAAGGTCTGCACGAGGGCTTGCAAATACTGTCATGTGGCAACAGGAAAACCACAACCGCCAGACCCCTCTGAACCCGTCCGGCTATACATGGCAGTAAAAGAGCTAAGGCTAAACCACGTGGTCATAACCTCTGTGGACAGGGATGACCTTGAGGACTGTGGCTCCTCTCACTTTAAAAGATGTGTGGAGTTCATAAGGAGTAGAGATGAAAGTGTAAGGGTGGAAGTGCTTACACCAGATTTTAAAGGCTTGGAAAAGGCTCTGGAAACTGTGGTCTCTTCCTGCCCCCATGTGCTGGCTCATAACATAGAAACGGTGGAAAGGCTTTTCAGGTCTGTAAGACCTCAAGGAGACTACAGAAGGAGCTTAAAGGTCTTAAAGGCTTATGCGGAAAGTGGTGTGGCTCCGGTGAAGTCTGGCTTAATGCTGGGTTTTGGGGAGCGTTGGGAAGAGATATTGAAGACGATGGAAGACCTCAAAAAGGCCGGCGTTTCCATGCTTGTAATAGGACAGTATCTAAGACCCAGCGGACTGCACCATCCCATAGTCAAAATATACTCGGAGGAAGAGTTTGAAAGACTAAGGGAAATAGCCCTTGATATGGGTTTTAAAAAGGTGCTTTCAAAGCCCTTAGCCAGGTCCTCTTACCATGCTAAGGAGCTTTTATAACTAATCCCTTTTATACCTGCCCATTAGCTGTGCCTGTGCCAGCACCTTACCAGCCATAGCCTTCTCCACATCTCTTCTGCTGGCTCCTGCGGGAAGGTTCAGGCTTGCCACGCTCAGTGCATACACCTTGAAGAAGTATCTGTGATAACCATGTCCGCGCGGTGGACAGGGACCACCATAGCCAACCCGACCAAAATCGTTCATGCCCTGCTTTATACCCATATGTTCCTTCACCTTTGGAAAGTTTTCTTCAAGCCTGCTCACGCTTGAAGGTATATCGTAAACAACCCAGTGAGTAAAGGTACCAGCCGGTGCATCTGGGTCATCCATGATAAGGACGAAGGATTTGGCTTCCTGCGGGAAATCCTGCCAACTTATGGGTGGAGGAACATCCTTACCTTCACAGGTATACTGCCTTGGTATTAACTCCCCTTCCTTAAAGGCTGCGCTTATCACCTTCATGCTTTTCCCTGGTTACCAAAAGTGTATCAAACTACACTTTTGGTCAGTTTCAGGCATGCTACTTGCCATAGCCCCTACACCAGGCATAGGAGCTAACCTTCTCACACTCCTGCCCCAATCCACAAGTATAGGTTTTAGCGGAGAGAAATCCCTGACAAAGGATTTCCCAAGGACAGGAAATGTGAAGGCTACCCTGAGAACTTGCCAGAGTTTGTAAGAGGTTTTCACCTCTTCCCTCACCTGCTCCTTCCACAGGTTGGCAGGCTCTCGGGTCTCTGGCTCGCTCTCAAGGCTTGAAAGTAAATGCACTAAAAGCTTGATATCTTTGTTAAGCTTTGATATCTCTGTCTTTAAGGCATTCCTCTTATACTTGTTTCCCTCTTTTTTCAACTTCTCCTTAAGTCCCTGCTTCTTCTCTTTCAGCTCACTAAGGCTATACCTGATAAACTCCTCTCTTGAAAGAAGTTTCAAGTAATTTTTAGGCAACTTCTCCTTAAATCCTAAAGCCCTTCTTCCTATCACATACGCACCTGCAGTATCCTTATCTATGTTATACATGGGTGCATACTTGAGTGAGCCTATAACTGATGTGTAAGATGGACTTACTTCTATAAACTCTATGCCTTTCCTCCTGGCTAAGACCTTTATCTTCTCAAGTATGCTCCTGTAAGCCCATTGATGAAATCTTTTCCTTAGTTTTGCTCTTCCATCTCCTCTATAGCCTTTTGGCATTCCTGCCAGCCTTTCTATGGCTATGGCTCTTCTTCTTTCTAATGCCATGTCTGTTATCCTGTGTGCTATATGCCATGCCATATATTCTCTTTGCTCTCTTTTCTTACCAACAAGCTCATGTAAAGATATGGACTGATAGCTTAAAAGGTTTCCGTCCTTTTCTACCTCTGTCAAGGCAATATGAAAAGGAGACCCGTTTATGTCTATGCCTATAACTCCACTGTCTTTTGTAATCGTCGTTTCTGCAATTCTTTCCTCATAGCTTATATGTGCATAGACCTTGCTGTCTTTTATGAAAAGCTCCACGCTGTAAGGAAAATAGTCCTTAGTCTTTTCTGCTACCTGTAAGCTCCAGATAAAGTCTATCCATTTGTCTTTTTCTCTTGACACTTTCCTATAGACTTTGCCTGTTATCCATCGTCGGTTTCCTACGCTTACCCTGAGTTTTATGCTATCTTCTTCAAGTAATAACCTTATGTTTAAATTTCCTTGCTTTGACCTGTCTCCTCTTGAATAAAGCCTGTATTTCCTTTTCTCTTCCCACTGTCTTTTTAGTTCTTGTCTTTTCTTTCCTTGAAGATGGTTTTTCTTAAGCTTTTCAAAAAGACTTCTTCCACCAAAGATAACCTTCTTAGGGTTTTGCCTCTTTTCTTTACAGGCTTTTAAAACTTCCTGCGCCCTGAATATGGCATCATCCACATACCTTGAGTTTAGTCCAAACATAGCCTGTAGCCTTTTCTTAAGTTCTCTTCTTTCTTCTCCCTCCAACAGTCTTTGATAGGCATATCTTTTGCAGGAAGACCACCTCCTCATCAGGTCTTTTAGAGTTTCCATGTCCTCACTTGAAAACTCAACTCTACTACTTAGGGTTATCATGCTACTGTCAGCCCTTCCTTTATCTTTTTTACACTTAATAACATTCGCTACACTTCAAGCATAAATATACGCTTTGTTACAATTTTTGCCAACTGTTGCTAACCTCCTGAAAAGACTAAACTAAAAGCCAGCATGCCCAATAAACTTCTTATTAACCACCCCATAGCAAAATTATAAACCTGTGTTATAATAGACAGGTCTGGAGGTAAAGGATGCGTGTAAAGGGACCTTCTTCAAGGAAGTTTAAGAAAAAGATACTGAAGCTGGCTAAGGGCTTTAGAGGTCAGAGGAAAAACGTTTACAGAAGGGCAAAGGAGTACGTTTTCAGAGCACTGCAATATCAATACAGGGACAGAAAACAGAGAAAAAGACAGTTCAGAAGGCTTTGGATTGCCCGTATAAACGCAGCGGTAAGGCTTCATGGACTTTCCTACAGCAGGTTTATCAATGGTCTTGAAAAGGCTGGTATAAACCTAAACAGAAAGATGCTGGCGGAGATGGCAGTAAGAGACCCAGAAGGCTTCGCCAAGGTAGTTGAAAGGGTAAAGTCAGCCCTCGCACAGGCTGTATGATAGATACGGAAGAAATAAGGCTCAGCTTAGAAAAGGAGCTTTCAAAGGTAGAAAGCCTTCAGGAGCTGCAGGAGTTAAAGGCTAAGTATATTGGTAAAAAGGGCATAATAAGTCTTGCCATAGGGGATATTAAAAAGGTTCCCTTAGAGAAGAGAAGGGAGTATGGTTCTGCGGTAAACAGCCTAAAAGAGTATGCGGAGAAGCTTTTTAAGGAAAAGGAAGAGGAGATAAGGAAGAGAGAGCTTCAGGAGAGGCTACTGAAAGAATGGGTAGATTTAAGCATCCCCCTTGAGCCTAAAATTGGAGCTTACCATCCTATAAGCTTGACCATTCAAAGAGTTAAAGACATACTTACCTCCATGGGCTTTTCGGTGGCGGAAGGTCCTGAAATAGAACTGGAAGCCTATAACTTTGACCTTCTGAACATTCCAAAGGAGCACCCGGCAAGGGACATGCAGGATACCTTCTACATAAACCGGGAGGGCTACCTTCTGAGGACCCATACATCCCCCGTGCAGATAAGGGTTATGCTCTCTCAAAAGCCACCCATATATGTGATAGCACCGGGCAGGGTGTACAGAAGGGACGACGACCCCACCCACTCGCCCATGTTCCATCAGGTGGAAGGGCTGGCAGTGGACAAGCACATAAGCTTCAAACATATGAAATACACCATTGAAACCTTCCTGAGAGAGTTCTTTGAGGTGCATGTGCCCGTGCGTTTTAGAGCCTCCTACTTTCCCTTTACAGAGCCTTCTGCGGAGGTGGATATTGGCTGTGTCATATGTGGTGGTGAGGGTTGCAGGGTATGCAAGCACACGGGCTGGCTGGAGGTAATGGGGTGTGGCATGGTGCATCCTCAAGTGCTGGAAAACTGCCATATTGACCCGGAGGTTTATCAGGGCTTTGCCTTCGGCATGGGTGTGGAAAGGCTTGCCATGTTATACTTTGGCATAGACAACATAAAGCTCTTTTTTGAAAACGACCTTAGGTTTTTGAGGCAGTTTGTGTGATGTTTAAGGGATTTACACCTCAGGAAAAAAAGGTGGTTCTTATCATAAGCTTTGCGGTTGTGGTGCGTATGCTGGGTCTTTTCCTGCTTCTTCCCGTCCTTTCCCCCTACCTTAAAACCCTTGAAGGCGCAAGCCCAGAAAGTATAGGCCTGGCTATAGGTATCTACGGGCTTGCCCAGGCTCTTCTTCAGATACCCTTCGGATACCTCTCGGACAAATACGGCAGGAAGCCTGTTATAGTCTTTGGTATGCTGAGCTATGCTCTTGGCAGTATAATGGCAGGGCTTGTATCTAACATATGGAGCATGGTCTTTGCCCGCTTTGTGCAGGGCTTTGGAGCTGTCTCCTCCGCCATGGTGGCTCTATCGGCGGACCTGACAAGAGAGGAAATAAGAACAAGAGCCTTTGCCACCATAGGTGCCTCCATAGGGCTAACCTTCGCCCTGAGCCTTGTGATAGCACCGCCCTTGGCGGGCAGGTTTGGAGTGCCTTTCATATTTTTCACAACTGCCCTGCTGAGCCTTCTTGTGGTTTTTCTCATAGCCTTTACCGTGCCAGAGCCAAAGGAGCATGCCCGAGACAGGGAGATAAAACCTTCCTTGAGAAACTTTTCCTTGCTTATAAAGAGTAAGGACCAGCTTTTTTTAAACCTTTCCATAGCCCTCCTACATGCCTACATGGTGGGCATATTTACCCTTGTTCCCTACGAGCTGGTTTATACCTATAGCTTTCCAAAGGTGAAACACTGGGAGATATACCTGCCTGCAGTGCTATTATCCATGCTTCTGATGGTGCCTGCTGTAATCTTTGCTGAAAAGAAGAAGAAGTTCAAGCATGTCTTTTTGGCTGGCATACTATCTCTGGGCTTCGCCTTTTTGGTTCATGAGGTCTTTGGAAACTTTCTCGGGCTCGTGCTTATGGTCTTTTTCTTCTTTCTTGGCTTTCACTTCCTTGAACCTGTTGTTCCCTCTCTCCTTACAAGGCTAACGCATAAGGATATAAGAGGTCTTTCCTTGGGCTTTTTTAACACCACGCAGTTTCTTGGAGCCTTCTTGGGGGGCATATGGGGAGGCTTTGCACTAAAGGGTGGGCATGAATATCTTACTAAAATAGGACTTTTAACATCAATAGGCTGGCTTATTCTGACCCTTCTATGGTTTAGAGGACTGGAGGATAAATTATGAGGTTTCTTGCTGAGTTTTATCATACATAGAAGGGTGGAGAGAATCAATTTTAAACCATGAAACAAATCATAGAATCCTTCTTGCAGTTTCTTGAGTATAGAGATGTATATACAAGGGGACACACAGAGAGGGGTGTATATTATGCTCTGGAGATAGGCAAAGAGATGGCTTTGACAGAGGAAGAACTTGAGCTGTTAAGGATCGGCGGTATGGTTCATGACATAGGTAAAATAGCCATACCGGATGTAATACTTTTAAAACCGGGCAGGCTAACGCCCGAGGAGTTTGAGATAATGAAGCTACATGTTAAGCTGGGAGCTGAGATGCTAAAGCACGCAGGACTACCAGAAAAAATCAATGCAGGTGCTTTTATACCATCAGGAAAAATATGACGGCACCGGATATCCCTTTGGAAAAAGGGCTGAAGACATACCCCTCCTTGCAAGGATATACACTGTTGCAGACTCTTTTGAGGCGATGACCGCAAGAAGAATATACAAAAGGGCAAAAAGCTGGGAAGAAGCCTTCAGAGAACTTGAGGAGCTTGCGGGCACACACTTTGACCCCTCTATAGTCCCTTATGCCATAAGGGTTTTGAAAAAGCTCACTTCCGTTCCAGCCTTCCTGTCCAAAGTAAACAGTGAGATAGAAAAGGTCAGATGGAGCTTTCAATACATGGACCCCACGAGTGCAATAAAGGGCGACCTCTTCCTGCCCTCCTTAAAAGCCTTTATGGAGCAAAGGGAAAGCTTCTGCCTTACCATCTTTGACATTAAAAACCTTTCCCAGATAAACCTTGAGAGGGGCTGGGAAGCTGGAAATGAGGTGCTCAGAAGCCTCGTCTGGGCTATAAACCTTGAATGCTGTGCCATGCATGATATAAGGGAAGTTATACTCAAGCTCATGAAGGAGGAGGTAATTGATATCATGAGCCCCGTCATATTCCGCATAGGGGGTGATGAGTTTGCGGTCATTGCTCCCTACATACCACCTCCAGAAAAGGTAAAGGGTGTAGAAAGGAGTATGCATAGCCTTGGTGTTGAAATAAGCTACCTGCAGATGAGCTATCCAGAGAGCTTTTCCAGTTATCAGGAGGTGCTTGAAAGGATTTTTGCTTTCACGAAGAAAAGGCTTCTTGAAAATGTATAATTTAAACGCATGGACACCCTTGAGTTAGCCCGCATAGTGGGAGGAAGGCATAAGGGAAATCCTGCAAGTTTCAGAGGTTTTAACATAGACAGCAGGCAGGTAGAAAAGGGTCAGCTTTTTGTAGCACTCAGGGGCAGGGTGCATGACGGGCATGACTTTGCCCGTGAGGCTGTAAAAAGGGGTGCGGCAGGTCTTCTGTGTGAGAGGGAGCTTCCAGTAGATGTGCCGCAGGTTGTGGTGGAGGATAGCCTTCAGGCTCTAAGAAGGTTTGCCCTCTGGAAAAGGGAAAACTTCAGGGGGAAGGTGGTAGCTATAACAGGCTCTGCTGGAAAGACCACCACCAAAGAGATGGCCGCCTTTCTGCTCTCAAAGGTGGGTAAAGTTTGCAAGACGCCAAAGAACTTTAACTCACAGGTAGGGGTGCCCCTTTCTCTGGCAAACTTTGACAAAGACTGTGATTACTGGGTGGTGGAGCTTGGGGCAAGCCAGAGGGGGGACGTGAAAAGGCTTGTGGAGGTAGTAAAGCCTCATGTTAGAGCCATAACTGCCATAGGTGAGGAGCATCTTGAAACCTTTGGGTGCCTTGATGATGTGGTCTTGGGAAACGGAGAAGTCTTTTTGGACATGGAGGAGGACCATGCGGGAGTTCTGCCCTCTTATGTCTCTCACTGCTACCAGCTAAAAAACAGAGTTATTTTTGGAGAAGAGCCTCTTAAGGCAAAGGATATAAGGCTTTCCGTGGAGGGCGTGAGCTTCTCTGTAGAAGGTGAAGGCTTTTTTATACCAGTCCCAAGCCTTGCGGTGGTGGAAAATGCTCTCTGCGTCTTTGGCATACTGCAGGCACTTAAACTGGACTGGAAGAGCTTAGGGAAAGAGCTGTCTAAGTTCAATCCTGTAGAGGGCAGGTTCAGGGTTATTAAAAGGGAAGGTCTCGTGCTCATAGATGACACCTACAACGCCAACCCTCCTTCTGTAAGAAAAGCCCTTGAAACCCTTAGCCTGTTAGAAGGCTATAAAATTGCAGTGCTTGGTGATATGTTAGAGCTCGGTGAGAACTCAGCTCACTACCATAGGGAAGTGGGAAGGCTATGCGCGGAGCTTGGCATAGACCTCTGCCTCTTTTACGGGGATATGATGAGATACGCCTATGAAGAGTGCAAGAGGCATTCGAGCAATGCATGGCATTTTAACAGCAGGGAGGAGCTTCTTGATTTTTTAAAGGCACATATGCCGGAAAAAGCTGTTATGCTTTTCAAGGGTTCAAGAGGTATGAGGATGGAAGAGCTTTTGGGAGGGCTATACCTTGAAGCAAGTGGAACTTTATAAGGTTCTGGAAGAAAAAGTGCTTTTCCATTCAAGGCTGGAAAAGTTAAAGTATGAAGATGGAAAGCTATACCTTTCCATGACGCCCTTAGTTAGAAGATTTGTCTTATTGGGAGATATAGTCAACATAGGGTATGCGGGTTTTGTTCTTCCTGCTCGTGTGGTGGGTAAGAACGAAAGCCTGATAGTTAATCCCTTTTACGCAGGAGAGGGAAAGCTTGGAGACAGGACAAAGCCAAGGGCGCCCGTGTTGGAAGAATACCGCTTTACGGTGCTTATAAAGATGGATGGAGTTTTAAGAGCCTTTGAGCCCTTTGATGTGTCAGAAGCGGGTTTCTCTATAATATCCGCAGACCCTTACATTCCTGCGGAGTTAATCGGTAAGGTGGTGGAATTTAAGTTTGCAGGCAGGGAAGAGCTTTCTGGTATTTTTGGCAAGGCACGGCTCGTAGGTGTCCTTGAAGATAACCCTCACACGACAAGGCTTGCCTTTGAGGTTGAAATTGACGACGCAAGCGCCACACAAATAAGACTTTATGTTATTAAGGTAATACAAAAGCTGTTCAGTACTTGACAAATAAGAAATTAATTATATAATTATATACTTATAAGTCATGTGGATACTGCTTTTTATACTGATAGGCTTTTATCTGGGAAGTGCAGGAGAGTTAAGCCTTAAAGAAGCCATTGAAACCGCCTTGAAGAACAGTCATATGATAAAGTCTGCAAGCAGAGAGGTGAAGGCTCAGGAGCTTGAACTAAAAGCCGCACAGGGAGCCCTTTTCCCACGCCTTAAGCTGGAGGAAACTTACACGCGCACCGACATACCCGTATATGCCTTCATGACAAGGCTTAACCAGGAAAGAATTTCCATGCAGGACTTTGACCCCGCAAAACTTAACAACCCCTCCGCCATTAACAACTTTGAAACAAAGCTCACCCTTGAGGTACCCATATGGCTTGGTGGAAAGCTACAATCCATGAGGAGTATGGCAAGCTATGAATATAAGGCTGTTAGTATGTCCGCAAAAAGAAGCGAGGAAGAGGTAATAAAGGAAGTTTATAAGGCTTATGCGGATGCGGTGCTTGCAAAGGAAAGCATTAAGGTATCAGAGCAGGCGGTAAAGGATGCGCAGGAGCATGTAAGGCTCGCAGAGAGCATGTACAGGACAGGCATGGCCCTTCTTTCAGACGTTTTAAGGGCTAAGGTTTATCTTTCCAAGGTGGAGGAAAACCTGCAAAAGGCGGAGAGGGGATATAAGCTTGCAAAAAAAGCTCTTGAAACAGTAATGGGTAAGTCCTTAGGAGACTTTGAGGTGCAAGAACTAAACATGTGTCCTTCTGTGGGGCAGATAAACCTTGAGGAGGCTATAAGGGAAAGAAAGGATATAAGGGCTATGGAGGAGAGAATAAAGGGTCTTAAGGAAAGCTACAAGTTTGTGCTTTCTGATAACCTTCCACACATATATGCCTTTGCCCAGTATTCTTTAAACTCAAAAAACTATCCCTTTGGAGCTGATGGTGGAGGCTACATGTTTGGCGTTGGTCTCACGTGGAGCTTTGACACTGGTCTTTCCACACTTAGAAGGGCTCAGGCAAACCTTGAAAGAAAGGCAAGTCTTGAGGAAAGGCTGAAGTTTATGAAGGATATGGCTCTTTTAGAAGCAAGGAAGGCTTTTACTGAATATGAAAACTCTCAGGATATGCTCAGGTCTGCACAGGAGAGGGTCAGGGCAAGCAAAGAGGTCTTAAGGGTTATGGAAACAAGATACAGAAACGGGCTCGCAAGAATGGTAGACATCTTAGACGCTCAGACAGAGCTTGACAGAGCCCGTTTAGAGAGGCTTCAGGCAATAAACGCATGCCATAAGGCATATGCGGAGCTTTTATATGCCCTTGGCAGGCTTGAGGAGGTTCTAAAATGAAAAGGCTAAAGTATGCGGTTTTTGTGCTTACTATGGCTGTGATAGTGCTCTGGCTTGGAGGTTTTTTCTTTAAAAAGGAAAAGGCTGGTGAGGTTGCCAAAGAAGGCAAGCTGGTGGAAGGAATAAGGACAGAAAGGGTAGAGGTGGTGGATACCCTATATACACCCTATACGGGTACGGTGGTGGCGGACAAGCGTGCGGAAATCTCCACCAGGCTTATGGGTAGAGTAAGGCAGGTGCTTGTCAAGGAAGGGCAGTATGTAAAAGAGGGTCAGCTTCTTGTAGTTATAGATGCGCAGGACATACAGGCTCAGGTTTCTGCGGTGGAAAAACAGGTAGAGCAGGCAAGACATGCCTACAGCTCCGCACTGGCTAACTACGAAGCGGTAAGGAAGACCTACGAAAGGTATTCTGCCCTGCTAAGAGACGGTGCCATCACTCAGCAGGAGTTTGACCAGATAAAGGCTCAGTTTGAATCCGCAAAAGCTCAGGTGGAGCAGGCAAGGGCGGGTGTGCAGGCTTTAGAAAATCAAAAGCAGGCGGTAAGCACAAACATAAATTATGCAAGGCTTACCGCACCCTTTGCCGGATATGTGGTCCTCAAAAATGCAGACCCTGGAGACTTAGCTGTGCCAGGGCATCCCTTGCTTGTTATAGAAACTGGACCATACCTCTTTGAGGCTTTCCTGCCAGAAAGGTTTGCCGGCAGTGTAAAGGTGGGTCAGGAGTATCAGGTAATGGTTCCTTCTCTAAACAAAAGCCTTAAGGGAAGGGTAGTAGAGGTTTCCCCCTCTATAGACCCTGCTACAAAAACTTTTAGAGTAAAGCTCCTTCTTGAAGAGGCAGAAGGTCTAAAAAGCGGCATGTATGCAAACCTTTTACTTCCGGAAAGGGTTAAAGCCCTTTTAGTACCAGAAAGAGCAGTAGTTAAGCGTTTTGACTTCACCGGCGTGTGGGTGGTAAAGCCGGACAGCACCTTAGAGCTTAGGTTCATAAAGCTTGGTGAAGTAAGGGGTGATAAGGTGGAGGTGCTTTCAGGTCTTAAGGAGGGAGAGCAGGTGGTGGTAGAAGGTCTGGAAAAAGCCTGCGAGGGCTGTAAGGTAGGAGGAAGGTGATGTATGGCTTTGCAGGCAGGCTGGCACACTACTTCATAGACTCCAAGCTCACGCCCATACTCATAATGGTTTCCTTGGCTCTTGGCCTCTTTGCGGTGCTTACCACACCCAAGGAAGAGGAACCTCAGATAGTGGTGCCCATGATAGACATCATGATAGTCTATCCGGGTGCCACGCCGGAGGAGGTGGAAAGAAGGGTAGTGGCTCCCCTTGAGAAAAAACTCTGGGAGCTAAAGGATATTGAATACATATATTCTGCCAGCATGGAAGGTATGGCGGTGGTGACGGCACGTTTTTACGTGGGCACAAACCCTGTAAAGGCTCTTGTGGACCTCAACACCAAGATGATGTCCGCCATGGACCTGGCACCATCTGGTGTTATACTTCCACCACTGATAAAGCCCAAATCCATAGATGATGTGCCCATACTCACCCTGACCCTCTGGGGTAAAAACTACGACTGGTATGACCTCAGGCGTATGGCAGGCACCTTAGAGAACGAAATAAAGAAGGTGCAGAACGTGGCGGACGTGTTTGTAGTGGGAGGAAGACCAAGGCAAATAAGGGTTGTCCTTGACCCTCAAAAACTTTCCGCTTATGGTATTTCACCCCTTCATATAGCCCAGCTCATTCAGACGGCCAACGCACAGGCTTTGAGCGGTAAGGCGGTGCAGGGTGGAAAGGAGTATGTGATAAGGACGGGAGAGTTTCTGAGGTCTAAGCAGGATGTGGAAAGCATAGTGGTTGGCTTCTTCAACGGCAGGCCCGTTTATTTGAGGGATGTAGCTCAGGTGGTGGATGGTCCCTCGGAGATAAAGGACTATGTGCTTATGGGCTTTGGTCCAAAACATGAGGAAAAGGGCATTAAGGGTGTCAGCCCCGGAGAGCTATACCCTGCGGTCACGCTTGCAGTTTCCAAACGCACGGGTACCAATGCGGTGGTGGTGGCGGAAGAGGTCCTGGAGCTGGTGGAACATCTAAAAGGTAAAATACTTCCAAAGGACCTTAACATCACCGTAACACGAAACTATGGAGAGACGGCAAAAGAGAAGGCAAACGAGCTTTTAGAACATCTCTTTATAGCCACCTTTTCCGTCATATTCCTCATAGCGGTAGCCCTTGGTATAAAAGAAGCCCTTGTGGTGGGCATAGCGGTGCCTGTTACCTTAGCCATAGCCCTCTTTATAAGCGAGATGCTGGGCTTTACCCTAAACAGGGTCACTCTCTTTGCCCTCATATTCGCCATAGGAATTTTAGTGGACGACGCCATAGTGGTGGTAGAAAACATACACAGGTGGTTTGAGCTAAAGCTGGCAAAGACTCCAAGGGAGGCTATTGTGAGGGCTACCGACGAGGTGGGAAACCCCACTATTCTGGCCACCTTTACCGTTATCGCAGCCCTCATGCCCATGGCCTTTGTGAGCGGTCTCATGGGTCCTTACATGAGGCCCATACCGGTAAATGCTTCTATAGCCATGTTCTTCTCACTGCTGGTTGCCTTCATAATCACCCCGTGGGCAAGCTACATATTCCTCAGAAAAGACTTTGACAAAGAACACGGCGAAAAACATGAGATAAATATAAGGGAGACCGCCTTCTGGAAGGTATATTCACGCCTTATAACGCCTCTTCTTGTAAGCAAACCCAGAAGGTATGCCTTCTACGGACTTACCCTTGCCCTGATGGGCCTTTCGGTGGGACTTCTTATCACAAAGGCGGTGGTCGTCAAAATGCTACCCTACGACAACAAGAGCGAGATTCAAATAGTCATTGACATGCCAGAAGGCACCCCCTTAGAGAGAACCCTTGAGACAGCCAAGGCAATAGGTGAATACCTCTCAAGACAGTCCATAGTGACCGACTACCAGATATATGCAGGCACCTCCTCACCCTTTAACTTCAACGGTCTTGTAAGGCACTACTACCTTAGGCAAAACTCTAATTTGGCAGACATACAGGTGAATTTGGTGGGCAAAAAGGAGCGTGAGGAAAAGTCTCACGACTTTGCCAAGAGGATAAGGCCCGTGGTGCATAGAATAGCTCAGAAATACGGTGCCAAGTATGTGGCGGTGGTAGAAGTGCCACCGGGTCCTCCCGTCCTGTCTCCCATAGTGGCGGAGGTCTATGGACCTGACCTGAAAGAACAGCAAGCCTTTGCCAGAGAAGTGCTTAGAGCCTTCAAGGAAAGTAGAAGCATAACGGACGAGGGCATATACCTTGAAGACCCCGCACCCATGCTGAGGCTCATAGTAAAGGAAGACAGGGCAAAGCAGGCAGCACTTACAAAGCAGGAGATAGTCTATATGATGCAGGCTCTTTTTGGAGGCTATCAGGCAAGTATAATGCAGAATACGGATACGGAACATACGCCTATTCTCATAAGGTTTGATGAAAGGTATAGAACCATAGATGTGCTAAGTGTCTTGCAAGTGCCTACAAAAGACGGCAAGAGAGTACCTCTTTCAGAGCTGGTAGAGGTAAAAGAAGACCAGGTGCCTGCCACCATATACCATAAAAATCTAAGACGTGTGGTCTATGTGATAGGTGATGTGGCAGGAAGGGAAGAAGCACCCTTTTACGGCATTTTAGATGTCAGAGACAGGATAAAGCATATTCCCAACCCCTACGGGCAGGTGGGTGAGCTGTGGATGTCCCTGCCCCTCATAGAGGACAGGATTTATGTAAAGTGGGACGGTGAGATGCATATAACCCTTGAGGTCTTTAGAGACCTTGGCATGGCTTTTGCAGTTGCCCTCTTCGTCATGTATGTGCTCATACTGGGCTGGTTCAAAGACTTTAAGATTCCCGGCATAATCATGGCTCCCATACCTCTGACCCTTGTGGGAATTGTGCCGGGACACCTCATAATGGGCGAGTTTTTCACCGCCACCTCCATGATAGGCTTTATTGCCCTTGCGGGCATAATAGTGAGAAACTCCATCCTGCTGGTGGATTTTGCGGAAGAGAGGATAAGGGACGGCGTGCCACCGCACCTGGCGGTAGTGGAGGCAGGCGTCATAAGGACAAGACCAATACTGCTGACCGCCGTGGCGGTTATTGTGGGTGCCTTTGTGATAGTCTTTGACCCCATCTTCAACGGGCTTGCCATATCTTTGATATTCGGCACAGTAGGTTCCACCACCCTTACCCTCCTTCTCATACCCGTCCTGTATTATGCCAGCAAGGTAAAGAGGTTGGAAAAACTTCCCACCGCCGAAGAGGTTCAGAAGGATATACTCAGATAATCAGGAGGCTGTCGGTGGTGCCAAAGGGGTTCGGCACCTGCCCGTCCGCTTCCAGCTCATTTTCCCAAAACTGTCCGTCAATGAGGTATTTAAAGCGGTAGCTCCTTCCCTTTCTTAGCCTTTTGCTGAGCCAGAAGGTGCCGTCCCTTTTCCTCTTCATCTCTTCAGGCTCCCAGCCCTTCCACTCACCCACCAGCTCCACCTTCTGAGCATGAGGCTTTTCCACATAAAAACTCACCACGCAATAACCCTTACCCTCCACACACTTCTTTACTATCATAACCCGCCTCCTGCTGTAAAATTATAAAGGGTGGAGTTAAGCCTAAGCTTTCAGGAAACAAAGGAACTGCTCAAACACCATGAGCCTGTGCCTCTGTTTGCGGAGTTTGTGGCAGATACGGAAACACCTCTTTCTGTTTATCTCAAGCTAAAAGAGCTTTTCCCTTACAGCATACTCCTTGAAAGCGCAGAAGGCGGTGTAAAGTGGGGCAGATACTCCTTTGTTATACTCTCTAAGAGCCTCCTTTACCGCTGGAAGGGGGGCATAGCCTATGTGAAGAAAGATGGCAAGGTCAGGCTCTTTAAGGCTCAGGAGCCTCTATCCTACCTGAAGGAACTTATAAGTAGCTTCAAGCCCTATCATGACCCGCGCCTTCCGAGGTTCTGGGGAGGGTTTGTGGGCTATGTGGGCTACGATGTAATAAAGTGCTACGAACCGGTAGGCGACAAAAACCCGGACAGGCTTGGAGTCTTTGACCTTTTTATGCTACTGAGCGATGTGGTGGTGGTGCATGACAACCTTAGCTCAAGCCTTAAGGTGGTGGTGCCTCTCTTCAGAAGAGAGAAGGAATACGAAAGAGCGGTCCGGCTGATAGAGGAAGTCAGAAGGAGAGTTTTTACCACCTGCATAAGGCCACTGCATTTTCCAGACAGAGAACCAAAGATGGAAGAGTGGCTTTCTAACTTTGCAAGGGAAGATTTCTTAAGGGCGGTGGAGAAGGCTAAGGACTATATAGCTCAGGGTGATGTGATTCAGGTGGTTCTGTCTCAAAGGTTTGAGAAGGAGTTTGGGGGAAAGCCAGAAAGCATATACAGAGCCTTAAGGTTTTTAAACCCCTCCCCTTACATGTATTACATGGACCTGCAGGACCTAAAGGTTATAGGCTCTTCTCCCGAGGTGCTTGTAAGGCTTGAGGGCAGAAGGATAGAGACAAGACCCATAGCGGGCACAAGGAGGAGGGGTCTTACGGAGGAAGAGGACAAAAGGCTGGAAGCGGAGCTTCTTTCTGACCAGAAGGAAAGGGCGGAGCATCTTATGCTTGTGGACCTGGCGAGGAACGATGTGGGGAGGGTGAGCAAACCGGGCAGTGTTCGTGTGGAGGGCTTCATGAGGGTAGAAAGGTATTCTCATGTGATGCACATAGTGAGCGATGTGGTGGGTGAGCTGAAGGAGGGGTTTTCTGCGGTGGATGTGCTGAAGGCCCTCTTTCCTGCAGGGACCGTCTCCGGTGCTCCGAAGGTAAGAGCCATGCAGATAATAGAGGAGTTAGAACCAGACAGGCGCGGCATATACGCGGGCGCCGTGGGCTACATATCCTTTGAAGGAAACATGGATATGGCTATTGCCATAAGAACAGCCCTTATGGTGGGGGGAAAGGTTTATGTGCAGGCGGGCGCGGGCGTGGTGGCTGACTCGGACCCGGAAAGAGAGTGGTTAGAGACGGTCAATAAAGCAAAGGCGCTCATCAAAGCTGTAAGCATGGCTGAATCAGTCCAGGAAGAGGGATAGGCTTTTAATTCCGGCTCTTTTGAGCAGCTCCCTCCTTATAAGCAGTTTGAAAAGCTCCTCATCGCCCTTAAAGGTGGCATACTTTCTCAGAAGGCTCTTTTTTTCCTCCTCTTCCAGCCCTTCCCACAGCCTCTTTGCCACCCTCTTTTCCAGCTCCTCCAAAAGCTCTTCAGCCCTTGCGGGGTCTTCTGGCTCCTCTACAAGAAGGTTCTCTCCTAACAGCTTTTCCGCAAGCTCCAGTTTTTGTCTGAACTTCTCCCTCCAGTCTCCGGCGGTCTCCTTTTTAATGTAATGCTTTTTTAGCCTTTCCAGCTCATGCCTGCACATGGAAAGGGGCAGTTTTTTCCTTCTTTCCGGCGGATAAGACAAAAAGAACCTTCTTAAAGCTTCCCTCACCAGTTCTATGGGATAACCGCTCTCTTCCAAGTGCTTCAAAAAGAGCCTGTCTCTGGGTGAAAGCATAAAGCCCTCTCCTTTCAGCTCCAGTATAAAACCCTTAAGCTCTCTGTAGAAGCTCATGGCTCCTTCTTAACACCTCCTCATGGTCAAGGCTCGTGCGAAAGCCCTCACCGGTAAAGTGGGTTCTTACACCTTCAAAGACCTCAAGAAACCTCTCAATGGGTGGAGGCTGTCCTATTCTAAAGGCTTTTGAAAAACCTGATACGGTATAAAAGCCCACACTATTGACTTTTGCCTCCTGTCTTATCCTTTTGAGTAGCCTGCTTGTGGTCTCCGATATATCCACCCTTCCCCTCTTTTCCCACATACTTTCCACAAGCTCCCTATCCCACAGCTCTCCAAGCCACAGGGGACCTGCCATTAGAAGCCTGTTATCACAATAGGGGCATCTGCTCTGCAGCTCTTCTAAAGCCACACTCTTCCTGTAAAGACACTTTTCGCAGTAAAGGAGGTATCCTACCTTTTCTAAAAGGTTGTCAGCCCTTCTTGGTCCTATGTCCTTGCGGAAAAAGACCCTGAAGTAGTGCTTGTATGAATAGGAAAAAACGGGCCTAAAGGCATAATCAAACTTTGCACCCTCCTCTATGACCTTTTTTATTAATATTCTTATTCCCACCTCATGGTAGAACTCGCAAGAAAGCAGAGGCAAAGCGCCATACCTTCTCAGGCAGGTCTTTGGGTAGGTGCCGGACAGCACGGATGTGTCGGTGGCTGTTATGGCAAGAAGCCCGTGCCTTTTCAGTGGCAGAAGGGCACTTTCCAGAAAGGGAGTAGGAGAACCAAAAGGGTCAATATCCACATAATCAAGGTTTCTGAGCCTTCTGAGAAGCAGGCTCGCATCCTCCGAGTATATCTGAACCCTTTCTTGAGGTACCTTGTACCTTTTTAAAAGCTCTTCAAAGTATGCTACCGCCTTTGGGCTTATGTCGTTGTATATAAGCCTTATGTTTTTAGGCACTTCAAGGAGAAGCCTTAAAGCCCTTACACCGCTCGCACCCATTGGGTCGCACACAAGGAGCTCCTCCTCCGGCATGCACAGGAGCATAAGAAGTGTAAAATCCCTGTTTTCCCTCATATGGGGGTTGTAAAAGACTTGCATCTTGGAAGAGACCACCTGAGGAATTTCAAGGTCTAAAAGCACCTTGCCCTCTTTCACCATCAGAGCCTGAAGCTTTTAACCGTATCCACAAGGAGCCTCACCTTTGAAGGCTCCATATCCGGCATAAGACCATGTCCCAAGTTAAAAATATACTTTGTCCTTCTTGGTATGCATCTTAAAAACTCAAGGGTTTTTTTGCGTATGGTCTCCTCGTCGCAGAAAAGTACCATGGGGTCCAGGTTTCCCTGAAAGGCTTTTTCGCTCTCCTTCATGGCGGAGAAAAGGTCCACCGTCCAGTCCACCGAAAGGCAATCGACGGGCAACTTTTCAAGGGCTTTGAGGTAGGAGGCAGAACCTCTAAAGAAGTATATGAGGGGAATGTCTGAATGCTTTTTTATCTCTTCAAAGAGGGGCTTTAAATACCTTTCTGAGTATTCTTCAAAGTCCTCGTAGGGCATGTGCATCGCCCAGCTGTCAAACACCTGAAGGAGGTCCGCACCCGCCCTTATCTGACCCTTAAGATATTCTATGAGGTTTTCCACCAGAAGGCTCATAAGCCTGTGATAGGCTTCCCTTTCCTGCCACATGAAGGTTTTAGCTCTTTTAAAGTCCTTGCCTGAGCCACCCTCTAACATATAAGCCATGAGCGTAAAGGGAGCACCACTAAAGCCTATTACCGGCACATCCCTCAGCTGAAACTTCACACCCCTTATCACCTCACCCACAAAACCTACCTCTTCAAAGCTTATTCTCCTCAGGCTCTCAGGCTCTCCACTCCAGAAAAGCCTTGGTCCCTCACCCTCCACAAACTCCACCTTTACACCCATAGGCTCTAAAGGCACAAGAATGTCAGAAAAGATGATGACCGCATCCACTTCTAAGAGCTTAACAGGAAGAAGACTTACCTCCACCGCCAGTTCTACCTTCTTGCAAAAGCTCAGAAAATCTTTTTCTCTTGCCCTAAGCTCTCTATATTCTGGCATGTATCTCCCCGCCTGGCGCATGAGCCATACGGGAAAGCGAGGGATTTTTTCTCCTCTAAGGCTTTTCAAAAGCAGCATGGCTTAATATCTTAGCATATTTTTCGCCCCCCTGGGGGAGGGGGCGAGGAGGAGGTGAGCCATGGGGTTGCTGGGGTTGAGGTATAATAATATAGCATGGAATTCACAAAATTGCAAGGGTCTGGGAACGATTTTATAGTGATAGACAACAGGGATGGCAGGGTTTATAAGCTCTTAGAAAGGTTGGGTCTGACAATAAAAGAATTCGTAAGCAGGTTATGTGCACCCCATACGGGCATAGGTGCTGACGGTCTAATTCTCATAGAAGAGCCTCAAGACCCTAAGAACCATTTCAGATGGCAGTTTTTTAACTCAGACGGCTCTGTGGCTGAAATGTGCGGGAACGGCTCACGCTGTGCGGTCAGGTTTGCCTACGAGAAGGGCATAGTGGATGAAGAGGTGCGGTTTGAAACCCTTGCGGGCGTGATAAGGGCATGGGTGCTTGAGGGTGGGAGAAGGGTAAAGGTTCAGCTAACAAAACCTCATTCTTACAGGGAGCTTCTTCTTGAGGTGGATGGCAGGAGGATAGAGGGTAGCTTTATAAACACGGGCGTGCCGCACTTTGTGGCTGTGGTTGAGGACCTTGAGGGGCTTGATGTTAAAAGACTGGGAAGGGCTATAAGGTTTCATAAGGAGTTTGAACCAAAGGGCACCAATGTGAATTTTATAAAGCCTCTTTCTGAAAACTCAATAAGGATAAGAACCTATGAACGTGGAGTGGAAGCGGAAACCTTAGCCTGCGGCACAGGAGCCACCGCATCAGCCTTAGTGGCTTACAGGAAGGGTCTTGTAAAGGCCAAGCCCGTGGAGGTTATCACAAGGGGTGGCGAGCTTCTCCGCATAGACTTTGACGAGAGCCTTCAGGAGGTCTTCCTTGAAGGTGGAGTATGCAAGGTCTTTGAGGGCTTTTTTACAGAGGAGGCCCTTACCTGCATGAGATAGCTCAGGGTTTAACGGGTTTTTAGAGCTTATGATATTAGCATGGTGGAAATTGTGATAGCACCGCACGCAGGCTTTTGTTTTGGTGTAAAAAGGGCCATAAACCTTGCGGAAGAGGCGGTAAAGGAAACTCTACAGGGCAGGAAGGTCTTCAGCATGGGACCTCTCATACACAACCCTCAGGAGGTCAGAAGGCTTGAAGGAAAGGGTCTTGCCCTTCTTGAAAAGGAAGGGGAGCTTGACGATAAAAGCACGGTTATCGTGAGGTCTCATGGCATACCACCAAAAAAGGAAAGGGAACTTCTATCCATGGGTGTTAAGTTAGTGGATGCCACATGCCCCTTTGTGAAGGCGGTGCATGAGGCGGTGGTAAGGCTATCAGAAGAAGGCTACTTTGTGGTGCTTGTGGGAGAGAAGAACCACCCTGAGGTAATAGGCACGCTCGGATACCTTGAGGAGGCTGGTGGCAGGGGTATTGTGGTGGAAAGCAGGGAAGACCTAAAGGAGGTGCTCGGCAAAGAAAAGGTGGGCATAGTGGCTCAGACCACACAAAACGAGCAGTTCTTTAAGGAAGTGGTGGGAGAAATAGCCCTGTGGGCAAGGGAGGTAAAGGTGATAAACACCATATGCAACGCCACCTCCGAACGTCAGGAGGATGTGTATGAGCTGGCACCGAAGGTGGATGTGATGATAGTGGTGGGGGGCAAAAACAGCGGAAATACAAGGAGGCTATACCACATAGCCAGGTCCCTAAACCCCAGGAGCTACCATGTGGAAACGGCAGAAGAGCTTAAGAAGGAGTGGTTTGAAGGTGCAAAAAGGGTTGGTCTTACGGCAGGAGCCTCCACACCCGACTGGATAATACAGCAAGCGGTGGAAAGGATAAGAGAGCTAACACAGGAGTTATAATTTCTCCATGCGCTACTTACTAACACTGCTTATACTAATGGGCTTAACCCTTGCTCAGGACCTTTACACGGAGTTTATCAGATCTCAGGTAAAGGAGATTCCGCTCCATAAGGCTATAGTGGTGGGGAAAGGGAAAAAAAGGGAACTTATCAGCTTCATAAACCCTGACTGCGGGCACTGCAGGAAGGAATGGCAAGCCCTGAGACCGCACCTTGACAAGGTGAAGATATACATCTTTCTACTGCCCTTCAAACACTTTCCTGAAAGCTATGCCAAATCTTACTACATAGCCTGCTCTAAAGACAGGCTAAAAGCCCTTGATGAGGTACTTTCGGGCAGGTTTGACGGAAAACCGCCCGCTGTGAAGGATTGTCCTTTAGTGTATGAACACATTAAGGTGGCGGAAAGGCTGAACGTGCAGGGAACGCCTTACAACATAATTTTAGGTAAATACAAAGTCATTGAGGGTTATAGCCCCATGCTCCTTAAGGAGCTTGGCATAGAATGATTGTGGCGGTTATGGGTCCTTCTGGCTCAGGAAAATCCTTTATAGCCCGTATCCTGCATGAGGAGTTTGGTTTTGAGTGGATAAGGAGCGATGAAATAAGGAAAGAGCTTGCGGGCCTGAAGCCAGAAGTTAAAGTAAAGGAAGCATATGGAAAGGGTATTTACTCGGAGGATTTCACCAGAAGGGTTTATGAAGAGATGATAAACAGGGCAAAGAGGGCAGTTAAGGAAGGTAAAAAGGTAGTATTAGATGCCACCTTTATAGAAGAGTGGCAGAGGGACTTGCTGAAAGCCAATTTTCCAGAGGTAGTTATCCTGCTTACCTTGGCTGATGAGGAGGAGGTAATAAGAAGACTGAAAGAGAGAGTAGATATTTCCGATGCGGACATAGAAATATACAGGAGGCAGAAGGAAAGATTTGCAGCCCCAAAGGAAGCCATAAGGATAGAGACGAAAAGAAGCAAGGAAGAGCTCATTTCTGCCCTGCGGGAACTTCTTCAGTCCATCGAGAGGAAAAGCACATAAGAGCTTCTTCTACAGGGTTTTCCCTCTTAAGGGGGCAGTCTGGCTCTATGCCCTTTTCGCTAACCACCCTTTGTCCATCGGGCAGTTTCATCTCAAAGGTTATAAGCCTCAACACATTTCCGCAATCATCAATCTGGTATATATTGCTACCCACATACTTACCTACAGTTCTCTCACCAATCACAAGAGCCCCTGCATACCTTTTCAAAAGCACCGCTGTAAGCTCAGCAGCGGAGGCAGTATTTTTGTTAACGAGGACCAAAATAGGCTTCTTCCAACCTTCCTGGCCTTCAAAATAATAAACGCCCATGTTCCTGCCCCGCCCCTCTAAGTAGAACATAACACCCTGACCGCCCACCAGCATATCCACCAGAGCTTTGGCAACGGATATAAGCCCACCGCCGTTATCCCTTAAGTCAAGGAGAAGTATGTCCACCTTTTCAGACCGCATGCCTTCAAGAACCTTTCTAAACTCTCCAACCGCTGGCTGAGTAAGGTTTGAAAGCTTTACATACCCTACTTTCCTGCCCATCAGGGTCAATGTCTTAACTTCCTCAATAACAGGTACTGTAAATTCTCCTTTTACCACCTCAAGCTCAAAAAACAACCCACCCCTAATAAGCTCCACCTTTATGGTACCTCCCTTAGGTATATCCACTATTGCCTTCCTCCATTTGCTTTTGTCATACACATCATTTATAGCGACAATTAAGTCTCCCTCCCTTATACCAGCCCTCTCAGCAGGAGAGCCTGAAAAAACCTTTACCACATAACCCTTATCATCCCACCTGATTCCAAGCCCAAAAAGCTTAGAACTTGAATACCATAGCCTGTCTTCCTCTCGCTTAGTGATGGAAGTCCAGCGGTCTCCATGTTTCCTCAGGTATTCAAAAAGCTCCCTCTCATCCTTCCACTGTGCATCCTTAATCCTGTCCCACCACAGGTAATAACTTTCCAGTAAAGCTCTGAGGCGGTTTAATCTGTCTTCCGCATTGCAGTTCTCCTGCCCCTTTGCAAGAGAGATAAGCAGTATCAGCAGTAATAGGGGTACCCTACCCATACAGCCTGTTGAATGAATATATTACTATTGACAAAAACTTCAAGAGTAATAACTTATAAAAACCCCATTACTTTTCCTTAGGAGGCAAGGCATGTATTATGTGGCGGAGGTGATTAACGAAGAATGCAGTAAGTATAATTGCAAGCAATGTACGCTGTTCTGCCCAGAGCCCAACACCCTCATGTACACAGATGAGGAGCATCATGCCTATGTGGTTCAGGACAGGTGCAAGGGCTGTGCCTTATGCGTCTATGTGTGCGTGAACCTGTTAAAAAGAAACGCCATTCACATGATAATGCCAGAGGTACATGCGGAAAAGTAAGCCATGACCACAAAAGAAAAGCTCTGGACTTATGAGGATTACCTCAGGCTGGAAGATGACAGAAGGTATGAGGTTTTAGAGGGTGAGCTTGTAGAAATGCCAGCACCAAGCCTGAAGCATCAGAAGGTTTCAGTAAAGCTTCTTCACAGGCTACTTATCTACTTGCAGGAAAGACAGACAGGCAGTATATTTCACGCACCTGTAGATGTGGTGCTTTCTGAAAGGCTGGTGGTTCAGCCAGACATAATATTTGTATCTAAAGAAAGAGAGGATATTCTTCAGGAGAGGGCTGTTTTTGGAGCACCAGACCTTGTGGTGGAGATAGTATCCCCTTCCACATTCAAAAGAGATGTAGAAGATAAAAGAAAGCTTTATGCCAGGTATGGTGTTAAAGAGTTCTGGCTTGTCCTTCCAGAAGAAAGGGTGATAGAGGTTTTAGTTCTCAAGGGTCAGGAGTATGAGGTCTTCTCTCATGCCTATGAAAAGGGCAAAGTATGTTCTAAGCTTCTGGAAGGATTCTGTGTGGCGCTTGAGGAGGTCTTTTTATAAAACTTTAAGAAGGAGGTAAAGTATGGCAACACTTGGACCAAGCGGGTTTTCACCTTACCCTGTGGCGGTTTATGAAGGCATTTTAAACCCACCGCCGGGTAAAGCCCTCATGTTTAATGAAATAGTAGATGAAGAAGTGGCTATGCGCGAAGCTGCTAAAGCCATGCTAACACGCCCAAACCCCACCATATTCCCGGGACCTCAGGTGCTGTATGCGTGGAACGAGGAAGCCAAAGAAAAGGCAAGGCTTGTCAAGAAGATGGCTGAGGTTCTCGGTGCAAAGATAATACCCATGTATGACTACAGGCCCAAGTATCCAAAAATAAACCCTGCGGTGGAGATAAACCCAAACCACCCAAACCTTACCATATGGCATAACAAGATAAAGGCTTGTATCTTTGTAGGCGTGCATTGCCACTATGCCAACGTGGCTCTCAAGATTATAAGGGCTGAAACGGACTGTTTTACCATAGCCATGTGCGGTATGGCAGGGCATGAAGATGCCATGATAACCTTGAGAGACCAGCATGTGGAAGAAATGGAAAAGTTCATAAAAATAGCGGAAGAGGTGAAGAAGGAACTCGGGAAATGAAAACCGCAGAAAAGCCCTGGACTTACGAGGACTATCTTAAGCTGGAAGATGACAGAAGGTATGAGGTTTTAGAGGGTGAGCTTGTAGAAATGCCAGCACCGGGTAAAAAGCATCAGGAAGCATGCTTAGAACTCGCCATAAAATTTGCCTCTTTTCTAAGGAAGGAGGATAAGGGTAAGCTATATCTTGCTCCCTTTTATGTGGTTTTGAGCGAGCATACCGTCCTTCAGCCAGACCTTGTGGTGGTTTTAAAAGAGAACCTGCATATAGTAGAAGAGAAGGGCATATTTGGCGCGCCAGACCTTGTGGTGGAAATAGTGTCCCCTTCCACCTTCAAAAGAGATGTAGAAGATAAAAGAAAGCTTTATGCCAGGTATGGTGTTAAAGAGTTCTGGCTTGTCCTTCCAGAAGAAAGGGTGATAGAGGTTTTAGTTCTCAAGGGTCAGGAGTATGAGGTCTTCTCTCATGCCTATGAAAAGGGCAAAGTATGTTCTAAGCTTCTGGAAGGCTTCTGTGTGGAGCTTGAGGAGGTATTTGCATGATTTTTATCATTCAATCCACCATGCTTTTTAATACATTTAAAGCTAAATCTTTTAAAGGAGGTAGGCTATGCAGACTGCTACCGATACCGTAATATACAACAGGGCGGGGCAGAGAGTTGTCTCCCCCGATTATCTTCTTTTTGAAGCCCCAAGGACAAAGCACTTCATGACAGGCTCTGAGGCGGTAAAAGAGGCGGTCAAAAGGGCTTCTGTGGACGCCTCTGTGTCCTACCCCATAACTCCCCAGTCAGAAGCGGCGCACCTGATAGGCGAGCTGTGGGTAGAAGGCTATGTGGGTGTATATTTCAGAGGTGAATCCGAGTTTGGTGTTATGTCAGAAATAGCAGGTTGTGCTTTGGCAGGTGCAAGAACCATAACCACCACTTCAGGACCGGGAACCCTAAGAGCCTTTGAAAACTTTCCCATGTGGGCTGGCACGAGGATACCCGTCCAGCTGGTGCTTATGGCAAGGGGTGTAAATTCTCCTCTTTCTATACAACCTGACAACTTAGAAGTGGGCTTCTTGCTTGATACAGGTTGCATGATATGGTATGCGGAAAACGCTCAGGACCTCTTTGACATGATACTTGCGGGCTTTGTGGTGGCTGAACAGCCCGATGTGCATGTGCCGGTGATAACGGTTGTGGACGGCTTCTTTGTATCCCACACGAGGGAAGCCATAATGCTTCCACCGGACGACATAGCTCTACCCCCCTACAACCCCTACAGAGCACCCATGCCCGTAATAGATGCTGAGGTGCCACCCGGAAGGTTTCTTAGAGACCCCTTCGTGATGAAGTCCAACTACATATCCTACGCAACCCACGCCAGCTGGCAGTGGGAGGTACGTTCTGCCATTGAAAGGTCAAGGCCTTATGCCAAGCACTACCTCAGGGGTCTTATAGAAGAGTTTGGAGACCCTACCGCAGAGCTTGTCTTTGTAGCCTGCGGAACCGCCGCCGCTCAGGCAAAAGAAGCGGTTAGACTTCTTGAAGAGGAAGAGGGCATAAAGGCAAGAGTGGTAAAGCTCAAAACCATAAGACCCTTCCCCATTGAAGAGCTACGTCAGGCCGTCAAGGGTGCCAGATACATCTTCGTGCCCGAGTTTAACGTGGTGGGCTGGCTTGAAAGGGAGGTGAGAAGATACCTGTATGGTGTTTCAGATGCGGAAGTTATAGGTGGTCCAAGGGTGGCTGGTGGTATGACCATGCCTGCGGAGGTTATAGTTAAAGAGGTCCTTAAACTAACAGGAAAGGAGGTAAAACATGTCCTTTAAGATTTATGAGATAAACGAAGAGCTTCTGGACGTTATGCCCCAGGAAATCAGGGACCTCCAGTTTAAAGCCACCTGGGGCAACCCCAAAAGGGGTGTGATGGACCTGCCCTATTCAAAGGAGCTTATCGAAGAGCATTCTCTGTGTGCGGGATGTCCTGAGTCCATGGCTCTCAGATACATACTTGCCTCCCTGCCCAATCCAGAGGATACAATAATAGTCAATTCTACCGGCTGCACTTCCCTGGTCTTCCCGCACATAGCCCTTCACACGGTGCACTCTCTATTTGGAAACCAGAATGCGGTTGCTTCCGGTATAAAGAGGGTGCTTGAGTGGAGGTTCCCTGATAAGGTAAAGGACGTGGTAGTGCTTGCAGGAGACGGTGCCACAGTGGATATAGGTCTTGACTGCACGCTTCAGTCCTTCTTCAGACAGGAGAAGATAACCACCATTTGCTTTGACAATGAGGTTTATGCAAACACAGGCGGTCAGGAAAGCGGTCTTACCGTCAAAGGACATGTCTTTAAGATGGCTCCAAAGGGTAAGCAGTGGGATAAGGTGCCCTTCTGGCAGATAGCTATAGACTCTGGATGCCACTATGTGGCAAGGCTCACCGTATCTTCCCCCAAGAGAGTGGAAACGGTTATAAAGAAGGCTATATATGTGGCAAGGGAAGTGGGACCCACCTACGTGCATCTGTATACGCCTTGCATATTAGAGATAGGTCTTAACTCGGACGATGGTCTTGATGAGATGAGGCAAAGGGACAAGGAAAGGTTTGCCTTCTTTGAATACATGACGCCTCAGGCGGAAGAGGTGATAAACAGGAAGAAAGAGGAGGGTCTGCTATGAAGAGAAGCAGGGTTAACATAAGGATGCCAGCACTGGGCGGTCAGGGTGCGGTCACCGCCGCCCACATAATAGCCACCGCTGCGGACTACGAGGGCTACTATGCAGTTTCAAACCCCTTCTTCGGTGCAGAGAAAAGAATGGCACCAGCAGAGAGCTATGCCCGCATAGGCATGACTCCCATATACGATAGGGGAGAGGTGGTCTACCCTGATGTAATTATGGTCTTCCACCCTCAGGTGATAACCATGGGCAAATCCTACACCATGCCCTTTTACTCGGGCATCAAAAGGAGGGGTCTTATTATCATAAACACGGAAGAGGACCTGCTCACTGAAGAGGATAAGGAATTTCTTGAATCCCTTGAGGTTAAGGTGCTTAACTTCCCAGCCACCAAGTTCGCCATAGACATAGCCGGCACTGAGCTTTCCACCAACATGGCTATGATAGGTGCACTTTTTGGTGCAATAGGTGTGGTGAGTGTGGAGGCTATAGAAGAGGGTATAAAGTCAAGGTTCCTTAAGAAATTTGTGGCTTCTGGTGGAACAGCCTCTCTGGACTCTGCACTGGAAAGGAAGTTTAAGAAGAAGTTAGAGCTGATAGAGAAGAACCTTAACACCGCAAAGGCAGCCTATGAGCTTGCTCAGAGGTGGGCTCAGGAGCAGGGTTTAGAGCCCTTCCTACCACCACCCCCCAAGAAGGTGGCAGTTTAAAAGGCGGGGGCTTTGCCCCCTTGATAATTTTAAGGGTAGGTTTATAATTTAAGGCATGGGGAGGTGTATGCGTATATTCGGCAGTTCTTTAATCTCAGCTATATTACTGTCCAGCTCCCTATACGCCTGCCCTACAAGCCTACCCCGAGTCAGCTGGGAACACATGGTAGTATCTAAAAAGGGTAAAGAATATAGAAAGGTGGAGGTAGAGTTTATTAAGGTGGAAAAGGAGCAGGTGGTTTTGCCAGATGAGAGGGTTTATTTTGAAAGCTACGCAAGCCCAGAGGGTTATGTAAGTGTGAAGCTGAAGAACAAATCAGGCACTATCATAAAAGATATAATAATAGCTCAAAAGATTGAACGTTCCTTTGATAGCTTTGTAAAGGTCAAACGCATAATATCCAGAAGCTCGTTAATAGTGGAAGACTACCTGTCAGCTCCATATAATATGGAAAGGAATACAGTTTATATAGGGCTTCCGAAACTTGGTCCAAACGAGGAGGTGGTACTTGAGTATAAGGTCAGCTCGGGGGTGGTGTATTCTCCAAAGCTCTTATCTCCTGTTGTAAAAATAGAAAGGAAAAGGGAGTGGGTTGTAAACAAATATGTCTTTTACTTTAAGGCAGGAGAAACCCGCATAGAAGAAAAAGCCTTTGAAAGGCTGGCAATGTATGTACATCTGCTTCCATACGGTGATAACTATATGATAAAAGTAAAGGGCTTTGCGGATGCCACAGGTAAAAGTCATATAAACGAAAGGCTGGCAAGGGAAAGAGCGGAAAATTTAGTAAAACTTTTAACACAAAACAACCTTGCCTGTATTGAAAAGAAGACCTATGCGGGTAATCTGACAGGAACAGACTTAGAGGCAAGATAGCTCTTGAGCTCCTGTATGCTAACCTCTCTAAAGTGAAACAGAGAGGCGGCAAGGCACGCATCCGCTTTACCATGGGTAAAAGCTTCATAGAAATGCTCCATGGAGCCGGCACCACCCGAAGCTATCACTGGAATCTTAACCGCCTCAGCCACAGCCCTTGTGAGCTCAAGGTCATAGCCTGACTTTGTGCCATCTCTGTCCATGGAGGTAAGCAGTATTTCTCCTGCTCCCAGACTTTCTACCTTTTTTGCCCACTCTACCGCATCAAGCCCCGTGGGCGTCCTTCCGCCATGAATATAAACCTCCCATCCTGAGCCTCTCCGTCTGGCATCTATGGCTACCACAATACACTGAGAGCCAAACCTTTTTGCACCCTCATACACAAGCTGTGGGTTTTTGACCGCTGACGTGTTTATGGAAACCTTGTCCGCACCCGCTTCAAGCAGTTTCCTTATATCCTCAAGGCTTGACACACCACCGCCTACTGTAAAGGGCATAAAGACCGTTTCCGCCACCGCCTTCACCACATGAAGCATTATTTTCCGCTCCTCTGCCGAGGCAGTGATATCAAGAAAAACAAGCTCATCCGCCCCTTCCTCTTCATACACCTTGGCAACTTCCACAGGGTCTCCGGCATCCACAAGGTTCTGAAACCTAACGCCTTTTACAACCCTTCCTCTGTCCACATCAAGGCAGGGTATTATTCTCCTTGCCAGCATTCAGTAGCCCCTTCCAAGCTTCTTATAAAGCTCTCCAAGGTATATCCTGTAATAGATGGTCTGCCATGAGGGCATACCTCCTTGTTCTCAAAGTGGAGCCATCTCTGGAGAAGTTCCTGAGCCTGCACCCTGGTGAGCCTGTCGCCCGCCTTGCAGGAAGACCTGCAGGCTGTGTCCGCTTCTTTACCAAGCTCATAATGGTATCTTTCAGAAAGCAGGTGCTGGTCAAAGAAGTATATATAATCTCCATACTTAGCTACTATAAGTGTATCATCTATTATACCAATCAGCTCAGGTTCAAACACATACCTTGCAGGCTCCTGTTTGAGGGCTGGCAGGCTGTAATAATTCCTCCTGCCTACTGCCCTTCTTAGAAGTTCTTTGACAAGGTTTTCTTTATGGAGCTTGACCTCTGTCTTCTTTGGATGCATGTTTACATCCACCATGTAGGATGGCATTTCAACACTGCACACGCAGAGCTTTTTCCCTCCCACAAGGCTTTTTATGTATTCAGTAAGGTTTCTGTTCCGCACATGCCTTCTGTTTATGAAAAGGTATAGCTCACCCCTTGTTTGCTTTAGGGATATGAACATACTTATTCTTATTGGACCATCTTCAAAGCTCAGCTCCTCAACTTTTTCTTCTAACAGCTCTTCTACCCTTTCCTTCATACTTCCAGCCGGTTTGAGCCTGTAGGCTTCTTTGCCCTCTGACACCACCCTGAAGGCTACATGTGGGTTTGCAAGGGCTAAAGCTTTAAAGACTTTGTATATCCTCGCCCTTTCCGTATCCTCCCTGCTTAAAAAATTCCTTCTCAGAGGCACGTTGTAGAAAAGGTTATAGACCTCCACCTGAGTGCCGACTTGCATACCCACAGGCTTTGAGCTTATTACCCTACCACCCTCCACTACCAGCTCAAACCCATGTTCTTCCTGAAAGTATCTTGACCTCAGAATGAGCCTGCTGACGCTCGCTATGGCGTGCAGAGCTTCACCCCTGTAGCCGTAGGTCCTTATCCTGTATAAGTCCTCAAGGCTTTTAAGCTTGCTGGTGGCACCACTAAGGATTGCCTTTTCCATATCCTGCGGGTGAATACCCATGCCGTTGTCGGCCACAGATATAAACCTTTTGCCCCCCTTAACCACCTCAAGGACTATACTGGTTGCCCCCGCATCAAGAGAATTTTCTAAAAGCTCTTTAACCACCTCCGCTGGTCCTTCTATCACCTCTCCGGAAGATATGCGGGATTTGACTTCAGGAGGCAAAAGCTCAATCCTCATGTAGAAAAATATAAGCTATGCTTATGAATAGCCAAAATACTTTTTATTGCCTTTTACGCGCATTGAAGTTAGAATTATCTTTAGGAGGTTGGGCTATGAAAAGGGTCTTCTTTACTATTTTCCTGCTTCTGACGGTGGGCCTTCTTTCCTTTGCACAGGAGGACAGCATACTTCTAAACACGCCCCTTACAAAGAGGCTTCAGGAGTTCAACGTTAGCATAGGTATAGTTAGCATTGAAGAGCTTAAAAAGAACTTTCCGAGAGCTTACAGCCTTCTTGAAAAGCACAATGGCACACCCACCAAATATGATACGCATCACCTGGCAGTTGCCATATGGAAGAAGGAGGGAGACAGGATAGTCTATCTTTCTGACTTTAAAGTAGAGGCGGAGGTACGTTCTCCCCTCCTGAGAGCCCAGAAGAGAGAACTCCACAAGTATCCTCACCAGTATGGTGATAACTTCGGCGGATGGTTCCAGATGGAGGAGGAAGGGTTATACGCGGTCAACGTCTATATAACAGATAGCAGTGGTAGAAAATGGAAGGTGAATTTTGACTACATGCTTAAGAGGTAAAGGCTGAGATAGCTCACTGAAATCTTGTCTTTTACTCTTAGGTTTATCTAAAAACTGGAGGATGTCATGCCTAACAGACTTATAAACTCAAAAAGCCCCTATTTGCTTAAATCCGCCCATCAGCCTGTGGACTGGTATGAATGGTCGGAAGAAGCCTTTGAAAGGGCAAAAAAGGAGGATAAACCAATACTTCTTTCCATAGGCGGTGTATGGTGCCACTGGTGTCATGTGATGGCACATGAAAGCTTTGAAGACCCAGAGATAGCAAGGATAATAAACGAGAACTTTGTAGCTATAAAGGTGGACAGGGACGAAAGGCCAGACATAGACAGAAGGTATCAGGAGGTGGTTATAGCCCTCACAGGTAGCGGAGGCTGGCCCCTTACTGTCTTTTTAACGCCTGACGGTAAAGCCTTCTTTGGAGGTACCTATTTTCCTCCGGAGGACAGGTGGGGAAGACCGGGCTTTAAAAGCCTTCTTTTAAGGATTGCTCAGCTGTGGAAGGAAGACAGGCTGAGGGTCCTTAAGTCCGCGGAAAGCATCTTTGAAAGCCTCAAAAACTACAGCCAGCAGAACTTTAAAGATTTTGTAGGAGAAGAGCTTCTTGAAAGGGGCATACCCGCCCTGCTTACCGCCATAGACTACCAGAAGGGAGGTATAGGTTCTGCCCCCAAGTTTCACCATGCAAAGGCTTTTGAGCTTTTAATGGTTCATAACTACTTTAAACCTTCTCCGTTGCTTGAAAAAGCCCTTCTTACCTCCCTTGACGCTATGGCAAAGGGTGGCATATACGACCACCTGCTTGGGGGCTTTTTCAGATATTCTACCGATGAGGACTGGCATGTGCCCCACTTTGAGAAGATGCTCTACGATAATGCGGAGCTGTTAAGCCTTTATTCATGGGCTTACAGGGTCTTTGGAAGGGAGCTTTATGAATACGTGGCAAGGGGTATAGTTGAGTATTACAGAAGATACGGCTCAGACCCGGAAGGTGGTTTTTATGCCTCTCAGGATGCAGACATTGGACTTTTAGAGGAGGGAGGATACTACACCTTCAGCAGGAAAGAAATAGAGGAATTGCTTGAGCCTGAGGAACTCAAGCTCTTTACGCTTCACTTTGGGCTTGCCCCCATGCCCCATGAGAAAGACAGGCATGTGCTTTACATAAAGGTAGAAGAGGACAAAGTGGCAGAAGCTTCAGGCATGGAGCCTCAGATGGTAAAAAGACTCCTTAAACAAATAAGGAACAGGCTGCTCAGATACAGAGAAAAGAGGGAAATGCCCTTCATTGACAGAACCATATACACTAACTGGAACGCCCTTATGGTGCAGGCTCTGTGTGATTACTACAAGGGTTTTTCAGACCCGTGGGCTAAAGAGATGGCGGTAAAGACCACTCACAGGCTTTTAGACCAGTATTATAAAGATGGGCTTCTTTACCACAAGGAAGACGTACAGGGCTTTTCAGAAGACTACATCTTTATGGCTATCGCCCTGCTAAGTGTATATGAGCTTACTCAGGAGGTAAAATACCTTGAGCTTTCAAAGGAGCTTACTGACAGAGCCATAGACCTTTTCTGGGACCCGCAGGGGTGGGGTTTTTATGACATGGCACAGGAGGGCGAAGGGCTTTTAAAGGTGAGGTTCAAAAACCTTCAGGACACGCCTACGCAGTCTGCTAATGGCTCTGCGGGATACCTGCTACTGCTCCTTGGTACGCTAACAGCTGATGGCAGGTATCTGGATTATGCGGAAAAGACCCTGCAGGCTTTTGCAGGCTTTGTAAAAGATATGCCTATGGTTTCACACTCTTACCTTCTTAGCCTGTATGCCTATCTGAAGGGCATTTTCAAGGTGGAAGCCTCTGACCTCTTTGACCAAGCCCTCAGAGCCTACAGACCCTTCAAGTTTGTCCTGAAAAGCCCTGTGGAGGGTCTTGTGGTCTGCGAGGGTCCTACCTGCAGGAGGTTTGAAAGCCTTGAAGAAGCCCTCTTAACAAAATCTTAACAAAAAGTTCCTATATTTAAGAAGTAAGGAGGTAAAGGTATGAAGGTTTTAGAAGTCAAAGACAGAAAAACCGCCAGAAGGCTTACGGAGAAACTTTTAAAAAAGAAGCTGGTTGTGGCAGAAGCTCAGAGTGTGAAGGAGCTTAACAAGGAGCTTGCCAAAAAGGCAAACGTGGTTTTGGTAGTTTCTTCAGAGGCTGTATCCAAAGCTCTTGACTAATTCGGGTCTTTTCTTCCAGTCGGGCTTTACCCTCACAAAAAGTTCAAGATATACCTTCCTGCCTGTAATTAGCTCCAACTCTTCCCTTGCCATCCTGCCTATGGCTTTTAGCCTCTGTCCTCCCTTGCCTATTATGATAGGCTTGTAGTTTTCCCTGTCCACTATTATCTCCGCCTTTACCACCAGCACATTCGGGTCATGCCTTCCGTCGGAGACCTCTGTTACCATAACAGCCACGCCCTGAGGAATTTCCTGATGCACCTTTAAAAGCACCTTTTCTCTTATTATCTCCGCCGCCATTAGCCTGAAGGGAAGGTCTGTTATCATATCTTCTGGAAAAAGAGGCTCACCCTCAGGAAGATATTTGATTATGGTCTTTAAAAGCTCATCTACATTGTAGCCCTTTAAGGCACTTATTGGCACTATTTCTTTAAACTCGGGGTATTGTTTGTGGATTTCTTCCGCAAGGGGCAGAAGCTCACCCACACCGCCCACTTTATCCACCTTGTTTATCACCAAAAAGACTGGCTTTTCCTGTGCATAGGGCTTTATATACTTTTCAAAGACCTGCCGGTCATCTTCCCTGAAACCATCCTCCGCATCTATCATAAAGAGTATGAGGTCCGCATCCTGAAGGGAACTGCTGGCAACCTCCACCATAGCCTCGCCCAGAGCGTCCTTAGGTCTGTATATGCCCGGTGTGTCAAGGAAAACCACCTGAGCCTCTCCCGGTATGTTCTTAACACCCAAAACCCTTATGCGTGTTGTGCCCGGCTTTGGAGAGATTATGGAAACCTTCGTGCCAAGTATCTGGTTCAGCAGGGTTGATTTGCCCACATTGGGCTTCCCCACTATTGCTACATAACCTATCTTCATGGAAAAGATTATAAGCCCTATCTTAAGGAAAAAAGAAGTAGAAGAAAGCCAAGAAACATGACAGAGTAGCTTACCAAACCTTTATAGACTTTTGCTTTTATGAAGTGAGAAAGAAAAGCACCTATTAAAAGCCCCGCCAGCACGCCAGCAAGCCCAAGAAGTAGAAAACCCCTCTCTAACCTCACCACATCAAATCCCTTATAAAAGATAAGTCTGAAGAGTATATTAGAGGTGAAAAGCAGATTTAGCATAAGTCTTATAGATTGTGGGTCTCTAAGCTGCTGGTTTAGAAATACCACAGGAGGTGGTCCTCCCATACCCACAAGACCCGCGAAAAGCCCTCCGAGAAAGCCCATAAAGGGTCCTGCACGCCTTCCGAGTTTTAACTTAAGAAGTTTCTTCTGAACAAGAAGGTCGTATAAGCCAAGTAAAATGATAAATAGAGCTATAAGAAGCTTAAGACTTTTGCTATCAATAATATCAAGAAGGTATGCACCAAGGTATATGCCTGGCACAGACCCAAGCAATAAAGAGAGCATAAGGTAAGGCTCTATTCTTCCTTTCCTGTTCTGAAGAAGAAGTCCGAGCGTGCCTAAAAGATTAAAAACCGCAGAGGACACCACCACCGCCTTTGGGTCATAAAAGAGGGAGAGTAATCCTATTATAAAGATACCAGCACCAAAGCCTGTAAGAGATTGAAAAAGCCAGGCAAAAGAGACTATAAAAAAGACCGTCATCTACCAAAGAGCGATTTTATCCTGTTTAAAATGCCTCCAAAACGTCTTCTGAATTCTAACTTTAGCCTTTCAGACCACTCACCAAGCCTTCCAGAAACCTTTGAAAGGACCGACTTGTCTCTTATTTGCTCTCCATACAGAAATTCTTTTAACACCTCATTTGTCTCTTCTAAGGTTCTTATTATCCTCTCAAGCTCTCTTTTATTTTCAAGGTTCGCTTTATTTATCCTCTCTTCAAAAGACTTTAAAATGCCTTCTAAAGCACTGTCAAAGCTGGCATTTCTTGCTCCTACGTCTGTGGGAAACTGGTTTATAAGCTCCACCAACTTGGAGCGAAGCCTAAAGCGGTATTCAGAGAGCAGGGAGGGGAAGGGCTCCCTCTCAAGGTCTGAAACAAACTCCTGCACTATTAAAACCACCCTTTCTTCTATGCTGTATATCTTTTCCATCAGTCCGTCTCCGTATGGTGTTCTTCACCTGTGGGTGCCTTCTTACCTTCTTCCAGCTCGTAGAACCTGCCCTCAAGCTTTTTGAGTATCTTGGGCAGGGTAGTATATTCCATCTCTTCAGAGGGTAGCCTGTGGGGTTCAAAAATACCCTGTCTTCTGAGAATATCTGCTATGAGCTGGGCTTGCTCCCGTGCCTTATCAAAGGCTGGGTCATCAAAGAGGTCTCTGGGACCTATCAGCTTTCCGCCGGCTATCTGGTATCCTGCGGCTATTACCCTTGGAGGTCCGTCAAACCTTGAGGGTGTGGCATGCCTAAAGGATACGGGCATTAGAGGTCCGTTGTGTGAGCCTCTCATCCACCCTTCCACTATCCAAGGTCTTGCAAAGGGCTCTAAAATCTCCCCTATGGCAGGAAAGCCCGACTGAGCCCTTACAATCATCACAGGGTCATCTTTGCCCACATACTTGCCTGCAATCAGAGAAAGCCTTTGGGTGGAGGCAACCGCCGCTATCTCTCCATCCGAGTTCCTCCATACGCTCTTTACCGCATAGCGCCCCACAGAGCCTATCAAAGCCAGAAGGTCGTAAAGCTCCGCAGGCGTGGATAGCCTTACTGCCTTTCCTGTAAAGGTGTCAAGCACCTCAAAGGTAAAACCATCATGCATCTTCGGGTCTATCACAAGCCCAGCACATACCATAGGGTCCGCAAACATCTCATAAAGGGGTAAACTCCAGGCACTTGGGGCGGTTTTGTCCGCAAAAAAGACTATTACAGGTTCAGAGGGACGCTCTTCAAACTCCATCTCCGCCACGCCGGGACCCATTCCCTTCACATTACCAGAAAAGGTATCTGAAAGTAAGTCCTGACCGGCACCATAGAGCTTGAGCCTTTTAGCCACTTGAGTTCCTTCTTCAAAGGCTCTCCAGGCAATGCCATGAACCAGCTCACTATCAACGCCGTGCGTATGCGTCATAACAAGGGCTATATCATCTCCGCATACAAGCACCTGACAGTCAATCAGGTTTCCCTTTTCCACTTCCTTGAAACCTATTTCCTTGACCTTCTCCACCACCTCAGGGTGAGCAGAGGAGTGCCCCACATACCCCCCAATATCCGCCTTAATAACGCTAAGGGTTAGCCTCATACCTGCCTCCTTTCAGCTTTTGTCTTATATTATAACACGATGAAGCTCTTCATAGTGGAAAGCCCAACAAAGGCAAAGACTATAGCCAAGTATTTAGGAAAGGGCTGGATAGTAAAAGCCACTCTTGGGCATATAAAGGACCTACCGCCTGACTCTTTGGGTGTAGATGAAGAAACACTAAAGCCCACCTTTGTATGGGTAAGGGGGAAGAAAAAGCTTATGGAACAGGTTAAGAGTCTGGCTAACAGGGCACAGGAGATATACATAGGCACAGACCCGGACAGGGAAGGAGAAGCCATAGCCTTTTTTGTAAAAAGAGAGCTTGAAAAGCTCAAAAAGCCTGTAAAAAGGGCTGTTTTTTATGAGATAACCCCCAACAGTATAAAAGAATCCATTGAAAAGGCTGGAGATGTAAACACAAACCTTGTACATGCTCAGTTTGCCAGAAGAGTTCTTGACAGGCTTATTGGTTATAAGCTTTCACCCTTCTTATGGAAGGCTTTGAGAAAGAGAAGCCTTTCTGTGGGAAGGGTCCAGTCGCCAGCCTTAAGGCTTGTGGTGGAGAGGGAGCTTGAGATAATGAACTTTAAAAGAAAGGAATATTACTACATAAAGGCTGTTTTTGAGAAGGATGGTGTGGAATTCTACGCCGTCTGGGACTACAGGTTTGAAAAGCCAGAAAACGCAAAGCCCTACCTTGATAAGATAAAGGATGCCCTTTTTGAGGTAGTCTTCTTTGAGAAGGAGGAGGAGACAAAAGAACCGCCCAAGCCCTTTATAACCGCAAGCCTTCAGGCGGTTGCCAGTCAAGTGCTGAAGCTGAGCGTAGAGCAGGTGCAGAAGCTGGCTCAGGCACTGTATGAAGAGGGATATATAACATACCCGCGCACAGATAGCCACCGCATGAACCCACAGAAGGCTCAGGAGTTTATGTCCTATATTGAAAGGGTTTATGGAAAGGCTTATGTGGGCATGCTGAGAAAATTCAAGGAAAAAGCGAGCTCTCAGGGTGCCCATGAGTGCATAAGACCTACATCCTTAAAGGCTCCTAACCTTACCGGCAAAGCCTTAGAGTTATACAGGCTCATATTCAGCAGAACGCTTGCAAGCCTTGCAAGTCCCGCTCTCTTAGAGGTGAAAAAAGCCCTTCTTGTGCCTGTTTATGAAAAGGTCAAGGGTGAGAAGCTTGAATTTGTGGCTAAGGGGAGGGAGCTGAAGTTTGATGGATACCTGCGCATATACCCTGAAGAGTTAGAACTTTCAAAACTGCCAGAGCTAAAAAGGGGTGAGCTGTTAAAGCCTAAGAAGCTAACCCTTGAAAAAAGGCAGACACAACCACCGCCAAGATACACGGAGGGAAGCCTTGTTAAAAAGCTTGAAGAGCTCGGCATTGGAAGACCCTCCACCTACGCAAGCATAGTAAAAACCCTGAAGGATAGAGGGTATGTGGTGGAAGAGAAGGGCTACCTTAAACCCACAGAGCTTGCCTTTGAAGTGCTTGATTACATAAAAGAAAACTTTCCAAAGGTGGTAGATTACAAATTTACGAGCCTTATGGAAGAAGAGCTTGATGAAGTGGAAAGGGGCATGAAGGACTGGAAGTCCGCGGTAAGGAAGAATTTTTCTGAGGTATATAATCTTTAGTCTTATGGAAGAGCTTTTAGATAAGTTTAAAGGTGTTATACTTGGAAGTGCCTTGGGTGATGCCCTTGGTAAGGCTTTAGAGGACGTGCCGGAGGAAGAGGCTAAAGCCTTTTATGGGGGCGAGGTAAGGAGCTTTGCAGAGCCACACCCTTCGAGCCCTGCGGTAGGTCTTGAGCCTGAATGGACTACAGACGAGACCACTATAAGCATCCTGCTTGCGGAGAGCATAGTGCAGAGAAAGTCCATAGACCCATACCACTACTTTTCACTTCTTGCTAGATGGGCTCAGAAGGAGGAACTTCACCGCTATCCAGATCCAGCCCTGCTGACAGCCATAAACCTTCTGTCCTCTGGCATTGAACTTGAGCCCGCCGGCCTGTATTCTTCCTCCGTGGAGGGTGTTCTAAGGTGTGTGATAACTGGACTTTTTCACCACTATAATCCTTACCTTGCCAGTGAGGCGGGCAGGCTTGTAAGCCTTATAACCCACAGGAGCAAAGAAGTCTATGATGCCAGCGCATTGGTTTCCGTTGCTATAGCGCACCTTACCTCAGATAGCTTCCAGCTTGAGCTACTCCAAGAAAGGCAAGCTTTCCTTGAAAGCCTTGCAGGTTTTATAAAGTATGAAAAAAACAGGACATACTTTGAGAGGATAAGCGAGCTCCTTCAGGAAGGTTTAGAGCTTGAAGAAGCCATAAAAATCATAGGAAACTCCACCTTTGTTTTTGAAGCACTGCCCCTTTCCCTCTTTATCTTCCTACGATACATAGAAGACCCCCTTGAAGCCTTTTTTAAGGCTGTAAATGCCTGCGGACCTGCCGGTGGAGACACGGATGCCATAGGATACTTAGTAGGTGCCTTTGTGGGTGCTTACAGGGGCTACTGGGTCTTTCCGCAGGAACTACTTGAAAAATTGGAAAACTACGAGTATTATAATAGTCTTGCTGAAAGACTATATAACACAACTATGGAATTTTTGGAAAGGAGGAGCTGAAAATGGCTTACAAGCTTCAGGAAGCTTTTTTGAACACCGCAAGGAAGAGAAGGGTAAAGGTAACCATTTATCTAATCAACGGCGTGAGGCTTCAGGGAAGAATCCGCTCCTTTGACCTTTACACTATACTGATGGAGGACGGTCGCCAGCAAACCCTTGTATATAAGCACGCCATAACCACCATAATACCCGCGGAAAAGATGGAAATAGAGTTTGAAGAAGAAGGTGTGCCGGGGGCAGTATAGCCCCCATTTTTTTAAAACATACCCGGAGGCTTACCTTTAGAAACTACAAGCCTTTCCACAGGTTGTCCTTTCTTTAAGTGGCTTTCCACTATTTCATCTACATCTGAAAGTTTTACATTTCCATACCATACCGCATCAGGATAAACCACTATGGTAGGACCAAGACCGCAGGGACCAAGACAGCCTGTAGGCGTTATAGCCACGCTCATAAAAAGCTCTGGGTCTGTTTGAAGCTTTTCTTGAAGTTTCATAAATATTTCCCTACTGCCCCTTTCCGCACAGGAGCCCATAGGATGACCGGGTGGTCTTTGATTGACGCAAACAAATACGTGCCTGAATTCCATCTTCTACCTCCTTGAGAGTTTTGAAAGAATTCTATCAGAGGAAGGTTTTACTTTTGTATGAGACTCGTCAGAATTCAAAGGGGGCAAAGCCCCCAAAAACTTAGAACTTCCAATTAAGTCCCACAGATACAGCGTTCTGGGCGTTTTGGGCTTCTACAATAAAGCCCATTCCTGCATTGTCTGTAGCCTTCACCTTCTTGTTGAAGGCGTGTTTGTAAGCAAGGTCTATGCTGAAGTTTTTGGTAAATTCGTAGCCAAGACCGAGAGTTATGTGCTGTTCCGTGACAGCAGGAAAGCCTATAAGGTTAAACCAGGCAATGTTGAAATCGCTGAAGGGTGCTGCAAAATTAGGAATTCCATTTGCGTTCATAAGGTTTTTAGCCCCTCCCCTTATAGGAGACTTTCCATAGTTATAACCAGCCCTTAGGGCAAGCTTGGGTATGGGTTTGTACTCACCACCTATGGCAATTACCCATTGGTCCTTCCACTGGAACTCTTTATAACCCTTTGCATTCTTCCAGTTTATCCATCTTATATCCATACCCACCTTTAGGTTATCCATGGGCTTTACACCCAAACCAAAGGCAAGCTCTTGAGGCTGGGTAAGTTTGAGGTCTTCATATGTTCCATCACCATTGGAGTCAAAAACTCTCTTATAGGTCATAGAAATTGGGCTTTGATAGGTAAGACCTGCGTATACAAAGTCGCCCATGTTATAAGCCACACCTACCTGCGCTCCTATGCCGTATGTTTGGGACTGCCCACCTCCCGCGTTCCAGCAAGTAGGAGGAGAAGAAGGAGTACACATGTTTGCCCCCATATCCAGAGAGCCGTAAGCCAGATGGATAGCACCCGAAACAGAAATGGCATCGTTTATCTTATATGAAAGTGCTGGTATTACTCTCATAAACTGTAAAGTGGTGTGCATGTTGGCAAGCCTGGGATCTTTATTTCTGTAGTCCACACCCATACCAGATACACCAAAAGCTCCTATACCGAAGGTAAGTTTGTCATTGATCTGGTGAACTATTCCCACTTCTGGTATTACAAAGGTTTTTGCTTCGCTGGTGGCGGATGCAGGTGGGTTCATGGGACCTGAAGGAGTTACATTACTCTTTGCTTTGACATGGGGCATAAAGAGTATTCCACCAAAGCTCAGGTTAAAGCCTTTGTACTGGCTCATCCATGCGGGGTTTCTAAAGATGCTGTCGGTGGGTCCTACGGGCATACCTACACCTATGCCACCCATACCCCTTGAGGCTGGTGAAATTCCTATAAGATTGTCTCCGTTGGTGGCAAAGGAAAGCCCCACTGCACCGAAAAGAGCTGTTGAAAGTATTAGCTTTCTCATGCTACACCTCCCTTTTAAAAAGTATTAAACTCAGTTTAAAACATATATCTGACACTTGTCAATTTAAATTTCTTATGGCTTATTAAGTGGTGCTTATATAAGAGTTTTAGCATACTTTTATAAGTTCTCTATGAGAAAGGCTTTACCTTCAAGACACTCAATAAGCTCCACTACCGCCTCACTTTTAACAAAATATACCCTTCCCCCTAAGGGCGCGCCTTCTTCCTTCATGGGTTTAATCCTTCTGTAGCCTATGTTTGGACCAGCCACATAACCAGTTATGTAATCTGGGTCATCACTCCAGCATAACTCCGCAATAACACCACAATAAACATTCTTAGTAGCCAAAGCCAGAGCATCAATAAGCCTATCAATGTAATGTTTTTTTATACCTCTTTCCCTAAGAAGCCTCCTTATGGCTTTTCTGTCTTTCCAATCAACCCTGACCGTCCTTATACCTCTTTCTTGGTCAGGTTCAAGCCTTTCACCTGTCTGAATATCCATTAGCACCGCCCCTCTCATGTTTCCTCCCTCTGGGTTTGCTCCCCTCTTTAGAAGTTCTATAGCTTTTCTTGAAAGCTCTTCAGGAACTCCTTCCTTTTTTAAAAGTTCTACCGCAAAGCTATGAGCTTCCTCTACGCTCTTAAAGTCATAACTGTATATGGTTAGGGCTTTGGGTATTACATGAATTCCTTTTACCTTCTCAACGGTGATTACAAGCTTATCATAAGCCTTCGGCCTTCTTATAAGCTCTTTAACAGCCTTATCAAGCTCCTCCGCAGGTATTAGCCTCTCCGCACCGGAAACATGCCTGCCTTCAAGCTCCGCCCGCATACGAATACTAAGCATGGCTGTAAAACCTCAACCCCCTCTTTAAGAGGCTCAAAAGCCTTCTTCCAGACAGGAAAAGAGATGGTTTTTCAGCTAAAGCCTTTAACACAAAAGCCCATCCTCTCTTTAAGTCCGCAAACCGCATACAAGTCTCCCCCACGTGAAAAAGAAAATAAGAAAGATATTCCTTAGGCACTCTATCCTTATAAATCTCATAGACTTTCAAAGTGCCTTCATAAAGTCTTCTACTCTTACTGGTGCGACCAGAATGTTCCCTTATCATAACTGTGTTAGTATCTATAACTTTTATCTTGAGACCTTTAAAATATGCTCTTATGAACACCTCCCAATCTTCCCTCAACATGAATTCATCTTCATATTCTTCAAAACTTTCTTTCTTGAAGGCGGTAGCGGAAGGAAATCCTATCATTCCGGAAAATATAAGAACACCCACATCAGCAGGCAGGCGTTTTTTCGAAACCCTCATAAGTTTTCCTTCATCGTCTATGTATTTTCTTGGAAAAGCATAAACTATGTGCGCATCTCCCCAGTTTTCAAGAACTTTCTCCACATGCTCCTTTTCCCAGAGGTCATCGTGGTCAAGGAAGAATATATACTCACCCTTTGCAAGGCTTGCTCCAAGGTTCCTTGAGTAGCATCTTTCCATATTTTTCTCATTTCTGTGATATATAACTTCCTTGGGAAATTCCTTCAAAATAAGTTCCTGCGTCCTGTCAGTGGATGCATCGTCAATGACTATTATCTGCTCTACTTTAAAGCTCTGCGATAGCACACACTCAATCGTTCTAAGTACAAATTTTTCACCGTTATAGACAGGTATTACAACGCTTACCATAGTCTTCCTTCTTTTTCCGAAAGTTCAAGTTCATACAAAAATTTATATTTTAAAAAGGCATATATGAAAGACGATGAAGCTACAAAAAGCCCTCTTATACCGTCCATGAAACCTAGTTGAAGAAAATAAACTTTTACAAAATGCCAGAAGGGATTGAAAAGCAAATTGTATAGCTTAAAGCTTCTTCCCTCTTCCTTCATTATATATGCCATCTTTTTAGCATAATCCACCGTCTTTATATACTGGTCATATAGGCTTTCAAAAGAATAGTGATACAAATCTCCTTGCAGTTTGCCCGCTTTTCCCTCAAATATTGCCTTCTCATGAAGCTTCCCTTCAAACCTTACCTTACCTTTCTTGAAGAGCCTGACCCTCCACTCCGGATACCAGGCATGATTTAGGAAAGCACCCAGATAATAAGTTCTTCTACACAGCATATAGACATCATACTTAGGGTTTTGCAGTTCCTTCTTTATACTTTCCCTTAGCCTATCAGAAACCTCTTCGTCCGCATCAATTACCAGAACCCAGTCTCCTGAACATAGGCTTATGCCGTAATTTAGCTGATTGGCATAACCCTCCCATTCTTTAAAATACACCTTGGCACCGAGGCTTTTTGCTATATCTACCGTCCTGTCTTCAGAACCAGAATCCACAACAATTATTTCTTGAGCAAGCTCCATAAGGCTTCTTATTGCCCTTTCTATGTTTTGTTCCTCGTTTTTAGTGCGTATAACCACAGACAGCATTTTCAGGCTTATAATTATACTTTATGGAAAAACGCAGGCTTCAGGATGTGGCAAAAGAATTGGGTGTATCAGTAAAGGAGGTTCAGAGCGTTCTCAAGGAATGGGGCATAAAGAAAAGCAATTTTGCTTACCTTGAGGAAGAAGAGCTACAGATAATATACGACCATTTTCCGGTTAATAAGGAGGGCGAAAATGGGCTTAAAGAGGAGGAAAAGGAGCAGGTTGCGGTCTTAGAAAAAAAAGAAGAAAAGACGGAAGAAGGTGCAATAAAGGAAGAGGTGCAGAAGCCAGCCAGGGTTGAAAGTAGGGAAGCAACACAAGAAAAAAGACAAGCCCCCAAATATAGAGAAGAAAAAAGACAAAAAGAACATAAACCGCAAGAAAGGAAGGCGGAATTAAGAGAAACCACCTTGCAAAAAAGGGTAGCAACCACAGAAAAACCAGAAAAGCCCACAAGAACGGAGGTTAGAAAGCCTTTCCCGCCTCGGGTGCCCGCACCACCGCCCATGCCGCCACCACGCGAACACAGGGTTGAAGAAAGGGCTAAGGTGCAGGAAAGAAAGGATAAAGTTAGCAAAGCAGAAGAGCTTGCTCTCAAGAAGCTTCAACAACAGGTAAAAAAGGAAAAGAGGGAAGAAAAGGAAGAAGAAATAAAGATTGTTCAAATACCTGAAATAGTTACAGTAAGAGAACTGGCTGAGCTACTCGGTGTGCCCCCCAATCAGGTGATGGCGGAGCTTTTAAAAAAGGGCATACTTGCCACCATAAACCAGACCATACCACCAGAAACAGCCCTTGAGGTGGCAGAAGCCTTGGGCTTTCTTGCGGAGCTGAAGAAGGAGGAGGTAGAAGAGGAAGAACAGGAAACCCCCGAGGAAGGTACTACACCAAGACCACCAGTAGTGGTTGTGATGGGGCATGTGGACCATGGCAAAACCACGCTTTTAGATACCATAAGAAAAACCAACGTGGCTTTGAGGGAAAAGGGCGGTATAACCCAGCACATAGGGGCTTCTGTGGTGGAGCTCCCAGATGGCAGAAAGATAACCTTCTTGGACACACCCGGGCATGAAGCCTTTACTTCACTGAGAGCAAGGGGAGCACAGGTGACAGATATCGCGGTTCTTGTGGTGGCAGCCGATGATGGCGTGATGCCACAGACGGTAGAGGCTATAAACCACGCAAAAGCCTTCAACGTGCCCATCATAGTCGCCGTAAATAAGATAGACAAACCGGGTGCGGACCCTCAAAGAGTTAGGCGTGAGTTATCAGAACTGGGGCTGATACCAGAAGAGTGGGGTGGTGATACCATATTCGTGGATGTTTCTGCAAAAACCGGTCAGAATATAGACCAATTACTTGAATACATACTACTCTTAGCAGAAATGCTTGAGCTTAAAGCTGACCCAGACAAGCCCGCAAGGGGCACCGTCATAGAATCTAAGTTGGACAAGCAAAGGGGTCCAGTGGCTACTGTTTTGGTACAAAACGGAACGCTGAGACTGGGTGATGTATTCGTTGCAGGTACCACATACGGGCGTGTAAGAGCTATGTTTGACGATAAGGGCAGAAGGGTTAATGAGGCTGGACCATCCACACCCGTTGAAATATTAGGCTTTGAAGAGCTTCCCATGGCAGGAGACCAGCTAAAAGTGGTTGAAGATGAAAGAAAAGCAAGGCAGATAGCAGAGCAAAGAAAAATAAAGAAAGAATATGCGGAAAAGGTATCTATGGGACTATCACTTGAGGAAGTCTTTAAGAAAATACAGGAAGGAGAGCTAAAGGAACTGAGGTTAATAGTTAAAACGGATACGGTTGGCTCCTTAGAAGCCCTTAAAAAATCCCTAACTGAACTTTCAACGCCTGAGGTATCTGTCAGGATTATACACGGCGATGTGGGTGGAATTACAGAAAACGATGTGATGTTAGCAAAAGCAAGCGGTGCCATAATCATAGGCTTTAACACAAGACCAGATGTTAAGGCAAAGGAAGCGGCGGAAAGGGAAAAGGTGGATATAAAGCTATACAGCATCATATACGAGGCTATAGAGGATGTGAAGAAGGCTCTAAAAGGTATGCTCAAACCCGTTGAAAAAGAGGTGGTGCATGGTTCTGCTGAGGTAAGGGCTACCTTCAAGGTCAAGGGTATTGGAACGGTAGCTGGCTGTTATGTGTTAGAAGGTAAAATCCTGAGAAACGCAAGGGCAAGGCTTATAAGAAACGGTGTGGTTGTGTATGACGGAAAGATAGAAAGCCTAAAAAGGTTTAAAGAGGATGTGATGGAGGTGGCAAAGGGCTTTGAATGTGGCATAAAGCTAAAGGACTACAACGATGTTAAAGTGGGTGATATCATAGAATGCTACGAAGTGAAGTTAGAACAGCCACAATAGGTATAAATGAAATATACCCCACCATACAGGGTGAAGGGCTTTTAGCTGGCACTCCCAGCCTCTTTATCAGAATTCAGGGCTGTAATCTACGCTGTCCTTGGTGCGACCAGCCTTCAGCCCTTAGCTTCAAAGAAGAAAAGAAAAGCCTTGAGGAGCTTTTAAATATTATCTCCTCTTACCCACACAGGCATGTGGTAATAACGGGAGGTGAGCCCTTTACCGAAGAAAACCTTCACCTTTTAGTGAAAGAGCTTTTAAAGATGGGCAAGTCTGTGCAGATAGAAACCAATGGTACCCTGTGGCAGGAAGGGCTTGAAGAGGTAGCCAACCTTATACACATTACCTGCTCCCCGAAGGCTGTGGCAAGCTGGTATATAAGGTCAGAGATAAGAAAGTATGCTAAGGAGCTTAAGTTTGTGGTGGATGAAGAACTTGAGCTAAAGGACCTTCTAAGGTTTGAGGACTTTCTAAAAAGAAGTTGTGTAGTATTACAGCCAGAGGGTAATAAGGAGAGGTTTGTAAAAAAAGCCCTTGAGCTACAGGATAGGTTGCTCTCCCTTGGCTATGAGGTCAGAGTCATTCCCCAGCTCCATAAGTTCCTTGGATTAAAGTGAGCCTTCTTTCCTCCGGGAAGAAATACTCAACTATAGCCCTGTATAAGGACATAGCAAAATTTTGCTGAAATTCTTCGTCAGACATCATTAAGACTTCTTTTGGGTTTGTCATAAATCCTACTTCAACAAGCAAGGAGGGAATACCCGGTGTTTTAAGCACCGCAAAGCCAGCCCTTTTAATACCCCTAAAGCTCACATCCCTGTTTAAATCCTTGCTTAACCTCCTTGCCAGCTTGCCACCAAGAACCACACTTTCGTTAAGGGTCACATCCATGGCTAAATCCGCCAGCACCACCTTTGCAGAGGATGGAATATCTTCCCTACCAAACACAAGGCTGGCATAACTGTTGTTGCTTATTATCTGCTGACGCTTTTTCTGTGCTGCTTCGGAAGATATGGCATATATGGTGGTGCCTCTTGCTTCTGGCAACTTTTGAGGGTGGGCGTCCGCGTGTATGCTTATAAACAGGTCCGCCCGGTTCCTCAGGGCTATAAGAGCCCTCTCCTGAAGAGGCACGAAGGTATCATCCCTTCTCGTCAGTATAACCTTAAATCTTCCATCTTCTTCAAGGTATCTGGCAAGCTTTTTGGCTATGGCAAGCACCACATCCTTCTCCCTTATACCCATAAAGCCTATGGCACCCGGGTCATGCCCGCCGTGTCCTGCATCTACCACCACCACCCTTTTCTGTGTTATTAATCGACCACCTTTTGACTCACCCACAAGCTTCTTACCCTCTTTATCAACTTCTGTATTCCTTATAACCCTTATAAGGTTAGGCTCTAAAATGGCTAAAAGCTCTTCCTCTTCTTCCCTCTTATGTCCACCAGCCATGTACACATCTAACACAACCCTGAAGGGGTCTTTGAGGGAAAAAGCCTTTACCTGCACAAAATCCCTTTCAATTACCACCCTTGTGCCCCATGGATGTTTTCCAACCCTTGCATTAAGCCCAGAAGGAAGTTTTACGCTGACGGCCTCCATTATATCCACCACAAGCCTTTTGGGGTTCTCAAGGGTAAAAACCCTGTAATCCACCTGCTTATCTAATTGAAGCACAATCCGTTCCTTGTCAGGATACTTGCCTACCCTTACCACAGCACTCTGAGAGAAGGCTAAGCCTACCAGAAGGCTAAAAATTGCCAAAATCTTCAGGAACATGGACTTCCTCCTCCACCTCCGAATACCTTGTGGCCCATGCAGGCTTGGGAAATTTTACCATAATGGGGCTTGGCACATCTGGCTGGTAAAGTATCATGGTGCCCTTTTTAAGCATTATCGCCCTCTGCCGGAAGTTGCCTGTAAGGTATTCATATTCTTTGCTCAGCACCTCGCTTGAGTCCATCCTTCCTACCACCTTTAGGGCTGAGTTCGCTATCACTCTCTTTTCCACCTCGCTGGCGGTTTGCTGAGCACCAAGCAGTATAACACCAAGGCTTCTACCCCTCTCCGCTATATCTAAAACCACGTCCTTTATAGGGCTCCAGCCCTCCTTTGGTGCATACTTATTTAGTTCGTCAAGAAGCACAAAAACTTTAGGGTAAGGTTTTCCCTGATTTTCCTTCTGTTTAAACACCTTCTTGAGTATAGAACCAACCACAAACATTTTGGCTATGCTGTGAAGGCCACTTATGTCAATCACAGAAAGCCTGTAGTCCTCCCAGGCGGGCGGGCTTGAGTCTTCCTTAACAAGCCTGCCCACATACATACATGCTCTGCTAAACCTTCTATAAAAGGCATAGGCAGTCTGTATCTGAGCATCTCCAAACCAGCTCCTGTATAGCTCTGAGTTTTTATTCTGTTCCTTATCCCTTATAGCTTCTTCTATAAGCTGAGAAAGCTCATAAAGGCTCTGTATATCTCTTCCAAACTCATCTATGAGCCTACCTTCAGGACTATGCTGAGCAAGACTGTATAGCTTGTTGGCTATCCTGTCTATTACATAATGTATGTTGGACATTCCCTCTTCGCCCTCCGCAAACATAAACCTTATAAGACCCTCCTCCGCAAACTCTCTCATACTCCAGTAGAAGGCTTTTACCTTCTCGTCCTGTCTCTCACCTTCTGGCACTCTTGAGCCTTCCACCGGTGGCACATAAAAGACCACATTCTTAAAGGGTTCCGCAGGAAGGTTCATGAGCTCGTATGTTCTTCTGTCCTCTTCTCCGAGGTTTTTATTCCTTCTGTCAAGCCATAAAAGGTCTTTACCCTTTACATTAAAGACAATGCCATGCACCTTATCCCTGTCGTCCGCCCTGTTTAGTATGGAATAGAGCAAAAATAGGGCATAGGAGGTCTTTGTGGCGATACCAGACATACCGGATATACTGACATGCCCTCCCTCCACGCCGTTTATGAAGTGATAATTCACATAAACCACGTTTCCGTTCCTGTCTATGCCTGCGGGTATCTTTGACTTAAACTGGTCATAATATAAAGCCTTTTCAAACTCCTTACCCCTTGCCAGGTATGCAGGGTCCCCCGGTCCTGGCGGGGCGAAAAGCTCCGGCTCTATCCTCGTGGTCTGAACCCTTGCTATGTACGCTATATTCACAGGTATTATACCCTTATTTACCAGATGGGCATCGTAAACATACTCCGCACCCTCTAAAAACTTCTGAACCTCCACCACCATACCATAAAACTTTACCCTCCTGTCTCCAAGAAGGCTCTCCACATAGACCACATCATCGAGCTGAAGCAGGTTGCCCTCCTCCACACCCACCCAGAACTCAAGGGGGCTTATGGGCTTGGTGCCAAGAACTATTCCCACCCTCATGTCTTAAAAATATAAACTAAAAAACTCCGCAGGTTCCTTCCTTCAAAAGATTTACTATCTGGCTATCAACACCCTCTGGCTTTTTCAAAAAACGAGATACCCTATACCTGTGTGAGATAATGATGTTTCTTAGTGCCAGAACCGTGTCGTCAATAAACTCGTTCACCACTATATAGTCAAAATGTCTGGCACAGGCTATTTCCTCTTCCGCTTTCCTAAGTCTCTGTTCAAGATTTTCCGTACCATAGCCCCTTGATATAAGCCTCCTTCTCAATTCTTCAAAGCTTGGTGGCATGAGGAATATGAGGACGCTTTCTGGATAGCTTGCCTTTACACTTTTAGCCCCCTGTACATCAATCACAAGAAGAGAATCCACACCCTCTTCTTCATTCCTCAGTACCTGGTCTTTTGGTGTTCCGTAGTAGTTTCCATAAACCTCCGCATACTCAAGGAAACTACCACGCTCTACGTGGTGCAGGAATTCCTCCTTTTTCATAAATATATAATCCACCTCATGCACCTCACCCTCCCTTTTTGCTCTTGTGGTGGCGGTAATGACCCTTCTGAGGTTCTCTACGCTTTTCAAAAGCCTCTGGGCTATTGTAGTCTTGCCAGCACCCGAGGGTGCGGATAGCACAAACAACATGCTATAATTATAACTTATTAAGGCGCGTAGCTCAGCTGGCAGAGCGCTGGCCCGACACGCCAGAGGTCGGCGGTTCAAATCCGCCCGCGCCTACCATGCTATAATTTCTTCATGCACTTAGAGTTTGAAAAAGAGCTCAGCGAGCTTCACCAGAAAATACAGCAGCTCAAAAGGCTATACACCATAGGTGAGAAGGAAAAGGAGGCGGAGCTAAGATACCTTCAAAGAGAGTTTAAAAAAAGGTCAAGACAGTTATACTCCAAACTGGACCCCTGGGAACGCGTGCAGGTGGCAAGGCATCCAAACAGGCCACATGCCATGGATTTTATAAATCTTGTCTTTAAAAACTTTACAGAGCTACATGGAGACAGGTGTTTTGGCGATGATAAGGCTATCGTGGCTGGCTTTGCATACTTTTACGGTATGCCGGTGGCTGTGATAGGTCAGGAAAAGGGAAGGACTACGAAGGAAAAGATGGAAAGGAACTTTGGCATGCCACACCCAGAAGGATACAGAAAGGCTATAAGAATAGCCAGGCTTGCCGAGAGGTATGGCATGCCTGTAATAACGCTTATTGATACTCCCGGTGCCTATCCCGGCATTGGAGCTGAGGAAAGGGGTCAGTCAGAAGCCATCGCTCAGAGCCTTTACACCTTCGGTTATCTCAGGGTTCCAGTTGTAGCAGTGGTAATAGGCGAGGGTGGCTCTGGTGGAGCTTTAGCCTTAGGCGTGGCAAACAGGGTTCTAATCTTTGAAAACGCCGTGTATTCTGTTATATCACCCGAGGGCTGCGCTGCTATCCTCTGGAAGGACCAAAATAAGGTAAAGGAGGCTTCAAGGGCTATGAAGCTAACCGCAAGGGACCTCTTTAATTTGGGTGTGGTGGATGCGGTGGTGCCAGAACCTGAGGGGGCATTACACTGGGACTACGAGGGCGGTGCAAGACTGCTTAGATACTTTCTCAGGAAGTGCCTGAGAGACCTTTTAAAGCTATCACCGGAAGAGCTTGTGGAGGACAGGATAAGAAAGTTTGAGAGAATGGGCGTCTTTACAAAGGCATGAGCCTTCTGTGCGTGCATTGCCACTTTCACCAGCCCCCAAGAGAAAACCCCTACACGGGTCTTGTGGAATTAGAAAAGTCCGCTCTGCCTTTTGAAAACTGGAACGAGAGGATATTCAGGGAGTCATACCTGCCAAACCTTTACGCCCATTACAGAATAGACCGCCGCATCAAGGCGGTGATAAACAACTACAGGCATGTTAGCTACAACTTCACGGGTAGCCTTTTAAAGTGGCTTATGAGGGAAAAGGCATGGTTTTTGCAAAGGCTCAAAGAAACTGCCAGAAATGCCATTGCCAGCACCTTCAACCACACTATACTTCCACTTGACCCCGTGGAGGACAGGGAGGTTCAGATAGTCTGGGGTATAAAGCTATATGAAAAGGTTTTTGACAGAAAACCAGAAGGCTTCTGGCTCCCGGAGCTGGCAGTTGACAGGCAAAGCCTATCACTTTTGGCAAAACATAGAATAAAATACACCATACTCGCACCCCATCAGGTCCAAAAAAGAGGAAGCTTTTTCAGATATTACACACCGGAGGGGCATATAGACCTCTTTGTTTATGATGGTGAGCTGTCTCATCAGCTTGCCTTTGGCGAGCTTATCTACAAAATGGATGAGCTTATAAGAATAGTCAGGAACAGAAAAGGGATTACCTTGCTGGCGGTGGACGGAGAAACCTTCGGACATCACAAAAAGTTTGGAGAGATGGGGCTGGCATACCTTGTCAATACATGTGAGTGTTTAAAGAGCCTTGAGGAGGTGCATAAGACCTTACAGCCAGAGGGTGAGTCGGAAATAAACGAGCTAACCTCATGGAGCTGTGCTCATGGTATAGAAAGGTGGCGGTCTGACTGTGGATGTTCCACTGGTGGTATGCCAGGCTGGCATCAAAGATGGCGAGCACCCATGCGGGAAGCTTTGGAGATGGTAAGAGGCAGAGTAAAAGAAAAGCTCTTCCGCACTTTAGAAAAATTCACAAAGGACCCCTTGCTGGCGCTGTGGGATTTTGTGGAGCTTGAGATGGGACTTTCAAAGGAAGAGTATCTTCAAAAGCATGCAAAAAGGGAGCTGAGCAAAGAAGAAAAGGTAGAGCTTTTTAAAAGCCTCTATGCATACTACTATGCGTGCCTTTCCTTTTCCTCAGATGGCTGGTTCTTTGCGGACATATCCGGCATTGAAGCCACAAAAAATCTACTTTTTGCAAAGAGGGCGATGGACCTCTTGGGAGAGCCAGAGTTAGAGTCTGCCTTTTTGAAGGTGCTATCTACAGCACCCAGCAACCTTCAAAGCTACGGGAACGGTTTTGGTGTGTGGCAAAAGCTCGTCCTGCCCAAGGTATATAGCCCGGAGGAAATATCAAGGGCTATAGTCCTTCTTGAACTATCCGACCGCTTAGAAGTGGAGGGCAGGCTGGGCAAGTTTCTTTATAAAGTGGAGGGCTTTGAGCCATGGAGGGTAAGGCTTGTGGACGTGGAAACCACCGAGGAATTTGAGTTTAAAGAGGAGCTGAAGGACTTTGAACCAGAGAGGGTGCCACAGCCCTGCATGAAATGGCTGTTAGAGAGCTGGTCTGAAGAGTATTTAGAGTATGAGCTTGACTTTTTAAAAGACCATGAAAGGCTTTTAGAGGACCTTTTGAGCTATGCTAAGGCAAATGGCTCTGAGCTTACAGACCTAATAAAAAGCAGGGTTAAATCCTACCTTATTTCAAAGCTCTACTTTGCCTTGAAAGAAGGGCTGGAGGTTCATAAGGTGGAGGAACTTCTGAGAAAGGTCTTTGACTTTGACCTTGATGTCAGAAGCCAGAGGCTCAAGCTATGGCTTGAAGGATATATAAGGCTTAAAATTTCCTCCTGGCTTGAAGAGGAGGAAGTAAAAGAGCTTGTAAAGTTAATAAGAGAGTATAATGCCTATGCGGGCTCTTACGAGTATATGGTGGATTTATGGGAGCTACAAAACTGGGCATGGGATAACAGGAAAAGGCTGGAAAGAGAAACCTTAGAACTCCTTGGCTTTGAAGTAAAATAGTGAAAAACCATGAACCATAAGGGACTTTTTACTGACCTGTATGAGCTGACAATGGCTCAGTCTTACTTAGAGCATAACAAAACAGGCAGGGCTGTTTTTAGCCTCTTTGTGAGAAAGCTACCTCAAAACAGAAACTTTTTGGTTTCCTGCGGGCTTGAGCCTCTCCTTGAGGTGCTTGAAAATTTCAGGTTTTCGGAAGAGGACCTCAAATACCTCTCTTCTTTAAGGCTCTTTAAGGGCTGGTTTTTAGACTACCTCAGAGAATACCGTTTTCGCTCAGACCTTTACGCCATACCCGAGGGCAGGATAGTCTTCCAGAAGGAACCGCTCCTTCAGGTGGAGGGCTCTCTGCCGGACGTGCAGATATTAGAGACGGTTATCATAAACATAATACACTACAACACGCTTGTAGCCTCAAAGGCGGTAAGGTGCCACTTAGCCTCAAGGGGCAAAATGCTTATAGACTTTGGATTAAGGCGTGTGCATGGGCTTGACGCGGGTCTTTTCTCCGCAAGAGCCTGTTATATTGCTGGCTTTGCAGGAACTTCAAACCTGTACGCAGGAAAAAGGTACAGTATTCCCGTCTTTGGCACCATGGCACATTCTTTTATAATGGTCTTTGAAGAAGAGGAAGAAGCCTTCAGAGCCTTTGCAGAAAGCTTTCCCGACAGAACCATACTCCTCATAGATACCTACGACACCATAGAGGGGGCAAAAAAGGCAGTCAGGCTAATCAAGGAAGGTATAAGGGTTGTGGGCGTTCGTATTGACAGCGGAGACATAGAGGAGCTTAGTAAGGAGGTAAGAAGGATATTTGACTCGGAAGGTTTTAAGGAGGTAAAGATTCTGGCAAGTGGTGGTATAGACGAGTGGGACATTGAGCGGTGGCTTTCAAAGGGGTCCCCCATTGACGCCTTCGGCGTGGGGACAAAGCTCCTGACATCAGCGGACAGCCCCTATCTTGACATAGCCTACAAGCTGGTAGAATACGAGGGGAAACCAAAATATAAACTTAGCCCCGGTAAGGCAACCTTTCCCTACAAGAGGCAGGTGGTGAGGCATTACAGGGACGGGCTTATGGACCACGACGAGGTGGTTTTATACAGAGAGGGTGGTCTTGTGGAAAAGGTGTGCGAAGGAGGTAATCTGATAAAACCACTTCCATCTTTGAAGGAAATTAGAGAACTTCTTATGGAAGAGCTAAGAAGCCTGCCGGAAGAATTCAAGTCCTTAGAGAAAAAAAGGGAGTATAATGTTATAATTGCGGAGGCATAGAATATGGCGGTGCTTAGCTATGAAATCTACAGGCTATTAGAGGAGGAGCCTGAAAAGGAGAAGGCTGACAAGGTGGAGGAAAAGGCAAGGGAGCAAAAGCCAATATTGAAGGCGGAATTAAAGGAAGAGTTTTATGGAGAGATGAAGGCTTTGAGGATTGAACTGGAGAAAAAAATTTCTGAAGTGGAGGTAAGGCTTGAAAGGAGGCAAGCAACAGTTGGTAAAAACTATAGCAAACTGTATAATTATGCTTAGAAGTGTAGCAAAAGCTATTAAGTGTAAAAAAGAGAAAGGCTGACAGTGGTATGATAACACTGAGCAGTAGAGTGGAGTTTTCAAGTGAGGACATGGAAACTCTAAAAGACCTGATGAGGAGGTGGTCTTCCTGCAAAAGATATGCCTATCAAAGA
>JAUQQK010000004.1:92027-109029 GCA_030549905.1 Aquificota bacterium | reverse complement strand
ACCGTAAGCCCTTGCCACTATCATAACAGTCATGCCAAAAAGGGCTGTATCTCTTACCGCTTTCCTGAAAGCTCTTTGAGGGTCCTGCCAGCCTGTCAAAATCTGAGCCTTCAGACTTTCCCTGTTTTCTGGCTTTATGTAGCCTAACTGTATCCAGCTGTCTAAGACTTTATCCACATGCTCAAAGCCTGCCCTTGTGTTGGCTATAAGCACTATGTTGGCACTTGCATCTTCCACCTTTTGCTGGTTGTAGCATATTTCTTTTAGTTTTCTTTTCTTCTCCTTATCTTTTACTACAATTACCTCCCAGGGCTGTATGTTGTAGCCAGAGGGTGCGGTGGCGGAAACTTCAAGTATCTCCTTTATAAGCTCATCTGGAACCTCTCTGTTTGGGTCGAAAAAGGTAATGGAACGTCTTTCGGTGATAAGCCTTAAACATTCTTTCATAAGAAGACCTCCGCAAGTTTTTCAAAGGTTTTTTCCACAAGCTCTAACATCTTACTACGTTCTTCATCGCTCACGTAAGGCACAGAGTATAAAAACATATGCTCTACGACCTCTATTCCGCAGAATTTAAAAATGCCCACATCTGCAGTTTTTCTCAGGCACTCTTCCATGCCTGAGGGTCCGTAATCCAAAGAGGAAGCTCCAAGCGTGTTTATTATTATGGCTTTTTTGTCAGAAAGAAGACCTACAAGCTCACCCTTTCTTTCCTCGTAGGCAAAACCATAACTAAATACCCTGTCTATGTAGCCCTTTAAAATAGCGGGCATGCCCGTCCACCAGATGGGGTATATAAAGACAAGAAACTGAGCCTTTCTTATAAACTCCTGCTCAAGCTTTATATCTTCTGGCACTGAACCTGAGAGGAAGGTTTCAAAGTCCTTTGCAGAAAGCACAGGGTTAAAGCCTGTGGCATAAAGGTCTCTAACTTCATGCGGTACATCTCTTCTGGTTAAAACCTCCACAACTTTTTCTTTTATTGCGTGGTTGAAGCTCTTGGGGTTCGGGTGTGCATAAACTATAAGAAACATATCCACCTCCTAAGGCTTTATTATCAGAAAGTAGTGATACGGATAAACATCAAGGTCTTTCTCTACCTTAAAGTTATGTTTTTGAAGAAATTCCAAAACTTTTTCCTTCGGTACTCTTTCCTCTATGGGAGGACCCGCCGGTGAGGGGATGGGGTGCCAGTCTATAAGGATTATCCTGTCAGTGGTTATGCGCCTCACTTCTTCCATAAAGGCATATGGGTTTAAAAGTTCGTGAAAGAGGTTTGCCAGAAGGCTTGAATGGACGCTTTTATCTTCAAGGGGTATGCGTTCCTCCGTGCATTTTATAAACTCCACATTATTCAGGTCCTGCGTCCTTTCCCTGCATCTGTCTAACATAAAGCAGGAACTGTCTATGGCATATACCTTTTTTACATGCTGAGCTAAGGGCAGGGTAAAGTATCCCGGACCACAGCCTATGTCCGCCCAGACCTCATATTCTTTTGGCTCCACCACCTTGAAGAAATCCTCCACGCTTTGCCAGCTTTCTCTTTGTGGAAGCAAAAGCACCTGCCAGTTGGTTTCTGGAAACTTAAAGACCATTTACTCCTCCACAGATACCATGTAATTCCAGTGTTCTATAGCTTCTTGAACTGCCTCCTGATGCTCCTTTAGGCTATCGTATAGCCTCTTCATGAAGACTTCACAACCCTCCACAGGGGCGTAGCTTGCGCATACCTCCACCTCTTCAAGGCAGGCTGAAAGAAGGTCTTTAAGGCTTTCAAGCCTTTTCACATACTCAACCGCCTTTTCCCTGTTAAAATTCTTCATAAAAAGCCTCCTTTATAGCTTTATTTCTATCCTTGAGTTTTCATCATATAAGTATAGCTTGCCGTCCTCTTCGTCCTTTGTTCTCTTGTGAGAGCCATCGCAGAAGGGAAACTTCTTAGAAAGACCGCACTGGCAAAGATAATAGGTTTCCTCACCAGCCTCCAGCTTGTAGGGTCCTTTTTCTGTAAGCTTTACAAGTCTTGCCATGTTAATCCTCCTTTGGTGGATTGTATAAAAAGCCTGTAATACCACCCCATACTATGTGAAGTATAAGGGTAGATATCTGAGCGGTCATGGGCATAGGATTCTGGAACATTAAAGCTCCTCCCACACTGCCCACTATGGAAACTATCACCACAAAAACATGCCACAGAACACCGTATATTATGCCCTTTACCAGACCCGGTCCGGGAAGCCTCTTCCATATATAAGGTAGCACCAAGGGTATGGCAAAGAGGGCACCATCTATCTGGTGTTTGAGCACCCAGCCCCAGTCCTTGGTGCCGGGGAAGAGACCAAAAAGTCCAAACCACCCTGCATAGACCATATCAAGCACTATCATAGCCCAAGCACCCATCTGAGAGGCAAATAAAAAGCTCCAGAAATTAACTCCCCTAATCACACTCATGGCGTGCACCTCCTTTCCATGTGGTTTGTTTAAAGTTTATTTAATTGCTTTCAGACTGTCAAGAACGGTCTTTTTTGTTATATACTATCCTTTATGAAACAAAATAATAGCCATGTATGCCCTGCGGAAGTAGCCATTCAGGTATTAAGTGGTAAGTGGAAGCTTTATATCTTAAAGAACTTAAGAGAAGGGAAAAAGAGGTTCTCCGAGCTTCAAAGAGCAATCCCAGGCATAACCCAGAGAATGCTATCAAAACAGCTAAGAGAACTGGAAACTTGCGGGCTTATAAAGAGGACCGTCTATCCCGTGGTGCCACCCATGGTGGAATATGAGCTTACTGACCTCGGTAAAGGCTTGGAAGAGATATTTGAAGCTATGCACCGCTGGGGTTTAAAATACCTTGAGCAGGTGGCTGGGCTGGAAGAGGTCAAATGCGGGAGCTGAAGGAGCAGGTTCTGAGTATCATATTCAACAGGCTAAAAGAAGATAGATGTCTGGTGCTTCTTTTTGGTTCCACAGCCCTTGGAGAGGACACGGAGCGTTCTGACATAGACATAGGCATAGACTGTGCGGGTGGTCTGGAGGACGAAGATTTTTTGTCCCTTAAGGAGGAGTTAAACCTTTATGTGGATACGCCCAGAAGGATAGACCTTGTGGAGCTAAGGAGACTGCCTTTCGATTTCCTTGAATTTGCACTAAGAGGAGCGGTTATATGGCATGTGGGGAAAGACTACTTAAAAAACTGGCTCAAGCAGGAAGGGCTTACGAAAAGCTGAAAAGAATAGAGGAGCTTGAGGGCAGGCTTGAGGAGGAGGTGCTTTATGAAGTGTCCGTAAAAAGGTTTGAATACACTTATGAGAGCTTATGGAAGACAGTTAGGCTTTTTCTCATTGAACTGAAAGGGCTTGAGTGCAACTCACCAGTAGATTGTTTCAGGACTCTTTATGCAGTGGGTCTGAAAGGAGAAGAGGAAACAAAAGAGCTTATGAAGACGATAAGATTACGCAACGAGCTTATGCATGTGTATGACTTTTCCACGGCGGAAAGTTCTTACAGCTATATAAAGCAGGTAGTGGTTCCTCTCTTTGGTAAGGTGCTTGAAAGGCTCGGTCAGGAGTGTGAAAAAAGCTCTAATATGGAGTAGGTACCGGTGGCGTAGGCGACAAGCTCTTCCTGAGAATATACTTCCACCACCGCAAAGGCTACCCTCCTTCCAAGCCTTAAAACCTTGCCAATAGCTATCAGTCTTCCTTCCTTTGCAGGCTTTAAGTAATTTACCTTTATCTCAATAGTGACAGAGGTCTTGTCTTCTGGCAGGTTTGCCATAACCGCATACCAGCCCGTATTGTCCGCAAGGCTTGATATAACACCACCATGCACAAAACCAAGGTGCTGAAGGTGATAGTCCTTTATATCCACCACAAGCACTGCCCTTTCAGGAGATAGCTCCTCTAAAGCGGCACCTATATGCTCCAGAAAGGGAAGCTTCAGGTTTCTCATAGCCTTATGGGAAGGCTGTTTATCCTTATTCCATAACCCCACAGGAGTGCATTTGCTACTGCGGGTGCGGTTGGTGGAAGACCCGGCTCTCCAACACCACCCATCTCACGCTTTGAAGTAAGGATATGAACTTCTACCTGAGGCATTTCCTCCGCGGTAAGTATCTGATAAGCGTGGAAATTGGTATTTTCTACACCACCATCTTTGAAGCTGACTTGTTCCTTTAAAGCCATGCTGAGCCCCATGGCTATGGCACCCTCTACTTGAGAGCGTATAAGGTCTGGATGCACTACCAGAGGACCTACGTCTATTACCGCTACAATCTTATGTACGCGTACTTTATTTTTCTCAAGGCTCACCTGTGCCACATGGCAGGCATGAGAGCCAAAAGAGTAGTGATAAGCCATACCAACAGCCTTTCCTTTTCCAAAGTTTTTGCTCCAGCCAGACTTTTCCATGGCATACTCTACCACTCTGTAGGCTACCGGGTTATCTTTCAAGAGTTTAAGCCTAAGCTCTGCCGGGTCTTTGCCTGCCTTATAGGCTATACGGTCTATGATGGTTTCTATGGAAAAGGCATTGTGCGTACTTCCTACAGACCGCCAGAACCAGAAGCTTACAGGTAGCTCCACATCTACTCTTTCTACTAAAAGGTTTGGAATGGCATAAAACATGTTTTCCACGCCTTCCACAGAAGCTCTTCCATTTAGCAAGGGCTGAACTGCTATCTTGAAGCTCAAGGAGTTTATATTTCCTTCTTTATCCGCGGAAGCTTTAATGTGAGTAGCGCTGTATGGTCTAAAGTAGCCTGACTTTATGTCGTCTTCTCTTGTGTATATGAGCTTTACTGGTTTTCCAAGCTTCTTGGAAGCTTCTAAAGCTTCCGCTACAAATTCTACGTTCGCCTTCCTTCCAAAGCCTCCTCCTAAGTATGTGGTTATGACCTTTATCCTGCTTTCTGGAAGACCGCTTATACGCTTGGCACTTTCTAAAACCCACGTTTGAGACTGTGTTGGAGCATACACGATGCACTCGTCTTTTTTCAGCCACGCAAGACAAGACATGGGTTCCATGGTGGCATGATACAGGTATGGCTGAATGTAGGTTTCTTCCACTTTTATAGGAGATTCTTCGTATGCTTTCTGAGGAGTGCCTTTTACTTTTACTACTTGACCTTTATCTTTTAGCTTAGAAAGGAAAAAGTTCTCAAAGTCTTTGTCTTTCCAGCCTTTTACAAAACTTTCGCTCCACTCTACTCTAAGCTTCTGTCTTGCCTTCTGACATGTCCAGAAGGAATCTCCGCACACTGCTACACCACCAGAGGAAAGAGTAAAAACTTCTACCTGCGGGAATTCCCTCTTTACTTCAGAGGTATCTACCTTCAAGGGTTTTGCACCAAAATAAGGTGGTCTTTCCACCACCATGTAAAGCATGCCCTCTTCAAAGGTATCTATACCAAAGATAGCCTTCCCGTTTGTCTTTTCTGGTACGTCTATTCTTGGTACCCCTTTGCCTATGTATATAAACTCTTGAGGACTTTTTAATCTTGGCTTTTCTGGAAGAGGTTCCTTGTTTGCCAGCTCAGAAAACTCTCCATAGGTATATCTTTTATCTCCTGCTATTATGTAACCTCCCTTTGCTATAAGCTTTTCCTTAGGAATACCTAACTTTTTACTGGCGGAAGCCAAAAGCATTTCTCTCATACTTGCACCCGCAAGCCTTAGAATTTCATACATGTTACTTACACTGGTGCTTCCGCCTGTGAGCTGAATCCCCATTTTTGGGTCCACATAAGGCTTGCCTGCAGGTGCGGGTTGGACTTTTACTCTTTCCCAAGGAAAATCCAACTCCTCCGCTATTATCATAGGAAGTCCGGTATAGACTCCCTGTCCCATTTCGGATTTATTGACAAAAACCGTCAAAACATTATCTTTAGACAAATTTATCCACAGGTTTGGAGCATATCTTTTAGGTACTTCTTCAGCCTTCAGAAGCCTGTAGCCAGCAGGCATAAGCATAATAGAAAGGGTAAGTCCTCCCATTTTTATGAGGTCTCTTCTTGTAATCATGTTTTTCCTCCGCTTGCTTTAAGGATAGCTTTCACTATCCTGTTGTAAGTTCCACACCTGCACAGGTGCGAAGACATACGCTCTATAACTTGCTTTTTTGTGGGTCTTGGGTTTTCTAAAAGTAGTGCATATGCTTCCATTATTTGCCCACTTTGACAGTATCCACATTGAGGTACCTGCTCTTCTATCCATGCCTTCTTTAGTGGATGATTTTCTGGGATGCCTTCTATAGTGAGTATTTCTTTTCCTGCCACTGAACTGACCGGCACAAGACAAGACCTTGCCGCCTTACCATCTATAAGCACCGTACAGGACCCACATACACCCATGCCACAGCCAAACTTAGTACCCGTGAGCCTGAGCCTCTCTCTTATAACCCAAAGAAGAGGCTCATCCTCGTAAGCTGAAACCCTGTAAGTCCTTCCGTTTATTTTTAGCTCATACATGACCGAAACCCCCTTTTATTAATAATAGTCCTTACCATGGAAATTTACCTTGAAAGCTTCTTATATGTTCAATGAGTTCCTTCTTCCCGTCGTAGACTACCGCTACCCACTGAGCAAGCCTCTCTCCCAGCCTCAAACACGCCTCCTTTTCCGCCTCTGTTCTTGGCTCCCCTGCCATCACAGCCCCATAGTGAAGTGTAAAGCCCTTGCCCGTATAATCGGTCAGCCCAAATACTAAAAAGCCGTAGTTTATCAGCATATAGAGAACAGAAAGGCAAGCTACTTCATTACCTCCACCCCAGCCACCAGAAGAGGAAAAAGCACACCCAATTTTGCCATCAACCTGCCCCCACAGGTCTCCCACCACATCGTCAAAAAACCTCTTTATTTTCCATGAGACTATGCCCATGTTGGTGGGAGTGCCTACTGCAAGACCATGACACCAAAGTATGTCTTCCTTTGTGGCTTCATCTACATGCTTTAGCCTTACTTGAGTACCTTCTACTCTCTTTGTACCTTCCGCCACCAGCTGAGCCATCTTTTTTGTGTTTCCCGTCCTTGAATCATACAGGACAAGCACGTTCCCCATTTGGAACCTCCTACACCATTTTTAGCACAGCTCTAAGGTTTATATTCCCCTTCCTGAGCCTGTCTAAGACTTCATTCACCTGTTCAAAAGGAAATATTTCCACAAGAGGCTTTATACCAAGATCCGCAGAAAATTCTAAGGTTTCTCTGAGGAGCTTTCTACCACCTATTGCGGAACCAGTTATTACAAGCCTTTTTGCCAAAAGCTCAAAGGGTGATACAAGCAAAGGTTCAGAAGCAGCTCCAACCACGCAAAGTCTTCCCTTAGGAGCAAGTCCAGATATCAAAGGTTGTATAGCCTTTGAGTCAAAGACAGTAGATATGATTATGTCAGCACCACCAAGCTTTTTAAGTTCCTCCGCAGGGTCTGAGGTGGAAGTGTCTATAAAGTAGTCCGCTCCGAGAGATAAAGCGGTTTCTTTTTTATTTGAGGAATGACTTATAGCTACTACTTTAGCTCCCATAGCCTTTGCATATTGAATTGCCAGATGACCTAAACCGCCAACACCTTGTACAGCTACGAGGTCATCAGGTTTCACTTCCATATGTCTAAGAGCGGAATAGACAGTCAAACCTGCACAAAAAAGAGGCGCTGCATAAGCAAGGTCAAGTTTTTCAGGAATTTTAGCTACAAACCTACCATGAGCTACCATATACTCCGCATATCCTCCTTGTTTTGTAATACCTGTGATTTCATGATTAGGACATAGAGGCTCTTCACCTTCCACGCAGTAATCACAAACTTCACAAGAGGAATACAACCATGGCACTCCTACTGGGTCTCCCTCCTTCACATTCTTCACCTTGCTACCTACCTTTACCGCTATGCCCACCACTTCATGACCAGGGATAGTAGGATAACTGACCCAATCCGCCCAGTCGCCATCTACAATATGAAGGTCGCTATGACAAACACCGCAGTAATGAACCTTAATAAGCACTTCTTCTTCACCTATTTCAGGAACTGGTCGCTCTTCAATCACAAGGGGCTTTTTAGGTTCATAGCATACCGCCACCTTCATAGAAGCACCTCCTTCCCTAAATTTATATATCTTTTAAAGGAGGAAGTCAAGAAGGGACAAAATTTTTACAAACTTACATACATGATACGAACTTACAGGTCAGTCCCAGTCCCAGTGATAATGTTTCCAGTGCTTGTGCTTGTGTTTTTCCACTATTATGACCCTTTCATAAGGCTGGTAGTAGTACATGGGTCTTGGCTTTACTACAATCACCTCAGGAGACCTATCTACATAAACTACCCTTTCTTCCACACAGGAGGGCACGCCAAAGTTGAAACCAAAAAATACCTTTACATGGTCCCCCGCATGGCTAAAGCCTTGCATTATAGTTAATCCAAGGATAGCAAGTATTAACCTTTTCATGGTTCTACCTCCTTGCCTTTTTATTTAAATATTGCACAAAAAAGATGAATAGAATATGAAAAGGGTAGATTATGTATGGAAGGATTGTAAGGAGCTGTTTTAAAATACTTGACCATGGCGTTGATACTTCCATACAGGGGCATTATGCCTGAGATAGACCCTACTGTCTACCTTGCGGACAACGTAGTGTTAATAGGGGATGTAAAGATAGGAGAGGATTCTTCTGTATGGTTTGGTTCGGTCATAAGGGGTGATGTGAATTACATACGCATAGGCAGAGGCACCAACATACAGGACAACTCGGTGGTTCATGTAACTCACGATACGTACCCCACCATAATAGGCGACTATGTCACCGTGGGACACAGGGTTATCCTGCATGGCTGTAAGGTGGGGAACCATGTGCTTATAGGCATGGGTGCGGTTGTCATGGACGGTGTGGAGATAGAGGATTACGTGCTGGTAGGTGCAGGTGCCCTACTTACGCCTGGCAAGAGGTTCCCTTCTGGCGTTTTGGTGGCTGGCTTTCCTGCAAAGGTAGTAAGGGACTTAAAGGAAGAGGAAATAAGGCTTATAGAGGAATCTGCCAGGAATTACATAAAGTATAAGAACATCTATTTAGGAAAGAGCCAATAGCATATTACCCAAAATCATAAGCAGAGCCGGCACAAAAAGCCCCTCTGTCCTTTCCCTTAATAGGAACTTCCCATAAAATAGGGCTATTATCAGAGAAAGTCTCTCCGCGGAAGCCACATAAGAGGAAAGGGTAAAAACAAGGGCAAGGTTGTAAAGAATATCTCCAAGGGCAAAGAAAAGACCCAGGAAAGGCACCTCACAATGCCTGTAGTTTTCTCTATTAAATATCTCCTTAGGCTTTACAAAAATTAGCGTGCCAAAGCCCATGCATAGCGTGTAAAACCAGCTGAAGAAAAGGCTGTTGCTTTCCATGATGGAAGCCTTACCGATAACCACATTAAAGCCAAAGAGGGCGGTGGAAACAAGCATGTATAAAACACCCCTGTTTTTCCTGAAAAACTCCGCAGGTGAAAAGCCAGCTATAAGAAGGCTTGCCAGAATCACAAGGCTGATACCCAGAAGACCCATAAAGCTTGGTTCCTCACCCAGCAGTAGCCAGCCAAAGAGGGCTGAAAATACGGGCATAAAAGAGTAAAAGGACATGGCAACCGAAAGGGACGTATGCTTTAGAGCCTTTATAAAGAAAATACCTCCCAAAACCTCAAAGGGAAGCCATATGAGTGCATACATAAGCACCTTGGCGTTCATTCCCCAGTGTGTTATGCTAAAAGGGGTCAGCAAGAGACAGGCTATGGGGAACCTAACCCAGAGGGTAAAATGCTCATCAAGCCCCTTAATCAAAAGCCTTTTGCTAAGGTAGTCGTTTGTTCCCCAGAAGAGGGAGGAAATTAAAGCAAGCGTTATTCCAAGCATTGAAGTAAAATATTCTATCATGCGTCAGGAAAGGCTTTTCACACCCGGTCCGGTAGAGCTTCCCGAAAGGGTGCGTCAGGCTCTCTCAAGACAGATAATACATCACAGAACGGAAGAGTTCAGACGAGCCTTCCTTGAGGTTAGAGAGCTAATAAAAAGAATGCTCTCAGACCCGTCAGAAAACTTTGTCTTCTTCGCGTCCTCTGGTACGGGAGCCATGGAGTCCGCCGTGCTTAACTTCTTTCAGGAGGGGGACAAAGTCCTTGTCATAAACGGTGGAAAGTTTGGGGAAAGGTGGCTAAAGCTTGCCACACACTGGGGGCTAAAGCCCGTAGAGTATAGAGTAGAGTGGGGCAAGTCCGCAGACCCTCAGGAGGTAAGAAGGCTTCTTAAAGAGCACCCAGATTGCAAGGGCGTGTTTTTCCAGATATCGGAGACCTCCACCGGAGCCTACCATCCTGCAAAAGAGATAGGTGAAGTATGCCAGGAGCATGAGGCTCTCTGCGTGGCGGATGCCATCACCGCCCTTGGTGTTTATCACATAGTGCCAAAGGACTGGAAGATAGATGTGTTGGTGGGTGGGTCTCAGAAGGGCTTTTTACTTCCTCCGGGACTTTCTCTTCTGTGGTTTTCTGAAAGGGCTGAAAGGAGCCTCACAGATAGAGCCTTTTACTTCAGCGTTAAAAAAGAGCTTTCAAAGCAGAAGGAGGGTCAGACTGCCTGGACGCCCGCCATAAGTCTAATACTGGCTTTAAAGGAATCCTTAGAGTTAATTCTTGAAGAGGGTATGGAAAGGGTTGAAAAAAGGCATAGAGCCCTTTCTGAAGGAACACTGAAGGCAGTCAAAGCCTTAGGTCTTAAAGCCTTTGCACAGCATCCAGCCCTGTCGGTGAGTGCCATAGCATCTGACAGGTCTGAGGAAATAAGGAAGGAACTTTTAAAGCTTGGCATAAGGGTGGCGGGCGGTCAGGATGAGCTCAAAGGTAAGATTTTCCGCATATCCCACATGGGGGCAGACCCAAAGGATACGCTCATGCTCATAGGTATCTTAGAGGTGGTATTAAACAGGCTTGGATATGAGATGGAGCTTGGTGCGGGCGTAAAAGCCTTCTCTAAAACCATGATGGAATATGGTCTATGGTGAAGCTGTATATAATAAGGCATGCGGAGAGCGAGTGGAACCCCATAGGCAGGTATCAGGGTCTTTTGGACCCAGAGCTTTCCCAGAGAGGCAGGGAGCAGGCAAAGAGGCTAAGAGAGCATTTTAAAAACATAAGCCTTGATGCCATATACTCTTCACCCCTCAAAAGGACATATCAGACTGCCCTTGAGGTGGCAGAGGCTCAGGGGCTTGAGGTAGTAAAAGAAGAGAGGGTCATAGAGATAGACCATGGTGTGTGGTCTGGCTTGCTGGTGGAGGAAGTCCAGCAAAAGTATCCGGAGGATTTTAAAAGATGGCTTGAGGAGCCTCATAAGATAAGGTTTGAAGGTGGTGAAAGCCTTATTGAGGTACAGGAAAGGGTTAAGGACTTTCTACAGGATATAAAGGAAAAACATTGGGGGCAGAGGGTGGCGGTTGTTTCTCACACGGTGCCAATAAGAACTATGTATTGCACTCTTCTTAACATAGACCTTTCAAGGTTCTGGTCCTTCGGCTGTGATAATGCCAGCTATTCGGTGGTGCATATGGAAAGGGACAGGAATGTTATAATACAGCTTAACATTACATGCCATTTGGGGGACCTGTATGTGGAAGCTCATAAGGCTCTTTAGTCTTCTACTTGTATCCTTTGCAGTGTCCCAGCAGATAAGCAAGGAATTTGATGTGAGCCTTGAACTAAGGAGCAGTATATACGAGGAAAAGCCCAGGCTTATGCCACCAGAAAGGCTTGTGCAGGCGGAGGTAAAAGAAGAAGACCTGAGCGGCAGGCTTCTTGAGCCACCGAAGGCTTTGGAGTTTGCTCAGATAAAGCCCGTAGAGAAGAAAGGCGTAAGCTGTGGAGAGCCAAAAGACGCCTTATCCTACAGGCTTGGCGTGGATTATTATTTGCAGGGAAAGCATGAGCAGGCTGAAGAGGAGCTTGGCAGGGTTTTGCTTGTCCCCAACTCACCCTTCAAGCCCATGGCTGAATACGTGCTTGGTATTATTGCCTTTTCAAAGGGTCAAGGGAATAGGGCTTTAGAGCTTTTCAAAAATTCATGCCAGCTAACACATATGTATCAAAAGCCCGCCTGCGAAGCATACTATGCTTTGAGTTTCATGCTTAAAGGCACGGTGCCAGAAAACAAGGACCCCCTGTGGCAGGCTGTAAGGCTACTCAAGGAAGGAAAGGAGGCAAAACCTCAGTGTGAGGGAGCTGTCTTTTCTCAGTATTGCTCCTATGTGCTTGATTTTTCTGAGGGAAGAGAAAACCAGCTATACAGGGACAGCACCAGCCTAAGAAAAGCCCTTCTTCTATACAGGGAGGGTAAGTTAGAGAACTCAGCCAGCATATTCTCAAACTACGCATCGCCGGGCAAACCCTACAGAGAGATAGCCCTTTACTACCTTGCCCTCATTGAACACAAAAGGAACAGGCAGGAACAAGCCATCAAATACGCCAGCATACTTGAAACCCTTGACAGAAGCCTTGCGGGCAATATATACGCCCTGCTGTCAGAAAAGGACCTGTATCTTGCGAGGCTTACATATACGCTCACCAAAAACCCAAAGTTTCTTGAAAACGCAGGCATACTTGCATACAACTCTAAGGATTATGCCCTTGCCTTCATAAACTTCATGGAGGCGGGCAATACAAAATATGCGGTTTATTCCCTCATAAGAGCCGGCGACTATAAAAGGGCTGTGGGGCTTTTAAGGGACAAGATGGGAAAGGATAGGGAAGAGTATCTATGGCTATTAGAAGCCCTTTACTGGTCTGGTGAAGATATGGAAAAGGCCCTTTCAGAGGTGGCGAAAAGCTATCCAGAGCTTTACAGAGAGTATGCGGGGTGGGATAGGTTCAGAAGGGGAGATTGGCTTGGGGCTTTGAGCTTCTTTGAGGAGCCCTATTATAAAGCCCTGTGTCTTTACAACCTTAAAAAATACGGAGAGGTCATAAGCCTTCTTCAAGGAAGGACGGACAGAAGGTCCATGCTTTTGAAGGCAAAGTCCGCCCTCATGGAGGGCAATACAAAACAGGCAAGGAGCTTTCTAACAGAGGGGAGCGATGAGGAGCTGTATCTTCTGGGCATTTCCTATTTTCTTGAGGGAAACTATGCAAAAGCTGTCAGCTATTTTGAAAGGGTTTCAGACAAAAGCCCAGTAAAGCCCAAGGCTCTTCTAAAGGCTGGGGACAGCTACTACAACATGAAGGAAACTGAAAGTGCAAAAGCCAAATATTACGAGGTAATAAGGAAGTTTCCAGAAAGCGAGGCGGCAAGGCAGGCAACCCTTGCCTTGCTTGAAATGGGTGGCAAAGCCCTGAAGGAAGAGGAAATGGAAAGCCTCATAAAGAGCTACCTTGAGAAGGAAAAAAACCCGGCACCAGAGATAATCTACCAGCTGGCTAATATATACATAGCTCAGGGGAAGACCGCAGAGGCAGAAAAGGAGCTGCTCAGACTACTTGAAACAGACTTAAAGTATAAAGCCATACTGAAGCTGGCTGAAATTGAGAAGGAACAGCCTAAAAAGCTGGTGCTTTTATATAAGGTTTATAAGGAAGCGGAATTGCAGGAAGACAGGAAGAAGGCAAGGGAAGAGCTAATAAAAATATACAGCTCAGTAGGCGACAGAAAAAGCATAGCGGACCTCCTGGCAGAAGGCGAAAGGGAAGATAAGGTGAAGGCCATGGGTATGTATATAGGCCTTGGCGATTTGGGGTCAGCTCAAAGGCTGGCGGAGGAGCTTATAAGGGAAAACTACAGAAGTCAGGAGTTTGAAAACTACCTTTTAGAGCTATACAGAAGTACCGGTAAGAAGGAATACCTTGAATATTTAAAGTCAAGTAAGGATGAGAGCCTTAGGGGCTGGGCTCTTTATCTTTCCGGGCTGGAAAGGGTTAAAGGAGGAAATAAAAAGCAAGCTTTAGAAGAACTTGTAGAAGTGGTCATTAAACATAAGAAGGAGCCCTATTATAATCAGGCGGTTTTAGAAAGTGCAAGAATCCTCATAGAACTTGGTGCAAAAAGGGATGCAAGCTGTATGCTTGACAGGTTTGATATAAATATGGCAAAGCCCGAAGAAATAGAAGGTTATAATAAGCTGAAAGGGAACCTACCTAAATGTGAGGTGAGGTAAGATGGAAGGGCTGTTTGAGTTGCTTAATAAAGGCGGTTTAGCCATGTACCCTCTTCTTTTTCTTTCCCTATTATCCTGGGCTGTGATAGTGGAAAGGCTTCTCAATATGAGGGGCTCGAGCTACCTTGGCAGGTCCTTAAAGGATATAAAACCCTTGCTCGCAAGCGGAGATATGGAAGGTGCAATAAAGCTACTTTCCACCGACAATTCTCAGGTGGCTGTATTCCTGAGAGAGCTTCTTCAGAAGCATTCAGAAAAAAAGCTCAGCTGGGAAGAGCTTACAAAGAGGGTAGATTTTGAGCTTTCCCTCATAGTGCCAAAGTTAGAGAAGAACCTTGCCCTCCTCTCTACAGTGGCAAGCGTAGCCCCCTTGATAGGTCTTTTTGGAACTATAACGGGTCTTATAAAGGTCTTTTCTGCCTTTTCCCATGCAAACCCAGAAACCGCCATGGTGCTTTTATCACAGGGCATAAGCGAGGCTCTTGTGTCTGCAGCAACCGGTCTTGCGGTGGCTATACCAGCCCTCTTAGCCTACTGGCTTTTCAGGATATGGGGCAACAGCATAATTGACAGGCTTGAAGGTGAGCTTTTTGAGGTACTGAGGGTCCTTCAATGAGAAGGCGAAGGCTAAGCTACGATGAAAGGGCATACATAGATGTGGTTCCCCTCGTGGATACCCTTCTTGCGGTTTTTCTTTTTCTTGCGGTGCTTGCCTTTCAATCCCCTATGATTTTTCTCGCTGTAAAGCTACCCTATGCAAAGGAGGGCGAGAAGAAAAGCGAGGTTGTTATGAGAATACAGGTTTTAAGGGATGGGGCGTATATGCTGGAGGGTAAGAGGGTTAGCCTTGAGGAAATAGAAGAAAGGTTAAAGTCCAGTAAAACGCAAAACCTTTTGATAGAGGCGGATGAGGATACGGCACACAAGTATGTGGTGGCATTAATGGATTTAGCAAAAAGGAACGGTGTAGAGAGCCTTCTGATAGGTGTAAGAACAAGGCGGTAATGCTCTACATAAAAAAACTGGCTATCCTTTTGCTGCTTTCACCAGCCCTTTTTATCCTGCTTTTTCTGTTGCTTGCACACCTGTCTAAAAGCAAGCCTGTAAAGGCAGTAGCCCTTTTTGGTGGTTTGAGCATGTATTTGCTTTCCATAGAGCCAGTAAAGGACATGCTTTACGCCCCCTTAGAAAAGGCATACCCTGTCCCCCAGACCTTTAAAGTTGATGCTATAGTGGTTCTTGGTGGCGGGTCTTATGCCACAGGCATACTAAAAGAAGATTCCATGAAAAGACTATTAACAGGCTTTGTACTACACAAAAAAACAGAACTACCCATCATACTATCAGGGGGTGCAAGCTTTGGCAGACTTCCAGATGCGGAGGTGATGAAGCAGGTTCTTGAGGAGCTGGGCGTGGACAGGTCAAAGATAATAACGGAGGTGCGTAGCAGGGATACCTACGAGAATGCCCTGTATGTGAAGGAAATATGCGAAAGAAGGGGCTTCAGGAGGCTTCTGCTTATCACCTCCGCCTATCATATGCCGAGGGCTGTGGAAACCTTTAAAAGAACGGGGCTTGAAGTGGTTCCGTATCCTACAGACTTTAAGAGAGATAATAAATACAGCCTCTACAGTCTTTTACCGCGCGCAGGCGTTCTGGCAGATAGCTACAAGGCTTTAAGAGAGTATTTAGGCGGTCTGGCTTACAGCTTCCTTTATTAGTCCTTCCCTTTCAAGCCCTTCCCTTATAGCACTCAGAAGCTTATGCATGGCTTCTTCATAGCTGTTAGCCCTTATCTTGCATCCGGAGGCATATTTATGTCCTCCTCCACCAAGAGATTCCGCAATCTTTGCCACATCCACCTTACCCTTAGACCTTAGAGATACCTTCCATACCTGTTCATCGGGCTTTTCAATTATGGCATAAGCCACTTCCACACCCTCTATGGAGCGTGGGTAATTGACAAGCCCTTCACTGTCTGAATATTCACAACCTGTCTCTGCGAAAAACCTGTCAAATATGCTTATACCTGCTACAAGCCCATCCTCGTGTAGAGTTATAGTATCAAGCACCTTTGATATGAGCCTCATTTTATTTATGCTCTCACGCTCAGCAAACATCACATAGGTTCTGTTTGGTTTAGCACCAAGCTCTACAAGTTCTTTTGCAAGTTCAAAGGTTTCTGCGGTGGTGTTTGAATACTTGAAAAAGCCCGTGTCAGTAGCAAGCCCAGCGTAAAGGTTTTCCGCAATATCCTCATCTATGGCGGTCCTGTCCCATTCACAGAGAAGCCTGTATATTAAGGCGGTGGTAGATGGGGCATCTGGGTCAATATAGTCCCATATACCGTAGAAGTCTCCACCCACATGATGGTCTATCCTCGCCCTTTTAAAAGTCTTTACCTCCGCACCAAGCCTGTAAAAGCCGCTGGCATCCACCACCACCGCAAGGCTAAAGACCTTATCTACAGGAAGCCTGATAACCTCTTCCGCACCGGGTAGGAAGTCAAGGAAGTGAGGCACCCTGTCCTTACAGCCCACATACACCTCTTTGCCCTTCTTTTTCAAAAAGAGATATAGAGCCAAAGCACTACCAAGTGTATCCGCATCGGGGTTTTCATGACTGGCTATAAGTATGGGTCCCTTCTCTTCCTTGAGTAGTTCTATTATAGGTATGCTTTTTTCCATCATAGGACACCTCCTGCAAAGTATATAATCATAGCAAACCCTCCTCTTTTAGTGTTTTAGCTAATTTCAAGTCCCTTGTCTTTTTTACAAAAGGCTCTAAAGCAGTCCTTCTATCCCACAAAACAAAGCCTATAAGAATACCCAT
>JAUQQK010000004.1:0-91927 GCA_030549905.1 Aquificota bacterium | reverse complement strand
AAGTATATAATCATAGCAAACCCTCCTCTTTTAGTGTTTTAGCTAATTTCAAGTCCCTTGTCTTTTTTACAAAAGGCTCTAAAGCAGTCCTTCTATCCCACAAAACAAAGCCTATAAGAATACCCATACCACCAAAAAGTATGCCAAAGCCCCATAGCATAAAGGTTTTGAGGTCTTCATATTGTCTTTGCGTGTCTTCCTTTAATTCATCTATTCGTTTGCTGGTCTGGTCTATTCTTCTATTGGTGTCATCTATCCTCTGCATCAAAGCTTTTTGACCTTCTTCAAGCCTTATTAACCTTTCTCTGTCCTCAAGAGTAAAAGGAATTTCCCTTGCAAGGCTGAGGCTTAGAAGTGTAAAAAGGATAAAAACCACCCTCTTCATAGCAAGCCTTCCTCTTTGAGAGCCTCCGCAATATCTGGGTTCTTCCTTGCAAGCTTCTTTAAAACCCTTTCAAGTCTTTCCTCCCTTTCTTCTAAGTCCCTCGCTTTCTTCACCGCAGGCTCTAAGGCTGTCCTTCTATCCCACAAAACAAAGCCTATAAGAATACCCATGCCACCAAAAAGTATCCCAAAACCCCAGAGCATTAAAGTGTATAGGCTCTCTATCTGCCTTTGAAGGTCTGCCTTGAGTTCTTCCATTTTCTTGTTAGTTTCATCTAACCTCTGAACAAGTGCTTTTTGACCTTCTTCAAGCCTTATTAACCTTTCTCTGTCTTCAAGGGTGAAAGGGATTTCTTTTGCGAAGCTCAAGCTCAGAAGTGTTAAAAAGATAAAAACTACCCTCTTCATAGCAAACCTTCCTCTTTGAGAGCCTCCGCAATATCTGGATTTTTCCTTGCAAGCTTCTTTAAAACCCTTTCAAGTCTTTCCTCCCTTTCTTCTAAGTCCCTCGCTTTCTTCACCGCAGGCTCTAAGGCTGTCCTTCTATCCCACAAAACAAAGCCAATCAAAATACCCATACCGCTAAAAAGTATGCCAAAGCCCCAGAGCATTAAAGTGTATAGGTCATTTATCCTTCTGTTTGTTTCTTCTATCCTCTGCATCAAAGCCTTCTGACCTTCCTCAAGCCTTATCAACCTTTCTCTGTCCTCAAGAGTAAAAGGAATTTCCCTTGCAAGGCTCAAACTAAAGAGTAAAAAAAGCAAGGCAAGGAGCCTCATTTTTCCTCCAAACCTTTATAAATTTATACCTGAACAGCCCTCTCTTCCAGTGCCTTAGCACACCTTCTACACACCTCACCCTCAAACTCCTTCTCCTCGTAGTATAGCCAGCATCTTGGACACTTTTTACCTTCCACCCTTTCCGCACCCGCATAAAGCCCTTCAAAGTATTCAGAAGATACTCTATGCTTTCCACCTTCGGACAGCTCCACCTTGCTGACGCTCAAAAGGTAATTGAGATAGTCCCCATACTTTTCCAAAAGCTCTATTAACTCTTTGTTGCCCCACACATAAACCTTCGCCTCGTAAGGGTGATTGACCTCCTTTTCTTTCCTTAAAAGCTCTATAGCCCTGTAGGCATCTTCCCTAATCTTTATAAGCTTTTCGTAATCCCTTAGAAGCCCTTCATCCCTTTTCTCTTCAGAAGGCAAGGGCATCTCATAAAGAAAGACGCTCTCTGGAAGGTTCTGGTCTATTGTCCTCAGATGTTCCCATGCCTCTTCTGCGGTAAAGCTCAAGAAGGGAGCCACAACTGTTATAAGTACCTTTGCCAGTTCAAAGAGGGCAGTTTGGGCGGACCTTCTTTCAAAACTGCCCGGTGCATAGACATAAAGCCTGTCCTTCAGCACATCAAGATAAAGGCTTGAAAGCTCCACAGAGCAGAAGTTTCTTACAAGATGATAAACCCTGTGAAACTCGTAAGCCTCATAGTGCCTGTGGACTTTCTCAAGAAGCTCCTGCAGGTAGGACAGAACCCACCTGTCAAAGTGGTGAAGCCTTTCAAAGGGTATGGCGTCGGAAGGTTTGAAGTCATAGAGGTTTCCAAGCAAAAATCTTATAGTGTTTCTTATCTTTTTGTAGTCTTCTACAAGCCTTTGAAGTATGTTTTTTCCAAGTCTAATGTCTTCTGTGTAATCTTCTGAAACCACCCACAGCCTAAGAAGGTCTGCACCGTATTTAGAAATGACTTCTTGGGGTGAGACCACATTTCCAAGGGATTTGGACATCTTCCTGCCCTGCTCATCTACTGTAAAGCCATGGGTCAGAACTGCCTTGTAAGGGGCTTCTTTGTAGCTTGCTACAGATTCAAGCAGTGAAGCCTGAAACCATCCTCTGTGTTGGTCTGAACCTTCCAGATAGAGGTCCGCCTTTTGAATGCCTCTTTTCCTAAGCACAAAGGCATGAGAAGAGCCAGAATCAAACCACACATCAAGTATGTCCTCTTCCTTTTTGAAATCCTCTGAACCACAAACGGGACACCTATAGCCCTCTGGCAGAAGTTCTTTTTCTGATTTTTCAAACCATATATCCGCTCCTTCTGAGGAGTCTTCTATAAGCTGTGCTACCCTCTCAAATACCTCCTCTTCAGCTACCACATGCCCGCAGTTTTTACAGTAAAAGACAGTTATCGGCACGCCCCAGTATCTTTGCCTTGATATACACCAGTCTGGTCTGTTTTCTACCATGGAGGCTATACGGTTTTTGCCATAAGGTGGTATCCATTTTACTTTCTGAATTTCCTCTAAGGCTCTTTCTCTTAGAGTTTTCCCTTCATGAGGTATGTCCATACTTATGAACCACTGTGGTGTGGCTCTAAATATGACGGGATTTTTACACCTCCAGCAGTGAGGATATGAGTGCTTTATCTTTCCTTCCCACAGAAGGAGAGCTCTTTCCTTAAGGTCTTGAATGATAAGCGGATTGGCTTCAAAGACCCTTTTGCCCCTTATAAACTCCGGTGCAGGTTCTACAAAGCGTCCTTCCTCATCTACTGGAGCATAAGGTTCAAGCCCATATCTGAGACCTACTATATAGTCTTCTCTACCATGTCCGGGTGCCATATGTACAAGCCCTGTGCCAGTGGAAAGTTCAACAAATTCAGAAGGATACACTTTATTTGTACCACCATAAGGAGACTTGTATTCAAGACCTACAAGCTCTTTGCCTTTTACTTCCTTTATAACCTCACCTTTTATGCCTGTGGTTTTTTCAAAGCTTTCCAGCAGAGCCTTTGCCAGTACGTATGTTTCAGTGTCTGTCTTTAGAAAAACATACTCATAATCTTCTCCCACCATAACTCCAAGGTTTGCAGGTAACGTCCATGGTGTGGTGGTCCATATAACAAGGTATGTGTTTTCTTCCTTTGTAAGCGGGAATTTCACGTAGATACTTGGGTCTTCTTTTTCATAATACTCTACTTCTGCTTCTGCTTCCGCTGTTTTGTCGTATATGCACCAGTAGACGGGTTTTTTGCTTCGTACTACAAGACCTGCCTTGAAGACCCTCCCCAGCTCTCTTACCTCCTGAGCCTGATAGGCAGGGTCCATGGTAAGGTAAGGCTTTTCCCAGTCTCCAAGAATACCAAGCCTTATGAATTCTTCCTTCTGAACTTCTACAAACCTTTTAGCATAATCTTTGCAGAGCCTTCTGAAGACAACTTTACCCAGCTCCTCCTTACTTTTCTTCTGAGCCTTTAGCTCCTTTTCCACCTGCTGTTCTATGGGAAGACCATGACAGTCCCAGCCCGGTACATAGTCTATATGGTAGCCTCTCAGGAGCCAGTATTTGATTATCACGTCCTTCAGCACCTTGTTAAGGGCATGACCTATGTGTATGTGCCCGTTGGCATAGGGTGGTCCATCATGCAGTATAAAGAGGGGCTTTCCCTTCCTTGCCTCCTTTATCTTCTCGTACAGCCCTTCCCATTTTTTGAGTATAGAAGGCTCTCTTGAAGGCAGGTCTGCCTTCATAGGAAAGTCCGTTTTTGGAAGGTTTAGGGTCTGTGCATAGTTCTTCATGGCTTATTTATTATAAGTCCCTGTAAGGCGCGGTTGTAAGATACTTTTCACCTCCGTCGGGGAATATGACCACTATGAGACCTTCTTCCAACTCTTTTGCAAGCTCAATTGCTGCATGCAAAGCTGCACCGCAGGACTGACCGGCTAATATGCCCTCCTCCCTTGCAAGCCTTTTTGTCATCTCATAGGCTGGCTCTGTTTCTACAAAGATGGTTCTGTCCAAAAAGGTCTCGTCAAAGATACCGGGCTTTATGGAGCTTTCTATGTGCTTTAGCCCCTCTATGCCGTGGAAGGGATAGGCTGGCTGGACGCCTATGACCTGAATGTCTGGATTGAAGACCTTTAGCCTCCTTCCTGTGCCCATAACTGTGCCACCGGTTCCTATGCCCGCCACAAGGTGGGTTATTCTTCCACCTGTCTGATGCCATATTTCTATACCAGTGGAGTAAAAATGTGCCTTCCAGTTGGCTGGGTTGTTGTACTGGTCAAGATACACATATCTTTCTGGCTCTCTTTGAACCTTTTCCCTCACGAAGAGAATGGCACCATCCGTGCCTTCAAGAGGGTCTGTAAGATACACCTTTGCACCAAAGGCTTTTATTATCCTCTTTCTCTCCTCGCTCACATTGGCAGGCATGGCAAGCTCTACGGGCACGCCAAGACAGGCTCCCACCATGGCTAAGGCTATTCCCGTATTACCAGAGGTAGCATCAATAACCACCTTTCCCTCTTTTATAAGACCTCTGTGTATGGCATCAAGGAACATGCTGAGAGCTGGTCTGTCCTTTACGGAGCCTCCGGGGTTAAAGCTTTCGAGCTTTGCGTATATTTCCACCTTTGGAGATACGTCGGGTGGTATTACTCTACTTAGCTTTACCAAGGGGGTGTTTCCCACCAGCTGTAAGGGTGAGTTTCTTAGCCTTCGGTAAGGCTCATCGTGCTGACCTAAAACCCACATTTAAGAAAGATTATAAAAGACCTTCACAAGTTCTGAAAACTCTTCCTTCTGCAGGGTTCTGAGGTCAAGAAGGAGCATGTCTTCCTTTATTCTGGCTACTACCGGCGGGTCTGAGAGCCTTAAAGCCCTATCAAGCTGAGCCGTGGAAAGTCTTCTATGTTTTACAGCCACGCAGTAGGTGGGCAGTTCAAGCTCAGGCAGGGCACCCCCACCGCACTTAGATGAGTCCCTTATTATCTGAACTTCCAGCTCTGGTACTTTTTTAAGTTTCCTTGCCAGAGAAAGGGCTTTCCTTTTTAGCTCTTGCGGTCTTTCAGAGAGCATGCGAAGGGTAGGCACCTCTTCATACCTCTTTTCCAGATAGAGCCTCAAGGTAGCATAAAGCCCTGCAAGGGTTAGCTTGTCAATCCTTAAGGCTCTGCTCAGGGGGTTCTTTCTTATGGCTTTTATAAACTCTTCCCTGCCCAGTATTATGCCAGCCTGAGGACCTCCAAGGAGCTTATCCCCGCTTCCAGAGACCACATGCACTCCAATACGCATACAGCTTTTAAAGTCAGGCTCCTGAGAGTTTATGCCAAGGCTCTTAAGGTCTATCAGAGCTCCGCTCCCCATATCGTAATAGACAGGAAGACCCAAAGATAGAAGCTCCTCCACAGACACCTCCTCCACAAAGCCCTCCATGTAGAAGTTGCTCCTGTGCACCTTCATTAGGAGGGCTGTGTTTTCGTTTATAGCCTTCTGATAGTCCGAAAGCCTTGTGCGGTTTGTGGTACCCACCTCCACAAGCCTTGCCCCGGAAGCCCTCATTATGTCTGGCACTCTGAAAGAGCCCCCAATTTCCACCAGTTCACCCCTTGAGACTACAACCTCCCTATCCCTTGCAAGGGTGTTCAAAACTAAGAAGACCGCACCCGCATTGTTATTTACCACATGCACCGCTGGAGCACCGGTAAGCTCCTTTAAAAGCTCCTCCACATGGCTTATGCGTGAGCCCCTTCTGCCCTCTTGAAGGTCATACTCAAGGTTTGAATAGCCCCCTGCCACCTCTTTTATAAACTCTAAAACATACTCAGAAAGGGGAGACCTGCCAAGGTTTGTGTTTATAACCACGCCCGTGGCGTTTATTACCTTTTTAAGGCTGCTTCTTGAAAGCTCTCTAAGCCTGTTCTCTATCAGCTTTTCTAAGTCCTCAAGGCTCTGCCTTCTGCCCTCCCTTATTTCCTGCCTTACCCTCTCCAAAACTTCCCTTATGGCTCTTTTTGCAAGCTCTTGTGGATATTTGTGTGTAAATCTGGGAAGCAGCTTTGAAACCTGTGGTATATGTCTCAAGAGCTCCATTTCACAAAAACCCTCCTTTCTCCTTCTCTTCTTGTAATGCCAGACCTGTCCATGTATTCAAGCAAGGGTATGAGATACTTGCGGGTAAGACGAAGCTTCTCCTTTGCCTGCTGGACCGTAAATTCCCTTCCAAGGCTTCTGAGCGTTGCCTCATATTCTCTAAGGAGCTGGTCGGATATATACAGGTAGTGTCCAAGGCTGTGGGCTTTGCCCCTTCTGACCGCCAGCGGCAGATACTGGGCATACTCAAGAAGCTCTCTTTCCTCCCTTATGCCTTCTCTTAGCATCTCCATAAGCCTTCTGTATCCTTCAAGCTCCTCAAGGTTTGCACGCCTTGCGTCAAGCACATACCCCTCAAGGAGCGTAAGCTCCTTCATATCTTTCAGCACATGCTCTAAAAGCTCCTTAGAAACTCCAAGCCTTTCCCTTAACTCTGAAAGACTTAAAAAGCCGCCCCTGCCTTCAAGCTCCCTCTTTATGCTTTGTTTTAGCTCCTCAATTACCGAGCTGTGGTAGAGCCTCCTTCCTACTTTTACACCCTTTATCCGTGAAGGCTCTACGGGTTTTCCAAAGAAGGAAAAGAGCCTCTCAAGGCTTAGCCCACCTTTACCAACCTCCAGCAGCAAATATTCTTCGGGTCTTTCAAGAAGGAGGGAAAGGTTTTCTTTTATGAACTTCTTTGAAAACCTCAGAGGCAGAGGGTGAAGCACCTCGTAGCTTCCTGTGAGGCTTCCTGAGGAGTCCAGGAGAGGTCCCCTGTCGCCCCTTACCGCCGGCAGAGGCTCAGAGAGGCTAAGGAGGCATATGTCCTCCTCCACTCTCCTGTGGCGAAAGGACACTTCCCTCATGCCAAGAAAGAGGTAGCCCACACCCTTTGGAGCCTTTCCTTCAAGCCTTACAAGAAGTCTCTGGCTCTTTATAAGCTGTCCTTCCTTTAAAAGTAAGAAGCCCCTTTCCACCCGCCTGTGGTCTATCTCCGGCATGTTTATTGCCAGCCTCTCGCCCGCCTTGCCTTCCTTCACAAAAACCCCATGGTTCTGCAACTTCTTGACCTTCCCTTTTATGCCTACGGGTTCAAGAACAAGTATTTCGCCCTCCTCCACCTTTCCAGAGACACAGCTGCCCCTTATCACCGTTCCGTAGCCCTTCACTACAAAGGCAGAATCCACATAGAACCTGAAAAAGTCCTCTTCTCTGTTTTTATAGCACTCCTTTGCGTAGCCCAGCAGACCCCTTCGTAGCTCCTCAAGACCCTCACCCCTTATGGAAGAAACGGGATAAAAGCTAAAGGCTTGCATACCTTCCTTTTCTAAAAGCTCCTTAACCTCCTCCTTAGCCAGCTCAACCGTCTGGCTGTCCACCCTGTCTATCTTGGTGAGGACAACCAGCACCCTCCTTATGCCAAAAGCTCTTGCCACCCTTAAATGCTGGACCGTCTGCGGCATTACCCCCTCGCCTGCATCCACCACAAGAAGCACGCCCCAGACGGGAGCCATACCGCATATGGTGTTCTTTATAAACCGCTCATGCCCCGGCACATCAATTATTTCAACCCTCAGCCCTTCCTCAGGAAAGTCTAAATAAGCAAAACCTATATCTATGCTCATTCCCCTTTTCTTTTCCTCTGGTAGCCTGTCCGTATCAATGGAAGTGAGAGCCTTTATCAGGCTGGTCTTTCCATGGTCCACATGCCCCGCAGTGCCGAGGGGTATGTATTTCATAGCTTTAAATTTTATTATGCAAATTTTAGAGGAAGGGTTCAAAGTGAAGGCGATTGCCATTTAAAGACTTTTAGTTCAATTACTAATCTCCATAAGCCATAGCCAGTATCTCAAGGGGATGATATACCCTCCTGCCTGTAGCCATCTCTATATGGTTGCTGGATAGAGGACAGTCTGAGACATAGTAATACGCTCCTGAGTTTTTCATGTCTTCAAAGAGCTTAGCACCCACCCTTATGGACATATCAAAGGTTTCTTTCCTGACGCCAAAAGTACCATCATGCCCCGAGCACCTTTCTATGAGCTGAACCCTTGTGTCTGGAATTAGCCTCATTAGGGCTATAGCCCTGTAGCCCACGTTCAGAGATTTGAGATGGCAGGGTATATGGTAGGCAATGGTGCCCATGGACTTTTTAAAGTCCTTGTTGAACCTTTTTTCCTGATGCAGTTTAAAGAGGTATTCATGCACATCATAAACCCTTTCCGCCACCGCCTTCACATCCGGGTCGTCGGGCAAAAGTAATGGATACTCATATTTTATCTGCAAGGCACAGGTAGGCACCGGCACCACTATATCAAAGCCGGCGGACACGTAGGGCTTTAGAGCCTTTATGTTGAACCTTGCCTTTTCTATGGCTGAGTCCAAGTCTCCTATGTCAAAGAAGGGTATGCCACAGCACTGCTGGTCAGGAAGCTCCACATATATGTTGTTCTTCTCAAAGACTTTTAGGAGGGCTTTCCCACGCTCCAAGTAATTGTAGTTCAGAAGGCAGGTATAAAAGAGGGCTACCTTGCCGTTAGGCTCTTTTACAGGCTTCTGCCATTTTTTAAAATAGCTAAGGAAGGTTTCAGAGTTTATAGGCGGAAGTTTTGCCCTCCTGTCTATGCCCATAAAGCTTTCAAGCACCACCCTGAAGGCAGGTGTGTTGTTTAGCTTATTGACCACAGGTGAGAAGGGAACGGACAGCTTGCCTACAAGGTCTGTATTAAGGAGTAGCCTGTCGGTGAGCTTTGCGCCCTTGTTCTTAAACTTCCAGACCTTATACCTCAAAGAAAGGTGTGGAAAGTCTATTCTCCATTCATGGGGCGGTGTGTAGGGGCATTTAAAGTAGCACTGCTTGCAGTGAAAACAAAGCTCTAAGGGAAGGGCAAGCTCCTCTTTTGAAAGCTTTTCTATATGGTCTTCATGCCTGTCCACTGCATCAAAGAGGGCAGGGAAAGAGGGACAATAGGTGACGCACATCCTGCAGTCTTTGCACTTGGAAAAGACCCTTCTTGCCTCTTCCCACAGAGCTTCCTCATCAAGGAATTTGGGGTCCTTTATGTTAAAGTCAAAATCCTTCACACCGCCTATTGCAAGCTCTGACATGATACCTCTCCTTTATTTCTTATGTTTTTTAGGCGGGGGCAAAGCCCCCTGTAAAAAGGTTATCCCTTGAGGGATTCAAGCGCCTTCTGGAACCTGCCTGCGTGAGACTTTTCAGCCCTTGCAAGGGTTTCAAACCACTCCGCTATGTCGTCAAAACCTTCCTCCCTTGCCACTCTTGCAAAGCCGGGATACATTTCCGTATATTCGTAGGTTTCGCCCGCTATGGCAGCCTGAAGGTTCTGTTCCATAGTGCCTATAGGCATGTTGGTGGCAGGGTCTCCACCGCCATACTTTTCAAGAAACTCAAGGTGTCCAAAGGCATGTCCCGTTTCACCTTCAGCGGTTTCCCTGAATATGTTGGCTATGTCCGGGTAGCCCTCTATGTCCGCCTTTCTGGCAAAGTAGAGATACCTTCTGTTTGCCTGGCTTTCGCCAGCAAAAGCATGCTTTAGGTTCTCAAGGGTTTTGGTGCCTTGAAGGCTCCTGCTCATGGTTAACACCTCCTTTAAGGTTTTAGTTAATACATATTATATGCAAACTTTTTTCATTTGTCAAGGGGTATTATGGGGCTGGAAGCATTTACAACTTAGTTATATAATTATTCACTGATGGCAAAGCGCATAAGGTATGAAGATAGAAACCCAGAACCCATGTTAGAGGCTTCACAGAGGGTCAAGACCTTTCGTGAATACGCCCTTGGCTACTCGGTAAGCCTTGCCCTTGATGAAGCCCAGAGGTGTCTTTTCTGCAAGGATGCGGACCAAAGATGCATAAAAGGTTGCCCTATAAATGTAGATGTGCCTGGCTTTATAAGGAAGATAGTGGAGGGGGACCTGATAGGTGCCTACAAAAAAATAGTGGAGGCGGACCCCTTCCCTTCCATCTGCGGCAGGGTTTGCCCTCAGGAAAGGCAGTGTGAAGGCTCCTGCATACTCTACTATGATACGGTGCGTGGGAAGAAAAACAAGGGCTTGCCTGTTAGCATAGGGGCTCTGGAAAAGTTTGTGGGGGACTTTATAAGAGTCTCTGGCATAAACGTGGAAGAGGAAAAGGCTCCACCCACAGGCTACAGAGTGGCAATAGTAGGCGCTGGTCCTGCAGGTCTTGCCTGTGCCTACGACCTTGCCAGATGGGGGCATGAGGTGCATGTGTATGAAGCCCTTCCAAAGCCGGGAGGAGTAATGACCTACGGCATTCCAAAGGCAAGGCTTGACAGAGGCATAATAGACTGGGAGATAGAGAGGCTAAAGGCTCTTGGTGTTAAGTTCTTTTTTGGCTATGTGGTAGGAAGGACTATAAGCCTTAAAGAGCTCTTGCAAGATTACCATGCGGTTTTTCTGGGTGTTGGTGCGGGAAGGGGTTCTCTGGGCTTTAAGGGAGACCATCTTAAGGGTGTCTATTCTGCCATTGAGGTGCTTAGCAGAGTAAGTCTTTACAGAGCCAGTGGCTTTCCTCAGGAGGGCGTGCCTGTAGAGCTCGGAAAAAGAACCGTCATAGTGGGTGGAGGCTTTACTGCCGTTGACTGTGCCATAACAGCCCTGAGGCTCGGCGTGGAGACGCATGTGGTCTATAGAAGGACGAGGGAGACCTCTTCGGCCCGTCAGGAAGAGTGGGACCATATTGCGGAAGAGGGTGCCGTCCTTCACTGGCTTACTCAACCCTTAGAAATCTTAGGAGATGAGAAGGGAAGGGTGGTGGGTATAAAATGTATAAAGATGGCTCTTGGCGAGCCTGACGAAAGCGGAAGACCAAAACCCATGCCGGTGGAAGGCTCCGAGCATGTAATTGAATGTGATTCTGTCATATTTGCCATAGGGCAGAAGGCAAACCCCATAGCTTACGAAGACCTGGAAGGGCTGGAGCTTACCAGATGGGGGACTATAAAAGTGGATGAAAACTTCAGAACCAGCATAAAAGGCCTTTTTGCCGGCGGAGATGTGGTAAGCGGAGGGGATACGGTGGTCAGAGCCCTGGCGGAGGGAAGAAGGTCCGCAAAGAGCATACATAAGTATCTTATAGAGGAGGTCAAGCTATGAAAAAGGCCCTTGTAGCAGCAGGTGCAGTCCTTTTAGCCTTTTTTATCTTCAGAGCCTGTTCTGAAAGTCCGGAGGAGTCAGCAAGGGATACGGTGAAGGAGTTTATTGAGGAAGTGAAGGACGGTGAAGGCAAGGAAGCGGTAAAGCTTTTGTATCCGCCCTTTAGGGATGCTCTTGCTCAGGAGCTGAAGATGCCTGTCCAGCTCACAGAACTAAAACCTTCTGAGATGGTAGCCTGCCTCCTTTCCTCCATGGGAGAAAACATAAAAAAGGTCAAGGTATTAGACAGCTCCAAGATAGACGACAGGCATGCGGAAGTTCTTGTAAAGATAATAGACAGGCAGGGGGTGGAAAAGGTATTTACCTTTATAGTGATAAAGGATGAAAAGAAATGGAAGATAGCCAGCATATCGGGCGTTAAATGAGAATCCTTCTGTGGCAGACCGCCTATCTCGGGGATGTGGTGCTTACCACGCCCCTTGTCCTTACATTAAAAAAGGTTTTTCCTGAGGCTCAGATAGGCTTTGTGGGAAGAAGTTTTATAAAAGACCTTCTAAAAGGCTTTGACGTTGAGCTCATACCCTTTGATAAAGGCTTTACAGAGAGCTTCAGGCTACTTGAAAAGATAAGGGACTACCAGATAGCCATCACCCCCCACATATCTGCAAGAACAGCCCTCATACTGTTCCTCTCCCACATACCCATAAGAATAGGCTTTGACAGGTCTGAGCTAAGATGGCTCTATACACACACGGTAAAGCACCTTTGGTCCCTTCATGAAGTGGATAGAAACCTCAGACTTCTCTTCCCCCTCGGCGTAAAAGAATGGCAGGTGATAAGGAAAACGAAGCTTTTTGTATCTGAAGAAGAAAAGGAAGCGGTGAGGTTTAAATTTTCCCTGCCTGAAGAATTCATACTTCTTTCGCCCTTTTCCAACTTTGCCCTAAAAGAGTGGCATATGGAAGGCTGGAGGAAGCTCATAAGAAACCTTCAAATGCCGGCGGTGGTTGTTGGAACCAGCAAGGATACAGAAAGGGCTCAGGAGCTTGGAGCGAGGGGGGTTATAAACCTCGTTGGGAAAACAAACATAAGGGAGCTACTTGCAGTGATTAGCCTTTCAAAGGTGGTTATCTCTTGCGACTCATCGCCCGTGCATATGGCAAACGCCCTTGACGTGCCAGCCATAAGCATATACACCTCCACCTCACCAAAATATGGCTTTTACCCCCTTAAAGGCTATTACCTTACTCCTGATGTGTCCTGTTCTCCCTGCTCTCCAAACCCAAAGATGTGCAAAACAGGTACTCACGCCTGCCTGAGCGGTGTAAAGGCAGAAGAGGTATTAAAAAGATTAGAGCTACTGACCTGTTGATGGTTCAGGACGGACTGGGCTATGCCCAGAAAAAGCACAGATGAAAAGAGGTTGGAAGCACCGTAGCTAAGAAAAGGTAGAGCAATGCCCTTGGGCGGTATGAGGTTTGATACCATCGCCATGTTCCAGAGGAAGGAAAGGGCAAAATTAACTGCAGTACCAAAGAGGATAAGCTTACCCATAGGCTCTTTGACCCTGTATGCATGCAGAAAAAGCCTGCCCACTAAGAAGCTGTATAAAAGAGCTACCGCAAGAACGCCCAGAAATCCCAGCTCCTCTCCCACAACAGCCATCACGTAGTCTGTATCAGAAGCGGGCAGTGGTCCAAGCTTCTGGATACCCTGACCTATCCCCACACCCATTAAGCCTCCCCTTGCAAAGGCATAAAGGGACTGTATTATTTGATAACCGCTATCCTCCGGGTCCGCAAAGGGGTCTTTCCATGCGGAGAGCCTTTCAGCCACATAACCTTTTGATGAGAGGGCAATGTATAAGATGGGACCCACCAGCAGCAGCACCGCAAGGTAGGCCTTTTTAGGAATACCACCTACATAAACCATAAGTAAGGTTAAAGCAAGTATAAATACGGCTCCCCCTCTATCGGGTTGAGCAAGCAGAAGCAGGGCTGTAAGGATGGGGAAAAAGAGAGCTCCAAAAAGATATCTCCACTGCCTTAAGTTTCCCTTCTTCACAATATAGTAAGATAAAAATAGCACAAGACTTATCTTGGCAAATTCAAGGGGCTGCACACTACCACCCAGAAGCCACCTTTCAACCGCCCTTCCTGTTAGGACCTTTTTAACGAGAACGAAAAGCAGGCTTAATACCACGCTTGCGGATATGAGATAGGGAAAGTGTCCCCTCAGGTAAAGCCTGTAATCAAACCTTGCTATGAGGGTGGCAAAGAAAAGAGCTACTGTGAAGACCATAAATTGCAGGAGAGGTTTTTTGTAAATATTTAGCTTGCTGTAGTTCTCCATAAACCCTGGCACCGTATTGACGCTCAAAATTATTAGCTCACCGGCAAAGAATAAAAGGAGAAGGCTAAAAAATATCCACCTGTCCCACAAACTCAGCACTCTTTAAAAATATAGCAGAAGTAAAAGGAAGGTGTATAATATATATTGCATCCGGGGTAGCTCAACGGGCAGAGCAGGCGGCTGTTAACCGTCAGGTTGGGGGTTCGAGTCCCTCCCCCGGAGCCAAAAAGGACATGATAGAGATAAAAGGTATAACGCTTCCAGTTGTGCTGATAGAGGTAAAGGAAGGGGGGAATATTGAGGATATACTCGAGGCAATAAGACAGAAATTTTCTTCTAAGCTCTTAGAGGGTAGCTATGTGCTCATAGATGGTAAGGGCATACTAAAGAAGGGGGACGTTGAAAAGATAGAGAAAGCCCTTCTGGAGAAAAACATAAAAAGCGTTAAAAAATTAAGCTTTGAAGGTGTAGAGGATATTAAAAAGGACAGGCTTCTTGTTGTAAGAAGGCATTTAAGGTCTGGTCAGAGGGTTGAACATAATGGTGATATACTTGTGCTTGGAGATGTGAACAAGGACGCTCAAGTGGTGGCTACAGGCAACATAGTAGTGATGGGTAGGCTGAGGGGTATAGCCATAGCAGGCGCCTTAGGGGATGAAAGTGCGGTAGTGGTGGCTTTGGAGATGGAGCCTCAGCAGGTTAGAATAGGAAGGAAGGTGGCAATACTTGAAGACGGTGACAGAAAATCACCAGGCTATCCAGAGGTAGCAAGGGTAGAAGAAGATAGTATAATACTGGAGAGGGTATAGATGAGCAAGGTATATGTAGTTACATCTGGCAAAGGAGGAGTGGGAAAGACTACGCTTACTGCCAACATAAGCACCGCCTTAGCCAGCATGGGAAGAAGGGTTTTAGCCATTGATGCGGACATTGGGCTGAGAAACTTAGACATGATCTTAGGGCTTGAAAACCGCATAGTATATGATGTGCTTGATGTGCTTGAGGGAAGGGTGGAGTTTCACAAGGCTTTAGTAAGAGACAAAAGGGGGCTAAGCCTGTGGCTCCTACCTGCAAACCAGACTAAGAACAAGGATGCGGTGGATAGAGATAGGTGGATAGAGCTGGTAAACCGCATTAAAGAGTCTGGCGAGTTTGATTACATATTCATAGACTCTCCTGCCGGCATTGAGCAAGGGTTTCAAATTGCAGCATCGCCTGCAGATGTGGCTCTTGTGGTGGTAAACCCTGAGGTATCTTCCATAAGGGATGCGGACAGGATAATAGGTCTTTTAGAAAATATGGGTAAGAAGGAATATTATCTTGTCATAAACAGGATAAAGTGGGAAAATGTAAAGAAGGGTGAAATGTTATCTGTGGAGGACATTGTGGATATACTGAAGGCAAAGCCTATAGGTATAGTGCCTGAAGAGCCAAAGCTTGTAGATTTTACCAACAGGGGTGAGCCTATCGTGCTGGCAGGTGAATACAATGCCTCCAAGGCTATAAGGGATATTGCAAGAAGAATTGAGGGAGAAGAAGTGCCTTTTGTAAGATACGGTGAAAAGAAGGGTCTTTTAGAAAAAATTTTCGGTAAATGAACATGCTGTGGGAGCTTCTGTTTAATAGAAATAAGAGTAAGGATGAAGCCAAAAAGAGGCTGACCTTAGTCTTGTCATACGAAAGGAGAGGGCTGCCTCCAAACTTTGTGGAATCTCTAAAAAACGACTTAATTTCCGTCTTTTCCAAATACCCACAGTTTGAAATAAGAAAGATAGAGGTGGATATAAAAAGGGAGGAAGGCTTTGACGAACTATGGATAAGCATACCCTTTAAACAATGAAGAAGCCTGTTTTACTGCTGGACCTGGATGGTGTCTTGGTAAAGGACAAGGCATTAACACCTTTTCCGCAAACCGCTGAGCTGCTCAGATTTCTGAAGGATAAAGGGATACCCTTTAAAGTGCTCTCCAACAACTCTACAAAACCACCACACATGATAGTGGAAGAGCTTATGTCTAAGGGCATACCCATTGAGGCAGGGGACTTCCTCTCGCCTTTGAGCGTGCTTGGCAGATTCCTCAGGCGTAACGGTATAAAGAGGGTGCTTTTCTTGGGTTCAAAACATGTGGAAGAATTTTTAAAGGAGGAAGGTTTTGATGTGGTCTTTGATTATCGTGTTCAGGCTGTGGTAATAGCTCAGGACAGAAGCCTTAGCTTTGAAAAGCTGAAGCTGGCAACCTCCGCAGTGTTTCTTGAAGGGGCAAGGCTCGTGCCAGTAAACCTTAGCAGGCTTGTAAAGGACGACGACGGTCTATACTTTCCCGGGGCAGGCTCTGTTGCCTTAGCCATAGCCCATGCCTGCAATTACAAAGAGGAACTTCCGAACTTAGGAAAACCCTCAAGGGAATTCATAAATACAGCTATAAGCGGGCTTGATGGGGAGGAGGTATACCTTGTAAGCGATGACATATACACAGACCTCATGGGGGCAAGGGAATTAGGAATTAAGACGGTTTTCATGACTACGGGCAAATACAAGGAAGAGGAAACAGAAAGAGCGGGATTTAAGCCTGACCTGATATTCCATAGTCTTGGAGGGCTTTTAGAATATCTTAATAAAACTGTTCTTCCTTAGCTGTTCTAAAAGCTGCCTTCTTCTTTCTTCTAATTTGTTTGAGAGTAATTCCCTTCTAAGCTCCTCAGGGCTCTTTCCTTCATAAAGCTCCTCTTGAGCCACCACCCTTGCCAGATACACATGCTCCTTGTCCTCTGCAAAAACCACCTCTCCCAGGCTTGCCCTCCAGACTTCCTTATCAAGCACGTCCACCAGCTCGCCCTTAGAAACCCTTAACTTCTCCACCTTTGAGCCCAAGTCCTTTGCCACTTCTTCAAGGCTTTTATCAGGTTTAAAAACCTCCTTCAACCTGCCTGCATCCTTCTTATCAACCACCAAAAGCTCTATAAGCCTTACGGGTTTTACCTCACCCTTTTTTAGCTTTTCAAGCTCAAGCTCCGACTCAGAAACCTTTACTTCCCTTTCCAAAAAGGCCTTCAAGCCCTCTGTGGCAAGGATCTCCCTTTCAAGAAACCTTCTCAGGTCTCTAAGAGTAAGCCCCTCTGCTTCCAGCTCCTTAGCTATACCCTCTACCGTTGTCTTATTAGCCCTTGCTATATTCTGAAGGGTTTCATCCATTAGCTCTGGCGGTGTTTGCATGCCCTTGCTTACAAGAAACTGGTATAAAAGCCAGTCCTCCACAAGCTTAGATATAACAAGGCTTTTATCCTTCGTGCCATAGTATAGCATGCCCATTTTCAGGTCACTCTCAAGTATGGGTTCGTAATTTACACTGGCAACCACTTTATCCACAAGGGAAGAAAAACTAAGGGTTATTAAAAATAGAACTCCACCGAGTATCTTTTTGACACCTCTTGAAACCATTTTCTGAATACCTCCTCTCTTTTCTCTCTTAGAAGCTTTTCCCTTACTATGGGCTTTGCCTCCTCAAGGGGCATTATACCGCTTCCCCGTTTATCCGCCACCCTCAAAATCAGGTAGCCTTCACCTACCTCTATGGGTTTGGAAACCTTCCCCTTCTCATAAGGGTATAGCTGTCTTTTGACCACCTCAGGCAGGGTTTGAATAGAATACCACATGGGCTGTCCTTCCTTAACACCAACCTTTTCAGATAAGGGCATGCCCCTTGAAAGCTGAAAGTATACCTCGTTTGCAAGGTCTAAACTATCCACAGAATACCGCTCCAAAAGCACCTGAGCGGGAAGCTTAAAGTCTCTCAGATTAAGATAATAGTAGGCAGTTATCTGCTCTTCCTTGAGTTCCAAGCCTGAAGAAAGCCTGTCCGTTATCTTCTGCGTCAGCATTTCCGTCTTTACAAGCTCCTGTGCCACATGGCTAAGCCTTTTACTCCCTATATGCCTTTCTATGTAATCTTCAAACTCTTTTTGAGAGATGCTTATACCCATCCTCCTTGCCTCCGCCTGTATTATCTTACTTCTGACATACTCTACCAGAAATTCCTGAAGGTCCCTGCTTGTTGCCCTTGCTATGGGCAGGTGAAGTATCTCCCTCCAGTAGGCATTAAAGGCTGTTCTCAGCTCTTCAAGGCTTATATTCTCATTTCCCACCCTTGCCGCCACTCTGGCAAAGGACAGGCTAAGAAGTAAGAAAAGGAGTATAAGGAACCTCATGCAAATATATTAAAATATCCACCATGAGGATAGAAGATTTAAGGCACTCCGCCTGGCGGTTCAACGAAAGGTTAAAGGTTCTAAAAGAAAGGGGGCAGATACTCACTCAGGAATACGAGCCAGCGGTAAAGGAGATTATTGAAAGGGTACGAGCAGAGGGTGATAAGGCAATAATTGAATATACGAAGAGGTTTGACGGCAGGGACATAAGCCCGGATACGATGGAAATACCTTACGAAGAGTTAGAAAGGGCATACAACGAAATAGAGGAGGATGTAAGGTCCGCCCTTGAGATAGCCCATGAAAGGATAAGAAGGTTCCACGAGGCTCAGTTAGAAAGAAGCTTTATGACGGAGGAAGAGGGCATCCTGCTTGGCATGAGGGTCCTGCCCCTTGAAAGGGTGGGTATATACGTGCCGGGCGGTAAGGCGGCGTATCCTTCCACTGTTTTGATGAACGCTGTGCCTGCGGTGGTTGCCGGTGTTGAAGAGGTCATAATGGTCTCTCCAAACCCGAACCCTTATACTCTTGCCTCCGCCTTTATAGCGGGGGTTAGCAGGGTTTTTAGCATAGGCGGTGCTCATGCGGTGGCTGGTCTTGCCTTCGGAACTCAGACCCTTCCAAAGGTAGATAAGATAGTGGGTCCGGGAAATATATACGTGGCTCTTGCCAAAAAGCTCCTTTACGGCACGGTGGACATTGATATGATAGCGGGGCCTTCTGAAATATTAGTGATAGCGGACGGTACGGTGGACCCAAAATGGGTTGCTGCAGACCTTCTCTCTCAGGCGGAGCATGATGAGCTGGCTGGTGCCTTCATGATAACTACGGAAGAAGAATACGCCAAAGAAGTAGCCCAATGGGTCGGCAAACTGCTTGAAGATTTTCCACGGAAGGATATAGCTCAAAAGTCCATAGACAGGTTTGGCACCATATTCCTCGTGGAAGACCTTTACCAGGCCTGTGAAGTGGCAAACCACATAGCACCCGAACATTTAGAAATACTGACAGAAGAGCCCTTTGCCCTTTTACCCTACATAAAGCATGCGGGAGCAGTCTTTCTGGGCAAATACGCAACGGAACCTCTTGGAGACTATGTGCTTGGTCCAAACCATACGCTTCCAACTGGAGGAACCGCAAGGTTTTTCTCTCCACTTGGTGTGTATCATTTCTTAAAGAGAAGCTCTTTAATATATCTTTCAAAGGAAGGCTTTGAAAGGGTGGCGGAGCCTTCTGAAGCCATAGCAAGGGCTGAGGGTCTTTATGCCCATTACTATGCGGTAAGAGTAAGGAGGGAAGCATGAGAAGGCTTTTGCTTATCCTCTTTCTTTTTGCCTATTCCTGTGCCCCCCTTGTATGCCCTGAAGGTGAGGAGGTTAAAAAGAGAAATTCAAGCTGGAAGGCTCCAGAACATTACTCCGCACAGCTTTCCATAAGGTATGGCTTTATAAGAGTGCCCTTAACGGTGGAGAAAAGGGAGGGCAGGTTCATGCTTGCTTCTGAAGGAAGAAGTGGAGAGGTAAGCCTGAACAATCTCTGCTTTGGAGGTGCTTGCCTTGAGGTGCCAATAGACCCAGATGGGCTTATCTTCGGCAAGGTTCTGAGGGGTGATGAAAAAGTAAGCTGTTCTGCGAGTGGTCTTGTCTTTGAAAGAGACGAGGGTCCCTTCGTCTCTCGCTTTATCTTCAAAGACCAGAGGCTGAGCCTTGCAGAGTTCTACGACAAGAAAAAGGAAAGGGCTTATTCTCTTAGCTACCTTGACTGGGCAAAGGAAGGTTATGTAAAGGCTTTGAGGTTTGAGGGAAAAGACATTAGCCTCCTCATAGTGGTGGATAGGGTAAAATTTTAGCCATGTTCCCCGTGCTTTTTGAGTTCTTTGGCATAAAGATATACACCTACGGCGTGCTGGTAGCCCTTGGAGCCCTAACTGCCTACTGGCTTTCTCTAAGGCTTGCAAAAAGAGAGGGCATTAACCCAAACCATATGGAAAACACGGTAATGCTGGCACTGCTTCTTGGTGTAATTGGTGGAAGGCTTTCCTATGTGATAGAACATCCGGAGCAGGTACAGAGCCTGAAGGATATTGTAGCCATATGGAACGGTGGTATGGACTTTTTTGGCGGTCTGGCGGGAGGCATCTTAGGTGTTATCCTTGGCATAAGGCTTTATCGTATGCCCTTCTGGAAGGTGGCGGACATTGGAGTAGTTTCTCTAAGCATAGCCCATGCCATAGGCAGGCTTGGATGTACCTCCGCAGGCTGTTGCTATGGCAAGCCTTTCCCCGTAGAAGGTATAAGCACACCGGGCATACACTTCACTGACAAATTTCCCTTCTTTTACATGGTCTTCCCTGAGGGTGCAGTGGCACCACCCTATATACCCCTCTATCCCACACAGCTTATGGAGTTTCTTGGTCTTTCTTTTATATTCCTGCTCCTTCTTTTAGCCTACAAGAAAAAGCCCTTTGATGGCTTTGTCTTTTCTCTTTATATGCTCCTTTACGGACTTTTGAGGTTCTCCCTTGAGTTCTACAGAGGAGTCACACCTCCCATACCTGCTCTGGGTCTTACATGGAACCAGCTTGTAGCCATAGGCATGGTGCTTGTGTCTGTAATGCTTATGCTCTTCTTTTTAAGGCTTAGGAGCCATGAGAAGGTGGTTTAAAAGGCTCTTAATTTTTGGCATAATAGTAGTGGTCGTGAGTTTATTAGCCTCTTTGCTTGCAAGAATACCCGTAGGGGAGCGTGTGGCGGTCATAAAGGTCAAGGGTGCCATCATAGACCCAGAGCCGGTAGTATCAAAAGTTCAAAGCGTTAAGGAGGACAAAAGCGTAAAGGCTCTCGTACTGAGGGTAGACAGTCCGGGGGGTTCTGTGGGAGCTTCTCAGGAGATATACAGGGCTTTGGAGGACTTTAAAAGCACGGGCAAGCCTCTTGTGGTTTCCATGGGCAATGTGGCAGCATCTGGCGGCTATTATATATCCGCACCCGCTGACCTAATATACGCAAACCCCGGCACCATAACGGGAAGCATAGGCGTCATAGTCCAGCATACAGAACTAAAAGAGCTTCTTGAGAGGTTTGGCATAAAAACCACCGCCATAAAGACGGGCAAGTTCAAAGACACCCTATCACCCTTCAGGGAGCTGACCGCAGAAGAAAGAGAATACCTTCAGAAGACTATTGAAGATGCCTACGAGCAGTTCCTTCAGGCAATACTCAAATACAGGTCTAAGAAGATTTCTGAAGAAAAACTAAGACAGCTGGCGGATGGCAGGGTTTTCACAGGCAGGCAGGCAAAGGAACTGGGGCTCGTGGACGAGCTTGGAAACCTGCAAGACGCCATAAACAAGGCAAAGGAGCTGGCAAAAGCACCAGAGGCGAGGGTTTTCTACCTTGAGGAAAAGAGGGGATTCTTGAAAAGGCTATTTGAAGATGACTTTAAAGGTATTGTGGGGGACTATCCTCTTATGCTCTACTACATCATGAAATAAAAGCATAGCCTCCATACCCCACAACCCTATCCCTTTCCCCGCTTGCCTCCGCGGAGGTGCTGTAGTCAACAAGCACAGCCCTGTAGCCTCTTTCCCTTGCATAAAGGACAGCACCCTCTATGCCCCTTTTTCCGCAGGCTAAACAGCCCTCCTTCAAGTCTTCCCTTCCCTCTGTTATCCAGAGGTGGCAGTTCATGTCAAGCCTTCTTGCGGTCGTATCGTCATAATAATGGCTGAGGTCAGAGCTTATTATGAAAAGCGTATCCTCACCTTCAAAAAACTCAAGCACCTCCTTTATTCTTTCAGCCCTAACCCTTCCATAAACCACGGGTAGAAGCAGAAAGTCTCCTAAAGCCCTCTGAAGGAAGGGCAGTTCTACCTCTAAGGAGTGCTCCCAGAGGTGAGGAAGTTCCTCATGAAGTTCTCTCCTTCCTCTGGTAAAACCTTCTATGCTTTCTTTATCAACCCACACAAGACCAAGGGGCGTTTCAAAGGCATCAAAATCACCGAAGGAAATACCTTCAAAGCCTACGAAGTGTGAAGGACCAACCAGCACAACCCTCTTAAAACCTTTACCCTTCATCGTAGAATAAACCTTGCCCGCAGTCCTTCCCGAATACTCATAGCCCGCATGCGGAGCCACAAGACCCCTCACCTTTCCTTCCACCCTTACTTCCTCACCCAGAAGCACATCCACTAAACTCTTAAGCCTTTCCGGATTAGCAGGATAAAAGTAGCCTGCCACCGCTGGCTTTCTAACCTTCATAAGCTTAAATTTATACCCGTGAAGGCTCTTGCATGGCTCAGCGAAAGTAAAAACTCAAGCGTGCTTTGTAAAGCGTGTGCTCAGAGGTGCGTCCTTAAAGAGGGAGAGTATGGAAAGTGTGGTATAAGGGTCAACGAGGGTGGAAAGCTCTACCTTACCACCTATGGGCTCGTCTCCGCTCTAAACCTTGACCCCATAGAGAAGAAGCCCCTGTATCACTTCCTTCCCGGCTCCATGAGTCTGTCTGTTGGCACGGTGGGATGCAACTTCTCCTGCCAGTTCTGCCAAAACTGGGAGATATCCCAGTATCCCCAGAGCCATAACCATGAGGTCTTTGGAGAGGAGGTAAGCCCGGAGGAAATAGTTAGGCTGGCGCTTCATTACAGGGCAAGCTCCATTTCATACACCTACAACGAGCCGGTGGTTTTCTTTGAATTTGCCCACGACACGATGAAGCTGGCAAAGGAAAAGGGCATAAGGAATGTGTTTGTCACAAGCGGTTATGAAACGAGGGAAGCAATAGACACAGCCCTTCCCTACCTTGATGCCATGAACATAGACCTCAAGTCTTTTTCTGACGATTTTTACAGAAAGGTCTGCGGTGCAAGGTTGAAGCCTGTCTTAAACACCATTGAGTATGCCTGTCAGAAGGGCATATGGGTAGAGATAACCACCCTTCTAATACCCGGCTATAACGATTCGGAGGAGGAGATAAGAAACATAGCGAGGTTTATAGCAAGCCTCTCAAGGGATATACCCTGGCACATATCCCGCTTCTTTCCTGCCTACAGGATGTTAGATGTGAAACCCACGCCTGTAGAAAGGCTTAGAAGGGCTTACGAGATAGGGAAGGAGGAAGGGCTTCGCTTTGTCTATGTGGGAAACTACTGGGATGAAGACTTAGAAACCACCTTCTGCCCCTCCTGCGGTGAAAGGGTTATAGAGAGGGTGGGCTACAGGGTAAGGAGCCACATTAAAGAGGGCGCATGCCCCAGGTGTGGATGCAGACTGCCCGGTGTATGGACATAAACGTGCCCGGGGGGATTTGAACCCCCGACCTTGGGTTCCGGAGACCCACGCTCTGTCCAGCTGAGCTACGGGCACTGTAAGGGTATATAATATACCCATGTTCAGAGAAAAGGTCAAAAGCTTCCACTTTGTAGGCATTGGTGGTATTGGCATGAGCGGTATCGCTCAGGTTCTCCTTGAGATGGGCTACAGGGTTTCAGGCTCTGACCTTAGAGAAAACAAAAACACGGAGCTTTTAAAAACTAAGGGGGCAAAAATTTTTATAGGACATTCGGAGGAAAACTTAAGAGATGTGCAGGTGGTGGTTTATTCTTCGGCGGTTTATGAGGATAATCCAGAACTTAAAAGGGCAAAAGAGCTTGGCATTCCAGTAATACCAAGGGGTGAAATGTTAGCGGAGCTTACTCGCCTGGGGGAAAGCATATGCGTGTCTGGCTCTCATGGCAAGACCACTACCACCTCCATGATAGCCCATGTTTTTGAAGAGGCGGGATACGACCCCACCGTGCTTATAGGTGGTGTGCTTCACAGGTTTGGCTCCAACGCAAAACTGGGTAAAGACAGGCTTATAGTGTGCGAGGCGGACGAGAGCGACGGTTCCTTTTTAAAGCTATTTCCTACGGTGGCAGTAATCACAAACATAGACAAGGAACACATAGGCTTTTACAGGAACATAGAGGATATAAGGGAAGCCTTTTTGAAGTTTGCGGACATGGTGCCCTTCTATGGCTTTATAGCCCTTAACATGGACGATGAGAACTGCAGGTGGGTGGCTAAGAAAACCCGCAGGAGGGTTGTGGGTTTTGGTATTGAAAGCGATGCAAAGTTAAAGGCACAGGACCTGAGGCTTGAAGACGGTAGATACCGCTTTTCTGTGCTTTATGAGGGGGAAAGGCTCGGAGAGGTCAGGCTTGGAGTTCCCGGCAGGCATAATGTTTATAATGCCCTTGCCTGCGTGGCAGTCTGTATGGAGGCAGGCATACCCTTCGAGAAGATAAGCCAGGCACTTGAAACCTTCAGGAACGCAGAAAGAAGGCTTGAGCTAAAGGGCTTTTTCAGAAAATGCCCCGTTTATGACGACTACGGACACCACCCTACAGAGATAAGGGCTGTTTTGAAGGCTGTAAGGGAGCTGTATCCAGAAAGAAAGGTTTTTTTAGTCTTCCAGCCCCACAGGTATTCAAGAACCTACCACCTCTTTGAGGAATTCGTGGAGGTGCTAAAGGGCGCGGACGCATGCATAATTACGGATATATACCCTGCGGGGGAAGAAAATGCCTATGGAGTATCCGCAGAGGAGCTTGCCCATAAAGCGGGGTGCAGGTTCTGTAAGGACAAGGAAGAGCTTTTTGACAGGCTTGTGGATGAAGTGGAAGAAGGGCACGTGCTTCTCTTTATGGGAGCTGGCAGTATATCCAAGTGGTGTGAAGAGTTTCTAAAATTTGAGTATGCATGAAGGGCATATCGGGGAAAGAATGGGTCTTGTTGAGCGAGCGTATAAAGCCAAGTGGGGAGCTTCTTGTCAGGCTTGGAGCCTTCAAGGCTCAGATACTGGCAAACAGGGGTTATGACGAGAGGTATTTAGACACAAGACTGAAAAACCTGCTTTCCCCAAAGTGCATACCCAACATAGAAAGGGCGGTAGAGTGGATAGTAGAAGCGGTAAAAAGGGGCAAGAGGGTTGTGCTCTTTGGCGACTATGATGTGGATGGCATAACAGGGACAGCTCTGTTGTATGACTTCTTAAAGAAGGCAGGTGCAAAAGTGGTTCCCCTGCTTCCATCAAGAAAAAGGGGTTATGGGCTCACAAGGGAGCTTGTTTCAAAGTTAGAAAGGTATGCGGACTTGCTCATAACCATTGACAACGGAACCACGGCGGTTGACGAGCTAAGGGATACAAAACTACCTGTTATAGTATTGGACCACCATAACCCCTCTCAGGAGCTTCCCGAAGCCCTTGTAGTAAATCCCAAATTGGCGGAGTCTTTAGGAGAGCTGAAGGATATAAGCTCTGCAGGGCTTGCCTTTTATCTTTCCGCCCTTCTAAGACACGAGCTTGAAGGAGATGTGGATGTAAGGGAATACCTTCATCTTGCAAGCCTTGGGACGGTGGCGGATGTGATGCCTTTAAACCCGGTAAACCGCATCATAGTCTTCAACGGCATAAGGCTCTTAAACTACGCACTTAAAGGTGGCTTTAACCTGCCGGGGTTAAGGCTTCTTATGGAAAGGCTTGGCATGAGGGAGGTCAATTCAAAGGATATAGCCTTTTCCCTTGCACCAAGGCTGAATGCGCCGGGCAGGATTGCAAAACCCTACACAGCCCTGAAGCTTCTCCTTACAAAAGACGAAAAGACAGCAAGGCTTCTTGTAGAAAGGATAGACAGGCTAAACGAACAGAGGAAACTTCTCAGCTTAAAGGCTTTGGAAAGGGCCATTGAGCAGGCACAGGAGCAAAAAGAAAAGAGCCTTCTTGTGATAAAGCTGGAAGAGTGGGCATCAGGTGTGGCGGGCATAGTGGCTGGCAGGCTTGCCAGCACCTTCTCAAAGCCGGCGGTGGTTATTTCAGTGGGCAAAGAATATTCGGTGGCGTCCGTTAGGGCTGTGGAGGGTATGGATATACACTCAGCCCTCAAGGGGCTTTCCTTTTTATTTATAAAATGGGGCGGGCATGCAGGGGCTGCTGGTTTTTCCATAAGGACGCAGGATATACCCGCTTTTGAAAGGCTTGCGGAGGAAGCCTTCAGCCACATACCTGTAGAGGGAAAAGCCCTGTACATTGACCAGCCTCTGCCCCTTAGCAGGATAGACAGCCAGATATACAGGGAGCTTTCAGAGCTTGAACCTTACGGTGAGGGCTTTCCAGAACCCACCTTTCTGTCTGAACCCTTAGAGCTAAAGCCTATACACATAAACGGGCAAAGAGCAGTGCTGGAAGCTTCCGGTTATAGAATAATCTGCTGGGATGAGGCTATCATAAAGAAGCTGAGCCTGTCGGGAAAAGGAGGAAAAAGAGTTGCATACCAGATAGATAGAAGAAAGCTCAAAACCCTCAACTTAGTGGATGTGGAGGCATGAATGGCTTTAGGAAGGGGGCATGACCTTTTTAATCTTTTGGCTCTACCCGCCTGTCTATACTACATGCCTAAGGAGTTCTATATTCCCTTTACTGCGGGCTATCTCTTTGGAACTTTCCTGCTCTCGCCTGACCTGGACCTGCCCAACTCAAAGCCAGCAAAAAGATGGAAAGCCTTCCGCCATCTGTGGAAACCCTACCAGAAGGCTTCAAGACACAGGGGGCTTTCTCATATACCTGTGCTTGGCTCCTTTACAAGGATAGCCTATTTTCTGACGGTGCTTATCTTCCTCTACTTTGTCCTCCTTGGACTTTCCGCCAAGTATGCACCAGCTCTTAAGGAGCTTCTGCTTGCCTTTGACCCTTTTGAAACACTTTCACGGCTTGCCCAGAGGGAAGAGGTCTTTTACTTTTCCTTGGGTGTGGTGGCATCCGAGGTCTTTCATGTATTTATTGACCTTTTGACCAGCCTGTTAAAAAGGTTTAAAATATTGGCAAAATGAGACTGCTTATCCTTGCCTCCGAGTCTAAAAGGAGGGTGGAGATACTTAAGATGTTAGGCTTCAAATTTTTAGTTATCCCCTCCTATGTGGAAGAGCCACATTTTGGACAGCCAATCCTTACCGCAAGAAGGCTTGCTCATAAAAAGGCTTTCACCGTATGGAAGGACTACAAGTTTGCCACCGTGCTGGGGGCGGACACCATAGTGGTGCTTGAGGGTAAAATAATGGGAAAGCCAAAGGATGAGGCTCAGGCAAAGGCTATGCTTAGAAGCCTTTCAAACAAATGGCATACGGTCATAACGGGTGTTTGCATAATGGGTCCGAAGGGTAAGGTATGCTTCCATGATAAGGCAAGGGTAAAGTTCAGACCTCTTGAGGAAAAAGATATTGAAGAGTATGTAGCCACCGGCGAGCCTATGGACAAGGCAGGTGCCTATGCGGTGCAGGGTCTGGGTGCGAGGTTTGTGGAGAAGATAGTGGGGGACTTTTACACCGTCATGGGTCTTCCTGCCAGCAAAACCTACGAGGTGCTCAGGCATGTTCTGGATTAGCCTTATGCTTATAGCCCTGTGTGGATGCTCCGCCTTGGTTAGCAATGAAGATAATAAGGTGGATGTAGGCGGCGGTGTGCAACTGCATATACAACACAGGAGGTAGTGCCATGCCCTTGAAAGTTGGAGACCTTGCCGGGGACTTTGAACTGCAGGATTATGACGGGAACTTTTATTCTTTGAGCTTGGCAGAGGGCTACAAGCTCCTGATATTTTACAAAACCACATGCCCTACCTGTCAGCTCACATTGCCCTTTATGGAAAAACTGCACAGGCTATACGGTGGAAGTGTTCGTATATGGGGGGTGGTTCAGGACCCTCCACAGGAGGCACAGGGCTTTGCCAAAAAGTACGGGCTTAGCTTTCCACAGCTCATTGACTACCCGGACTATCCGGCTTCTGTTGATTACCATGTAGAAGTGGTGCCCACCCTATACCTTATAAGTCCTGAAGGCAAGGTAGAGTTTGTGAGCCAGTCCTTTGTGAGGGCAGAGATAGAAAGGCTCACGCAAATGCTTGCAAGTATAAGCGGTCTTGCCTACGAGGATATCTTTGCTGGCAGTTCTGTGCCAGCCTTCAAGCCGGGCTGAGGCTCAAGAAGCAGGCACTAGGTTGGTGCCATGAGCTGTCAAAGGCTTGAGCTGGTTGAGGAAAGAATTCTGAGGGCATGCGAGAGGGCTGGAAGGAAGAGGGGGGAGGTAATGCTTCTGGGCGTATCAAAGAGCCAGCCTCCGGAAAAAATAAGAAAGCTCTTTACATGCGGTCTTAAAAGCTTTGGAGAAAACCGCGTTCAGGAGTTTTTAAAAAAGTATGAAGAGTTGGAAGACCTTTCCATAGACTGGCACTTTATAGGCAGGCTTCAGAGCAACAAGGTAAAGTATATTCTTGACAAGGTAAGCCTTATACATTCCTTAGACAGGGAGAGCCTCCTTGAAGAGCTTCAAAAGAGGGCTGAAAAAGCTGGAAAAGTACAGCATGTTCTTATAGAGGTAAATGTGGGATGCGAGGAAACAAAAGGAGGCGTGGAGCCTTCTGAGCTGAAAGGCTTCTTTGAAAAGGTCTTGAAAGCACAGAATTTAAAAGTCCTGGGGCTTATGTGCATCCCACCCTACAGAGAAGACCCTCAGGAGGTGAGACCCTACTTTCGGACTCTGAGAAGGCTCAAAGAAGAGCTGGAAATAGAATTTTCTGTAAGCCTTCCACATCTTTCCATGGGCATGTCCCATGACTTTGAGGTGGCTGTAGAGGAGGGGGCAACCATTGTCAGGATAGGAACTTTGCTTTTTGGAGAAAGGAGCTAAAAGGTTATAGGCTCTAAGTCCAGCATCCTTTCAAGGTCTTTGTCCTTCTCAAGAGGTCTTGGAGCCTTCAGGATTATAGAGCCTGTCTTCTTTACAACCATATAATTCTTTTTAAGCTCTATGTCTTCAACTTCCTTTGAAAGTCTGTTATATATAACCCTCAAATCGTAGTCCTGCGACAAAACCGCATAAAAGCTGCTCTGTCCTAAAATCAACACAAAACCATGAAGAAAGGGTAGAGCCAATATAACAGGGAACTCGTAAAAAAAGGAGAGATACTCATTGACCCCTCTATATTAGATTTTATCAGAGGAACAGAAACAGGGAAGCCCTGATAAGACTACTCCTCTTTTATTTTGCTTAGATAGGTCAAGCTCTACCCTCTCCCTTATCGCTCTGAAGTTTTCCACCACGAGCCTCTTTAAGACCATGGCTCACCTCCGCTATTATTACCTCCCTTACAGGATATGGTATTTTAATACCTTCTTCCATGTATCTTCTGTGCAGCCTCTTTATAAACTCGTGCCTGACCACATGCTGGCTTGTGGAGTCTTTGGCTCTCAGGACAACGTTAAAGTTTATGGAGAAGTCTCCAAACTGGTAGTAGCGAAGGATAGGCTCAAAATCTGGCACCGCACCCTCCACTTCTCTTTGCACCTGCCTTGCTACCTCAAGGGTAGTTCTCTCTACCTTTTCAAGGTCGCTATCGTAAGAGACGCCCACAGGCACCACAACCGCCAGCTCTGGCTCAGGCATATGGAAATTGACCACCACAGAGGTTGCCAGCTTAGAGTTAGGCACTATAATCAGGTTGTTGGTAGTTTGCCTTATTATGGTGTTTCTCCATGTTATATCCTCCACAAAGCCCTCAAGACCGTTTTCAAGCCTTATGAAATCCCCGGGCTTTATCTGTCTGGAAGCTAGTATGTGAAAACCAGCAAAGAGGTTTTCAAGAGTGTCCTTTAGAGCCAGGCCCACTGCCAAGCCTCCTATACCAAGGGCGGTAATAACTGGCGTTATAGAAACACCCAGCTTATCAAGAGCTACAAGAAGACCAAGAAGGAATACAAACACTTTGGTTATCTGCACCACCAAGGAGGTGGCAGGCACATCTTCCCTATACCTTTTCATGTAGAGGTTCAGGAATTCTCCCACAAGCCTTGAGAGAAAGAAGGCTACAGAAAGTATAGCAAGAACCCATACCACCTTATCTTTTATCTGCAAAACCTTCAAAGCAAGAGGAAGCTTATCCAAGGCGATGTGCAGGGCAAGTAGGCTAAACCACAAGGTTGGCATAAACCTGAGAGAATATACAAGGGCGTCGTCCCAGGCCCAGGGGCTTTTTTCTGCCAGCCTTCTAATCTTATAAAGGGCAAATCTTTCAAGGAGAAAGCCCATAACAGGTAAAAGGACAACAAGCAACCAGAGAGACCATTCCTCCATAAGAGGTTATTATAAGAGAGGGTGGGTTATAATCTTAAGGGCATGCAAAGGCTTGCGGGGCTGCTCCTGCACATAAGCTCACTGCCTTCAGACTTTGGCATAGGAGACCTTGGACCCCCCGCCTACGCCTTTGTGGATTTTTTGAAAGCCTCTGGTCAGAGGCTCTGGCAGGTTCTACCCTTAAACCCCACAGAACCCGAGCATGGAAACTCTCCCTACTATTCTACTTCCCTCCTTGCGGGAAACCCGCTCTTTATAAGCCCTACGCTCCTGTATGAGGAGGGCTTGATTGACAAGAAGGTATTAGAAAGCCTGAGGCTTGAGCCTTCAGACAGGATAGACTACCCTCTTATCCACAGGCTAAAAGAGTATATGCTGGGGGAGGCTTTTAAAAACTTTAAGGAAGGGGAGGATTTTTACCGCTTCTGCGAGGAAAACAGCTTCTGGCTTGAAGACTTTGCCCTCTTTACAGCCGCAAGAAAGAAGCTAAAAAAGCCCTGGTGGGAGTGGAAGGACCTTCCTGAAGTTTCTGAAAAAGACATAAAGGTGGAGAAGTTCAGACAGTTTATTTTCTTCAAGCAGTGGAAGGCTCTCAAGAGCTATGCCAATGCAAGGGGTGTGCTTTTAGTAGGGGACCTGCCCATCTACCCGGCACCCGACAGCTCAGAAGTCTGGGCAAACAGAGAACTTTTCAGGCTCAGAGAAGACGGACTTCCTCAGGTAGTGGCTGGTGTGCCACCCGACTATTTTTCAAAGACAGGACAGCTTTGGGGAAACCCTGTGTATAACTGGGAAAGGTTAAAAGAAAGGGGCTTTGACTTCTGGCTTAAAAGAATTGAGCATGCCCTTAAGCTCTTTGACCTTGTGAGGCTTGACCACTTTAGAGGCTTTGTTGCTTTTTATCAGGTGCCTTTTGGAGAAAAAACTGCTGAAAAGGGCTGGTGGGAAAAGGCTCCGGGTTATGAGCTTTTTGAGGCTATAAAAAAAGGATTTCCTGACATGCCCTTCATAGCGGAAGACCTTGGCACCATTGATGAGGAAGTCATAAGGCTCAGAGACCACTTTAACCTGCCGGGCATGAAAGTGCTCGCCTTTGCTTTTTTTGATAAAAACTCTACACATCTTCCACACAACCATGATAAAAACTCGGCGGTTTATACCACAACCCACGACAACATGCCACTGATGGGCTGGTTTTACAGGGAGCTTGGAGAGGAAGAAAGGAAACGGGTTTTAGACTATCTTGGCTACAAACCCGAGAGCATAAGCGATGCCCTCATAAGGCTTGCCTACTCTTCTGTGGCTAAGTATTGCATTGTGCAGGTTCAGGACCTTCTGGGGCTTGGCGAGGAGGCAAGGATGAACACGCCGGGCAGGAAGGAGGGAAACTGGGAGTGGAGGCTCTTAGAGCTTCCTTCTGAGGAAAGAAGTGAGTTCCTTCTTAGTCTCTGTGAGCTTTATGGAAGGAGTGGTTAAAAGCTATCGGCTATTTGCCATACCTTTTACACCTTTCAGCATTAGGGTTCATGTGCTTACAGGCATCACACTCACAGGGAATACCATCTGCATCCGCATCAAGTCTTGATATACCACATTGTTTAATAGCTAATAATTATAATATAAACACACACGCCGAGTGAGAAATTCCTGTTCGCTAAAGGCTATTGGCTAAAATAAGAAGCAGGCAGGAGAGCCCCACCTATCCGACGAGAAAAGGGCATCTCTTTTCCCTGTGAGCTATCACGAGGCAGGGTTTTTGAAGTAGAAGGTGGAGGGGTATTTTCAATGCTCAAAAACTGTTCAAGCTGGGGGTATTTCAATGAGCCTGTTTCTCACTCCACGTATTATGATTAATTATAAACCTCACCTCACGTGCTAAAATATTAAACGCATGAAAAGTCTCATAAGGCAAAGATTGGAAGCTATAGTCAAAGAACTTTATGGCTTTGTACCAGAAGCTTATAATCTTGAAGTACCAAGAGAAAAGGCTCATGGAGATTATGCTACAAATATAGCCTTTTTGCTGGCTAAAAATCTTAAAAGAAAACCTGACGATATAGCTCAGGAGATTGCAAATAAGCTGTCAGATGCTTATCTTCAAGCACAGGCATTAAGGGGCTTTATAAATTTTAAGTTCAAAGAAGAACTACTAAAAGAAGAGTTTGTAAAACTCTTAGAAAATCCACAGCTTTACTTCTTTGAGAAGGTAAAAGAACCTCTCTATATGATGGTGGAGTTTGTAAGTGCCAACCCCACAGGTCCTTTGCATGTGGGACATGGAAGGGGTGCGGTGGTAGGTGATGTACTGGCAAGAATATTGGAAAGGTTTGGACATAAGGTAGTAAGAGAGTATTATATAAACGATGCAGGCTATCAGGTGTATCTTTTAGGTCTTTCTGTACTCTACAGGTATTATGAGCTTTATGGAAAAGAAGACTTACAGCTCAAAGAGGTCTTTGAGAGGGAAGGTTACAGGGGTGAATACATAAAGGAGCTGGCAAGGGAGGTAAAGGAGCTTTATGGAAGTAGTCTTCTTGAGAAGGATAAAGAAGAAGCTATAGACTTTCTGAGAGAGTTTGCCACAAAGAAGCTTTTGGAAGAAATAAAAGCTACTCTTCAGGAGTTTGGTGTTTTCTTTGACAGTTGGGTGAGTGAAAAAGGTCTTCATCAGGAGGGTCTTGTGGAGGAAGTGCTAAAAGAATTAGAAAGAAGGTGCTATATATACGAGCAAGAAGGAGCCTTGTGGTTTAAAAGTTCCACCTTTGGAGATGACAAAGATAGGGTGGTAAGAAGGTCTGATGGCACATACACTTACTTTGCAGGAGATATAGCTTACCACTATCACAAGTATAGAAGGGGTTTTCAAAAGGTGATAAACCTTTGGGGTTCGGACCATCATGGTTATGAAAAGAGGCTTATGGCTTCCTTGAAGGCTCTTGGTATTCCTGAAGATTGGCTTGTGGTGGAGTTTGTGCAGATGGTGAAGATATTCAAAGAAGGACAGGAAGTTAGAATGTCAAAAAGAACAGGAGATTTTGTAAGTCTTCAGGAGCTCCTTCAAGAAGTAGGTAAAGATGCGGTAAGATTTGTATTTCTTACAAAAACCAGTGATACACCTTTAGACTTTGATATAGACCTTGTGAAGAAGAAATCTTCTGAAAATCCTGTTTTTTACGTACAATATGCTCATGCAAGGATAAGGGGTGTTTTTAGGGAGGTAAAAGAAAGATATGGTATTGATGCGGACAGCTCGGACCTAAGACCTTATATTAGAGAACTTGACTCGCAAGAAGACATAGAACTTATAAAGAAGTGTCTCTTTTTGAAGGATGTGTATGAAGGAGTCTTAGACAGCTTTTCTCCCCACCTTATTACCTATAGCCTGATAGAGTTGGCAAAGGACTTCCATCATTATTATAATCATCATAGGGTAATGGTGGAAGATAAAAAGGTAATGCTTTCAAGACTTACTCTCTTTAAAGGGGTAGAACTCACTTTAAAGACAGCCTTTGAAATCCTTGGAATATCCGCACCTGAGAGGATGTAATATGAAGATAACAGTTGTTGGTGGAGGATATGTAGGTCTTACTACTGCCGTGTGTTTTGCTCATCTGGGGCATGAAGTACTTGTGGTAGAAAAAGTGCCACAAAAGGTAGAGCTTCTAAAGGCTGGAAAAAGTCCTATATACGAGCCGGGTCTTGAGGAGCTTCTTCAGGAAGGATTGAAAAATAAAAGACTGGACTTTACTACAGACCTAAAAGAGGGGCTTGCTTTCTCAGAGGTTATTTTCATCTGCGTGGGGACGCCTCAAAGACCTGACGGTTCTGCAGACCTCTCGCAGGTGGAGGAGGTGGCAAGAGAAACCGCAAAGCTTATGACCTCCTACAAACTGCTTATAGAAAAATCCACCGTGCCAGTAAATACTCATAAGCTCATAAAGAAGACAGTAGAAAGGTACATAAGAGACAAGAGCATACCCTACGACGTGGCTTCAAACCCTGAGTTTCTCAGAGAAGGAAATGCTATAGAAGACTTTCTGAAGCCAGACAGGATAGTGGTGGGTGTGGAGAGTGAGAGGGCAAAAAGGGTATTTGAGGAGTTATATAAGGATTTTGATTGTCCTATTATTTTTACAGACCCAGCCACCGCGGAGCTTATAAAACATGCCAGCAATTCCTTTTTGGCAATGAAGATTTCCTTCATAAACATGATAGCGGACTTGTGCGAAAAGACGGGTGCTGATGTAAAGCTTGTGGCGTATGGTATGGGTTATGACAAACGCATAGGCAGAGCCTTTTTGAATGCAGGCATAGGATATGGAGGCTCTTGTTTTCCAAAGGATGTGAAAGCTTTTGTAAAAATGGCGGAAGAGTATGGTGTAGATTTTGGACTTTTGAAGGAAGTGGAAAAAATAAACCAGCAAAGACCTTTAAAGTTTGTACAGAAGGTAAAAAATGTGCTTTGGAGTTTAAAGGATAAAAAGCTTGCGGTGTGGGGTCTTTCTTTCAAGCCAAACACGGACGACATAAGGGAAGCACCTTCTATAAAGATTGTAGAACTTCTTTTGAAAGAAGGTGCAAATCTAAGCCTTTACGATCCAGAGGCTATGGAAAACTTCAGACTTCTCTTTCCGGAAGGAAAGCAGATTAGCTACGCAAAGGACATGTATTCAGCACTTGAAGGAGCGGAGGCACTTCTTATTCTTACCGAATGGGAAGAGTTTCAAAAGGCGGACCTAAAGAGAGTAAAAGAGCTTCTTGCTTTGCCTATTATCATTGATGGAAGGAATATTTTTGAGCCTTCTGAAGTCAGAGCTCTTGGTTTTGAATATTACTGTATAGGAAGATGAAAGTTTTAATAACGGGTTGTGCAGGTTTTATAGGCTCTCATCTGACAGAAAAGTTTTTGAAAGAAGGTTTTTACGTAATTGGTATGGATAACTTTTTGACAGGTACTCCTGATAATATAGCCCATCTGTTTGGAAATAAAAATTTCAAGTTTATACATTACAACGTGGTAAATTACATCTACCTTGAAGATAAGGTAGATATCGTCGTACATCTTGCCTGCCCTGCTTCACCGGTGGATTACATGCACCACCAGATACACACCATGAAAGTAAATTCCCTTGGTACTCTAAACACGCTTGGCTTTGCAAAGGCAAAAGGAGCAAGATATGTATTTGCCTCTTCTTCCGAAGTTTATGGTTCCGCACAGGTGCATCCTCAACACGAAGACTACTGGGGTTATGTAAATCCTGTGGGTCCAAGAAGCGTGTATGATGAAGCTAAAAGATTTTCAGAAGCTCTGTGCATGGCATACCACAGAGAACACAAACTTGATGTAAGAATAGCGCGCATATTCAACACTTATGGACCAAGAATGAGAATAAGAGATGGAAGGGTAGTGCCTACCTTTATAGAAAAAGCCTTGAAAGGAGAACCACTACCTGTATACGGAGATGGAAAACAGACAAGGAGTTTTTGCTATATAGAAGACCTTGTGGAAGGACTTTTCAGGCTCTCCGTATATGAGGGGCTTGAAGGTCAGGTGGTCAATCTTGGAAATCCTGAAGAGATAAGCATACTTGAACTTGCAAACCTTATTATAAAGCTTACAGAAAGTAAATCCGGAATAGAGTTTCTTCCTTCCAGACCTGACGACCCTCCAAGGAGATGTCCAGACATAAGTAAGGCGGGAAAGCTCCTTTCATGGTATCCAAGGATTAGGCTTGAGGTGGGGCTTGAAAAGACCGTAGGGTGGTTCAGGAATAAGGTTGTATAATTTAATAAGGAGGGAAAGATGAATAAAGAAAGGTTTATAATACTATCGGGCATCCTTGTGGCGCTTGTTTTCTTTTACATTGGGCTTAACGAGTGGCTAAAGTCTAAGGAAGAAAAGGTTCAGCCTCCGCCCCTTGTGGTAAAACCAGCCGTGAAACCAGCACCTACCCCCCAGCAAGCTAAGGAAGAAAAGCCACAAGAAAATATAGCAAAGCCAGAAGCTCCAAAGACGAAGGAAGAGGCACAGCCCAAAAAGGACCTTATTGCACAGAAGATAAAGGAGGAAAAACAGAAGGTTGAGGTAAAGGAGGAAAAACCTCAGGTAAAAGAAACTCCAAAGCAAGAAGTCAAGAAGGAGGAGGCTACAAAAAAGGCTGAAACCAAGAAGGAGGCTGTAAAAGCAAGGGCAGTAAAGACTTATACGGTGCAGGTGGGTGCCTTTAAGAACAGGGAAGGTGCGGAAAAAACTCTCAAAAAAGCCACCAGCATGGGCTACAAGGCAAATATAGTGGAAGAAGACGGCTTTTATAAGGTAAGGCTTTCGGTTAAGACAGATAACATAAAAGGAGAACTGCAAAAGCTCAGGTCCGCCTTCGGCAGTGCTATTTTGAAATGAAGATATTTCTTACCCTTATCCTTTTTGCCTTGCTTGTTTCCTGCTCCGTAAAGGAGGATGGCAAAAAGCTTCAGTGGCAATACTACTATGACCTTGGTATGTCCTCCTACATCTCAAAAAACTACTCAGAGGCTATAGCCAACTTTTTCAGGGCGAGCCAGCTGGCACCTATGGAACCTAAGGTCTGGAATGCCCTTGGGCTTGCCTACATGGAAGTTCAGGAATATGCAAAGGCTGAAAATGCTTTAAACAAAGCTCTTCAGGTGGACAGGTCTTTCACAGAAGCAAAGCTAAACTTAGGCGTGCTGTATTACAGGCAAAGGGCTTACGAAAAAGCCCTAAACACTTTGAAGGAAGTCCTGCAGGACGAAGCCTTCCCCCAAAAACATATGGCTTATTACCACCTTGCTAAGGTTTATCAGGCAATGGACAATAAGGAAGAATACATAAAAAACTTAAACAAGGCGGTAGCATATAATCCACTGTTTGTTGATGCACAATTAGAGCTTGCTCAGGTTTATGAAGGGGATAGGAATTACATTAAGGCAAGGGAAATATACCAGAACCTTATAAACAACGGTATAAGCTCACCAAGCCTTGACCTGAGCATGGCAAGGGTGGAGTATAATCTGGGCAATTACGCAGTGGCAAAGGAATACATAAGAAGGGTCATAGACAGCAGGCAGGCAAGCAATGCGATGAAGTCCCAGGCCTATGAGCTTCTTAGCATGGTTTTAGTAAAGGAGCAAGAGAAACTCCTGTCCTTAAAACAAGAGGCACAAAGGCAGGTCCAGCCCTCCGAAGAAGTAAAAAAACAAACGGAAAAAAAGGAACAGGAAAATTTAGAAAGCCAGCCCGCTGTTGAACAGAAGACACAGCCCGGCTATTATTACAGAATACAGCTTGGAGCCTTTTCCTCAGAAGGCATTGCGAAAAGGTGGAAAGAGAAGCTAGAACGAGAGCTTAATCTAAAAGAGCTTTTTATAGTGGAAAGCTCAGGCATTTACAGGGTGCTATATGGCAGGTTTGAGAGCAAAGACAAGGCAAAGCAAGAGCTGGACAGGATAAAAGCCTATAACATATACGGCTTCATAGTGCAGGAATAGGCTACAGGCTTTCTTTGGTGGAGGGAGTGCCCTCACCCACAAGGCTAATTGCCTGCCTGAGGCTCAAAGCAAGGGCTTTAAAACAGGCTTCGGCTGTGTGGTGGAGTATCTTTCCAGAAAGCACCCTTATATGCAGTGTGCTTTTACTTTCAAGGGCAAAGCCCTTGAAGAATTCCCATATGAGCTCAAAGTCAAAGTCTGTTATCTTGCCTCTTAGTCCCATGTCTTCGTAGAAGAATAGCGGTCTTCCAGATATGTCAATGCTTGCCAGCACAAGGGACTCGTCCATGGGCACTACAGCATATCCGTAGCGATTAATTCCCCTTTTATCGCCAAGAGCCTTCAAAAAAGCCATGCCAAAAACTATACCCACATCCTCCACCGTGTGGTGGTGAGATACATGCACATCACCTTCTGCGTAAAGTTCCATATCAAACCTTGCATGCCTTGCAAGCGTCTCCACCATATGGGTGAGAAAGCCCACGGGCGTGTTTATTTTATAGTTCCCGCTGCCGTCAAGGTTCAGATACAGCTCTATCCTCGTTTCCCTGGTTTCCCTGAAGACCCTTGATTCTCTCATCGGTAAGGTATTCTATCACAAAATCCCTTATGGCATTAGCAGGGTCTTTGTAATATACCTTTATGCTTACATCAAGAAGGTAAAGGAGTTTGAGAAGCCTTTCAAGCTCTCTCCTGCTGTGGGCAGAAAGATACCTTTTGAAGTTCATCACCTGAAAGGGATGCTTTATATCCACCTTTGCAAGGGACTCTTCTACAGGAGTTCCCTTTTCCACAAGGCTTGCGGCGGTATAAGCTTTCAGGGCATAGTTGGTCATAAGAGCAAGGACCTGCAATGGGTGGATGCCAGCCCTGAGCACGGCGTGCAGGGCGTTAAGGGCCTTTTCAGGGTCTTTTAAAAAGAGCCCGTCCGCAAGGTCAAAGATACTTAGCTCCATGTTTGACACCACAGCCCTCTTTATATCCTCAAGGCTCAGGTGCTTGCTGCCGTAAAGTATCAACTTGTCCGTCTCACCCTTTAAAAGCATAAGGTCGTAGGAAAGGGCTTCCAGCAAAAAGTCAAGGGCTTCTTCCTCTATGCTTATACCTTCTTTAGAAAGCTTGTTCTTTACAAGCTCCCTTACACGCCTCCTGTCCAGTCTGTTTGCCGCTATTACATCACCAAGCCTTGATATGGTAGCATAGGGCTCCCTCTGGAGGTCCTTATCTGTAAGCTTTTCAGGCACCACAAAGAAAACCATGTTTCCCTTAATTCTTGAAATCTGAGAGGACAGGCTTTTCAGGTCCTTTGCCTGAGCAAAAAGCTCCTGAGCCCTATAGACCACAAAAGCCTGCCTGCTTGCAAACATGCCACCACCAAGGACTTCCTGAAAGAGGTCCTGAAGGCTTATATCGTCTCCCCAGAGTATCCTAACAGGCATATGTTCTTTAAGCCTGTCCGCAAAGGTTTTAACAAGATACTCCTCCTCTCCATGTATAAGGTTTATAGGCTTTATGGAGGTCTTACCAAGGTTCTTCTGGTATTCTAATATGTTCATCAGGAGTGCATAGCCTTAAGGAAATCCTTGTTTGTCTTGAATTTCTTAAGCTTGTCAAGGAGGAATTCCATAGCCTCTATGGGGTCCATGGTGGCAAGGAACTTTCTAAGCACCCATACCCTCTGAAGCTCCCAGTCTTCTATAAGAAGCTCTTCTTTTCTTGTGCCAGACTTTTCTATGTTTATGGCGGGGAATATTCTCCTCTCCATCAGCCTCCTGTCAAGGTGTATCTCCATGTTGCCAGTTCCTTTAAACTCCTCGTATATAACATCATCCATCTTTGAGCCTGTTTCTATGAGGGCTGTGGCTATAATGGTGAGAGAGCCACCCTCCTCTATGTTCCTCGCTGCACCGAAGAACTTTTTCGGTCTTTGAAGGGCGGTAGCCTCTATGCCACCCGTAAGCACCCTGCCAGTTGGAGGTGTAACTGCGTTGGAAGCCCTGCCAAACCTTGTCATAGAATCAAGCAGTATAACCACATCCTGCTTTAGTTCCACAAGCCTCTTCGCCTTTTCTACCACCAGCTCCGCCACCTGCATGTGCCTTTCTGGAGGCTCATCAAAGGTAGAAGCTACCACCTCCGCACCCTCACCCACAATCCTCCTCATTTCCGTGACTTCTTCCGGCCTTTCATCTATAAGAAGTATGATAAGATGCACCTCCGGGTGGTTCTGTATCAGGGCTTTGGCTATCTTCTGAAGAAGGACCGTTTTGCCAGCCTTTGGAGGTGCCACAATCATACCCCTCTGTCCCTTTCCTATGGGTGCTATAAGGCTTACCACCCTTGTGGAAAGTTCGGTGGGTGAGGTTTCAAGGTTAAACCTCTCCGTTGGGTGGTACGGGGTAAGCTTTTCAAACTGAGGGCGTGCCTTTAGCACCTCAGGGTCTGCGGGCAATCCATTTACCGATTCTATCTTTATAAGAGCCTGATACTTTTCCTTTTCCTGAGGTGGTCTTGCAAAACCTATTATGGTATCGCCCGTCCTTAGTCCAAACTTCTTTATTTGAGAAGGTGCCACATATACATCTGTAGAGCTTGGCATGTAGTTGTTTTCAGCACTTCTTATAAAACCATAACCCTCTGGCAATATTTCAAGCACTCCCTTTATGAAGTTAAGACCCTCTTCCTTTGCCTGAACGCTCAGTATTTTCTCAATAAGCTCCTCTTTCCTTAAACCCGTCACCCTCGTAAGCTCCAGTTCCCTTCCAATCCTTTGAAGCTCCTGAAGGGAGAGCTTTTTCAGCTCTTCAAGGGTGTAAAGCTTTTTCTCCTGCACCTGCTCCATAAGTAGCCTCCTTTATTTTCCTATACAAAACCTTGAAAATATACTTCCCAAAACCTCCTCCGTGCCTACCGCACCAATAACTTCTTCAAGATAACTTACCGCCTCTCTTAAGTCCAGCATGATGATTTCCGGAAATAGGTCATCGGTCTCCAGTTTGTTTATTAATGATTTTATCACCTTTGCGGATTTTTTCAAGAGGTCCTCATGCCTCACAGATATATAAACCTGAACCGCATCCCTAAGGCTAAGGCCCAGCCTCTCAAGTATAAGCTCCTTCAACTCCTCAATACCGCTTCCTTGCCTTGCGCTAACCTTTATAGCCTGTGGAAAATATGCAAGTACAGAAGGCTCCTCAGGAAGGTCCCTCTTGTTGGCTACCACTATGTGTTCAAGGTCTTTTACAAGCTGGTAAATCCTAAAGTCTTCCTCTTCAAGGGGTCTGCTTATATCCACCACAAAAAGCACCATGTGAGCGCTTTTAAGCCTTTCAAGGCTTCTTTCCACGCCCATGCGCTCTACGGGGTCTTCGGTGAGTCTAATGCCAGCCGTATCTATCAGGTTTATAGGAACGCCTTTGAGCGTCAGGCTCTCCTGCAAAAAGTCCCTCGTGGTGCCCGGTATGGGTGTAACTATTGCCCTTTCAACTCCAAGAAGGGCATTAAAGAGGGATGACTTGCCCACATTGGGCTTTCCCACTATGGCTAAGTTAATGCCCTTTTTGATAAATTCGCCTGCTTTAACCGTTTGCAGGAGCTTTTCTATGCTTTTTAGAACTTCTTTCAGCATACTCAGTGTTTGCTCCTTAGTTAGTGTGGGTATGTCCTCTTCAGAAAACTCAATGTCCGCCTCCACATAGGCTAAAAGCTCCAAAAGCCTTTCTCTCAAAGCCCTTATGTAAGAAGAAAGCTCTCCCTGAAGCTGTCTCTGGGCATTTCTTAGAGCAAGCTCCGACCTTGCCTCTATGAGGTCTGCCACCGCCTCCGCCTGAAGGAGGTCCATCTTACCATTTAGAAAAGCCCTTTTGGTGAATTCGCCCGGCTCCGCCAGCCTTATGCCCTTGGAAAGAAACAGCTCAAGGGCTTTCTTAAGCAGGAGAGGATTTCCATGCAAAAAAAGCTCCACCATATCCTCACCCGTATAGCTATTAGGCGACGGGTAGTATATGAGTATGCCTTCGTCTAAAACATGTCCTTCCTTGTCTAAAACTTTTACATAATGGGCGTATCTTGGCTTTAATTTAGAGCGTATAAAAATACTATCCTTTATTCGCTCCCACACACCACCGCCAGAAAGCCTTATCACACCAATAGCACTTTCTCCGTAAGGTGTGGCTATGGCTACTATGGGTTCCCTCTGCCTGAGCATGCTGTATAGCATTAACTATATTCGTTAAAGTATAACAGTCAAGCCTTCCGCCTCCTTCAAAGCCATTTCATACTCTTCCTGAGTTATCCTTCTGGATAGTTCAGGATATTTAAAGGCTTCATAGTAGGGCATATACTGGTCCATTACGTTGACCGCCATCTTTGAAGAAATTCTCCTTATATCCCTCATCACCTTTTCAGTCCCGGCAATGCGGTTGGGAAGCACGAGGTGCCTTATAAGGACGCCTCTTATGGCTATACCCTCCTCATTGAGCTGAAGGTCGCCCACCTGCCTGTGCATCTCCTTTATGGCAGAAAGGGCTATATCATAATAGTTCTTTACCTTTGAATACTTCCTGCCTGCTTCTCCGTCTCCATACTTAAAGTCCGCCAGGTATATATCCACAATGCCTTCAAGGAGCTTAAGGCTTTCAAGGCTGTCGTAGGAGGAGGTGTTATAAACTACTGGAATTCTCAACCCTCTCTTTACAGCAATGTATAGTGCCTCAAGTATCTGAGGCACCACATGGGATGGGCTCACCAAGTTTATGTTATGACAGCCAAGCCTTTGTAGCGTAAGAAAAGCTTCAGAAAGCTCCTCGGGTGTCATCTCCTCGCCCTCTCCCAGATGGCTTATTGTATAGTTCTGACAATATACGCATCTCATGTTGCAGTAAGAGAAAAAGACGGTGCCTGAGCCTTTTTTGCCCCTTATGGGCTTTTCTTCACCTCTGTGCGGGAAATAATCTGCCACCACCGCATACCTTCCCGTTTTGCAAAAGCCCTTTTCTCCTTCAAGCCTGTTTATACCGCACCTGTGAGGGCATACCTTACAATCTTCAAGCATGGAAAAGGCTTTTTCCAGCCTTTCCTTCCACTCCTCTTCTGTCAGGTTTAGATAAGAAGGATAGAGCATGTTAGTTCTCATAGCCCATGCTTTATAATATAGTGCATGAGACTAAGAATAGACAGAGAGGATTTTCTCTCAGCTCTTCAAAAGGCAAAGTCCGCCACGGAGAAAAAGTCCGCCCTGCCCATACTCAACAACTTCCTGCTTATAGCAGAAGATGGCAGGCTAAAGCTCAAGGCAACAGACCTTGAAAACTTTCTTTCCTTTGAAGTAAGGGCTGAGGTGGAGCTGGAAGGCAAAACGGCAGTAAATGCAGACAAGCTCACAAGCGTGATAAAAAGCCTCTCAAGCCCCACAGCCCTCCTCAGCCTTGAAGAAGAAAGGCTGATGGTAAGCGGTGGCAGGAGCACCTTCAAGCTCACCACCCTTGACCCGGAAGACTTTCCGGAGTTTCCAGAACCAGAGCTTTCTGCAGAGCTTCCTACCCTTGACCTTCTAAAGGCTATTGATAAGGTAGAATATGCCATATCAAAGGAGGACACAAGGTATGCCCTTCAGGGCATGTTTGTTCATGAGGTGGACGGCAGGACGCATTTTGTAGGCTCTGATGGACACAGGCTTGCCCTCTTCTGGAAAAACTCACCCTTCCCCATGGACCTTTTGATACCTAAAAAGAGCCTTAAGGTGCTGGAAGGTCTTTTGAAGGACCAGCTCGGTGGTGTGCAGGCTGGCAAGGACGAGTCCTTTGCCCATTTTAAGGGTGAAGACTGGACCCTATCTGTGAGGCTTTTAGAAGGCGAATATCCCGACTACATGGCGGTCATACCATCAAGGTTCAACCATGAGGTGCTTCTTAGGAAAGAAGAAGTGCTGGGAAGCCTCAAAAGGCTCTCCGCCATAGCGGAGTCTTCTGCCTTTCCAGTAAAGCTCACCTTTGCGGACAATCTGGCTATCTTAGAAATATCAGACCCCGAGTATGGAGAGGGAAGGGATGAGCTGGATGTGGAATACGCAGGAGAGCCTGTGGATATAGGTTTTAACGGCAAGTATCTGATTGAAGCCCTTGAAAGTTTTGACACATCAAGGGTATGGTTCAAGGTGGTGGATCCAGACACGGCGGTGGTCATAGAATCCGAAGATACACAGGAAGACCCTTACCTCTGCGTGGTCATGCCCATGAGGCTCTAAGGACAGGCTTTCTGTTGGCTTCCGCCTCTTTTATTCTTCTTATGGGTGTTTTTTGTGGTGCCTTTTTCAGGCTATGGGGCTCTTTTTCAGCTTTATTTACTATCCTCCTTAGAGCATCCGCAAAAGCCTCAAGGGTCTTAGGACTTTCCGTCTCTGTAGGCTCTATCATCAGAGCCTCCTTCACAGTAAGGGGGAAATAGACGGTGGGTGCATAAAAGCCTTCGTCAAGGAGAGCCTTTGCCACATCCATGGCATTAACCTCATACCTCAGAAGGTTTTGAGCGGATAGCACAAACTCATGCATGCAGGGCACATGGGCATAAGGGTCAAAGAAAAGACCTTCAAGAAGCTTCCTCAGATATCTTGCGTTCAAAACCGCATGCTGGGCAACTTCTTTGAGCCTGCTCCCGTAGGAAAGTATGTATGCCAGAGCCCTTATATGCACGGCGGCGTGTCCGTAAAAGGCAAGAAGCTTTCCCACGCTTTTTGGTCTTTCCCATTCAAGATAGTATCTGTTTCCTTCCCTTTTTATAAGAGGCACAGGCAGGTATGGTTCAAGCCTTTCGGAAACACCCACCGCACCACCACCGGGACCACCCCCACCATGAGGTGTGGAAAAGGTCTTGTGAAGGTTAAAGTGCATCACGTCCACACCCCACCTGCCCGGCTGGGCAACCCCCACAAGAGCGTTCATGTTGGCACCGTCCATATAAAGGAGGGCGTCCGCCTCATGCAGAGCCTGAGCTATTTCCCTTATCTTCCTCTCAAAAATCCCCAAAGTATTCGGGTTGGTTATCATAAGGCATGCGGTCTCTTCTGTGAGCTTTTTCTTAAAGTCATCCCAGTCCAGCTCTCCATTTGGGCCGCTTTTTACCGTAAGGACTTGAAAACCGCACAGGCTTGCGGTGGCAGGATTTGTGCCGTGTGAGGTATCTGGCACAAGAACGGTTCTTTTCTTTAAATTGCCCCTGTCTCTGTGATAGGCGAGTATGAGCAAAAGCCCCAGAAGCTCACCCTGTGCCCCAGCCGCAGGCTGAAGGGAGACCTCATAAAAACCACCTATTTCCTTTAATAGCTCCTTTAGCCTGTATAGAAGCTCTAAAGTGCCCTGAGCGTATTCCTCCGGCGTCATGGGATGAAGGTTTTTAAAGCCCTCGAGACTTGATAGCTCCTCGTTTATGCGCGGGTTATACTTCATGGTGCAGGAGCCAAGAGGTACCATGGTGGTGTCTGTGGCATAGTTGAGTTGTGAGAGCCTTGTATAATGCCTGACCGCATCAAGCTCGGAAACCTCGGGAAACTTTAGCTCCTGCCGGTAGTGTTGTACTAAGTATTCTTCAAGGTTTATCTCCTCCACATCAAGCTCTGGCAGGCGGTAGCCTTTCCTTCCTCTTTTTGAAAGGTCAAAAATAAGCATATGGAAATTATAGCAGGCTGTTATATTTATTTAGCATGGTTAAGGGTTATGCCTTTCTGGTAATTTCCTTTGTACTCTTTGTGGGCGTTTCCATAGTGGGTCTTTTCCACCTTGAAGAAAGGGGTATGTTCTATTTTGCCCTCCTGGGTGGTAGCATGGCTCTCTTTAGCTTTGCATTAATTTCTTATGTTTATGAAGTCTTTAACTTCCTCAAGGAGGAGTATAGAAAGAGGAAGAGCCTGTGGAGCTTCCTTTTTGACTTTCTTGCGGACCTCAGGCTTGCCATTTTCATCATGCTTCTTCTTGGTCTTCTTTCCATGCTTGGCTCCACCTATGTGCAGCAAAATCAGCCCATTGAGTTTTACCTTGACCGCTTTGGTGCGGACATAGGCTACTGGCTCTGGAAGCTCTGGATTACGGACGTTTTTCACTCCTGGTATTACATAGCCCTCCTTGTCCTCCTTGCCGTAAACCTCATAGCCTGCTCCTTCAAAAGGCTTCCAAGGGTTTGGGTTCAGACCTTTACAAAAGAGAGGTTTCAAAAACTTGACGAGCATATGGAAAGGCATTTAAAGCCCTTGAGCCTTCATGTAAATCCTTCGGAGGAAAAGGTTATAAGGTTTTTAAGGGGCATGGGCTTTAGGGTCTTTGTGGATAAGGAGGGTGGAAGGACCTACTTTTACGGAGAGAAGGGCAGGTTTGCAAGGCTTGGCGTTTATGTGGTGCATATAGGTCTTCTGGTGATAATGGTGGGGGCTCTGATAGATGCCCTGTGGGGCATAAGGGGGACGGTTATCGTGCCAGAAGGCTCAAGAAGTGATAGGCTAACCGTGCCTGCCAAAGAAAAGGTTTATAAACTGCCCTTCCAGATAGAGGTGGAGGACTTCAAAATTGTAAGCTATGAGGAGGAGTTTAGTAGGAAAGGCATAAAAAGGGATACACCCTTCAAGGATGCCATTGCCAGCTTTGAAAGCCATATAAAGATAATTCAGGATGGCAGGGTTGTAGCTCAGGGCATGACGGCGGTAAATGCCCCCTTTGACTTTGGCACCTACAGGATATTTCAGGCTACCTATGGACTTACAGGCTCGGCAGGAAGGGTAAAGATAGCAGTTTTTGATAAGAAGCTGGCTCCAAAAGACCCGCAGAAGGCTTTTGTGGGTGAGGTGGAGCTAAGGGCTGGCAGGGTCTCTGAATTTAAAAACATGCTCCTTTCCATTGACCGCTCTACCCTCAACATAGAGGACGAGCAAAAGGGCTTTGAGGGTGAGCTAAAGCCAGCCCTTGTGGTGAAGGTTTTAATGGATGGTAAGGCTTACGATGTGCCTGTGGTCTATTCACCGGAGCTAACCATATTTGCCCAGTCTCAGCTTGCGGAGCTTAAGGACTTTCCTTATGTCTTCTTCCTTGTAGATTTTGAACCTCAGTTTTTCAGCGGTTTTCAGGTTTCCAGACAGCCCGGCACACCACTTATATGGCTTGGCTCCATAATGGTGGTGGGTGGCATGCTCCTTGCCTTTTACACAGTCCATCGCAAAGTATGGGCAAGGCTTGAAGGAAACACCCTGAAGGTTGCCTTCTGGTCTCACAAGTTCAAAGAAGAGTTCAGAAGAAGCTTTATAAGAGCCCTGGAGGAGTTAAAGCATGAAAGTACTTCTGATGGAAAAGAACCTCATACTGCTTAGCAGGATAAGGTCTTCTTTGCAAGGCTATGAGGTAAGGGCAGGCTCAGACTATCAGGGTGAGGAGGTGGTTATCATAAACATAGAAGCCTACCCTGTGGAAAAGGTTTCAGAGTTAAAGGAAAAGGGAGCAAAGGTGATAGCCTACTGCGGGCATAAAAACCTTGAGCTTATAAAGAGGGCAGAAGAGCTGGGTGCGGACATGGTGGTACCAAACAGTCATATAGTGCAAGCAGGAGAGCTTTTAAGAGCTTTGGGATAGCTCCCATATTATCATAGACTGGTCCTCGTTTAAGGGTATGACGGAAAGCCGTGGCATCCTTACAAGAGGGGACTGGGCAAAGGCTGGCTCTCCTTTGAGGGTTGCAAGACTTACTTGTCTTTTTAACCTGCCAGCAGGTTCTACATCCACAACCCAGAAGCCATCCCTGTCTAAATAAGCCTCCGATACAACCCTTGCCAGACCTACCACCGCTTTAATCTTGCCCGTGTGGTAAATAAAGCAAAGCTCTCCCGGCTTCATGGAGGATATGTGCCTCTGGGCTAAGGGGTTTTTCACACCATTCCAGACTGTCCTGCCTTCCCTCTCTAAATCTTCGTAAGAGTATTCAGAAGGTTCAGTTTTCAGGATATAGCTCACCCTTGGGAACATTTGTCCACCATATCCTTAAACAGGGGAGGCATGTAGCCGTAAACTCTACCTATTTCCCTACCCTCTTTTACAAAGACAGCTAAGGGTGCGCCAAAAACACCATACGCCTTTGCCCTATCCCTGTCCCTGTTTATGTTTATGACCTTCACCTCTATGTTTGGATACTTTGAAAGCTCTCTGTAGGAAGCCTTACAGCTTGCACACCCCTCTTGTTCAAAGAGCAAAACCTGACATAACATAGCCATAGCTACAAGCATGCTTAAAATTTTATACCACCCCTGCCAGCAGGCAAGTGGTTTCAAAAGACCATTTTAAGAGAATTGACGAGGAGTAGGTGTTGCATAAAATAATAGAGAGGACAGGAAGCACTAAAAGAGTTAAAGCTTTATACTGAGAGGAAATATGAGGAAGGTCTTAGAAACTGGTTCCATTTTTTATTGACAAACTTAGACGAACCTACTATATTACTCCGCATAAAGATGTATAGAGCTATTCAGGTTTCATACTCTTTGACAAAGAGGAAAAAGGACGTTATCAAGCAACTACTCATGGAATACAGAAAAACCGCAAAGACTATAGCCAGCTATCAGTGGTTTCTATTCTTCACTCAGGGTTCTTTTAACAGAAAGGCAAACATAAAGCATGTAAGGTCTAACCTCTCTGAAAGATACAAATACACAATACAGTATCATATGGTAGTACCTGTTTTAGAAAGCTTTATCTCCAATATCAAAAACAGATTTTCTGAAATTGTCAAAAACTCCAACCTGTCAGAAAAAACTAAGAGGGTTCTGCTATACCTCAATAAAAACAACGAATGGCTCATAAGAAAGTCTGAAAAAGCTGTTTATGTAGATTACAAAAACAAGACTGTCCTTGAATACGACATAACAGAAGAAGAAAGACTTTTAGCCAAGAAGATTTTCAAGCATATCCTGAGTAGCTGGAGAAAGCCAAAGTTTAACAAAATCTCTCTCATACTTGACAGCAAGACCGCCCTGATAGAAGAGCCAAAGAAAGCTAAACACTTTGACAGGTGGATAAGACTATCTACTTTTGAGAAAGGAAAACCCATTTATCTACCTGTTAAATTGCATGGCTACTTTGAAAAAAGAGGAGGTAAAGCAACTCAGCTTATTCAGATAGGAGAAGATGGCACTTTAAGGATAGTAAAGGAGATAGAACCAAAGAGAATAGAAGGAGAAGAGATAATAGCCTTAGACTTTGGACTTAGGAACTTTTTAACAAGTTCAAAAGGAGATTTATTTGGAAGAAAGTTGTATGAAAAGGTCAAAGAATATGCGGAGAAGATAGATAGGCTACAGAGAAATCTACAAAGGCAAGGAATAAAGCCAAGTCAAAGCAAAAGGTTTAAAGAGCTAACAAGAAGACTGTCAGAGTTTATAAAGAATGAAGTCAGAAGGATAATAAACAGGATTGTAAAGCTGTATGCTCCAAAAGTGATAGTCATAGAGAACCTAAAGAGCCTCTATAAAAAGTTTTTATCAGATTACCCGAAGGAAATCAAACGGGTTATTGTAAGGTATGGCTATGGTGAGCTAAAGAGGAAGTTGCAAGAAATCAAGGAAGAGTATAGTATAGAAGTCATAGAGGTTAATCCAGCTTATAGCTCACAGACATGTAGTTCATGTGGTTATGTGGATAAGGAAAACAGGAAAAGTCAGGAAAGATTTGAATGCAGGTTATGTGGATACAAAGCCAATGCTGATGTGAATGGAGCGAAAAACTTGGTAAGCCGTGCTTACTGGGTAAGTAGCTCCAATTTACACAGCATTGGCAAAGCCCTTGTCAGACAGGTAGAAGAGTTTTTAAAGAACCTGTCTGGTGAGCGGTATAAGTGCCTGAGGAGTAAGGCACTGGGCTTACTGTCTGAAAACCCTTATTTTAGAGGGTTTTCAGGCATAGTCCTAAACCCAATGCGTAGATAGATGTCTATAAATGGGATATCTGTCTATGCAAAGGGATACTCTTTTAACCAACGCTCGGGCGATGGTGCTTGAAATGATTGAACTAAAAGTCGGGTATGTGCCAGAGGGGGTGAGAAAGGTAGCTTAAAATGCAAAACTTCATACAGCTATGTCTTGAGGAGGCTAAAAAAGCCTTTGAGAAGGGGGAGGTGCCTGTGGGATGTGTAGTGGTCAAAGAGGGAAAAGTTATAGCAAAAGCCCACAACAGGGTGGAGGAGCTAAAAGACCCCACAGCTCATGCGGAGCTTCTGGCTATAAGAGAAGCCTTAAGGGTGCTGGGTGATAAGTATCTTTCTAACTGTGAGGTGTATGTGAGCCTTGAGCCATGCCCCATGTGTGCCTACGCTCTGGTGCTTGCAAGAGTGGAAAGGCTTGTTTTCCTTGCTCAGGACGAAAAACTGGGTGCGGTCATGAGCCTTTATAGCCTTCTTGAAGAGCCTGCCTTTAACCACAGGGTTAGGTGGGAGTATGTAAAGGTTGAGGAGGCTGGGGAACTACTCAAGAGCTTCTTTAATAAACTGCGTGGTTAAAATTACTATCATGGCATCTGGGACAGACAGGCTCCTCAGAGCAAAAGAGTTTATAGAGGAGCTTTCAAAGAATGATTATCTTAAACTTAAAAGGAGCATAGGTGCTGGTATATACCTCTTTAACCTGCTTAAAGAAGAGATTGAAAGAAGCTACCTTGAACTTCTGAAGGAGTTTGACCGCCTGCCCTTTGAAAAGCAGAAGGCAATACTCAAGACCATACAGGAAAGGTTAAAAATACCACAGCAAAAGGTTGAAATAGACTTTTCTAACATAGAAAAGAAGCCCATAAAAACTTTTTTTAAGCCTGTTCAGGAGCTTAAAATACTTGACGAAAAGGGAAAAAAGACACTAAAAGCCTTGGGCATAAAGGACCTTTATGCCGCCCTCTGGTTTGCACCCCTCAGGTATGAAGACAGGAGGCTCTCCACCTCCATAAGGACCACAAAGCCCGGACAGAAGACTGCCCTGAAGGTAAAGGTGGCAGGCACACGATTTGACCCTCAGGATAAATACCCCGCTCAGGTGGAATGCGAAGACCCAACGGGAAAGCTCTGGCTCATGTTCAGGTATAAAGAGCCAAGGGTTTTAAACAGGTTCAGAAAAGGACAGGAGCTTGTCGTTTACGGAAAGCTCAAAGAGTTCAACGGCATGAAGTATATGGTGCATCCTGACATAAAGGAAGGAAATGCGGAGGATGCTATAATACCTTATTACTACATAAGGGTTGGCGGAGAGCTCAAAAACATATCCGCAAAGAGCAGGCATGAGAGGATAAGAAAAACCCTTCAAAAACTGGCGGAAACTGCGAAATATATGCCCGAATACATGCCAGAGGACCTTCTCTCAAAATATGGCTTTCCTAAGATTGGCGAAAGCCTTTACCTTTTACACAAGCCCGTAGGTTTTTCGGAGGAAGAGCTAAACAGCTTTTCTACACCCTTTCAGAGACGGCTTGCCTACGAGGAGCTTTTCATCTTCCAGCTTGCACTTCATCTGATAAAGGCTCAGGTTTCTTCACAGCCTGCGGTAGCCCTGAAAGAGCCTGAAAAAAGCATACAGGAGTTTGTAAAGAGCCTGCCCTTTGAACTTACAGAGGCTCAGAAAAGAGCCCTCTATGAAATGCTTGAGGACATAAAGAGGGCAAGACCTATGAACAGGCTGCTGCAAGGAGATGTAGGCTCAGGCAAGACGGTGGTGGCTATGGCTCTCGCCTACGCCTTTGCAAAGGAGGGATATCAAAGCGCCATAATGGTGCCTACAGAGATACTGGCAGGACAGCACTACGAGAACTTCAAAAGGTTCCTTGAGCCTTTGGGTATAAAGGTTGGTCTTCTTACAGGCTTTGTGAAAGGCTCTTTGAGGCACAACCTCCTATACCATACGAGGCATGGAAATATTCACGTGCTTGTGGGCACGCATGCCCTCATACAGGAGGGTGTGGAGTTTAAAAACCTTGCTTTTGTCGTGGTAGATGAACAGCACAGGTTCGGCGTGCTTCAGAGGAAGCTCCTACTTGAAAAAGGTAAGGGTTTTTATCCTCACTGTCTGGTTATGAGCGCCACGCCCATACCAAGAACCTTAGCCCTGTCCCTTTACGGAGACCTTGACCTTTCTGTAATAGACCAGATGCCGAAGGGAAGAAAGCCCGTTTTAACAAGGCTTGTGTTTGAGTCTGAGTTTGAAAAGGTGCTGAATGCTGTCCACGAGGAGCTGTCAAAGGGCAACAAGGTTTATGTAATATACCCGCTCATTGAGGAGTCAGAAAAACTACAGCTCAAGTCCGCCCTTCAGGAATATGAACGCTGGAAGGCTTTACTGCCGGGCAGGAAGGTGCTGCTTCTACATGGCAGGCTAAAAGATGAAGAAAAGAGGCGGGTAATGGAGGAGTTCAAAAAGGAGGGGCATGTGCTTGTTTCCACTACGGTGGTGGAGGTGGGTGTGGATGTGCCGGAGGCAACCCTCATGGTCATAGAATCTGCACACCGCTTTGGACTTTCTCAACTGCACCAGCTGAGGGGCAGGGTGGGAAGGTCCCACCTTCAGAGCTACTGCTTTTTGGTGGTGCCCGATGAATTAAAAAGGACAGATTCAGAAGCTATAAGGAGGCTTAGGGTTTTAGTAAGGTCCAGCAACGGCTTTGAGATAGCGGAGGAGGACTTAAAGCTTAGGGGTCCCGGCGAGCTTTTAGGTGAGTCTCAGTCGGGATACTTTGGCTGGTGGGTTGCCAATCTGGCAAGGGCTCAGGACAGGCTTTTACTGGAAAAGGCTAAGGAGGACGCCAAAAGCCTCGTGGAGGCAGACCCAAGGCTTGAAAGACACAAAGAGCTAAAGGAGGTGCTGCTATACAGGTATGGAGACAGAATGGACCTCTCTTACATAGCATAAAAGTCTGGCGTGCAGAAAAAGAAACGCGTACCAAAATAAAACCTCCAGAGCCTGTACCTGTAAGTGTAAGCCACAAGCCTGTAGCTACCCTTTTCGTCAATAAGCTGTCTTATGGACCTGTGGTCAAAGACCCTGTATGTCTTCCCATCCTTTAAGAGGAAGACAATCGCACGCTCCTTGAAAAAATCCACCGAGAGGGTGGCAGGAACAGAAAAGCTGTCTCCGGGAAAGTAAAAACCCTTTTCGGAATAGACATAAACCCTCAATCTTTCCCTCTCCGTAAGAGGTATCAGCTTTTCCACCTCAGGCTCGGAGCACTGGTCTGCGTAGTATAGATTTATCCTGTTTCCTAAGATGAAGGAGTAGCCTGGTATGTCAAGGTTCCAAAAGGACATAACTATGGGCATATTGCTCGCCAGGGGAAGGCAGGTCTTTATATTTAAAAGTCCGTAAGGGTCGGAAGGCTCTTTGAAAAGCAGGCTTTTTGGCACATACTCAAAGAGCATGTAAGAGAGCCAGAGCCAAAGGGGCAGCTCTTTATAGCCAAGGGTGGGTCTGTCTGTATAGTATAGCTCTTTACCTGAGCCTTCCAGTAGTCTTTTTAGCTTTAAGGGGTTTCCAAGAGGGCTGTTATAAACAGTAGGCACGTTCAACGCATAGGCACACTCCCTTATGAAGGGCTGGGGTGAGGGCTTGGGCGGTGTGTAGCTAACATAACTTACATACATGACAGGCAAGGAGTGGTAAAGGATAAAACCAAACACATAAAGACTAAGCAAAAACCTAATAACTCCCTGGCATGTCTTCCTCCACTTTTTTTAGGTTTTTTAGCTTGTATATGTAAAACCTTTCTACCACACGCCCCCGCCAGTATATGGGAAGCTCTACACCTGATATTATACCATCGCTTTTTTCAAGCACCCTCTGGTTTATGGGTACATAATCCACAAATATGGCATCACCCTCATAGTCCTTGTCCCAGAGGTCATACTGGTTCATACGCCTTCCAAGGTTTATACAATAGGTGCGTGGATTTCCGCTTACGTAAAAGGCAAGCTCCGCACTTATCTGGTAGTGAGGGCTTATAAGCTTTTCTTCACCAGTTCTCATACTGCTCACCACCCTGCCAAGCTCAGACCAGCCTATGCCCAGCTTTGTGGGGTCCCTTTCGGGTGGAAGTAGCTTCGTAAGTTTCAGCTTATCTATGAGTGGAGTAAAATGTAAAAGGATAAAGAGGAAAAGGCTTACGAGGTATGCGGGTATGAGAAGTATGCTTCTTGAAAGATAAAGGCTCAAAAGCATCATTGCTCCTGCATAAGAAAAGCCCGACCAGTTAGCCTCCGCTCTCTTGAACAGGGAAAGAAAGACAAAAAAGAGAAGAGGTGGCAGGGAAAAGAGGGTAAAGAAGGCGGTTTCCTTATCCTTTAGAGACTTCAGCCATGCGTAAGGCAGTAAAAGGAAGGGAAGAAGAGAAAGCAGAAGGACCTGACCGCCTAAGAATTCAAGAAAGGTCTCAAGGTTTATGAGCTGGGCGGACCTGGTGGCAAGGCTGGAAACATGCCTGAAGGAAACAAAGTCATGCTTTATGTTCCAGTAAAGTACGGGAAGGCTAAGAAGAAAGGCAGGGAGAAGGCTCATATAAGGCTTTAGGCTCCTTAAGACATTCCTATGGTAAAAAAGCCCGTAAAGAAGCGCGGAGGGAAGTAAGAAAAGGGCAGGATACTTGCTCAAAAAGGCAAGACCTGCCATGGTGCCAGAAAGAAGCCACCAGCCCGTCTGGTTTTTCTCAAAGGCGTAAAAGAGAGCCATGAGGCTGAGGCTCCAGAAGAAGATAAAGGGGGCATCTGTGGTCATGAGCAGCGAGTTTATTGAAAAGCCCACCGTCAGCTGTGGAAGGGTGGAGGCTATAAGGGCTGGTTTTTCTCCAAAGAGCCTCCTCACAAAAAGGTATGTGGCTATAGAAAGCAAAAAGGAAAGTATGATGGGCGTTATACGAACCGCCAGCTCCGTGTTGCCAAAAAGGCTTCTGGTGAGGAAGTTAAGATAGGCAACCATAGGAGGCTTGGAGTAGTAGCTCAAATCCAGATGCCTTGACCAGTCCCAATACTGAGCTTCTTCGGGTGTTAGGTCAAGGGGATAAAAAAGCACGTAAAGTACTCTGAAAATTAAAAGCAGGAGATTAAAGGCAAGGACAAACTTCATCTTTTGAAGCCAAGCTCGCTGCCCTCCAGAAGCCTTACTATGTTATCCCTGTGCCTGTATGTTATAAGAAGGCTCATTATCAAAGCCATAAGAAGTAGCTTAAAAGGATAGCCAGAAAGCAAAAGTATAAGAAGGGCAAAGTAGGAGGAGCTAAGAGACGCAAGCGAAACTATGCCCTTCCACCAGAAGACCATAGCCCAGAAAAGTATGGCTAAGAGGGCTGTAAGGGGTGAAAGAGCCAGAAGCACACCGAAGGCGGTTGCCACACCTTTACCGCCCCTAAAGCCGTGAAACACAGGATACATATGACCTAAAAGGCTTGCAAGACCTACAGAAAAGCTTGTCCAGGAATCAAGACCGAAGTATAGCCTTGAAAGAAGAAAGGGAAGAAAGCCCTTCGAAAGGTCCAAAAGAAAGACAAGAAGGGCATACTTTTTGCCAAGAACCCTGCCCACGTTGGTGGCACCCACATTTCCACTTCCCACAGACCTTATGTCTATACCCTTCCACCTTGCTATATGCTCACCAAAGAGAACAGAGCCATAAAGGTAGGAAAAGAGTATAAGAAGAAGGCTATCCATAGTAATATAATAACCCGAAGATGCGCGTACTGGGATATGTGATACTGCTTCTTTTAGCCCTTTACTTTATTCTGGTAAAGCCCTACCTGATGGTTAAAAGGATTGAGGTGGAGCTGGAGGGCTTGAGGATAAGCTTCGGTGAGGGCATAGCCTTCAAAAGCTTCCTTCTGTTCCTGCCCTTAAGGGACTTAACGCTCCATGTTTATATAAAAAATGCCCGCCTGATGCCGTGGCAGGTGGAGGCAGAGGAGTTTAGCCTGCTTGAAGTTTCCAGCAAGCCACCCACCGATAAACCCTTTGATTACGACTTTAGCCCACTCCTTCATATGCTTCAAAGGGCAAATATAAAGCTTGGAGGAGCTTACATATCCACCAACTATCTTCCTTACAGGGAAAGCCTCACCCTCTTTATTCCCTCCACAGAGCTATCAAAGGGAAGGCTCATACCAAAGGGATTGGCAAAGGTCTATTACCAACAAGAGCTGTGGGAGCATGCATTAAACGTAAGTATAGAGGAAGCTGAGCTGGAAGGCGGGAAGCTGTTTGTAAAAAAGGCACAGGTAGAAAGTAGTCTTTATAACTTTGAGCTTAATGGGGTGTGGGAAGGAAGGTCAGGAAGCTACAGGGCAGAGGGCTATGTGGAAGATGTGGAAGGAAAAGCCTACAGGCTGGGCAGAATAAAAGCTTCTGCGGAGGGAAACATTACATACACAAAAATAAGGGCTAAATTTAGAGCTTACAGCCCTGAGCTTGAAATAAAGGGAAGAAAAACCTTCAGGGAACTGACGGCGGAGGGTGAGTATGTCTGGGTCTGGAGGTCAGGGAGCCAAGTCAAAGTGGATATAGGCTCAGGAAAGACCAGAGCAAAGCTTATTTATTGGCTGAGTAAAAAGGAACTCCTTATGGATTTTAGCCAGCTACCTCTTGACGGTGGGCTTTTAAGGGTGGATAAACACCTCTTTGCCCTCCTCAGCGGCAGGTTAAAGGTTAATTTAGAAAAGGGGCTTTTAGATTTAGAAGCATATACGCCAGAAGTGGTCTTTGAAGACAAGAGGCTAAGGCAAGCAAGCCTTAAACTGGAGCTTGATTACAAGAGGGAATTAAAGGGTAAGCTTGACCTGTCTGTAGCGGAGCCCTTCCTTTTAAGCCTGAAGGGGAGCTTCCTGCGGAGGGACTTTTCTGGCACCTTACAGCTGGTAGGCTATGAGCTAAGGTCAGATAAGCTAAGCACCAGGCTGTCCTATATGGGAAGCCTTTTCCTCAAAGAAGGAAAGCTCTACACGCAGGGCGAAGGAAGGCTTTTAAATATCACATACGATACCTTCAGGCTTGGTCCTGCGGATTACAGGCTCACTGTGGAAGGTGAAGATTATAAGATTGACCTGCATGGAGAGGGTTATTCCCTGGGGGGTGGTGGTAGTATAAGGGATAGAAGTTTTATGGGAAATGTGCTTTTTGAAGGCTTTGCCACAAGATATGGGAACTATCAGGTAAGCGGGTTAAGGGGTAAGGTGGAGGTTTCCGCAAAGGAGGAAAGGGTTAGCCTCACGGGCTTTCTTGAAGGCATGATTTCTTCAAAGGATATTATCCTTAGCCTTAGCTCCCACTTTAATTTGAACCATGAAATGGGTCATCTTGGTGGAAGTTTTGAGGGAAGGGTAGAGGGTCTGAAAGCCTTTGGACTGAATTATGAAAAGGGTAGCTTTAATGGAAGGCTGGAGGACAAGACCGTAGCGGTGGCTTTTAATCTTCAGGACAGGCTCACAGGAGAGGGCTTCTACAACCTTTTGGCAAAGAGGTATAAGGTAGAAGGACGGATAAGTGAAAACCTCTCCGGTCTTTTGCTTACAGCCAAATACCACCTTGGCGGTGTGGGGGATTCCTTGTCCGCAAGTATTTTGGGAAGGGGTCTATACAAAGGTCTTGAGTTTCCCGTAGATGCTGAGCTATCTCTTAGGGAAAGTTCTTTATCCGCTCGTGTGGAAGGCTTTAGTTTGAAAAGGGGTCTTTTTGAGCTATCCGTAGGAGGTATAAGAGCTTATGGCAGCAGGCAGAAGGGCTTCTTGGAGGTCCTTCCCATCAAGCTGAGTATGGGCAAATCTCCCATAACAAGCATAAACTTTGAAAGGGGTTCATACAGAGATAAAGAAGTAAGCCTTCGGGGCTTTCTTGAAGGTGCGGTGGAAGGTAAGGTGGAGCTTTCATACAGGGAAGGTTTCCTTATAAGGGCGGAGGGTTCTGCCACCCTGTCAAAACTCCTTTCCCTTGTAAAAAGCAGGATACTTGCCTCCGCGGAGGGCAGGTTAAAATACCGCCTGCTTTACAGTAAAAGCTTAGAATTCTGGATAGGCTCTGATGACCTGTGGGTCAGGTCAAGGTATCTGGCTCTTCCCATGAGGGGCGGGTTTGAGCTTTCCCTGTCGGAAGACAGGTTGAAGGGATACCTTAACCTCAGGGGTAATGAGATTGCCAGCCTGAGTGCGTCTTTTAGCGGAAGGGGCAAAAGTGCCTCGGTAGATGTAAGCTTTAAAAACCTGCCTATACTATACAGGGGAGAGGGTATAAGTGCAAGCCTGCTCGCAGGAGGCAATGCATACATATCCTCAGATTTTAAGAGTTTGGATATAAAGGGTCGCGTGGAAACTTCAGGCACCATAAACCTCCTTTCTCTACCCCGCTCAAAGACGGCACCTCTCGAGGATTACAGAAGGATAAACCTGCATGTAGGCATACAGTCCTTTGAGCCTCTAAGGATAAACCTTCCAGAGGGCTATGTCTATTCAGACCTGTCTGCCCTCCTTGAGGGCAACCTTTATGAGCCAAAATACACCCTAAAGGCGGAGCTAAAAGGAGGCAGGCTAAAATACTTTGACAGAGAATTCTACCTGAGAAGAGGTTTCGCCCTTTTTACAGATAAGGAGAAAAATGTGGATTTAACCTTAGCCACATCCCTGCCCGATTACAATATTCTCATAGATATAAAGGGCAACCCTCAGTATCCAAAGGCGGTAATAAGGTCAGAACCACCAAGAGACATGAGAGAGGTGCTAACTGCCCTAATAGCAGGTGGGAAAGAGGAGGCTGGCTTTCTATCACTGGGCGGTGCCATAGCAAGCCAGATACCAGAAGCGGGCTTTATAACAAAAGGCATACAGAGGCTCACGGGTGTAGACATTAAACTTCAGGTAAGCCCATACGTATCACCTACAGGAGACGTGGGAATAAATGCGAGCGTGTCAAAGGATATAACGGAAAGGGTCTCCGTAGAGTATAAGCAAAGCACTTCAAAGGACCCAAAGGAAACCTATACGGGAGGCGACCTCAGGCTAACTCCAAACACTTCTTTGGGTGGTAGGGTCTATTCGGATAGAACGCAGGAGGTTCGGCTTAGAGTTCGTAAGAAGTTTGACTTTTGAGCCTTTTATAGCCTTCAAGGGCATAGTCAAACCAAGAGAGGAATATAAGAGTTAGAACCACCACCAGCATAATACCCATACTTTTACCCAGCATGCAGGAAAAGATAAGAAGGGAAAGGCTAAGAGTGGTAAGCTTTCCAGCAAGTTTGGCTTGAATTACGCCACCTGTCTTTATAAGAAGCAAAAGACCGCCCAGTATGAGGAAAAGGTCTCTCAGAAGCAATATATAGAAAAGGTATGGAGGAAGCCTTCCAAGCTTGAAGGTGCAGAGCAAAAGGACGCAGAACATAAGAACCTTGTCCGCAAGGGGGTCAAGCACCTTACCAAGCTCCGTCTTAGCCTTTAAGAGCCTTGCAATAAATCCATCAAGGGCATCAGAAAGGGCAAGGAGGATAAAAAGGGGCAGGACATATTGCTGGGGCACGTAGAAAAGAAGAGGGCTTAAAAGAAGTCTCAGGAAGGATATAAGGTTAGGAAGCCTACTCAAGGAGGGGCACCTCCATAAAAAGCACAGCCCTTTTCATGTAGGGCAGGCTTGCCAGCACATTACCGTCCATATCCACCACCCCCGTATCCCCCGTGTTGTTAAGCCAAAGCACATACTTGCCGTTTTCCAAAGCCCTGACCCTTGCCCATAGAAAATGCTGATGCGTGCAATCAGAGTCTTTGAACCACCCATCGTTGGTAAGCACTACTATTAGATTTGCCTCACGTGAGAGCCTTCTCACCATGTCATAATAAGCCACTTCAAAGCATATGGGTGTTGCCACCCTTACATACCCATACCTCAAAGGCTTTATCCTGTCGCCCGGCACATAGTCCATACCACTTATGGCGGAAAATATATCCTTTAAAAAGCCGAAGGGATAGGGCATATACTCGCCCACCGGAAGAAGCCTAACCTTATCGTAGTAGTCCGCCGCATACCCATCCTTAAGAAGGTATGCAGAGTTGTAAGGCTTTAAGCCTTCCCTTATGTCTATTAAGCCCACCAGGATAGGCACGGAAAAGCTGAGGCTTTTTAGCCTGTAGTTGCCCTCATCTTCCTCCTCCGAATAGAAGAAGGCAAAGGCGGACTCTGGCAGAAGAACAAGATGGGGTCTGCCTTCCACCGCCTTCTCCACAAGCCTTAGCACCTCTTCCGTGTGTTTTTTAAACCGTTCCCTGTCAAGTTTGTCCGCCTGCTCCACCGCCGTCTGAACCAGCGCCACCTTTATCCTCTGTGCATGCTTCAGAGCCTCCCTCTTTTCATAAACCGCTAAAAGGCTGAGGAAGGTCCACAGAAAGAAAAGGACAAGTAGCTGAAGCCTTTTTCTTGTAATTATGAAAGCCACCGCCGATAGAAGCAGAAGGCTCTGCACATACACATTTGCATATAGGAGGCTGTGTTTGAGCAGTGGCACATAAACAAGAAGCGAGCCCAAAATAAGCCAGGGAAAGCCACCATATGGCACATAAGACCTGAGAAGCTCAAAGAGCACGTAGAGAAGGACCGCCGCATAAGGAGAGCCTTTAAAAAGCTTCCGGTTTATCCAGGCTGGCAGTAAGAACTGATAAAGGGCAAGGAAAAGGACGAAGAGGGTAAAGATGGAGTAGGAAAGGAGAGGCGGCACACCTCCATAGTCAATGCTGGCTATGTTTGCACACCTCAGAGACAGGAAAAAGAAGAAAAAGCCAGATAAGAGCCAGAAGTGTGAGTTTGTATTCCTTAAAAGCATATACAGGGCAGGGAAGGCAAAAAGCCAAAGCTCATACTTTGAAAAGGCCAGATAGAGTAAAGCTCCTGTAAGAAGGGAAAGAAGTATGAGTTTCATTATTTGACCGACAGGCTTATCAGGGCTATACCGCATACTATCAGCACTATGCCAGCAAACCTGAGCCAGCTGAAAGGCTCACCCAGTAATAAAAAAGCCAGAAGACTGCTCCAGAGGGGCGAAGTGGAGGCAATGGGAGATACTACAGAGACTTCTCCTCCCTTAACCGCCTTAAAGAAGAGAAAAAGTCCGAGGAAACCAGAAGCCACACCCCCAGCCACCACAAGAGCTATTTCCTTTATAGGATAGCCAAACTTCTGCCCTGTAAGAAGTACGAAGAGAAGGGCTAAGGTAAAGGCGGAAAGATTATGAAAAACAAGGGCCGTAAGCGGGTGCATTTCACCCCTCAGACCCAGCTTGAAGAGAATAGGGGCACTGCCCCACACAATGCTTGCCAGAAGGGCAAAAAAGATGCTTTTCATACCTTAATTACCTCTTGCATCTTGACAATTTATGGTATATCATTATAAACAGCTACAAAACCTTTTAAGGAGGGAACACCATGACCAAAGCAGAGCTTGTCTCAGCCATAGCCAAAGGGGCAGGTATTACTAAGAAGCAGGCGGATGCCGCCCTCAAATCTGCGGTGCAGGCGGTAGCCAATGCCCTCAAGAAGGGCGAAAGGGTAGCTGTGCCTGGCTTCGGCATATTTACCGTAAGAACCAGGGCAGCAAGAAAGGGTCGCAACCCAAGGACGGGTGCGGAGATTAAGATACCCGCAAGAAAGGTGGTTGTATTCAGGCCCGCCAAAGACCTCAGAGAAATGGTCAAATAACTCAAAGGGGGCGACAGCCCCCTGCCCCTTCCCTTATGCATAGGTTTGTGAGCAAGGAGGGAAGCGGGGAATGGCTGATAATCAGGGGAGATGAACTAAAACATATAAAGGCTTTAAGGGCAAAAAGAGGGGACCCAATTGAAGTCTTCTTCAACGGCAAGCTATACAGGGCGGTTCTTGAAAATATAGAGAGGGATAAAGCTGTATGCAAGAAGTTGGAGGAGCTACCACAGACATTACCACTGCCTCATGTGGTCCTGTATCAGTGCCTTCCCATTGAGCTGAGGCTGATGGAAGAGGTTATAGACAGGGCAAGTCAGGTGGGTGCTGTAAGCTTGGTGCCGGTTATTTCAAGGAGAAGCTTCAAGGATACAAAGCTTTTAGAGAAAAAGCTTGAAAGGTGGGAAAGAATAAGCCTCTCTTCTTTTAAACAGTGCAAAAGACCCATGCCTTTGAAGATAGAAAAACCCATAAGGCTACAGGACCTGGAAAGAAGGGAAGAGATAAGCCTTTTGCTTGATAACTTTTCAGCTGGCAAAAGCATTAAGGAAATAAACCTTAGGGCAAAAAGCTACGGCGTGCTTGTTGGTCCTGAGGGTGGTTTTAGCTTGGAAGAGGTTAAGGAGCTACGAGACAAAGGCTGGATTTCTGTTTTCTTGAGACCTTACATCCTGAGAACAGAAATGGCTGGTGCTGTGGCGGTTGCCATCTTGATGAACCTTGCGGACTAAAGGGAAGAGGGTTATAATTAATACTTCTGGAGGAGAGCGTAGCTCAGCTGGCAGAGCAGTGGACTGTGGATCCACGGGTCGCGGGTTCGACTCCCGTCGCTCTCCCCATGTTATAATGCTCAGATGCTTTCCGAGTGGTCAGCCTTTATAGATAGCATAAGAGGATTTTTCAAAGAAAGGGGCTATCTTGAGGTTCATACCCCCATACTCCTCACATATCCCAACATAGACCTGAACGTGGAGCCCATAGAAGTAAGGGCTTATGTATGCGGTCAGGAAAAAAGGCTATGGCTTCAAACATCACCAGAGCCTTCCATGAAAAAGATACTGGCAAAGCACAGGAAGAACATCTTCCAGATAGCAAAGGTCTTCAGAAACAGAGAATGCGGGAAGTTGCACGGGCTTGAATTTACCATGCTTGAATGGTATAAGCTGGACGCCACCTATGAGGACCTTATAGAGGAGATAGGAGAGCTTCTCAAACATCTTGGCATAGCTCAGGATTATGAAGTTTTAAGGCTTGAGCATGCCTTTGAAGAGTATGCGGGCGTGGTGCTTTCTGAAGATGAGGAGGTTTTAAAGAACAACCTGCTCTCTTATGGCTATGAGTTTGACGACAGGGAAAGCTGGGAGGAGCTATTTTTCAGGATATACATAGAGGTGGAAAGGCATCTCGGACACAATAAACCCACCTTTATAACCCATTTTCCTTCAAGGCTTTCAGCCTTTGCAAAGGTAAAGGACAATTATGCAGAAAGGTTTGAGCTTTACATAAAGGGTGTGGAGATAGCCAACGGATGGACGGAGGAAGAAAGCAAGGAAGAGATAAGGAAGAGGCTGGAGGACTTCAGAAGAGGAAGAGACCTTCCCATTGACGAGGAATTACTTCAGGCTTACGAGGATTTTCCTGCCTGTGCAGGCTGCTCCATCGGTCTTGAGAGGCTCTTTATGGTCATGCACGGTCTTGACAGCATAGAGGAGATTTCTGCTATACTTTAGACATGAACTACAGATGCCTTGTGGTTTCTCTTGAGGGGAACGATAAGGAAATAACGGAAAAGCTAAACGAGGTTCTTTCCACCATAGAGGCAGAGGGGGGTGAAGTTTTAGAGGTGGAAACGAGCCTTGCAAGAGAGCACGGCATTGATGGCTTTGTGGTGCTTTACACGATAAAGTATAGAGCTAAAAGGGAACTGGTAGAGGAATGAGGGTTGTGGTGAGGGCAAAACCACGTTCAAAAGCAGAATATGTTAAGGAGCTTGAAGGGGGTGTCCTTGAGGTGGCTGTGAAGGAAGTGCCAGAGGAGGGCAGGGCAAACGCAAGGATAGTGGAGCTTATAGCGGAATACTTTGGCGTTTCAAAAAGCAGTGTAAGGCAGCTCAGCGGTCATAAGGGCAGGGTCAAGGTTTTTCAAATAATGAAATAAGTTCCTCCGGACTTTCCAGCTCATAGTCAGCCTTCTCCTTTTCTACCCTCACATAGCCCCACTTTGCTAAAGCTCTTTTCATGCCCGCAAGCCTGCCGGCAGTAAGGTCAGCCTCCGTATCGCCCACCATGAGAGCCTCTTCTGCAGGAATGCCAAGCCTTTTAAGAACCTCTATAAGAGGCAGGGGTGATGGCTTCTTTTCAGAAAAGGTATCACCACCCACCACTATGGAAAAGTAGTCATAAAGTCCAAGCCTTTTAAGTATGAGCCTTGAAAGCTCCTCCATCTTGTTGGTAGCCACCGCAAGGGCTATGCGTCTTTCCCTTGCCTCCTTCAGCACCCTTTCAATACCATCAAAGGCTCTTGTATGTATGACAGGCTCTTCAAGATAGTATTTTCTGAAAACCTTAAGGGCTTCCTCCAAAAGCCCGTTGGAGAAAAACCTCTTTAGAAGCTCCCTTGCTCCACCACCCACCATATGCCTTACCTTTTCTACGTCCACCCCCTCAAGACCAAAATCCCTGAGGGTTCTGTTCAGATGTATGCCTATGTCCCTGTAAGAGTCTATTAGCGTCCCATCAAGGTCAAATATGACAGCTCTTATGTGCATCTTTCCGAGCTGAGATACTTTATGTAGTCCGTTTGTTTAAACCTCTCTTCCTTCACATACCTTATGGTGCAGGCAAGGGTCCTGGGAGGCTGGTATCCGGGTATATGAAGTATAACCCTGCCTTCTCTGTCGTAGAAGAATATATGAGGAAAGGAGCTCACCTTTAAGGACCTTGCCAGGTCTTCTTCCGTGTTCAGGGCTTCCTTACCGCCAATGTTGTGTTTCACCCTTGCGTTGCTTTCATAGAGTATGCTGTAAACGTCAATACCTTCAAGCTCCGAAGATAAGGCTTGTAAGTCTTTCTTAAGCTGTTTGCAGTATATACAGCTCTCACTTTCCACTATCAGCATGGCATAACTTTTCTTTGCGGTGATGTCCTTCACCTCAGAAGTAGAAAACTCCTTTTGCTTACTGCAGGAAAGGGCAAAAAACAGAGCTACAAAAAGAAGGCTTAACCTCTTCATGCCTTATAATTTTAAGCCAAGGTGGGTATAACTCAAGTGCTTGAATATGTTCTTTTGTTCGTCCTTGGTGCAAGTCTTGGCAGTTTTTACAACGTGCTCATATACAGGCTTCCAAGAAACATGTCCATAGTGGTACCTTCTTCCCACTGCCCTGCCTGCGGAAGAAGCATAAGATGGTTTCACAACATACCCATACTTTCCTACCTTCTTCTGAGGGGAAAGTGTGCCTATTGTGGTACAAGAATATCCATAAGGTATCCATTGGTGGAGCTGGCTTCTGGGCTTCTGGCAGTTCTTTGCAGGGTTCGCTTTGAAGATTACATGACGGGCTTTGTCTTCTTTGTGTTCTTTTCCATACTTTTGGTGGCAAGCCTTATAGACTGGGATACCTTCTTACTGCCAGATAGCCTGACCCTTGGAGGGCTTGCCTTTGGGCTCATAAGCTCCGTCTTCAGAAGGGATTTTAGCCTCTATGACAGTCTTCTGGGGGCATTGGTGGGAGGGTTTTCCTTCCTGCTCATATACCTTTACTACACAAAGCTTAGAAAAATGGAAGGTCTTGGTTTTGGAGATGTAAAGCTCATGGCTTTTATAGGCTCTGTGGCGGGTATCTGGGGCGTGGCTTATGCGGTTTTCTTAGGCTCTTTATTGGGGCTTTTATATGCCCTGCCCATTATAATAAAGAACAGAACCCTCCAGTTTGCCGTGCCTTATGGTCCTTTCCTCTCCATAGGCGTCTTCTTAGGAACTTTTCTGGACATAAAGAGCTTCTTCCTGTGAAGCCCAGTCAAAAAGCTCTCTATACAGCTCCGAGTCTATCCTGCGTGCCACGTGCCTGCGTGAGGGAACTTCTTCTATCTCCACAAAATACAAGCAGTTGGTAACACACTTGGACACGCAGGAGGGCAGAAGACCCTTATCTACTCTCTTATAACAGTAATCGCACTTTTCCACCTTCATGGTCTGAGGGTTAAAGGCTATGGCTCCGTAGGGACAGGCAATGATGCAGGCTTTACAACCTATGCACCTTATCTCCTCCACATAAACGATGCCATCTTCCCTCTTTCTCATGGCGGAGGTGGGGCAGGCATAGACGCAGGGAGCTGGCTCGCAGTGAAAGCAGTTCATGGGAAGAAAAAAGGCATCCGCCCTTTCTCCTATGCCCTCTATCCTAAAGACCTTCATAGGTCTTATGCCAAAGTTTTCAAGACCCTTCTCCTGCTTACAGGCAACTTCGCAGGAAAGACAGCCTATACATCGGTCAAGGTCTATAAGCATGACTGGTCTTTTCATGAAAGGAATCTCCTTTTATATTCTCTAATCTGTTCAAGCATAGCGTCTATTTCATTGTCAAGCATTTTAACCTCTACTTCAATCTCCTTCAACTCTCTTCTGGCATCCACCACATACCTTATCCTCTCCACCAGCTCCATGAGGTATGGTACCTTTTCTTCACCATATTGGGCGGATAGGTGTTCGAAAAGGGAGGACTGCTCCTTATGAGCCAACAGGAGGGCTTCCTCACTACTGGGGTCTATGCCAAAATGTTCCCTTATACTGTCTTCCATCACCTTAATGTTTCTCTTTATCCTCTCAATCTTTTCATACTGCCATAAAAGCTTCATGCGCCTTTCCCACAGTTTCTCCTCAAGTTCTTTTAGGCTTCTTAAAACTTCCTCTGGCGTTTTAAAGTCTTCCACAGATTAAAATTATATGCATGGACAAGCCTCTTGTGGGAATAATTATGGGTAGCCTTTCTGACTGGGAGTGGCTAAAGCCTGCCTATGAAGTGCTGAGAGAGTTTGGAATTCCCTGTGAGGTCAAGGTTGTCTCCGCCCATCGCACACCAGAGCTCATGTATGAGTATGCCAGGTCCGCAAGGGAAAGGGGCATAGAGGTGATAATAGCGGGAGCTGGGGGCTCCGCCCACCTGCCGGGTATGACCGCCAGCATGACCACCCTGCCCGTCATAGGTGTGCCGGTGCCTTCAAAGCATCTGAGTGGAGTAGATTCTCTTTATTCCATAGTGCAGATGCCCGCTGGCGTGCCAGTAGCAACCGTCGGCATAGGAAACGGCACCAATGCGGGGCTTCTGGCGGTAAGGATACTCTCCATAAAGTATCCAGAGCTTGAAAAGAAGCTAAGCGAATACGAGAAGAACCTTAAAGAAAAAGTCAGAGCAATGAACGAGGAGCTTCAAAGTCAGCTATAAAACCACCACCCGGTTTTTGCCCTGTTTCTTGGCAATATAAAGGGCTTCATCAGCCCTTGCCACCATACTGTCCAGACTATCCCCACTTCTGTAGGCGGTAGCACCCACCGATACGGTGACACCCACTTCCTGGCACAGCCCGCAGGATTCAACCGCCTGCCTTACTTTCTCCGCAGGGCTTGATGGGTCGGAGGTCATAGGAAGAAGCACAACAAACTCTTCACCGCCCCATCTTCCAAAAAGATCGCTCCTTCTCAAAACACCCTTTGTAGCCTTTGCAACTTCCTTCAGCACCTTATCCCCCAATATGTGCCCGTAGGTGTCGTTTATCCTCTTAAAGTTGTCAATGTCAAACATTAGAATAGAAAATACCGCATTATACCTTTCCGCCTGAGCTATTAGATGCTCAAAATGCTCAATCAATGCATGCCTGTTAAAAATACCAGTGAGCTGGTCCCTTGTGGCAAGCTCTACAAGCCTTTTTTCTCTACTTACCTCCTTTGAAATATCCACAAGAGTAATAACAGATACGGGTTTCCCCCTGTATGAAACCACAACAGAGGAAAGCTTAAGCCATTTATATTTACCACCTTTTGTTCTTACCCTTATACGGTAGCTTATAAGCCCCTTATATCCCCCTTTTCTCCTCTCTATTGCCTCCTCTGCCCTTCTCAGGGTGAGCGGGTCAATGAAAGACAGTGGGTCTTCCATGCTTAACAGCTCCTCCATGCTATAGCCCGATATCCTTGTAATGCTTCTGTTTGCATACATTATTTTGTTGCTTTCAAAGTCATAAAGCAAAACGCCATGAGGGTTTGCCTCTGCAAGAACTCTAAAAATCTCTTCCTTTTCGTGTTTCTCCGTTATATCAATCAGGTAGCCATAATAACCAACCACCTCACCCCTTTCATCAAGCAGTGGCACCGTATGGTCAAGCACCCATTTAATCTTGCCTTCCTTTGTGATTATCCTGTAGTCCTCATGGGTCCAGCTTGGCGACCTGTTTGCCGTGTGAAATTCTACTTCCTTTGCCACCCTTGGCAGGTCCTCTGGATGCACCACCTGGTCATACCTCACCCTGCCAGAAAGAAAGTCTTCAGCCGTGTAGCCAAAAAGCTCCATCACATTGGGTGATACAAACTTGACAGGCCAGCCCTCCTTCCTCTCCCACTGAAAAAAGACCACAGGACCCATTGAAAAAACAATCTCCGGTTTAAGACTGCTAAGACCAAAGGCTTTTGCCAGCTCAGAAAGGTCTATGTGAAGCTCAACAAAAACCCTCTCCTTTGGGTCATATTCAGCCACCACATAGAAATAACCCTCACCCTCCTCTGTTCTATGCAGATGCACCACGCCAGACCTTTTAAGTCCATGCTCTTTAATGTTTTTCACGGGGCATGGATGTTCCTCCACTTCATAACAAGGCACGGGAAAGCCATGGGAAAGCCCGTAGCATGTGTCGGAAAAACTTCCATAGACCTCCTTAGCCCTTTTGTTTGCAAAGACAATCTTATAATTCTCATCAATTACAAGCAGGGCTTCTGGCAAAAGGTCAAAGGCTGAATAGTCCATAAGGTGAACGCTATAATTATAACACCTAACATATCTATGAGTTCTAAGCAAGCTCTGGATAATAACTCTTGAGGACCGCGACAAGGTTCTAAGCTAGCACAAGCTTATTGTAAAGAGCTTGTTTCTATATCAACCCTTATTAGCCCTCGAACATCTTCAAACTTTAGCTCAAGCACCACTTCCTAAGCGTTTGGTAAAAACCTTCTTCATATTTCTTTTCAGGATAAAGCCTTAATTCCTTCAGCACCTCTTTACCTCTTGTAAAAGTCAGGAAAGCTCAAGCTCAGGATAAAAACTTCTTAAAGTCTCAAAAGGCTCTTTGCTTATTATCAGCTCTCTGTGAAGGTTTCTAAGTCTGCTTCTGTCTGTCTCAGACCTTATAAGCCTTTCTACCTCTTCTGGAACACCTCCAAGCCTTAGCTCAATAACCTCAAGAACCATCTCCTGAGCGTCAATTAATAGACCTTTTTCTAAGCCTTTTTGTATGCCTTCTTTTAAACCTTCCTGCAGACCTTTCTCTAAGCCTTCCTCATATTTCCTCTCAGGATAAAGCTTTAACTCTTTCAGCACTTCCTGTCCTCCTCTCTCTATTATTTTATGCAGGACATTTTCTTCGTCAATTTTCTTAAAATGGGCTATAAACTTTACATAAAGCCAGAAAAAGTAGCCCCTTCTTTCACTTAGCAGTGTGCCAAGGCTTATAAACCTTTCTACCACTTCAAGCAACTCCTCAAGGGGTGCATGAAGCTTCTTCTGTAAAAGCATGAAGGTATAGAGAATATCATAGGTTTCTACCTTTTTGAGAAGCTCCTCATCTTTCAGCTTTAACAAATCTACAAGCTCCACATAGAAGTCTAAAAAGTAGTCTTTTATCTCTTCAGGAACTCTAAGAAACTCAGAGAACCTCACGGGATACAGCCATGGTTTTCTTCCGTGGTAGTAGATAAGTGGCAATACGGGTGGAAAGTCTCTGTTTTCTGAGAAGGACTTTTCGCATAAGGAGGTAGTATAGTTGAGTATCTGCAAATATGCTCTTTTGTCTGGATAGGACTTGTGTTCAATGAGCATGTATATATGGACTTTTCTTTTTGAGCCTTTTAGAGGCACTTCTGCGCATAGGTCTGGTATAAGTCTTTTTTCGTGAGAGAGGGTTATCTGTTCTTCTGGAACAAGTGTTAGCTTTGAGAGGTTGAGGTGTTTTGTGAGGCTTTTGGGCAAAAATTCAGAGAGGAAGGCTTTTAGGTTTTCTTCGTCTTTTAGGACTGCTTTTGTAAAAAGGTCATGGGGTTGCATGCGTTCCATGGGTAGGGTAATTTTAGTGCATGTGGGGCTGTATGTGCTATAATAATAGGGTTTTAATCTACAAGGAGGCATTAAAATGAGCGGGCTTTTACAGAAAGTGGAAGAGATATACACCGTCAAGAAGGATTATCCCAACTTTAGGGTGGGTGATACCATAAGGGTGCATTATAAGATAGTGGAAGGCGATAAGGAAAGGGTTCAGCCCTTTGAGGGTGTTGTGATAAGAGTAAGGGGTGCGGGCAGTGGTAAGACCTTTACTGTGCGTAAAGAATCCTACGGCGTTGGCATTGAAAGAACTTTCCCATACTACAGCCCAAATATTGAAAAGATTGAGCTTGTAAAATATGGAAAGGTGAGAAGGGCAAGGCTTTATTTCCTCAGGAAGTATAAGGGCAAAGAAGCCATGGGTATGATAAGGGAGATAAAGCCCTGGGAGTTTAAAAAGCCCAAATGATAGAATATGAACTGCCCTACTGGGAAAGGGGTCTTCTGGTGGCTGGGGTAGATGAGGTGGGAAGGGGTCCTCTGGCGGGTCCCCTTGTTGCATGTGCGGTCATACTTCCGCCCTTTACAGAACCTTTTCTAAAGGGTGACTCCAAAAGGCTAACGCCTAAGGAGAGGGAGGAGTTATACGCTTTGATAAAAGAAAAAGCCTTAGCCATCGGCACCGCCGTGGTGGATTCAAGCCTCATTGATCGCGTTGGTATCTTGGAAGCAAACCTTATCGCCTTCAAGAGGGCTCTGCAGGATTTAAAGCACAGGTTTGATGTGGTCATAAGCGACTACCTGCCTGTGGAAGGCTATGAGTGTTTAGCCCTCGTGAAGGGAGATGAAAAAAGCCTTTCCTGCGCCTGTGCCAGTGTGGTGGCTAAGGTTTTAAGGGACAAAATAATGGAGCATTATCACAGGCTTTTACCCCACTATAACTTTGTAAGGCATAAAGGTTATGCCACAAGGGAACACCTAAAAGCCCTTAAAGCCCATAAGGAAAGCCTCATTCACAGGAGGAGCTTCTCTCCCATAAAACAGCTCAGCCTCTTTGAAGATTGATGCATGTGCCTGTTCTTCTTGAAGAAGCTACAGACCTGCTTTTGGGCAATGGTGGAAGGCTTTATGTAGATTGCACAGTAGGGCTTGGAGGACATACGAGGAGGATACTCGAAAAAAACCCGCAAGCCTTTGTAATAGGCATAGACAGAGACCCTTATGCCTTAGAGCTTGCAAAGGAAAACCTGAAGGACTTTGAAGGAAGGTATAGCCTCTATCATGCAAACTTTGCAGACCTTGACGAAGTTCTGAGGACGGAAGGACTTTCAGAGGTAGATGGCTTTCTCTTTGACCTTGGCGTTTCCATGTATCAGCTAAAAAGCCCGAGGGGCTTTTCCTTCCAGAGAGATGAAAGGCTTGACATGAGGATGAACCCAGAGGAAAGCCTTACCGCCTATGAAGTGGTAAACAAATACTCGGAAAAGGAGCTTGAAAGAATCATAAGAGAATACGGGGAAGAACCTTACGCCAAGAGAATAGCCAGGGCCATTGTGCTGGCAAGGGCCAAAGAGCCCATAGAGACCACAGGGGAGCTTGTAAAAATTATACTCTCTGTCATTCCTTACAGAAGGGGCAGGATACACCCAGCCACAAAGGTCTTTCAGGCAATAAGGATGGAGGTAAACAAAGAGCTTCAGTCTTTAGAAACAGCCCTTAATAAAACCCTTGACTTTTTGAGAATAGGTGGTAGACTTGTGGTTATTAGCTTCCACTCCTTAGAAGACCGCCTTGTCAAACACTTTATAAAGACACACCTAAAACCCTTGACAAAAAAGCCGATTAGACCTACAATGGAGGATGTAAGAAGGAACCCAGCCTGTAGGAGTGCAAAATTAAGAGCGGGAGAAAGGGTATGAAAAGGTATTTTTTTCTTAGCCTGCTGCTTTTATTTATAAACCTCCTGTATTCTTCCTATGCGGTAAAAACCGCAAGGGACTACGCCAGAAAGGTCTCCATGCTTAAAAAGGAAAGGGAAAGGGGTTTGATACTAAGGGCTGAGATTGAAAGGCTCATAAACTATCCAGTTGTTAAGAATTATGCGGAGGATAAGGGCTTTTCCCCTGTGGACTGGAACAGGATAAAAGTCGTAAAAAGGTAGTCTCAAAGAGGCACTATTTTATAAAACCTTTTCTTACCAACCTGAACCCTGAGGGGCTTATCAACCACTACCTCTTGATTGGGGTCTTCTACCTTTACCCCCTCAATCCTTAACCCACCCCCCTCTATAACACGCCTTGCGGAGTTTTTAGAGCTTTCAATGCCAAGCTCAAAAAGAAACTCATAAGCCTTCCTCTTAAAGCCCACAGGCACTTTTATCTCTGGAGCCTCGTCAGGAAACTCTCTATGAGAAAAGGTCCTTTCAAAGAACTCTAAAGCCCTGTCCGCTTCTTCCTTGGAATGAAACCTTGCAACTATATAATGAGCAAGCTGTTTTTTAGCCTGCATGGGGTGCATTTCCCTTTTGAACCTCTCTATCTCCTCCTGCGTGTAGTCTGTAAGTAGAAGGTAGTATTCCCACATAAGCTCGTCAGATATGGACATGATTTTCCCAAACATCTGCCCTGGTTCTTCTGTTATGCCAATGTAGTTGCCATAGGACTTGGACATTTTTCTTACGCCGTCAAGACCCACCAGCAGGGGAAGGGTTATGCAAACCTGAGGCTCCTGTCCGTAGGCTCTCTGAAGGTCTCTTCCCACCAAGAGGTTAAACTTCTGGTCTGTGCCACCCAGCTCCACATCAGCCTTTAGAAAGACAGAGTCATAGCCCTGTAGCAGCGGATATATGAACTCGTGTATGTATATGGGAGTGCCCTCTTTGAAACGCTTGAAAAAGTCATCCCTTTCTAACATTCTTGCCACCGTATACTGGGCGGTAAGCCTGATAATGCCTTCTGTGCCAAGGGTTGAAAGCCATGTGCTGTTAAAGACTATATTGGTCCTCTGAGGGTCAAGCACCTTAAAGACCTGATGTTCATAGGTCTTTGCGTTTTCAAGCACCTGTTCCCTGCTCAAAGGTGGTCTTGTTTCGCTTCTTCCTGTCGGGTCCCCTATCATGGCGGTGAAGTCTCCAATCACAAAATAGACCTCATGCCCTAAGCTTTGAAACTGCCTGAGTTTTTCAAGCAAGACCACATGTCCAAGGTGTAGGTCTGGAGCTGTGGGGTCAAAGCCAGCCTTCACACGCAGAGGTCTTTCCTCCTTTAGCTTTTTTAAAAGCTCTTCCTCTTCAATTATTTCCACAGCTACCCGTTTTAAGGCTTTTAGCTGTTCTTCTGGACTAAGCATGGCTACCACAAAGCTCTATATTATATACCAATGAGGTTAGAAGATTATTGCGAGGAAAGGCTAAAAGAAGAGATAATCAGGATCCTTTCAAAGCATCTTGACCTTTCTAAGTATCTGGTCTTTTTCTTTGGCTCAAGGGTTCAGGGAAGGGGCGGAAGGGGTTCGGACATAGACCTGGGCATAATGGGACCACCCATAAGCCCGAGCGTATGGGCAAAGATAGAGGAGGAGGTAGAAAACATACCAACGCTTTACAGAATAGACCTTGTAGATTTCAACAAGGTATCGGAAGCCTTCAAAAATCAGGCGATGAAAAGCATTGAGGTGATAAATGAGCCAGCTAAAGGTCTTTCTTGAAAAGTTTGCCAAGGCACTCCACAGGCTTGAAGAGGTCTTAAGCCTTCAGGATAAAAACCCGATAGTCAGAGACTCAGCCATACAACGTTTTGAGTTCCTTTTTGACCTTGCCTGGAAAACCTTAAAGTTCATGGTCTTGAATGCAGGTCTCCAAAAAGCTGTATAAGGGTTGCCTACTCGCTCGGTCTTATAGAACACGACGAATACTGGCTGAGGATATGCGACTACAGAAACCTCACATCTCATACCTACGATGAAGAGCTTGCGGACAGAGTTTTTGAAGAACTACCAGGGGTTTTGAGCTACATGAAGAGGCTTTACGGCATAGTATCTAAAGAGCCCAGTGAGTCTTAAAATATACTGTATGGGTAGAAGAGGTATTCTGATAGGTGGTAAGTGGATAGAAAAAGATGAAAAGATTGAGGTCTTCTACCCCTATACGGGTGAGAAGGTAGCTGAAGTTTCAAAGGCAACAGAAGAAGATGTAATAAAGGCGGTTCAGCTGGCAAAAGAGGGTTTTAAAAAACTTTCCTCTTTAACTGCTTACGAACGCTATGAAATTTTAATGCGTGCAAGCCAGCTTTTAAAGGAAAGAGCTGAAGAATTTGCAAAAAGCCTCGTCCTTGAAGTGGGCAAAACAATAAGAGAGGCAAGAACAGAAGTCCAGAGAGCCATACAGACTTTAATCTTTTCTGCGGAGGAAGCCAAAAGAATAGGAGGGGAGGTTATTCCTATAGATGCTCATCCAAACGGCAAGGGTAAGGTGGGCTTTTACATAAGACAGCCTGTTGGTATAGTCTCCGCTATAACACCTTTTAACTTTCCTCTCAACCTTTCTATGCACAAAGTAGCTCCTGCTTTAGCCTGTGGCAATGCGGTAATACTCAAGCCTTCTGAGAGGACGCCCATAACACCTCTCATGCTGGGAGAACTGTTATTAGAAGCCGGGCTTCCCAAAGAAGCTTTAAGCGTTCTTCCGGGCTATGGTGATGTAGGAAAGGCTATGACCACACATCCAGATGTGAGAGTAGTTTCCTTTACCGGCAGTAGAAAGGTAGGAGACATAATTGTACGTCAGGCAGGTATCAAGAAGGTGGTCTTAGAGCTTGGTTCTAATTCAGCCATAGTACTTCACAAAGACGGAGACCTCAAAAAGGCAGTTCAAAAGACCATAGCAGGAGGCTATGCCATAGCAGGTCAAGTATGCATATCCGTACAGAGAGTCTTCGTACATGAAGACCTCTTTGACAAATATCTGGAAGAGCTTGAAAGGGCTGTTCAGAACCTCAAGGTAGGAGACCCAATGCAGGAAGACACAGATGTGGGACCTATGATATCTGTCTCCGAAGTTCAGAGAATTCAGGAATGGATAGATGAAGCCCTACATGAAGGTGCAAAACTCATCACCGGTGGAGTTTCCTGTGGCGATAAGGTGTCTTCTGTCTTAACGCCTACCATAGTTTCCCTCGTGCCTTCTCATGCAAAACTTTTCAGAGAAGAAGCCTTTGCTCCCGTAGTGGTGGTAAATCCTTACAGGGAAGTAGAGGAAGCCATAAACATGGTCAATGACTCAGAATACGGTCTTCAAGTGGGTATTTTTACAAAAGACATAGATATAGCCTGGGAGTTTATAAGAAAAGTGGAAGCTGGAGGAGTGCTTATCAATGAAGGACCTAACTTCAGAGCGGACCACATGCCCTACGGAGGTGTAAAGTATTCAGGTATAGGAAGGGAAGGTCCTCGCTTTGCAATAGAAGATTATACGGAGATAAAGATGGTTATCCTTGACTTGAGCTAAAATATAGAGCCATGAGTGTAAGACATCAGGTAAGACAGAGGATAGAAGAACTCTTTGAAGGGCTAAAGTCTAAAGCTGGCATGGGTGAATACACCCTCTACAATGTATATACGCCCGTCTATGTGCAGAGGGAAAACCTTCCAGTAAGTCAGATAGACGTGGAAGAGTTTGAACTTGTGGATATAAAAGTGGATTTTTCAGACCAGGAAAGCATAAAAAAGTTCCTTGACAGGACTACACGGGAAACTCTTGAAAATGAGGTGAAGGGCTTCTACCTTCTTGGCATAGTTCTGGACAAGGAGGGTCAGTATTTTATATCCTCTGATAATCCCATAGTGGACGAGCTAAAGGAGGAACTTTTTGAAAGGATAGAGAAGCTAAAAGAAGAATGATAAGCCTTATTCTACTTGCAGCGGGAGAAGGTAGGCGTTTTGGCAGAAAAAAACAGTTTGAGAGGCTTTTCGGAAAGCCCATTTATATGTTATCTCTTGAAAGACTTCACAAACTGTTTGATGAAACCCTTCTGGTGCTTCCTGAAGAAGACCTTCAAAAAACTCCCGTACCTGAAGGAGTAAAAAAGGTAGCAGGTGGGAAAGAAAGGCAAGACTCCGTCTTTAATGCTCTTATAGAGGCAAAAGGTCAGGTAGTAGTTCTACATGATTGTGCGAGACCCTTTGCAAGTTTGGAGCTTTTCAAAAAAGTTTGTGAGCTTGGAGAGTTTCATGGAAAGATATGCGCAATTCCTATAAGAGATACGGTCAAGAGGGTGGCGGATAGTATGGTAGTACAGACGATAGACAGAAGAGGTCTGTGGCTTTCACAGACACCTCAGGCTTTTACAAAAAAGGTTCTGCTTGAGTGCCATTTCAAAGCAAGAAATGAAGGCTTTTTTGCTACCGACGATGCCATGGTTTTAGAGAGATACGGCTATAAGGTAGGGGTAGTAATGGGTGAGCCTACCAACATAAAAATTACATATCCTGAAGATATGCTTCTGGCGGAAGCTATAGGTCTTCTTTTAAGCTACGCAAAAACTCCTGTCTGAGTTCTTCTTCTTCGTAAAAACTTATATCTTCTACTTGCTTTACAGATGCACACAAAACAAGAGAATTTAAAACATAAACCGCATCAAACTTTTCAAGCTCTGAGACTTTAATTTTTTCCTCTACTATGTAAAAACGTCTTGTGAGATATTCAAGGCTTGTACCCCACAAAAGACCGCATTCTTTTGCTGGTGTGTAAAGTTTTGAACCTTTCAGAAAAAGCAGGTTGGCGGTGGAAGCTTCACATACTTCTTCTTTTTCATTTAAAATTATGGCATCCCATAAACCTTTCTCTTTTGCTTGTCTTTTTACAAGTAGATTAAAAAGGTATGAAGTAGTCTTGTGCCTACATATGGGGTCTGAGGAGTGCCTTCTGTATAAGGAGATACCAATTTTTACGCTGTTAGGTTGTGGAGGAAGAACCTTTGTAAGCACAAAACTTTTGTATGCTTGAGGTTTGTCGCTCAAAGCATCAGAACCCTCAGAAACGAGAAGATACTTTACATACCGCTCACCTTCTATACCTGTGGTTTGAGTTTCTATATCTTTTAAAAACTCTTCGTAGGTAGGGTATGGAATACCAAGAACCTCCGCAGAAGTAGAAAGCCTTTTGTAATGCAGTTTTAATTTCTCTTCAGGTGGTTTCCACCTTATGGTCTCAAAAAGGCCTTCACCAAAAAGCAGGGTACGGTTGGTCATTTTACGAACATATCTCTCAGTTTTACAAGCTCTTCAAGAGAAAACTGCCCTGGTGCGGTGCTTTCCTTCAAGAAGGCGTAGCTTATTATGGAGCCAAATACAAAGCCTGCAATCCTTGATACTTTTCCATACTCACCCATCGCTATCAAAATCTTTTGACCCTCTTCTTCTTTCCCAAGGCACAGAAGCCTTGCTGTATCCTCATAGGAGTTTGCTTTTACGGAAACTTTTACTATATCCGCTCCCCACCTTCTTGCTTCTCTGAAGACTTCCCTAAGTATCCAGTCAGAAGGCGTCAGCTGAAAGTTATGGTAAGAAATTATCAGCTTTTTCCCTGAGAACTTTACTATATCTCTTACAGTGGATATGATATCCTGAGAGGAAAGCTCTATATCCGTATAATCACTGTAAGGAGAAGCTTTTCTAAATATTTCAAGCCTGTTTTCTACCCTTGAACCACCCTCTTTTTCACTGCGAACGGTCAATATAGTTTTTAGCCCCAAAGCCTGAGCCTTATTTACACACTTTAAGACAAAGGAAGGGTCCTTTTTCTCAAAAAGGTCCACCCTTAGCTCTACAAGGTCTGCACCCTTTTCTCTACAGAGCCTGAGGTTTTCTTCAAAATCCTTATCTGAAAGAGGAACCGCTATCAGAAACATTTTTTCTTACCCTCCCAAGCACCTTGAGAGGCAAACCCCAAACCTTTGTAAAGTTTGCACCCGCCTTGTGGTCAAAGGCATCTTTCTCTGAATATGTAGCAAGGTCTTCTACATAAAGAGAGTTGGGAGATTTTCTTCCTACCACCTGCACATGACCTTTGTAGAGTTTCAAGCGAACAGTTCCATTTACTCTTTTGGAAAGACTAAGAGTGAAAGCATCAAGAGCTTCTCTAAGAGGAGAGAACCACAGCCCTTCATAAACTACCTTAGCATACTCATGAGGTATATGTGTGAGAAAGTAATGAAAAGTAAAACGGTCAAGTACTAAAGAAAGCAAGTCTCTGTATGCCTCGTAAAGAAGTGTAGCTCCCGGTGCCTCATAAACTTCTCTACTCTTTATACCTACAAGCCTGTTTTCCACCATATCTATACGTCCTACGCCGTGCTTTCCGCCTATAGTGTTGAGGTCCATTATAAGCTGGCTGAGTTTCTCATACCTTTTGCCATTTATTGCTACAGGTGTACCTTCTTCAAACTCAATTTCCACATATTCAGGCTCTTCAGGAGCTTTCTTTACAGACACCGTCCATTCAAAGGCATCTTCTGGAGGTTCTACCCATGGGTCTTCTAAAGGTCCGCATTCTATAGATATACCCCACAGGTTCTTATCAATGGAATAAGGCTTTTCCTTCGTAGCTTTTACAGGAATTTTATGTTTTAATGCATATTCAACCTCTTCTTCTCTGGACTTAAATTCCCACTCTCTTACAGGTGCAAGCACTTCAAGGTCTGGGTTTAAAGCCCACACTGAAAGCTCAAACCTCACTTGGTCATTACCCTTCCCTGTAGAACCATGAGCTACATAATCCGCTTCAAATTTCTGAGCGTACTCTACCAACTTTTTAGCTATTAAAGGTCTTGAAAGAGAGGCGGTAAGAGGATATTTACCTTCATACAGTGCTAAAGCTCTAAGTGTAGGAAGACAATACTCCCTTGCAAACTCTTCTTTAAGGTCTTCTACTATGGCATGAACCGCTCCGGAAGCTTTTGCTTTTGAAGGAATTTCATCAAGTTCTTCCCCCTGACCCACATCCGCGGTGTAAGTTATGACTTCATAGCCCCTGTCTGTAAGCCACCGCACTATAACCGACGTGTCAAGACCACCTGAATAAGCAAGCACTACTCTTTTAGTCATGAGGATATTATAACTGAATGTGCTTCATCACATGCCACATGTCCTTATCGCCCCTTCCTGAAAGGTTAAAGACCACTATGCCACCCTTTCCTACGTCCTTTGCCAGCTCCACCACCCTCAGAACTGCATGGGCTGGCTCAAGGGCTGGAATTATGCCTTCAAGCCTTGAGAGAAGCTTAAAGCCCTCCAGAGCTTCCTCGTCCGTGGCATACACATACTTAGCCCTTCCGCTTTTGAAAAGGTATGCATGCTCGGGTCCCACCCCCGGATAGTCCAGGCCCGCGGATATGGAGTGGGTGGGAAGTATCTGCCCCTCCTCGTCCTGCAAAAAGTAGGACTTCATACCATGAAGCACACCCACAGAGCCACCCCTTATGGAGCTGGCATGCTTTCCGCTCTCTATACCTAAGCCTCCTGCCTCTACACCCACAAGAAGCACTTCCTTATGCTCCACAAAGGGGTAGAAAATACCCATGGCGTTTGAACCACCACCCACACAGGCAACCACCGCGTCGGGAAGCCTTCCCTCAAGCTCATAGAGCTGTGCTTTTGTTTCTTCTCCTATGACCTTCTGGAAGTCCCTCACCAGCATGGGAAAGGGATGGGGTCCCACTACGGAGCCTATGATGTAGTGGGTGGTTTCCACGTTAGTCACCCAGTCCCTCAGGGCTTCGTTTATGGCATCTTTGAGGGTTCTTGTTCCGCTTTTTACCACGCACACCTGAGCACCAAGCAGCTCCATACGAAAGACGTTGAGCTTTTGCCTTTCCGCATCCTCCTCACCCATATAGACCACACACTCAAGACCAAGCAAAGCACAGGCGGTGGCAGTAGCCACTCCATGCTGTCCAGCCCCCGTTTCCGCTATGACCCTTTTTTTGCCCATCTTCTTGGTGAGAAGTGCCTGTCCGAGGGTGTTGTTTATCTTGTGGGCTCCCGTATGGAGAAGGTCCTCCCGCTTTATGTATATCTTTGCTCCGCCCGCATACTCGGTAAGCCTCCTGGCATAGTATAGGGGTGTGGGTCTTCCCGCAAAGTTTTTAAGGTAGTATTCAAGCTCTTCCCAGAAGCTTCTGTCCTCCTTTACCCTTCTGTAGGCTTCTTCAAGCTCCTCAAGGGCATACATGAGGGTTTCCGGCACAAACTTACCACCAAACTCTCCAAAATAGCCCCTTTCATCTGGCAGGGTGTATTTCATCTCAAGCTCCTCTCATATATTCTGTCTATGTTTTTAAGAAAGCCTTCTGGTTTAATAAGTTCCTCCACCTCCTCCTCGGTCAAATACTTTGAAACTTCAGGGTCTTCAAGAAGGGCTTTCTTGAAGGGAATTTTCTCCTTCCAGCTTCTCATGGCACAGCCCTGTACCATGTCGTAGGCTCTGTCCCTTGCCACGCCCTTTTCCATTAGCCTGACCAGCACCTTTGAAGAGGCATAAAGCCCAAAGGAAAGCTCCATGTTTCTCCTCATGTTCTCCTCATAGACCACAAGACCCTCAAGCATTTCCTTAAAAAGGTTCAGCATATAATCAAGGGCTATGGTGGAGTCTGGAAGGACGACCCTCTCCGCGGAGGAATGGGATATGTCCCTTTCGTGCCACAGGGGCACATTTTCTAAGGCTACTATCAGGTTTGCTCTTATGACCCTTGCAAGCCCGCATATGCGCTCCGCATGTATGGGGTTCTTCTTGTGGGGCATGGCGGAAGAGCCCCTCTGACCTTCTGTGAAAGGCTCAGAAAGCTCGAGCACCTCAGTCCTCTGAAGGTGTCTTATCTCGGTGGCAAACCTCTCAAGGCTGGTGGCTGTCTGAGCAAGGGCATACATTACCTGAGCATGCCTGTCTCTTGGCACTATCTGGGTGGAGACGGGCTCCACCTTAAGACCCAGCTCTTCAAGGGCAAGCTCCTCCACCGCAGGGTCAAGGTTTGAGTAGGTACCCACAGCACCCGAGAGCTTCCCGTAGGAGATGTTTTCAAGAGCCTCCGTAAGTCTCTGCCTGTTTCTTTTTAATTCCTCATACCAGCTCAGAAACTTAAGACCTAAGGTGATGGGTTCTGCATGTACACCGTGCGTCCTTCCCATCATGAGCGTACGCCTGTGCCTTATGGCAAGGTCTTTTAGCACTTCCATAAGCTCATCAACGTCCCTTATGATAAACTCAAGAGCCTCCTTAAGCTGCAGGGCCAGGGCCGTATCCACTACATCAGAGGAAGTAAGACCCATATGAAAGTAGTGGGAGTATTCGTGTATCTGCTCCCCTATGGCGGAAACGAAGGCAAGCACGTCATGCTTATATCTTTTCTCATAGTCCCTTATTCTTTCAAGCACTTCCTCGTCCACATAGGTCCTCTCCTCTATGGCTCTCAGGGCTTCCTCTGGAATTTTACCCAGCCTGTGCCAGGCTCTGCAAACAGCAAGCTCCACCCTTAGCCAGAGCCTGAACCTGTTAAGCTCCGACCATACCTGACCCATTTCCTTTCTTGTGTATCTTTCAATCATCGCTCTTCCACTTTAAAAATTGCTATGGGCTTTAGGGGGTTTGTTGGCACTGTGGAATAAAATCTAAACCATTCCAAGGGCGCCAGTTTCCATATTTTATACCAGTTTTCAACCCATGCTTTTGTAAAGCTCCAGGGTGGTATGACCGGGCACTTTATGGATATGGAAATTATAAGGTCTCCCCTCTCGTTAACAGAAGGCACGATAGGATAGCTCCTGCAGTCAATGGGATGCCTTCCATGTATGCCGCACCAGCCTTCCCTGTTAAAGGGGCAGTCCTCCTCTGGCGTGAGAAAGCCTATACTAAAACCGTTGACATTAATCTCAGGAAAGCCTCTACCGTTCAGTCTTCTTATTAAAGTGTTTTCGTGTGGAAGTAGCACTACAGCTTCTCTGAGCCTCTGACAGGGGTTTAAGCTACCCCCTTTTGCGCACATGAAACAGTTGATAGCACCACAGCCTAACTCGAGGTCTTCTGTTAAAGCGTATATCTCCTCTATTAACTTTCTTATTTCCTCTTCCTTTAACGCGGTTCCCTCTTCCATGATACCTATGCCTTTAATATATCAAAAGTTGCGCTTGTGCCTATCCTGTTCGCGCCAAGCTCAATGAATTTTATAGCCTGTTCTCTACTTCTTATCCCACCAGAAGCCTTTACCTTAAGCCTGTCCTCCGAAAGGCTTGCAAGAAGCCTAATGTCTTCTTCAGTGGCACCCTGCGGTGCATAGCCCGTTGAAGTCTTTACAAACTCCATGCCAGCCAATTTTATCATTTCAACCGCCAGCTTCTTCTCCTCCTCTGTCAGGTATGCGGTCTCAATTATAACCTTCCTAACAGCTCCCTCCGTGTTCCTTGATAGAGCCTTCAGCTCCTCTTCCACATAATTATAAAGACCGCTTTTAAAGGCTGATATGTTCATCACTATGTCCAGCTCAACTGCACCATCCTCTAAAGCCTGAAGGGCTTCAATGAGCTTCTGCTCCTTTGTGTGAAGACCAAAGGGGAAGGACACCACGCTACAGACCACAAGCTTTCCTCTTGAAAGTTCCACCGCCCTCCTTACATGGAAGGGGTTTACGCATACGGCATACACACCAAGCTCAATGGCTTTTATTACCTGCTCCTCAAGCTCCTTCAGGGTAGTGTTGGGCTTCAGGATAGAATGGTCAATGTATCTGGCTAAATCCATGAGCTTATACCGTAGGTAAGGTCATGGTATATGGAAAGGAGCGCCTTTGCTCCTTCTCCTGCAGCGGTTATTATCTGTTTGGCAAAGACGTTGGTGCAATCCCCCGCCGCGTATACACCTCTTTCGGAGGTTCTGTTGTTGCAGTCTATTATTATCTCATCTCTCTGGGTTGTTAAAGCCCCCAAAGCCTTTGCCAGTTCAGAGTTAGGCTTTAGACCCACCTCCACAAAGACGCCTTCCACCTCAAGCTCGTAAACCCTTGAAGATTGAAGGTCCTCTACCACTATGCCCTTTACAAGCCTTCCATCCCCCTTTATTTCCAATACTCTATGCCTTAAAAGGGGTTTAACCTTCGGGTTTTTTAAAACCTTCTCCTGAAGCACCTCGTCCGCCCTAAAATGTTCCGTTAGCTCAAGAAGGTATATCTCTTCCGCATAGTTTGTAAGCTGGTCCGCCGCCTCAAAGCCCGAGTTTCCACCTCCTACCACCGCCACCCTTTTCTCTTTAAAGAAGGGGGCATCACAGGTATAGCAGTAGGACACACCCCTTCCCGTGTATTCCCTTTCCCCGGGAACCCCAAGCCTCCTGTGCTCCGCACCCGTGCAGAAAAGAACCACCTTGCTCTCAAACTCCTTGCCAGAAAGGGTTTTTGTTAAAAAGCCTCTCTCAGTTCTCTTCACCTCAACCACCTCATCAAGAAGGGGCTCAACACCGAGCCTTTCCATCTGCTCCATCATCTTCTGCACAAAGGCTACACCATCCACCATTGCATAGCCCAGATAGTTCTCAATCTCGCCCGCCTTTATTACCTGACCACCCACCTCCCTTGTTATAAGGACAAAATCCATCCTCTTCCTCTGGGCGTATATACCTGCGGATATGCCCGCAGGACCGCCACCTATAATCACAAGCTCATGCATGCTTTTAATTATAATAGCTCCTCCACCTTATCCTCAGGCATAGGCTTTGCCAGAAGAAAACCCTGAAGGTAATCCACGCCCATTTCCACAAGCATTTCCCTTTGCTCTTCCCTCTCAACACCCTCTGCGAGGGTTCTCATCCCAAGAGCTTTTGCAAGCCTTACTATGGTTTCTACAATAGCCCTTGACCTTTCGTCTTCCAGCATAGCCCTCACAAAGGATATATCCACCTTTAGTATATCTGCGGATATCTGCCTTAAATAAGATAGGGAAGAGTATCCTGTGCCAAAGTCATCTATGGCCACCCTTATATTTTTGCACTTTTTCAATGTCTGGATGACCTCTTCAGCCCTTTGAGGGTCTTCCATGTATAGTCTCTCGGTTATTTCAATGATAATTTCACTGGAAGCCCTTCTCGCATACTCTATAAGCCTTTCGGGGAAGGACTCATCTCTGAAGGTGCGTGTGGATATGTTTATACTTATGGGCTTACCCCATTTTTCTATCTTTTCATACCCTTCCTTCAAAGCCCAATCTTTAAACTCGCTCAGGTAATGGGAGTGTTCAAGCTGTTCTATGAATTCATTGGGGTAGTGTAGCCTTCCCTCCTCATCAAGGATCCTCACAAGGGCTTCAAACCCCGCTATTCTGCCACTCTTTGCTTCAAAGTAGGGCTGATAATGGAAGACGAAAAGACCCTTCTTTATAGCCCTTTCTATCAGGCTCTCTGTCTTTACAAAGCTTATAATCTTCTCTTCAATCTCCTTATTGTAGGACTTGACCACATTCGGACCCTCCTCCTTCGCCAGTCTCAGAGCTACGCTTGCGTTCTGAACAAGTTCTTTAAAGTTCCTTCCATCATCTGGATATACAGCCACACCCACATTGACCGCAAGTCTTATCTCCACTTCACCCACATGAAAAGCTCTGTGTTTATCAAGGACTTCCATAACACGTTCTACTAAAAGATATATATCCTCTTTGCTTCTAACACCCTTGGCAAAGATGGCAAACTCATCTCCTCCAACCCTACCAAGCACATCCGCATCCTTAAAATGGCTTTTAAGTATATTGCCTACACTCATTAAAAGCTTGTCGCCCACCTCCACTCCGTAGCTTTTGTTGATAAAGGAAAAGTTCGCTATGTCTACAAGCATAAGAAGACAGAGCTTGTTAGGATTATTCCTTATGTAGTCCTCCACCTGATTTATAAAGCCGGTGAGGTTGTATAGATTTGTTAGCACATCGTAATACCTTAGCCTTTCGTTCTCCTCTGCCAACTGTCTTTCCTTAGTTATATCCTGCCTATGGCTACATACTTTTTTAAACCCCCGGGAAGTTCTACAGGTATTATCTTTTCCTCAAGGTAGAAAAGCCTGCCATCCTTTGCTCTATTTATAAAAATGGCTTCAAACTCCCTACCCTTCCCGATGGTTTCCCATAGCTTGCCATAAAAATCCCTTGAATGATACCCAGACTTAAAAATGCTGGGCTTTTTACCAAGAAGCTCCTCCTTTTCGTAGCCAGTAATGCCACAAACATAATCATTCACATACTCTATAAACCCCTCCTCGTCCGTTATCATTATCCACTCGGAGCCTTTTTCTGCGGAGCTTTCCAGTATAATGCTCCTTCTTATTATCTCTATCCTTTCAAGGGCAAAACTGAGGTCATGCCTCAGTTCTTCAAGAAGGCTTTCCTCTTCAAAAAAGTAAGGTAATGTGGCATATATGCAAAGAACTGCATAAACTTTATCCTTCTTTTTAATAGGGACGAAGGCGTATGAAGCAAACTCTCTTTTAAGCATTTCCTTCCTGTTCTTTTCTGGCATAGAGGCTTCCTCTGTAGAAAAAACCACAAAGGTCTGACCGCTATGAATCGCCTTCCCCAATGGGCTTCCTTCTGAGGGAAGGCTACAACCCTCACAAACCACTATGTAGTCCATATAACCTTCTTCCTCCCCGCATTTGTATATCTTTTTGAAAATCCTACCCTTTTCATCAATTAGCCCTGCCCATGCAAACTTTATGTCAAGCTCCTTTACAAGGGTCTCACAAACCGTATTAAAAAGCTCCTCCTCTGTAAAAACGGTGGTTATCGCCTTGTTCACATTTCTTAAAGCCCTGTAGAGCTTCTGGTAAAGGACTTCCTTTGTTATATCATGGAATAGAAGGGAGCCGTGATACCTGTTCTGGTAGAGAACAGTTCTGCCAAAGACCCTTATGTATCTTATTTTTCCATTCTTTGTTTTAACTTTCACCTCAGGGTATAAGCTATCAAAAAGCTCACCCAAAAGCCTTCTTCTTGCATTCTTTTCAAGCAGCTCCTTTAAAGCCCTGTCAGCCACAAAGTCTGTGGGGAAGAGGTTTTTAAACTCCTCATGTGAATAGCCCAGTATATCTGAAGCGGACTTGCTGGCATAAACTATCTTATCCCTGTATAGTATTAGGGCGGTGTTTGGGTTCTCAATGGTAAATTTACCTATGTCAAAAAATTGCTTCACCTTCAAAGCCTGTGAAATCCTAACAGAAAGCTCATAAAGCTCCTCTTTTTCTTCACTTCTCACCTCTTCCAAGTAATCAAGCCTCTTTATTCCATCACTTATCTTCTGGTAAAGCCCACTGCTTATAAGCAAGCAATGAGTAAAGGGGGCTTCAATCTCCTTTAAAACAGGCAGAGGACCTAGCTCCCTTGAATAGAGATAGTAGCTTTTAGAATAAAGGATTGCCACGTCCGCTTCGCCATTTAACACCCTTTCATAGGCTTCCCTTTGAGAGTTGGTATAGTAAACAACCTCTCTAAGCAAGTCAAACTCTGTAAGGAGTAAGGCAGAAATCATATAGCCGTCAAAGACGGAAGCAGTGATAATTATGTTGTCTTCCTCTTTACGCCTGCCCACAAGAAAAAACTTTTCCTTCTCCAGCCCTTTTATCTTGAAAACAAGAAAGCCCCCACTAATCCTATCGTAGGCGGTTAGTGGGTCTAAGTATAAAAGGTCAATGGATTCCTCAAGGTAGCCCTGCTCTTCCTGGTAAGTCCTTGGAACTATGAGCTGAACTTTTTCCCCAATTAGCCCTTCCATATCCCTTTTCAAAACCTCCATAAGCTTTAAATCCTCTGGGCTTTCAGAAAGGTGCGTGCAGGTAAGGAACCTTATCATCTATCTCACCTTCCCCTATACCTTAAATTATAAGTCTCCTAACAAGCTACTTAACTGTTCTTTTATGCGAGCTACTTCAAGCTTTACACTGTAGCCATGACCGGGCAAAACCCATTCAAAGGAATAGTTTAAAAGCCTTCCTATAGACCTTTTCTGCTCTTCCCAAGAATACCAACAATATTCCTTGCTTGCCCAAAGACTATCCTTATCTCTTGAATACCAGATATGGTCCCCGGTAAAGAGAAAATTCTTATACAGAAGCACCATATGCCCCGGGGTATGCCCCGGTGTTGGTATAAGGGTAAAGTCTCCCATTATAACGGGCTCATACCCCTTTATCTTTATATGTGCAGAAGGATAAGCCCTTGAATCCTTCTCGTGTATGATTACCCGGGCGCCGAAGGCCTGTGCGTAAAAGCTAGCATCACCCACATCGTCCTCGTGGGTGAGGAATATATACTTTACGCCCCCCAGCTCCCTTAGCCTTTGAAGAAGATGACCGCTCCTGCGAGGTGCATCTACAAACCAGTTGCCTTCATGATGCTTTATAAAATAGCTAATAGCTCCGTAAGAATGCCTTGATGCATAGCCACACCGGTATACACCCTCTTCCAGCTCCTGTGGTAGTAGCCACAAAGCCTTTCTTGCTTCTTCCCTTTTTAAGGTCCCTATAGCACCTACCGGGCAGGAGATAAGAGCCATAAGAGCTTTCTTCTTTTCCTCCTTACCTTCAGGCTGCTTCCTGACACAGGCAGTGTTTATTCCATCTCCAAAAACCTCTGGTGCAAACTCCCTGCATACAGAACAGTCTATGCAGGCATCATCTACAAAGAAATCACCCTCAGCGTTGCAGAGCAGTTTCCTTTTAAGGCTTGCCATGGGTCAAAATCTAAGCTGGGCTTATAATTTTTCCATGCCCCAGGAGGTAATTCCAAAGTCTATTAGGGAAGCCCTTGAAAGGCTTATAAGGATACCCACCTACGGCGAGCGTTCAGCAGGAAGGTTTTTATACAACCTGCTTAAACTGCCCGTAAATGAAAGGCTTGACATAGTAAAAAGCCTTCAGGAATCCGCAGAGAACATAAGAGAGTGCAGAGAATGCGGTCTTTATACGGAAGAAGAGGTATGCATAATATGCAGAGACCAGAGGAGAAGTAAAAAGTTCATATGTGTGGTGGAGGAACCACAGGATGCCTTTGCCATAGAAAGGCTTGAAAGATATACGGGCGTTTATCATGTGCTGGGAGGAAGGATAGCGCCCCTTGAGGGTATATCGCCATCGGACCTGCGTATTGAAAGCCTCCTTGAGAGGATAGAAAGATACAGGACTAAGGAGGTGATACTTGCCACAAACCCAAACCTTGAAGGAGAAGCAACCGCCAACTACATAGCAAAGCTGATAAAAAAGCAGTTTCCTGAAGTAAAGGTAAGCAGGATATCCCATGGGCTTCAGTTCGGTTCTCTCATTGAGCTTGCGGACGAGCTATCCTTAGAAAAATCCATAGAAAACAGAAAAAGCCTCTAAGGTCTCTCAAGTATGGTCATTCTTACACCGGGCTTTAAAAGGGAAAGCCTCCTTGGTATGCCCCTGTCCAGACTTTCCGCATGACCACGCCCTACAAGCACCACCACCTTATGGTCTGGATACCTTTCAAGGGTTCTTGCCAGTGCCAGAGCCATGCCGTTGTCCCATGCCTTCTGCACATCAAAGAATACCCTTTCCTGTACCTTAGGATGGCTCTCAAAAATCTTGGTTAGACTTCTTCTTTCCTCCTCCGTCATATCCACAACAGGCTCTGGCAGGAGGGGGTCCTTTACCCTTTCAAGCCCTTCCTTTCTTATCCTCTGAAGAAGCTCAGTGGGCAGGTTTATGGCAACAAGCCTTATACCTCTTTCTTTGGCAAACCTCCATATGTCCCTGTAAAGGGCTGGGTCATAGCCCCATCTCTTCTTGTATTCAGTTTTTTCAAGCATTTCCTCTTCGGTAATACTACATTCCACATACTCATCAAGAAATTTCTGAAAACTCTGCTGAAACATCTCCATAGCTATGACAAACTTCATGTTTTTATCATACATTAACTTTATAACGCTTAGCTGAAACTGATGGTCTTCTTTGCCTGTATGTGTTTCAGGAAGGAATATAACCTGCACCTTTTCTATCCTTTTTATAAGGTCTTCCATAGAAAAAGAACTTGACACAAAAATAAGGATTAAAAGCCAAAAAATCATGCTATAATTAAACATAAATCCCTTAAAGGAGGTTTGCAATGGCAAGGAGACCAAGAAAAAAGGGTGGAGCAAGGTATAAAAGAGTTGTTCTTTCACTACCAAAAAGGCTTTACTATGTGCTTAATGGCATAGCCATGGGTGATGAAAGAAAGCTCAACAGGCTCATAAAGGGCATACTTGAGGACAAACTTATGGAGTCTACAGTGGCGGAGCTTGAACTATACCTTGGTAGAGGAGAAGAGGAGGAAGAGGAAGAGGTCCAGGAAGAAACACCGCAAGAATGATAAGCAAGCGGATAAGCTCTCTTTCTCCCTACAAAACGGAAACTACGCCTGCAAAGATAAAACTGTCCTCCAATGAGCTTTCCATAGACTTTCCTGAGGAGCTAAGGAAAAGGATTGGGGAGGAGCTTGCCCGCCTGCCCTTTAACCGCTATCCGGACCCAGAGGCATACAGGCTCAAAGAGGCAATAGCTCAGCGTTTTGGAGTAAAGCCGGAAAACATAATGCTTGGAAACGGCTCCGACGAGCTTATATATTATCTTTCCATAGCCATAGGCGAGTTTGACAGGGGCGTCTTTTACCCTGTTCCCACCTTTTCCATGTATGGCATATCCGCCCACGTTCTGGGCAGGAAGAGGATAGAGGTAAGATTGAAGGAAGATTTTGATATAGACCTTGAAAAAAGCCTTCGGAAAACAAGGGAAGAAAAGCCAGCCCTCGCCTACTATGCTTACCCCAACAACCCGACGGGCAACTGCTTTAAAGAAGATAGTATAAGAGTTATAAGGTCTGAGGGCGTTTTCACCGTTCTTGATGAAGCCTACTATCACTATTCGGGGAAAACCTTCCTTGAGGAGGCTCTGAGCAGGGAAGATACGGTGGTGCTTCGCACCCTCTCAAAGATAGGTATGGCTGGGCTTAGAGTGGGTATTCTCATTGGCAAGGAAGAACTGGTAAAAGAACTAAACAAAATAAGACTGCCCTTTAACATAACCTACCCCTCTCAGGTTATTGCAAGGCTCATGCTCACCGAATTCTACCCCTTTATAGAGGAGGCTGTGAAGGAAGTGATAAGGGAGAGGGAAAGGGTCTTTATTGAGCTGTCCTCCATGGAGGGCATAAAAGCCTATCCTTCAGAAGCCAACTTTATACTCTTCAAAAGCCCCATACCTGCGGAACTTCTTCACGAGGGGCTTGTCCGCAAAGGCGTGCTGATAAGAAACTTTTCTTACATGGAGGGGCTTGAAAACTGCCTCCGTGTAAGCATAGGCAAGCCTGAGGAAAATGATGCCTTCCTGCAGGCTCTTTACGAAGTCTTAAAAGAGCATACTTGACAACTGCAAATTTTTTGCATATAATAATAGTTAAAACCAGTGGAGGAGAGCAACAGTTGGTAAAAATTGTAGCAAAGTGTATATTTGTACTTAGGAGTGTAATGAATGTTATTAAGTGTAAAAAAGATAAAGGAGTTATACTCAGTAAGAAAAATAACTTTGATAAGGTGAGGAAAAGAGGAGTTAATGCATGATAACCCTGAGCAGTAGGGTTGAGTTTTCAAGTAAGGATATAGAAACTCTAAAAGACCTGATGAGAAGATGGTCTTCCTGCAAAAGATATGCCTATCAAAGACTACTGGAAGGCAAAGAAAGAAAAGAACTTAAGAAAAAACTACAGACTATGTTTGGACTAAACTCAAGATATGTAGATGATGCCATATTCAAGGCTCAGGAAGTTTTAAAAGCCTGTAAAGAAAAGAGGCAAAACCCTAAGAAGGTTATCTTTGGTGGAAGAAGTCTTTTTGAAAAGCTCAAGAAAAACCACCTTCAAAGAAAGAAAAGACAGGAGCTAAAAAGACAGTGGCAAGAGAAAAGAAAATACAGACTATATTCAAGAGGAGACAGGTCAAAGCGAGGAAACTTAAACATAAGGCTACTGTTTAAAGAGGAAGGGCTATACCTGAGAGTAAATGTGGGAAACAAAAAATGGATAGAAGGCAAAGTCTATAGGAAAGTGTCAAGAGAAAAAGACAAATGGATAGACTTTATCTGGAGCTTACAGGTAGCAGAGAAGACAAAGGAATATTTTCCTTACAGCGTGGAGCTTTTCATAGAAGACAGCAAAGTCTATGCATATATAAGCTATGAGGAAAGCATTCCACAAGTGGTGATTACAAAAAACAGTGGAGTTATAGGCATAGACGCAAATGCAAGTCCTTTTCACCTTGCTTTAGCGGAAGTATCAAGAGATGGAAACCTTGTAGGCTATCAGTCCATTTCTCTTCATGAGCTAATTGGTAAGAAAAGAGAGCAAAGGGAATATATAGCATGGCATATAGCACACAGGATAACAGACATGGCATTGGAAAGAAGAAGAGCTATAGCCATAGAAAGGCTGGCAGGAATGCCAAAAGGCTATAGAGGAGATGGAAGAGCAAAGCTAAGGAAAAGATTTCATCAATGGGCTTACAGGAGCATACTTGAGAAGATAAAGGTCTTAGCTAAGAGAAAAGGCATAGAGGTTATAGAAGTGTATCCAGCATATACATCAGTTATAGGCTCACTCAAGTATGCACCTATGTATAACATTGACAAAGACATAGCAGGGGCTTATGTGATAGGAAGAAGAGCCTTAGGCTTTAAAGAAAAGTTACCTGTGAATTATTTGAAACTCCTTTCACAAGAGGAGTTTATCAGGTATAGCATTGGTGAGCTGGAAGATAGGAAGCAGGAGCTTAAGGAGGAGTTGAAGAAAGAGGGAAACAAGTATAAGAGAAATGTCTTAAAGACAGAGATATCAAAGCTTAACAAAGATATTAAGCTTTTAGTGAATTTACTCTCAAGCCTTGAGAGCAAGTCAGAGACCCGAGAGCCTGCCGACCTGTGGAAGGAGCAGGTGAGGGAAGAGGTAAGAACCTCTTACAAACTCTGGCAAGTTCTCAGGGTAGCCCTCATACTTCCTGTCCTTGGGAAATCCTTTGTCAGGGATTTCTCTCCGCTAAAATCTGTATTGGTGGATTGGGGCAGGAGTGTGAGGAGGTTAGCTCCTATACCTGGTGTAGGGGCTATGGCAAGCCAAATGCCGCCTGCCAGTGCTGGCTTGCCTCAAATGGCGGGGTATAAATACACTGGCCAGAAGTGTAGTTTTATACACTTCTGCTAACCAGGCGAAAGACATGAGGAAGATTACAAAGGAAGAGATACTCAACATATACGAGTATGAAAAGGTAAGACCG
>JAUQQK010000003.1 GCA_030549905.1 Aquificota bacterium | reverse complement strand
TGCTTTCCATAACTACCATAGACTCAGAAGGCACAGCAAGTTCCTTCAGTCTTTTTTCAATAAACTCCTGCAGTTCAAGGTTTGCAACCTTTATGTTAAGTAGTGTTTTCTTGCTTGAAACTTCCTTGACACATATCTGACAAGCTTTAGAATCCACATCCACTCCCACCATAAATTTTGTCATTTAAGCTCCTCCAGTCTTATTGGTCTTGATTTTTCCTTTTCCTTTTTGTCAAGCCACTCAGCTACTGCTTCTTTGATAAGGTCTGACACCGTTCTTCCTTCTTCTTCTGCTATAGCACGGAGCTTCCACAAAACTTCCGAAGGCATCCAGAGTTGAAACTTTTCTTTCCTCTTCAAAGTATTCCTCCAATCATGACTATAGGAGTATTTCAACCACATAATATAGATCCCCTCTCAAATGCTGTCAAGTAGGGTTTAAGACTAATCATTACTTATAGCCTCCTGCATTTTTTAAGTAAATATACACTTATATAACTTGAAAAACATGAGATAACTCATGCGGGTAAAATATCTACATGCTTTCTGCGGAAGAAAAGGAGCTTGTGCTATCTTACCTTCCCCTTGTAAGGCAGATAGCCTATCAGGTTCACAGACACCTTCCGCCCTCTGTGGATGTAAAGGACCTTATAGGCTATGGCATACTTGCAGTCATTGAAGCTCTTCCAAAGCTGGACAGGAACAAAAATCCCAATGCCTATCTTAAGCTAAGGATAAGGGGAGCCATGTATGACTACCTCAGAAGTCTTGATTTTGCAAGCAGGGGAATAAGGAGCAGAGAAAAGGCTATAAGGGAGGCTGTGGACAGGCTTAAGATGGAAAAGGGTGAGGACTTTAGCGACGAGGAGCTGGCTCAGTTTATGGGAGAAGACCCGGAAAAGCTCAGGGAAGACCTTCAAGCCATATCCTTTTCATACATGCTGAGCCTTGATGAGCTTTTTCAGGAAGGAAGAAGCTACGAAGAACTCTTTGAAAGCAAGGAGGAAGGACCAGAAGAGGCGGTAATAAAAAAAGACCTGAGAGAAAGGCTTCTCAAGGCTATAGAGAAGCTTGACCAAAGGGAAAAACTGGTCTTACAGCTCCTTTACTATGAAGAGCTTCCTCTGAAGGAGGTTTCAAAGCTTTTAGGTATTTCTATGGCAAGGGTCTCTCAAATTAAGGCTCAGGCGATAGAAAAGCTCAAAAGGTATTTAACCTCTGCTGAATGAGTTCAAGAATTTTCTCGTAAGTGTATCTTATCTCGTAAGCCATATCTACAAGTTTTGCATTCTTTGTAGCTTCCGCTCTCTTTACCAGAGGTTTTATTATACGTTCAAGCTGGTCTGAGTATTCGGTGAGGTCCGCTCTTAGTTCCTCTTCGGTAAGCTCTTCCACGCTAACGGAATAAGTTCTGTAGAGCATCCTTGCGGATATGAGCGTATGCTCCAGCTCTTTTTGAAGGTCTCCCTTGTCAAGTCCTGCTTTTGTAAAATCTGCCATGTTAGGGCTCCACCACCACACAGTGTTCTTTTTTAAGATATTTTTCCCTTACTTTTATGACATCATCAAAGCTCACTTTTTTAATTCTTTCTGGGTATTCTTCGTCCATCTTCCAGCCAAAGCCCATAATTTCAAAAAAGCCAAGATACCACGCTTGCCTTGCTCTTGTTTGATGTGCAAGAAGAAAGTCTCCCACTATCTTGTTCTTTGCCAATTCTATATCTTCTGGTGTGATATCCGTATTTTTTACCACTTCCACAAGGTCTTTTAGAGCGGATTGTCTTTTCTCTGGAGAGGTGCCTATGTATGCTATGAGCCTAGGAGAGGAAAGTCTTGTAGGATACATGGAATAGACCGCGTAGGCATAACCTTTCTTCTCTCTCAGTTCTTTAAAAAGCTTTGAAGTCATACCATCTCCAAGCACCGCATCTAATACTTTAAAGGCAAAGTATTCTTTTCCTCTAAAGGCTGGTGCATCAAAGGCACACAGCACGGTAGCCTGAGAGCCGGGACGTTTCACTACTTCAAGTAGGTTTTCCTTCATCGGTACATCAACAGGCTCAACTCTGTAATTTCCCGCGGGCACCTGAGAAAAGGTTTCTTTTAGAAGTTTTAAAACCTCTTCTGTTTTGAAATCTCCTACGAGGCTCACTACCACATTTTGACCTTTTAGAATTTCCTGCCACCTTTTTATGAGGTCTTCTCTTCTTATTTCTTTCAGGTCTTCTTCTTTTCCAAGGGGAGAGTATTCGTAGTTGGAGCTTCTATAGGTGAGCCTTCTTAAAGTATCCATGGCAAGCTCGTATCCTTTTTCTTTCCTTGAACGAAGAGCTTGAAGAATATTGTTTCTTTCCCTCTCAAGGTCTTCTTCTCTAAAAAGAGGTTCTTCTAAGATACTCTTTATGACCTTTAGACCTTCCTTTAGACCTTCCACTTTGGTAGAGAAGTCTATTTCCACATAATCATCGCTGGCACTTGCAGATATACCTCCTCCATAATCTTCAAATACGGCGGAAATGCTGTATGCATCATAAGTTTTTGTGCCTCTTATCAGCAGGTTTGACATAAGAGCTGTAGTGCCTTTCTTTTCCTCACCGTATGTGCCAGATTTTATAAAAACCACACCAGAAACTATTCCCTTTCCTGTAGTTTCCTTCACTATAAGTTTTACACCATTTTCAAGCACAAACTCCTGCACTTTTGCACCTCCAAAGGACAGACTAAGAAGTAAAAAAAGAACTATTATAGCTTTCATCTTTCTGGAAGCATGATAACTTCGTTATAGGGCTTGTCTATAAGGTAATTAAGTACTCTTAGTACATCTTCTTTTCGGACGCTCCTTATATTGTTATCGAAGAACTTATAATAATCCAGCGTTCCAACTACGGTAAGAGAGTATCCTATGTAATAGGCATCGCTATCCACTTTTTCAAGGGCAAAAGCGGTAGAGTTAATTATTCTTTGCTTTGCCTTTTGAACTTCTTCTTCCGATAGGTTTTCTTTCAAAGACTTTATTAACTCAAAAGTCCTCTCCTTTACCTCCTGAAGTTTTTGAGGGTCCAAGGTGGCGTATATGTAGAAGATGTTATCCCTTGGTCTTGCAAAGTCTCCAGTAGAAACTGAATAAACAAGTCCTTTCTCTCTTAGCTCCCTATAGAACAGGGACGTCCTGCCACTTCCCAGAAGCTGGTCGAGAACCACAAGGGCATAGTATTCTTTTGAACCTATGGGCGGTACCCACCAACCTATGAGCCAGTAAGCTTTCTCTATTCGTTTGTCTTTTATAGTTTTACTCCTGCTTTCTAATTGTTGAGGCTCTGGCATTATCTGAACTTGCGGAACTGGACGACCCTCCTCTCTTCCAAAGGTCTGAAGTACTTCCTTATAGACTTCCTCAGGTTCTACATCACCTACTATCACTATGTACATGTTTTTTGGCTGGTAGAAGTTTCTGTAAAAGTCTAAAAGAGCCTGTCTTGTAAATTTGCTTATGGTTTCTTCATAGCCTATTATGGGGTCTCTGTAGGGTGATACTTTATAGGCTGTTTTTTCAAACTCTTCCCATAGGACGGTGGTAGGGCTGTCCTTTCCACGCCTTAGTTCCTCTATCACTATGGGTTTTTCCTTTTCCACCATCTCTTCTAAAAGAAGAGGTTTTTGGGTTAACTGATAGAGTACTTCAAGGGCTGTTTTCCAATAGGGCTTAGCTATGGTAATGTGGTAGAAGGTAAATTCTTTGGAAGTGCCTGCATTTATGTTTCCACCGAGGCTTTCCACTATATAGTCTATCTGTCCGTATGGATACTTTTCAGAGCCGTTAAAGAGCATATGTTCAAGAAAGTGAGCCATTCCTTTCTGCGTGTAATCCTCATATATGGAGCCTACTCTAAACCACACCTGCAGAGCTACCGCTTGTGTATCTTCCCTTTTGTTTATAACAAGCTTTGCACCGTTCGGTAGTCTATAGGTTTTAAGCTCACCTGCAAGAGCTAAGGCTGTCATGAAAAATACCTCCAAGAGTAATATATACAGGATTTTTACTTTTTCCATGGTGCGTATTCCATTGCCTGTTTAAAGGTATAAGGACACTCATGAGGCAACTCATGGCTTATTCTGTTTTTCTCCAGCCATCTTAAAAGCTCTCTCCTTGCCCACTTCCATGCAACAGGCATGTATTCAGGCAACTTACCCTTAAGGCTTGGATAGAGGTCAAACTTTCTGTATATCTTCTCTCTTGCATTTTCTATGCTTTTTATCCACGAGTAGCCACCCTTCTCTTTTCCGTAGGTCAAAGGCTTAAGATACTCATACTTGTATAGGTGTTCAAGTATGCGAGCCAGCTGGCTTATACAGGCTTCTAGTTCAGACTTTGCCATATGTTCTATCTCCTCAAGCAAGTTCTCCCAATCTACCAGCTCATAAGCTTTCTCTCTGAGAAGCTCCAGATTCTTTTCAACCCACAGGGCAAAGTCCTTTTCGTAAAGCTTTTTTAATTCTTCAGGTGTGATGGTTTTCATGTTTTCTTAATATATGACTTTTATACTTGCCTTTCCACCTTTCTTTTCTACCTCTATCCTCTGTTCGAATTTCTCAGCTATATCTTCCACGTGCGTGATTATTCCTACCATCCTTGAAGTATTCTGTTTTATGGTTTCAAAAAATTCCCCGAGGCTCTCCCTTGATTCCCTGTCCAAGGAGCCAAAGCCTTCATCTATGAAAAGACTTTCCAAAGGTGCCTTTTCAGAGAGAATGTCTGCCACCGCAAAGGCAAGAGAGAGGCTTGCCAGAAAAGTTTCCCCACCGCTCAGGCTTGCCACTACCCTCTTATCACCAAGGGCATGGTCCATTATGTAAAGGTCGCCACCCTCCTTTTCAAAGCTGTAAGCCCCACCCGTAAAGCTAAAAAGATACCTGCTCGCCACATCCACGATTCTTTTGAGCATTATCTGACTCACAAACTCCGGAAACTCATTGTCTCTGAAATCGGACCTGAGTATTTCATAGATGGACCTTTCCCTTTTGAGCCTCTCAAGCTGTTCTTCCAGCCCCCGCTTCCTGACAAGGGCATCCTTTACCCTTTGAAGTTCCCCTTCTATGGAGCCATGCTCCCTCTCAAGCTCCACAAGGCTTGCCTCCACCTGGCTAAGCTCCCTTTGTAATACTTCCTCCTCCGGTGGCTTTTCCATCTGAGACAGTCTTTCTGAAAGAGAGCTTCTTGCATGCTCAAGGCTGTGAAGCTCCTTCTCGTAGCTTTCTACCTCCGCCCTTAGCCTTTCCAGCTCTTCAGGCTTTATCACAAGAGCCTTCACCGCCTCAAAACTTCCAAACCTTTCCAGAAGATGGTATATCTCACCTGCCAGCTCCGCCTTCCTATTCTTTATCTTCTCAAGGAAAGCCTCCTTTTCCTTATAACTGCTGGTCAGATGGCTTTCATCCTTTAGAAGTTTCTGGTAGTAATCGGTAGCCCTCTTGTATTCTTCTTCCGTCTGTTTTATTTTCCTGTTTATGTCTTCCGCCTCTTTGCTGAGCTTCCGCCTTGCGAGTTCTGGCTCTTCTTCCACTCCATCTTTTAAAAGCTCTCCCCTTAACCCTTCTATACGCTCTAACAGCTCCTCAAGCCTTTTGTCAAGCTCAGAACGGGTTCCAAAAAGCTTTGCCATTTCCTTTTCCTTTTCTGCTATCTGCCTCTGGAGTTCCTCAAGCCTCTGCCTGTATTTTTTCTCCTTATCTCTTAGGTTCAAAAGTTCTTCGTAAGACCTTTCTGCCTCCTCAATCCTCCTGATGAGGCTTTCCTCATCGCCCAGCTCCAGAGATAGAGCTTTTATTTCTCCTTCAAGAGCCTCCACCCTGCCTTTGAAAGCCCTGTATTCTTCAGAGCTTTTTCTTTCTTCCTCTTGAAGCCTTTTAAGCTCTTCCTGAAATCTTCTGAGTTCTTCCTTAAGCTTTAAAGCCTCCTCCTCTTCCATGCTTAGCGTCCTCTTTAGCTCCTCCAACCTCCTTACCTTAAGCTCTAAGTCCGTCAGGCTATAACCCCTCAAAAGACCAGAAAGCTCCTCGGCTTTGAGCTGAGCCTCCCGTCTCTCCCTTTCTAAAGCTGACACCCTACCCTCAAGCCTTCCCAACTCCTGCGTCAGATTAGATAGCCTGTCAAGAAGCTCCTTAGCCTCAAGCTCCTCGTGAAGCTCATGCCCTTTCTTATGAAAAACGCCACCACAGACAGGGCATTCATCACCCTCCTTTAAAGACCTTCTAAGCTCATAGGCATAAAACTGTTGCCTCTTTAGCTCCAACTCTTCCCTTTGAGCCTTCACCCTTTCCAGCTCAAGCTTTATGCTTCTGTCTTCTTCTTCCATGAGCCTTAACCTCTCCTTCAAAGCCCCCAGTTCCTTAGCCTTTGAATACAGCTCCCTTATCCTTACCTCCTCCTCCAGCTCCCTTCTCATGCCTTTTATACGCTCTTCCTTTTCTAATATGCTTCTTTCCAGCTCCTCACCCCTCCTTTCCAGCTCTTCCCTCCTCTGCCTTTTCAAAGCCCATTCCCTTTCCTTTGAGGAAGCTCTTCGCTCAAGCCCCTTAAGCTCTTCTTTCAGCTTTAAAAGCCTTTTGAGTCTGTCCTCTAAAAGCTTACATTCCTGATACTCCTTTTCCACACTGGATTTCTCCAACTCCGCAAGTTTTTTATTCACTTCTTCCATAAGAGCCTTGCCTTTTTCAAGCCTTGACATAAGCTCATCAAGCTCCTTCTCAAGTTGGGTAAGTTTTTCAGAAACCTTTTCCTTCTCCTCCTTCAGACTTTTTTCCTCCTTCAGCAGGCTCTCTAAATGGCTTACCCTTTCAATAAGCACCCTTATCTTCTCAAGCCTTCTCATGTAGGTTTCAAGTTTATTTTTCTCTTCCTCAAGCCTGCTTATATATTCCTGTGTGTTCTTCTTTTCCTCCCCATACTTTAAAAGCTCATACTCTATAGTCTTTAGTTCCTTGTGGAGTTTCTCCTCCTCTGTGCTGAGCCTTTCATACTCCTCCAGTTTGGGTGCGTAGGGCATAAGCTCAAGACCTGTACGAAGCCTGCTTCTCTTTTCCTCCACATCCCCTTCCCTTGCCATCAGAAGACGGATAGCCTCTTCTAAATGCTCCAGCTCTGTAAGAAGTTTTTTAAACTCTACCGCTTTCCTGAGGGCTTCCTCAAGCTCCTTTTTCCTTTCTAAAAGCTCACTGCGTCTGTCTTCTAAAACCTTCAGCCTTTCCTTTAGAGATTCCATATACTCCTGCGTATATACGGACAGCTCCGCAAGGCTTCTTTCAATGCCTTTTGCCTCCGCATCCACCTTAGAAAACTCCTCCGCTATCAGCTCCTTAAGGCTCGTGTAAAGCTCATAAAGACCTATCAGCTGGTTTAATACCTCCCTCCTCTCCGCCGGCCTGTCCGGCTTTAAAAATCTGTCAAACTGGTTCTGAGGCAGCACTATCACCTTTGTAAAGGTCTCATAATCAAGCCTTAAGAGTTCTCTCAGGTGTTTTAAAAGCTCATCACTTCTGAAGGGTCTGGGTCTGCCCTCTTCGTAAAATCTTATTTCAGAACCCTTTTTAAGCCCATAAAACCTCTCTATCCTGTACTGCCTGCCTCTTACAGCAAAGTCAAAAGCCACCCTCATATACTTTTGACCCTTGCTTATTAAATTTTCCTGCTGTCTTTCCCTTGCATACCTTGGCACCCTGCCATAAAGGGCATAGCATATGGCGTCCACAAGGCTACTTTTGCCTGCACCCGTCCGCCCCCTAATGACGAAAAACTTAAGCGGCGAAAAGTCTATATGATGCACACCCCTGAAGACGGTAAAGTTTTCAAGCTCAAGCCTGAGAGGTCTCATGGCTGACCCTTCCCATGAGGTTTGTGAGCTTATCCATTAGCTCCTGCGATGGCTTTGAGCCATACTTTTCTGTGTAGAACCTCTCATAGAGCTTCAGAAGGTCAATGCCCTCTTCTTGTTCCTGCTTTACCTGACCCTCCACGTAAGGCACTACCTCCAGCCTTGCCAGCTTCTCCCCAAGAAGCTCAGCCACCCTTTCCTTTTTGAGCTGTCCGTAAGGGTCTCCCATCTTCAGCATAAGGCTTACCTTTACTAAAACATTCCTGTGCCTTAAGGGCTCCAAAACTACCTCCGGCCTGTCTTCAAGTCCAAGGCTCACCTCTACCAGACTCCTTTTTAGCTCAAGCCTTACAGGCTCTACCCTCGCAAGACCTTCCCCAAGTATTATTAAATTGGCAAACTTGTCCGTTTCCTTCTCGGAAAAGTCTATCTGGTAGGGGCTTCCACAGTAATAGGTCTTGCCGGGTGCCTTTTCTATCCTCTGATATTTATGCACATGTCCCAAGGCTATGTAGGAAAAGGTTTCTGGAAGGCTCTCCGCAGGCACAAAATAAGAAAAGCCATACATGACCTCACTGCCCGCAAGCTGAGCGTTAGAGAGCATGAGATGGGTAATCAATATGCTGTAGCGGGCGTCCTCTGTGTGCTTTGCCAGTGCCTTCATGTAGGCTACCACCTTCTCCGCATAGCTACGCTGTGTATCTTCATGAAAGTGGGTTATGACCCTTTCGTCTGGATAAGGAAGACAGGCAATTTTTACACTTTCATACTCAAATATAGAGTCTCTTGGGTCTTTGGTGGGTCTGTCAAAGACATGCACCTTTCCCGAGAGCCTTTTGAGGCTTGAGTAGGCTTTCATAAGCTCATAACTGTCATGGTTTCCTGATATGACCACCGTGTGCATGTTGAGAGTGCTTGCCCTTGCAAAAAAGTCAAGCATGAGAGCCTGTGATTCATGGTCTGGATTTCTTTTGTCAAAGACATCACCGGCTATCAGAAGCACAGATACCTTTTCTTCCCTGCATACGTTTAGAACCTGCTCGAGGGCATACTCAAGGTCTTCGTTCCTGCTTTTGCCATATAGCTTTTTACCCGCGTGAAGGTCCGCTATGTGAAGCAGTTTCATGACACATAACCTGCCCTTTCTAATATGGCTCCAAGCCTTTCCACCATGGGGTTGAAGGGGTCTTCCTCTTTGAGCTTTACGTGTAGCCTTTGCATTTCATCAAGCACCAAGCTAACCACCTCTTCCGGACTGTCGCAGATAGACAGAAGGTCCATATCCGTGCTGTTTATTGTCCCGTATAGAGCCATAGTTCCATGCATGAAGTTTATGAGCCCCTTCCAGTATTCAGAGCCATAAAGTATTATGGGAAAGCGTGGGCTTTTGCCCGTTTGTATGAGAGTAAGAGCTTCAAAAAGCTCGTCCAGCGTGCCAAAGCCACCCGGAAATATGACATAGGCGGTGGAATATCTCAGCAGCATCACCTTTCTCACAAAGAAGTAGTCAAAGTTTAAGGAGAGGTTTTGATAAGGGTTTGGTATCTGCTCGGTGGGAATCTGTATGTTTAGCCCTACAGAAAGCGTGCCGGCGTCTTTGCCGCCTCTGTTCGCCGCCTCCATGATGCCAGGACCACCACCGGTGACTATATGGAAGCCAAGCTCCCCTAACATGAAGGCTGTCCTGTAAGCCTCCTTGTAATACCTGCTTTCCTGAGTAAGCCTTGAGCTTCCAAAAAAGGTGATAGCAGGACCTATGTGAGAAAGTGCATCAAAGCCCTGCACAAACTCACTCATTATCTTCAGCACACGCCAGGTGTCTCCCTGCCTTATCTTAAGCTCTTCAATAAGCCTTAGTTCCTTACTGTTCATTAAGGTCCTTAGCCATACCCTCCAGCTTTAGCAGGTCTCCCTCCTGAGGTTGGTTTATATGATGTGCATAGCGTGGTCTTTTGTAGGAAGTCTTCTTGGACTTGACCTTCTTAGACTTCACTTTTTTAGCATTAACTGTCTTTACTTCCTTTTTCTGACCTGCATAAGAAGGCTCTAAAGCTAAAAACCCTAAAAGCCCTAAAGCCCCCAGAAGAAAGGCAATTTTTCTCATGACAGCCCTCCTAAGCTCGTTTCCTAAAACTATACCCCAAGCTACCGCCCCCTGTCAAGAAGGTCAAGAAGGTCCTCCAGAAGGCTATCCCTGTTTTCCTTATTTAACTCTATCAAGACAGCACCTTCCAACCTTCTTAGCTCAGCCACTAAGGGATGCACATCCCTTACGGGTATGGTTAAAACAGCCCTCATGGAAGGACTGCGGACTATATACCTTACCAGCTCCCTGAAGGGCTTTGAAAAAAGCTCCATCTTACCTACCTCGTCAATGACCACCACCTTATCCTTTTCCTTTATTGCCCTTTCCAGCACAGGCAGGGCAACGCTTTCAAACCTCTGCACATTAACACCATAAGAACCCACAAGGTGTTTTGAGGTAAAGGTCTTGCTGGCAAAGAGAAGGCTTTTACCTTCTGTGCTTACCACCTTAAAGCCCGTCCGTTTCCTTGTCTTTGGGTCTCTTACCTCCTCCGTCCAGAAGCCTATGGCTCTGTCCCCAAGAGCTTTTACCAGCTTCTTCACGAGGGTGGTTTTACCTATGCCAGGCTCACCGGTTATGACTATCTTCATAGGTCCTGAAGGGCATAGACCTTTAGCCTGCCGCCATGTTTCTTAAAACACCTTATGGCTTCTAAGATAGCATAACCAGCTCTAACGGTTGTTGCATAAGGCACATGGAGCTGGACCGCAGACCTGCGAATATGGTAGGCGTCGCTCCTTTCCTTCCTTCCTGTTGGCGTGTTTATCACAAGGCTTATGTCTCCGTTTTTAAGCATATCCACCACATGAGGACGTCCCTCTGAAACCTTTAAAACCTGATGAACCTCAAGCCCTCTTTCCTTCAAAAACCTGTAGGTACCTGAAGTGGCATAAACTTTAAAGCCCTCTTCAATAAAGCCCTTAGCCAGCTCCACCACCTTGGGCTTGTCCCTGTCCGCCACGCTTATGAAGACACTGCCCGCCATGGGAAGCCTGCTGCCAGCCGCAAGCTGAGCCTTGTAGTAGGCAAGTCCAAACTCTTCCGCCACACCCATCACCTCCCCCGTGCTCTTCATCTCAGGACCAAGCACCGGATCTTCCTCAGGAAAGCGGTTCCATGGAAAGACCACCTCTTTCACCGAGTATATTCTCTTTCCTGCAGGCATAAAGTCGCTTGCCCAGTGAGATAGCCCCCTTTCAATTCTTTCAAAAACTTCCGGCACAAGCTCTCTCAATTTTCTACCCATACCTATAAGCGCTGAGAGCTTTGCTAAGGGATAGCCTATGGTTTTGCTTACAAAGGGCACTGTCCTCGAAGCCCTCGGATTTACCTCTAACACATAAACCTCTCCATCCTTTATGGCAAACTGCAGATTAACCAGACCCTTTACCTTTAGAGCCTTTGCTATCAGCTTTGACTGCCTTTTTACCTCCTCCACTACCTCCTGCGAGAGGCTGTAGGGTGGGATGCTCGCCGCACTGTCTCCAGAATGCACGCCCGCCTCTTCTATATGTTCCATGACTGCACCTATCAGATAGTCCTCGCCATCTCCTATGGCATCCACATCCACCTCCACGCTGTCCGAAAGGTATTTATCTATGAGTATGGGTCTTTCGTAGCTGACACTTACCGCCTCTGAAAGGTAAGAGAGAAGCTCCTCCTCATCATAAACTATCCTCATGGCTCTACCACCAAGCACGTAGGAAGGTCTCACCAGCACGGGGTAGCCTATAGACTCCGCCACACGCAGTGCCTCTTCCTTAGTCCTTGCGGTTCCGCTTGGAGGCTGTTTAAGTCCAAGCTCCTCTATAAGCCTTCTGAAAAGCTCTCTGTCTTCCGCCCTGTCTATGCTTTCTGGAGGGGTGCCCAGTATGTTTATGCCCTCCCTCTGAAGGCTCAAAGATAGCTTCAGTGGTGTCTGACCGCCAAACTGCAGAAAAACTCCGTCGGGCTTTTCCCTTCGTATAACCTCTAAGACGTTCTCCAGTACCACAGGCTCAAAATAGAGGGCGTCCGCCGTGTCATAGTCGGTGGAAACCGTCTCGGGGTTGCAGTTGAGCATTATGGTTTTTATGCCAGCTTCTCTGAGGGCAAGGACCGCATGCACGCAGGCATAGTCAAACTCAATGCCCTGACCTATCCGGTTTGGACCACTGCCCAGTATGAGGACTTTACGCATGGTATAGATATTGTAATCTATAGGAAGAGCAAACTCTCACGAAAGACTTGAAGACTTTATATCTTTTGCCCTGCTTACAAGCTCCGCCAGCTTCAGAAGAGCCTGAAGGGGTGTGAGGTTGGCAATGTCTATCTGGGTAAGCTCCTCCAGTATCCTTTTTTCCTCTTCTCTGAGGCTGTCCTCATAAACCCTTTCAAGAAGAGGCAGAGCAGTACTTTTTTTGCTCTCAAGCTCCTTCAGTAGAGCTTCCGCCCTCTCTATAACTTCCTTTGGAAGGCCTGCTCTCTTTGCAACCCTGACGCCAAAACTACCCTCCGCACCGCCCGGGCTGAGGGCATAGAGGAATATAATCTCTTCACCCTTTTTTGAAACTGCCATATGGTAGTTTTTAACCTCGCCGTATTCCTTTGAAAGCTCTGTAAGCTCTAAAAAGTGAGTGGCTACAAGGGTGCGTGCCCTTATATGTTTTAATATATACTCCACAATAGCCCTGCTTATGGCTATGCCATCGTAGGTGGAGGTACCCCTTCCCACCTCATCAAGCACTATCAGGCTTCTGTGGTCGCTCGTGTTCAGTATGTGAGATACCTCTAACATCTCGTTCATGAAGGTGGAAACACCCTGAGAAAGCATGTCTCCAGAGCCTATGCGGGCATGGATGGAAGAAACAAGCCCTATGGTGGCCCTTTTGCATGGTATATAAGAACCCATATGAGCCATTAGGGTCAGGAGGGCAGTCTGCCTTATGTAGCTGGACTTGCCCGCCATGTTGGGACCTGTGATTATAAGCACTAAGTTTTCTTCATCCATTCTTGTGGGGTTTGGTCTGTAGGTCCTTGAAAACTCCTCTATGACGGGATGTCTTCCCTCTTCAATGTATATGACCTTTTCCTCCACAAGCTCAGGCCTTACCCAGCCCTTTTCTAAGGCTAAGGTGGCAAGGCACTGCACATAGTCAAGAAGACCTATAAGTCTTGCATTTTCCGCTATCTTCTCCATGTAAGAAAGAACCTTCTCCCTCAGGGCTACAAAAAGCTCATACTCTAAGCTGTTTGCCTTAAGCTGGGAAGAAAGCACCTTCTCTTCAAGCTCCTGAAGGTAGTCGGTGGTAAAACGCTCCGCGTTGCTTAAGGTCTGCCTTCTTTTAAAGTATGGTGGAACAAACCTCAGGTTTGGCTTCGTCACTTCTATGTAGTAGCCCATCACCCTGTTATAGCCCACCTTCAGGCTCTGAATACCCGTTTCTTTCCTGAGCTTTTTCTCGTATTCATCAAGAAGCTCCTGAGCGTGGTTTATGTAGTATCTTAACTCGTCAAGCTCAGGGCTTACACCATCTTTTATCAGACCGCCTTCCTTTACATGAAGGGGAGGGTCTTCCACAAGGGTCCTGTCTATATCAATGCAAAGTTCTTCTAAATCCTCCATGCCATAAGCCACTTCCTGCAGAAGCTCTGCCTTTACCCTGTTTTCTAAGAGTTTTTTCAGACCTCCCGCCGCCTGCAAGCCCTTCTTTAAGCTTATAAGGTCTCTTGGAGTAAAAAGCCCTCCGCTTATCTTGCTTACAAGCCTTTCAAGGTCTGGCATGCCCTTGAGGTATGTTTTTATACCCTCAAGAAGCTCCCTGTCCTCTGTAAGCTCTTTAACCGCCCTCTGAACCCTTTCAACGGCAGACCTTTCTCTGAAGGGGTGGAGTATATGAAATTTTAGCCTTCTCCTGCCCATTCCCGTCAGACTTCTGTCCATAACACCCAGCAGGGTATACCTCTCTCCACCCTCGTAGGATTCTACAAGCTCAAGTCCTCTCCTTGTCCTGTAGTCTATCCTCACATAGCCCTCGTCAAAGTAAGGCTTTGGCTTTCTCAGAAAGGGCATGAAGGACTTCTGCGTTCGTTTAAGGTATAGGTAAAGACCTCCAAAAGGAAGAAGCTCCTCCTCTCTCTCAAAGCCTAAGGTCTTATGGCTGTATATATGAAAGTCTTCCTTCAAAAGCCTGAGCCCCTCTTCAAAAAAGTCCTCCTCCATTTTGTTTAAACAAGCCTGCAGGGGAAGCTCCAGCTCCGCGTTGCAAAGGAGAACCTCCCTGGGTGAGAACCTCAGGAGAAATTCCTTCACAGATTCTCCATCAAAGGAGCCACCGATAAACTCGCCCGTTGATGGGTTAAGATAGGCACAAAAGAGCCTTCCAGCCTTTTTGTATACCGCAGAAAGCCCGCAGTATTCGCTTTCAAAGTAGGTGCCGGGGGTTATAATCCTTATTACATCTCTTTTAACCACTCCCTTTGCCTGGCTTGCCTCCTCCACCTGCTCGCATATGGCAACTTTGTAGCCTTTTGAGATAAGTTTAGATATGTAGGAGTTTGCCGAATGGTAGGGTACACCGCACATGGGTATACGCTCACGCCCCTTCCCGGCGGGTCTTGAGGTGAGCACTATGCCCAGCTCCTTTGCCCCCACCTGCGCATCTTCATAGAAAAGCTCATAAAAGTCGCCCAGCCTGAAGAAGAGAAGACAGTCTGCATACTCCCTCTTAAAGTGGTGATACTGGGCGAGCATAGGGGTAAGGTCATCACTTGGCATATTCCACATGCCTTGTCTCGCGAATAACCACCACCTTTATCTGACCGGGGAACTGCATCTCCTCCTCTATCTTTCTGGCTATGTTCTTTGATAGCATGTAGGCTTCCTCATCGCTAAGCTCCTCCGGGTTTACTATCACCCTTACCTCTCTTCCAGCCTGCACCGCATAAGCGTTCTGCACACCCTTAAAGGATTTTACTATCTCCTCTAACTTTTCAAGCCTTTTAAGGTATGCCTCTAAGCTTTCCCTTCTGGCACCCGGTCTTGCAGCAGAGAGGGCGTCCGCCGCGCATACAAGTGCAACCTCCGGATATCTTACTGGTTCCTCATCATGATGTGCCTTTATGGCATTTAGCACAGGGTCTGGCTCCCCGTATCGTTTACAAAGCTCTATTCCTATGTCCGTGTGAGAGCCTCCCAGCTCGTGGGACACCGCCTTTCCTATATCGTGCAGAAGACCAGCCCTCCTTGCCATACGTGCATCAAGCCCAAGCTCTTCCGCCATCAGACCCGCTATGTATGCCACCTCCTTTGAGTGCAGTAGCACGTTCTGGGAGTAGCTGGTTCTGTAGTAGAGCTTGCCAATATAGTAGTAGAGCCCCGGGTTTATATCATAAAGACCAAGCTCCACACAGGTTTCTTCACCCATCTTTCTTATATTTTCATCAAACTCCTTCTTGACCTCCGCCACTACCTCCTCGATGCGGGCTGGATGTATCCTGCCATCCTCTATGAGCCTTTGTAGAGCTTCCTTTGCCAGCTCCCTTCTCATGGGGTCAAAGGATGATATTGTGACCACATCGGGCGTGTCATCTATTATCAGGTCAACGCCTGTTAGAAGCTCAAAGGTTCTTATGTTCCTTCCCTCCCTTCCTATTATCCTTCCCTTGAATTCATTACTTGGCAGCTCCACGGTGGTAGTTGTGTAGTTTATTGCTATCTCGGAAGAAAGCCTCTGAACCGCGGTGGTTATTATCTTCTTTGCCTCAAACTCCGCACGCTCCTTTGCGGATTCTTCTATTCTCTTCATGAGCCTAATGGCTTCTGCCTTTGCTGACTCTTCTACCCTTTTCATAAGCTCGCTCCTCGCCTCCTCAAGAGTCATGCTGGCTATACGCTGTAGCTCAAGCACCTCCCTCTGCCTGAGGGATTCTATCTCCCTTTCCTTCTCTTCCAGCTCCTTCAGCCTTATCTGTATGTCCCTCTGAGCCTGGTCTATTTGCCTTTCAAGCTCCCTTATTTCCTTTTCCCTTCTGTATAGCTCCTCTTCCCTTCTTTCCAAGGCCTGAAAGCGTCTTTCAAGGTTTGCTTCCTTCTGCTGAAGGGCCTGCTCAAGCCTTTGAATTTCCTGCTTTCTTTCAGAAAGGTATTCTTCCACCTCTCTTCTTTTTCTGTCAAGCTCCTGTCTTAGCTTCTCCGTTTCTTCCTTAAGAGTTGCCCTTAGCCTGTCTGCCTCTTCCTGAGCCAGTTTCACAACCTTTTCCGCCTCCCTTTCCGCGGAAAGCTTTATGTCCTTAGCTTCTTCATGAGCTTTTTTAAGAATGTCCTGGGCAGATTGCTGTGCCTTTGCTATAAGGCTATCCGCCTCTAAGGTCTGGTCTTGTGCCACCTCTGCCTGCTTACTCCCACGCTTTGACAATAGATAGCCCACAGAAATACCACCCAAAAGAGCTACCATAATTCCAAATGCTAATACCAGCTCCATGATTAACCTCCTCTGTAGATTTTGTCTTCGCAGACCACAAGGTCCACGGGCCTGTCCCAGCTATCCCTAGGCACCTCCTCCAGCAGCTGAAAACTGTAGCAGACACCCGCCTTTATTCCTCCAAGCCTCTCTAAAAGCCTGTCATAATAACCCTTTCCATATCCTATGCGGTAGCCTTTAAGGTCAAAGGCAACGCCCGGTATGATGGAAAAGTCTATTTCTTCAGGCTTTACTTCCTCTCCCCCCTCTGGCTCAAGAATGCAGAAGGCTCCGGGCTTTAAAACCTCCTTTCCCTCCACTTTTAGAAGCCTGAGCTTCTTTCCCTCCACCTTTGGCAGGACAAGCTCCTTTTTCTGAGAGAGAACCCAGTCAAAAAGATAAGATATATCTGGCTCTCCTCTGTGAGGGCAGTATAGAAGAACCCTTTTTGCCTCCCTTAGCTCCTTCAGGCTCAGAAGGTTTTTAACTATGCCTTCAGAAAGCCTTCTTACCTCCTCTTCAGGCAGTCTCTCCCTCCTCCTTATATAGAACCTTCTTATATCCTTCTTATCCAACACCTTCATCTTCCGCCTCCTTTCAGGAGGGGAAGGCAAGAAATCTGCCCGCGCCTGCCGTGGAAAAAGGAGCGATGGTGGGCCCCAGAAACACTAAGTGGGTGCCCTCCCGGGACGCCCTACAGGACAGCCCCGGAGACCGGGCTCCCTATCGCCTCACCTTGTGGACCCCAAATTAAACTCCTTTACCACGCACAGGGCAGGCCCTATCTTAGCCTTGCGGAAAATCTTTCTTCAAGCTCCGCAGTAAGCTTTTCAACAAGCTCATTTGCCTGCCCATCAGAAAGAGTTCCTTCCATACTTCTTAATACGATACTCAAACTAACACTTTTCTTGCCTTCCCCAAGTTTAGGGTCTGTATATATGCTAAAAACCTTTACCTCTTCCACCATGGCTTCCTTCTTGATATGAGATATTAATTTATCCACCGGTGTGCTTTTGTCTACCACCAAGCTTATGTCCCTGCGAACCGGTGGGTAAAGAGATACGGGACTGTAGTGTCTTTTTCGCTCCTCCAGCAGGGACAGGTTTATCTCGCACAGAATAACCGGATGTTTTATCTCCAGCTCTTCCTGCAGGTAAGGCGACAGCACACCGCAGAAGCCCACCGGCCTGTCCTTTAGATAATAGGAGGTTCTTGCCCCCGGGTGCAGGAAGGCATGCTCTGAGGGCTCCATCTGTGGCTCTAAACCAAGGCTTCTAAAGATATCAAGAGCAAGGCTGTGGGCATCATACACGTCATACCTTTCTTCAGGATAAAGGCTCCTGTATCCTGTAAGCAGGAAGGCAAGCCTGCTCTCCTCCTCTTCTGTAAAGACCTTACCTATCTCAAAGACAGCCATGCTGTAGTTATACCTGCGGTGGTTTTCAAGGTATACCTTAAGAAGGGAGGGCAGAAGGCTTGTCCTCATAAACCTCTGAGACTTTACTAAGGGATTTACTATTTCAACCTCCGGAGTTCCAAGCCCCAGAAGTCGGTATAGCTCCTCCTCTTCAAAGGAAAAGGTTATAACCTCATAAAGCCCCCTGCTGACAAGAAGGTTCCTTATTCTGTCCTCAAGGCTCCTGAGCTTAAAGGGTCTTGAAGGAAGTCTTAAAGTCTCAGAGGTAAAGCTCTCATAGCCCCTTACCCTCAGAAGCTCCTCTATAAGGTCCACATCCCTGCTCATATCAAAGGCACGGTGAGAGGGTATATAGGCTTCAACTCCACACCTTAGCATCTGATGCTCTATCTCAAGGGCTGTAAGGGTTTTTGCTATAAAGTCCCTGTCAAAGTCCTCACCGGAGTATCTTCTGTATTTTTCAAGGCTAAGAAAGACCTTCTTTGGCTCATAGGGTTTTGGATATACGTCCTTAATAGCCTTGAGGTCTCCACCGGCAAGCTCAAGTATTAGGCTAATGGCAATGTCCTGAGCCCTGTCCACCCCCTCTATATCCACGTTCCTCTCAAAACGGTAGGAGCTGTCCGTCTGAATGCCCAGAGACCTTGCGGACCTTCTTATCCTGTAAGGGTTAAAATGGGCGGATTCAAGCAGTATGTTCCTCGTGCCGTCTTTTACAGAGCTTTCAAGACCACCCACCACGCCAGCAAGGGCAAGGGGCTTTTTACTGTCCGCTATAAGAAGGTTTAAGGGGCTTAGCTCCACCTGAGAACCCATGAGGGTTGTGAGCCTCTCACCCTCTTTTGCATCCCTCACATAAAGGGGTAGCTCGAGGAGGTCCAGGTCAAAGGCATGTAGGGGCTGACCCTCCTGAAGCATCACATAGTTGGTAATATCCACCACATTGTTTATGGTCTTTATACCGCTCTGCCAGAGCCTCTTTCTCAACCACAGGGGTGATGGCTTTACACTTATACCCTCAATTACCGCACCCCTGTATCGCCCGCAGTCTTCAGAAAGAAGCTCTATATGTATGTCCCCAAAGGGTTCATATACGGCTTCCTGCCTTTCCTTTTTCCTTAAACCCATAAGGGCTGATATGTCCCTTGCAAGACCCTTCACTGATAGCAAGTCTCCCCTGTTGGGCGTAGGCTCTATCTCAAGAAGAACCTCCCCCGAGCCTAAAAGCTCTGAAACATCTGCACCCACCTTCAGCTCCTCTTCAAAGAAGAGAACACCTTCATAGGCATCTTCTAAGGAAAGCTCTCTTGCAGACAGGAGCATACCTTCTGAAACAACACCTTCAAAGTCCCTCTTTTGAACGCAAAAGCTACCCACCTTGGCGTTGGGAAGGGCAACAAAGACGTGGCTACCTTCGACCACCCTTGAGTCTGAGGAAACAAGTTGAAGGAAAAAGCTTTCCCCCACCTGAACCCTGTAGAGGGTAAGCCTGCCCTTTGGGTGCGGTTTTTTCTCCACCACCCTTCCAACCACCACACCATCAAGGTTTAAATCCCATCTCTGAAGGTTTGTCTCTACGCTTTTGAGGGTAAGCTCCTCCGCCACTCTTTCAGGCTCAAGCCCATCCATGTGAAGAAACTCTTCAAGCCAGGAAAAGGGTATGCGCATGGAAAATATTATCTCAGAAATGTTATAATAGTGCCATGGTAATAAGAGGTAAGGTCTGGAAGTTTGGAGACAATGTGGATACGGACCAGATAATACCCGCAAGGTATTTAAACACCTCAGACCCTTACGAGCTTGCCCAGCATGTGATGGAAGATTCAGAACACCCAGATTTTGCAAAGGAGCATAAGGAAGGGGACATAATAGTAGCAGGAAGAAACTTTGGCTCTGGCTCTTCCAGAGAACACGCCCCCATAGCCATAAAGTATGCGGGCGTTCCTGTGGTGGTAGCCAAGTCCTTTGCAAGGATATTCTTCAGAAATGCTATAAACATAGGACTCCCGATAGTGGAAGCCCCTCAGGCAGTAGATGAAACACAACACGGAGATGAGATAGAGGTGGATTTAGACAGAGGTATTATAAAAAACCTACGCACCGGTAAGGAATACGAGGCTACTAAGTTCCCTGAGACCCTCATGGCTATACTTAAAGCGGGCGGTCTCATGGAATATGCAAAGGAAAAGCTAAAGGCTAATGGATAGGGAAAGGCTTAAAAGCCTCATAAGGGAAAGAGCCTTAAAGGTGGCAGAAGAGCCCGTCTTTAAACTCTCTTCGGGAAAGTTAAGCAGGTATTACATAGACCTTAAGCAGATAACCTTTGACCCAGAAGCAGCCTATCTGCTGGGCAAAACCCTTTACTCCGCAATAAAGGAACTAAATCCAGAGGGCGTAGGAGGTCTTACCCTCGGTGCTGACCCTATAGCCTATGCGGTGAGCCTCGTTTCCTACCTTGAAGGAAACCCCATAAAACCCTTTGTTGTTAGAAAAGAGCCAAAGGCTCACGGCACGGGCAGGCAGGTGGAGGGGCTTTTAAAAGAGGGCGACAGGGTGGTGGTGCTTGAAGATGTGATAACTACCGGAGCTTCAGCTCTGAAGGCTGTAGAAGCCTGCAGGAGGGAAGGCTACAGGGTGCTGTGTGTGTATGCGGTGGTGGACAGAGAGGAGGGTGGAAGAGAAAAGCTTCAGGCGGAGGGTCTTGAGGTCTACTCTCTCTTTAAGGTTTCAGAACTTCTCTGATGCTCTACAATTCTCTTCTTTTACTCCTTGGTACCTTTCTTGGAAGCCTTCTTTCTGTGCTTTTGAGGAAAGCCTTTCCCAGCATGAGCGTAAGTCTTTCCTTTGCAGGCGGTGTTATGTTAGTGGCGAGCTTCACAAGTCTAATACTTCCGGGTATTAAGGTGGGAGGCTTTTATGAGGTTGCCCTTGGCATAAGTGCGGGCTTTGCCTTCATGGCTTTGCTGGAAAACCTCGTTCCCCATGAACACACGCTCAAAGGAAGGGAAGGGCTTTCTGTAGAAAGAATAGGCAGGCTTTACCTTATTGTGCTTGGAATAACCATACACAACGTACCAGAAGGCATAAGCGTAGGAGTGGCTTCCGCCTACGAGCTTCAGAAGGGTTTTGAGACTGCCATAGCCATAGCTATTCAGGATATTCCCGAGGGTCTTGTGGTGAGCCTGCCACTGATGTTTATAACAAACAGAACCCTTATTCCCCTTCTTGTGGGTTTTGCCAGCGGTCTGCTGGAATCACTGTTCGCCATGGGAGGCTATGCCCTCTTTGAGGTCTTTAAAGACCATCTTGCCTTCGGTCTTGGCTTTGGGGGAGGTGCCATGGTCTATATAACCGCCAAGGAGGTCTTTCCTGAAGCTTACTCGGAGGGCAAACATACTCAGGCTACTGTTGCCTTCTTGCTCGGTCTCCTGCTTATGCTCTTTTTAGACACAAGCCTTTAACTACCTTAACCGGTTCTGCACCAGCACGGGTATAAGATGCACGTTGTGACACCTGTAGCAGAACTGACCCACCTCAGATAGGTGTTTGAAGACCTGCTCCCTGTTTGGCTGTGATAGGCTCAGAGCTTTCTGGAGGTTTTCAAGGGCTGTAAGGTATTCCCTTCCAGCCAGAGACTCAACAGAAGCCTTGGAAGTATGGCACTTGGTGCACATGGTGTTTAGCTGTCTTGCCCTTTCCACAAAGTTATTCCCCTCCTCCCTTGCCTTTGAAACGTCTCCCTGCAGGAGGAAGACCCTCAGGGACTTCATAGAATCGGAGAGCTTTTTCATATAGTCCTTAGTTTTCAGGTTCTGTAGCTCTACGGGGTCCTCAAGGCTTATGTGGTCATACCTTGGAAAGTGATAAAATAGCTTTACCACCGCCTGATTGTCCTGATGGCACTTCTGACAAGTCTGTCCCAGCTCTCTTGCGGACTTTATAACCGCGTCCGCATTTTTTGACTGGACAGCCTTGACTAAGTTTTCCGCCAGCTGTGGCTTGTAGTAGTCCTTCCACTCAGGCACCATCTTAGCCGAATCCTCATAAGCCTTCTTCAGCTGGTTTGCCCACTCAAGGGCCTTATCCCACCTGCCTTCATTGATGTTGAGGTTTATACCATGAAAGGCAGTACTCATGGCAAACATACTGTTCAGATACTCCATCTTTTGAGACTGTGGAGGATAGTATCTGTCTAGAGACTTGGGCGGTCTTTTCATGGTTATCTGCTGGGCAAGGACAAGACTTACCATAAGGCTCAGTCCAAGAGCTAACCTTTTCATGCCCTACCTCCTGTAGTTTTTGTAAATAAAATATATGCATGCAAGCCCTTTTTATGCTTCTTATTATGCTCCTCCTTAGCCTGTGTGGGCTTTTGTTTAGAGACTTTTTTGCTCAACTAAAATCATACGTGGTCTATATGCTCGCTTTTGTGATGCTCAGCATGGGCATAAGCCTTACGAAGGAGGACTTTGCGGAAGTCTTTAAAAGACCTCTTCGCATAGCCTACGCGGGGCTTTTGCATTTTAGCATAATGCCACTTCTTGGGTATGCCCTTGGCAGGCTTCTTTATGCGGGTGAAGAGATTTTATACGGTGCGGTTCTTGTGGGCACTGCTCCAAGTGGCACCGCCTCCAATGTGATAACATACCTCTCAAGGGGAGACCTTGCCTACTCGGTAAGTGCCACCGCCTTTTCCACTCTTCTTTCTCCCATTGCCACGCCTTTACTTACTTATCTTCTAATAGGTCATAGGGTAGAAGTTCCCCTCATAAGCATGTTCAAAGACCTGCTTCTCATAACCCTTATTCCCGTGCTTTCTGGACTCACGCTCAGGTATTTGTTTCCAAAGATTTTACAGCTTGAGAGGTTCCTGCCCTACATGGCAGTCTTCTTTATAGGTGTAATAATTGCTGTAGTGCTATCTCTCAATGTGGAGAAGCTTGAAGAATTAAGCCTTAAGGTTTTTCTTATAGTACTACTGCATAACCTTCTGGGCTTTGCCCTTGGCTATGCCTTTGGAAGGCTTGCGGGGCTTGACAGAAGACTTTCCAAGACCCTTTCCATAGAGGTGGGCATGCAGAACTCTGGGCTTGCAACCCTCTTAGCTCTTAAATACTTTTCACCCCTTGTGGCACTGCCTGCTGCTCTTTTTAGCCTGCTACAAAACCTTAACGGCATACTGCTTTCTCTTTTCTATAGAAGGGTGGAGTAAGATATATATTATGAGGCTCGATGAATGCGAAAGAAAGGCTTTGAAAAAAGCTCTGGAGGGCTTTGAAGGGGAAGCATACATATTTGGCTCAAGGCTCAGAGAAGATATAAGGGGTGGAGATATAGACCTTCTTCTTGTGCCAAAAGAGGAGGTGAGCAGTGTGGAGCTGAGCCTTCGGGTGCAGGCAAGGTTCTTTGAAGAGTGTGAGGAAACTATAGATGTGCTTGTTTATAAGGATACACCCTTCATGAGGGAGCTGTTAAAGAATGCAAAGAGAATTGTTGTGGAAGAGCTTTGAGGACCTTAAAAAAGCACAAAAGCTCCTTGAGAGCTCTTTGAAAACTTACAAACCTTATGAGCCTAGTAAGGAGTATGGCCCAGAAGAGCTTGAACAATATGATGCCCTTAGCTTCAGGTTCAGCAAGTTTGTAGAGCTGTGCCTTAACTTCTTCACCTTATTAGAGATCTACCTCTTTGGTGAAAAATCGGAAACCTTAAGAGACAGGCTTTTAAGACTTGAAAGGGGCGGATACATAAAGGATCATGAGCTGTGGATAAAGGCAAGGCTCTTGAGAAACAAGCTAATCCATCCTTACCTGCCTGAAGAACTGGCGGAGCTTCTTGACTTTGTCGTAAAATACAGCAGGGAGCTTTTAGAAGAGCTAAAGCATGTGGAAGCAAGGATTAAAGCTTAGCCTCCTGAGCCTTCCCCTTTTATTATGCGCCTGCGCCCCTGCAGTCAAAAGGGAATATACGGAAGAAAGCCTGAGGGTTTATTGTCCAGATGTGTTGAGAACAAAGGGATATTACTGCGATGGAGATAGAGCCTACAGCAATAAGGTGCAGAGCGGGAGCAGGGTCAAAATTACAAGCCTTTCCACCAACAGACATATAACCATAGCGGTCTTTAGAAGGGAGGATATAGACGGCATATGCGTACCGGAAAAATTTAAGAGCCTTCTTGGTTCTGAACCTTTTCCTGCAAGGCTTGAAGTTCAGAGGTGCGGAGTAGATGACAGAAAAACATGCCCCGCTTACCTAAAGGGTCTTGCCAGCTACTACGGAGAACCTTATCACAGAAGACAAACACCTTATGGTATAGTTTTTGACCAAGAAGGTCTCTATGCTGCAAGCAGAGACCTACCTCTTGGCACCCTTCTTGAGGTTAGAAATCTCAAAAACCGCAAAAGCGTAGTAGTAAAAGTCATAGATAGAGGACCTTTTAAGGAGGAGCGGGTGCTTGACCTCTCTTATGAAGCAGCCAAAAGGTTGGATATGATAAAGGACGGTGTGGTGGAGGTAGAGGCAAGGGTCTTAAGGTGCGGAGATTGACAAAATTTTGTCTTTAATGTATAATTTATCGTCGTGAATAGGGTAAAGGAATACAGGCTAAGGCTTGGACTTTCTCAGGAAGAGCTTGCCAAAAGGGCGGGCATTCCAAGGACTACTCTTAGTGCCATAGAGTCTGGGAGAGTGTCCCCTTCTGTAGAGTATGCTTTAAGGCTTGCAAGAGTACTGAAAGCCTCGGTGGAAGAGCTCTTTGGTAAAGAAGAAGAGGTGCGCACACTAAAGGAAGGGTTTTTCTACAACTATAAGGCTTACGATAAATGGGTTTATGTGGGTGCGAGCCCTTTTGAGGGAGAAATGCCAGATGGCTATATGAAAGATAACAAGGCTCATTTTATAAGGAAAGAAAGCCTGCCAACCCTTGCTATAGCTGGATGCGACCCTTCTTTGAAACTTCTTTCCGCACCTGCAAGAGAAAGAGGCATAAGACTCTTATACATAAAATACAACAGCTTAAAAGCCCTTGAGCTTCTTGAAAGAGGACTTATACACATAGCAGGTATGCATCTTGGAAGCCTTGAGGAAAACCTTAGGTTTGTAAAAGACAGGCTTGGAGAAGGCTATAGAATACTCAGACTTTTTACGTGGGAAGAGGGAATAGCCTTAAGGGAAAGAAAAAGCCTTAAGGAGCTTAGGGGACTAAACTGGCTTGTAAGGGAAGAAGGAAGCGGTGCAAGGAAGGTTTTTGAGGAGTTAAGAGGGGAGCTTTCTATAGAAAAATGTAGAGAAATAGAAGGCGGGCATGAAGAGGTTGCCATGCTTATAAGAAATCGTTTTGGAGATGCAGGTATATGTCCCAAAGGAGTTGCCTATAGCTTTGGACTTGACTATGTAAGCCTCAAAAGGGAAGATTACTGTCTTGTCTATAGAGAAGAGCTGGAAGAGGAAGACCATTTTAAGGACTTTTTGAGGCTACTTCTAGACAAGACTTACAGGGAGTTTTTATCTGAGCTTCCCGGTTATCAATACTGTCTGACAGAGGCAATAAAAACTTAAGGAGGTACAGCTATGCTTAGAACTTTACTTGCCCTACTTTTGCTTTCGAGCTTCTCAAGAGCGGAGCTAATTAGGGTCTATGCTGCTGCGGACCTGCAGTATGCCCTCAAAGAAATAGCAAGCATGTACGAAAAACAACATCCAGAAGACAAAGTAGAGATTATTTTTGGCTCATCGGGAAAGGGCTATGCTCAAATAAGACAGGGAGCACCATACCATATTTTCTTTTCAGCGGATGTGGAGTATGTGGATAGGCTTTATAAAGAAGGATACATTATCACAAAACCTAAACCTTATGCCATAGGCAGGCTCGTAGTGTGGGTAAGAAAAGATAGCGGTCTTGACCCTTCTTCTTTTCCACAGGTACTCTTTGACCCAAGAGTGAAAAAAATCGCCATAGCCAACTGGGAACACGCTCCATACGGACGTGCTGCAAAGGAAGTGTTGGAAAACTACGGTGTTTTTGAGAAGGTGAGAGGAAAGCTTGTTCTTGGAGAGAATGTGTCTCAAACAGCCAGCTTTGTGTATTCTGGTGCAGCGGACGTAGGCTTTATACCCCTATCCTTGGCTCTCTCCTCAGAGCTACAGAAGGTAGGAAAATACTGGCTTGTGCCCGAGGACAAACACAAAAGGATAGAGCAGGCTTATGGAATTACAAAGGCGGGTGAAGGCAACAAAGCGGTTTTTAGGTTTTACGAGTTTGTGTCAAGCCCTCAGGCAAGGAAAGTCTTTATAAAATATGGCTTTGTTTTGCCCGGTGAGACAAAATGAGCCAGATAGACCTTACCGCCTTCTTCCTTACATTAAAACTGGCTTTTATAACCACCTTCCTACTATATCTTGCAGGCATTCCAATCTCTTACTACATAGCCTACAGTAAAAGTAAGTTTGCCTTCTTGCTGGAAGCTCTTTGTTCCCTTCCCCTCGTCCTTCCACCTACGGTTCTTGGCTTTTATCTTCTTCTGCTTCTTAGTAAAGAAGGACCTATAGGCTCTGTGTGGTATAAGCTCTTTGATAGACAGTTGGTTTTTCACTTTGAAGGCATAGTGGTTTCCTCCTTCATATACAGCCTCCCCATGATGGTACATCCTCTCAGTGCAGGCTTTAGAAGTGTGCCAAAAAGCCTTATAGAAGCAAGCCTTTCTCTTGGAAAGGGACCTGTCTACACACTCCTTAGGGTAGTTCTTCCCAACATGAAGGCTTCATTGCTGACCGGCGGAGTGCTTTCCTTTGCTCATACGATGGGAGAGTTTGGTGTGGTGCTTATGGTGGGCGGGAACATAGAGGGTGAGACAAGAGTGGTTTCTATAGCCATATACGATGCGGTGGAAAAAATAGACTACACTACCGCTCATGTATATTCAGCCCTTTTACTCCTTCTTGCCTTTTTAAGCCTTGCGATGCTTTATGCAATAAACAGGAGGTGGAGCTTTTGATTCAGGCACGCCTCAAGAAAAAGCTTTACGGAACCAACGGAGAATTTGAACTTTCTGCAGAGCTAAAGGTTGAGAAAGGAGAATTTCTGGTGGTTTTTGGACCTTCAGGTGCAGGAAAAACTACACTTCTGAGGCTTATTGCAGGTCTGGAAAGACCAGAAGAGGGCTACATTTTGGTAGATGGCTCTGTCTGGCTTGACACACAAAAAGGTATAAACCTACCACCTTACAAAAGGTCTGTAGGTTTTGTCTTTCAAGATTATGCCCTCTTTCCCAATATGACAGTTTTGAAAAATGTCATGTATGGCATGCCAAAAAAAGATAAAAGTAAAGCTGTAGAACTTTTAAAGCTGGCAGGTATGGAAGCTCTAAAAGATAGAAAGCCAGAAAGCCTTTCTGGAGGTCAAAGGCAGAGGGTTGCCCTGCTTAGAGCCCTTGCAAGAGAGCCTCAAGTTTTACTGCTTGATGAGCCTCTTTCAGCCCTTGACCATAACCTCAGAAGTTCTTTAAGAAAAGAAATAAAAGCCTTTCAGAAGAGGTTCAATACAACTGCCATAATGGTCTCTCACCACCTTGCGGACGCTCTTGAACTGGCGGACCGGGTCCTTTTCATAAAAGAGGGAAAGCTTATAAGGGAAGCCACCCCTCAGGAGCTTGTGGAGGAAAAACTAAAGGAGAAGCTCGTATCTTCAAAGAACGGCAAATATCTCTTAGAATTAAGCAAAGAGGAACTCGTAGAGTTCTTTGAGTTTGAGTAAGCTTAACACAATCTTAACATAGAAATATTAAATTTAGAAGTTAAAATAGATAACAAGGAGGCAAAAATGTCAAGGCTCTTTCAGGAACTGGAGGAGGCAAAAAGCCTTGTGCTTAAGATGGCAGGACTTGTAAAAGAAGCGGTAGATAAAGCTATAGAGTCTTTAAACAAGCAGGATACTAAGCTGGCGGAAGAAATCATAAAGGGTGATGACCAGATAGACCAGCTGGAAGTAGAAATAGAAAGAAGATGTATAAGAATGATAGCCCTCTATCAGCCAGAGGCGGTGGACCTTAGGCTCATAATGGGTATATACAAGATAGTCTCTGACTTAGAAAGAATAGGAGACGAGGCGGAAAATATAGCGGAAAGGTCTATTCTGCTGGCTCAGGAGCCACCCCTCAAACCTTATGTGAATTTAACCCTTATGGCAAGCAATGTAAAGACCATGATAGAGGACGCGGTGCTTTCCTTCTTTCAGAGAGATGTGGAACTGGCAAAGAAGGTTATAGAAAGGGACGATATGGTAGATGAGCTTTACCATCAGGTTCAGAGGGAGCTAATAACCTACATGCTTGAAGACCCAAGAAACATAAAAAGAGCTATACATCTCTCTTTTGTGGCAAGGCATTTTGAAAGAATGGCAGACCATGCAGAAAACATAGCGGAGATGACCATATACTGGTCTGAGGGTGAAATGGTAAAGCATCAGCACATAAAGGAGAAGGAAATGCATTGAGGCTCTTTGTTGCCTTTTTCCTTTTTCTTATAGTTTTTGTAGTTATAAACGTTGCTTTCCTTGACAATCTAAGGAGAATATGGAGCATAAGCTATCCTTTTGTCCTTCTTGTAATAAATCTTGACCTTTTGATACTCTTTACAGTCTTTACAATCTTCTTCAGAAAGTTTATAAAGACCTACCTCACAGGGCAAAAGAAACCCCTTAGAAAAAAGCTCTCCACCAGCCTCATACTTTACATAAGCCTTCCTTTGCTCTTTCTTAACCTTGCCACAGCCATAATACTTCTGCAATCTACAAAAACTTTTATTAGCGGACAGCTAAAGGAGGTGGCAAAAAAGAGCGAGGAGCTTATAAGTTCCATGCAGGAAAAAGAAAGGCAGGAGCTAAAGGAAAAGAAAGAACTATTTAAGAAGCTCATAGTATCAGGCAGGGAAGGCGAGCTAAAGTCCTTTAAGGATATAAAGGAAGCAAATAAAGTAGAGGATTGTAGGGAAGAGCTGACAGAAGTTTATGCAGTCCTTTGTGTGGAAGGATACAGGATACTCTTAGAGAGAAAAAGGGAAGAAGCCCTTCTTATAAGGGACATAAGGTCTGCCTCAGAAGAGCTGAGAAGCCTCGTAAAGGCAAGGGACATAGTAGGCGGTATTTATGTATATTTTCTTGTGCTTGCAGGCTTTATCTCCTTTCTTTCCGCCGTATGGCTTGGAAACCTCTTTGCAAGGCACATAAGCCTTCCCTTAGAGAGGCTCTCTCAAAAGGCAAAGGAGATAGCAAAGGGCAGTTTTGATGTGCAGGTGGAGGTTCCCAAAACGGGCGATGAGGTGGAAGAGCTGGCAAAGAGTTTCAGCGTCATGAAGGAAGAACTAAAAAAATTATACGAAAGGCTCAGCAGAGAGAAGAACATGCTACTTACCCTCTTTGAAGCCCTGCCAGTGGGCGTGCTTTTCAAAAGCATAGATGGAGAAACCTTCCACAATAAAGCTTACATGGAGCTTTCCAACAAAGCCAATGTGAAGGTTAGCACGGTCAAGCTCCCTGCGGGCGAGGTGGTCATATACGAAGACCTTGAACCCATTATCCTGGCGGAGAGGTTCAAAACATGGCAGATGGCGGTAAAGAGAATAGCCCATGAGATAAAGAACCCCCTCACACCCATATCCCTGAACCTTGAGAGGCTCTTAAGATGGGCGGAAAAGTCAAGCTTAAAGGTGGAAGACATAAGGGGTGCGGTGGAAATAATGCTTGAAGAGGTTGAAAGGATAAGGAGGAAAATAGACCAGTTTAGGAGCCTGTCCATTGAAATAAAGCCAGATTTTAGCAGGCTGGACCTTGGACAGCTACTCAGAAATATTGGAAGGCTTTACAGCCAGCTGGAGATAAATGTGTCGGGTTCTCTTGAGGTGATGGGAGATGAGAGGCTTCTGAGGGACATGTTTTACAATCTTTTAAACAACAGCCTTGAGTGGGGGGCAAAAAGGGTGTGGATAGAGCTACACAAGGACAGAATAGTCTATAAGGATGATGGCACCGGTATAGAGGAAGGTAAGGAAGAGCTTATATTTATGCCCTACCATTCAGAAAATCCAAAGGGCATGGGTCTTGGGCTTGCAATAGTGAAGCACATATCAGAACTGCATGGATGGAAAGTAAAGGCTTACCCCTCAAAGGAAGGCTTTCACATGGAGGTGGAGCTAAGCCCAAGGTAGGGTAGCACCTGTAAAAGTCTTATAAGGTGGTTTTCCCATATTATTTCCAGCTCTTCCATCACAGCCTTTTCCTGCTCCTCACTGCTCAGAGCCTTAAAGGCTTCGGACTTTACGCCCCTTTCATGCAGAAGTAGAGGGACAAAGACTTTACCTATACCATAGAATACAAAGGCAAGTTCAAGGTCTGAGAGCATGGGGAATTTGTTGAAGGTTCTGTAAGTTTTTACACCCGCCCAGTTGGTCCAATACCTTATATCTGGGTCTTCTACCCTTCTTTCGTAGCCTCCCACATACATGGAAATAAGAGCCTTTAGAAGTCTTTCGTCCGCCTCTGGATAAAGGTTTATAACCTCCTCTTCAACCGCCTTAAGCTCCTTTGAGCTTATCTTTTGATAATCCTCTAAAAAACGCTCCTTCCAGCCTTCGTACCTTAGAAACTCCCCATGCGGAAGCTTCAACCCGTTTCCTCCGACCTTTCATACTCAGGACACTCAAGGGTTGCAAGGTCCACATCAGGGATTTCTTCCCTCGTATCCGTATGGTATCCACACACAAAGCATTCTATGGAAACCGCATAGCCCGTATGCATATGCCCTATGTCCCAACCGCAGAGAGGACATTCACCCTCCTGAGCCTTAAGAAGCTCCAAAAGCCTGTTTCCATTTTTTAGACCCCTCTGAACAGACTTTAGCCTCTCTATAGCCCTCTGAAGCTCCTCGCTGTTCCATTCAGCTCCACAGTCAAGGCATCTGTATTCCGCATAACTCCCCTCCTTTAAAAGCCTTATAACCCTTGTAGAACCGCATCTGTCATCAAGGCACACCTCGCCGATGAGCTTTCTTCCCAGCTTGTCCAGCATGTTTTTAAAATCTTCAGGGGTTAGCCTCATGGGCACATCGTATGCCCTGTAGCCACAGCACTGACACTCTGCCTCTACCCTCGGATAAGGCTCATCGTACTCGCATACCTTCAGGGCTATCCTCTTGCAGTATGGACACAGCTCCAAATGGGTTATGCAGACCATTTCAAACCTCCTCAAGTATATAATCTAAGACCTTCTTTAGGTCTTCCAAGCCCCTCACTTTAATGCCTTCCACATCAAGCTCGCCCACCACTACCCTTTTTATACCTTCAAGCCCTTTAAAGCCCTCCAGTATAACTATATGACAGTCTGAAAAGTAGTCTTCTATCAGCTTTATAGGGTCTTCCTCTCTTCTTTCCCAGAGGGTCAGCCTGTTTGGAGAGAGAAGGGCTGTCCTGTGGGCAAGGGGGAAGAGCCTGTATGTATCGCTTCCTTCCTTATCCGTTATACCATGCCCCTTTGGGTCGTGCTTTATGTAGCCCACCTTATAGCCCCTTTTTGTTAGCTCCTTTACCACCTGCTGTATAAGGGTGGTTTTTCCTGAATTGTGGTATCCGACAAAGCTAACCACTATTGGCATGGGCAAGCTCCTTTATCCTCTCCATAATGTCCTGTGCAACCCTTCTGTAGCCCTTTAAGTTATCCTCCTCCACATAAACCCTTGGCTTTCCTATAAAAACTCTTATGGGCTCACCAAGTCTCGGAAACTTTAAACCCTTTGGCAGAACCCTATCAGAGCCATCAATATAAACGGGCAGGACGGGCTTCTGGCTTTTTATGGCAAGCAGTCCCACACCCAGCTTTGGCTTTAGAAACTCCCCCGGGTTCGCCCTCGTCCCTTCAGGGAATATGCCTACCTTACAGCCCTTATGTAGCAGTTCAAGGCTAATCTCAAGGATTTCCACATCTCCAGAACCCCTCTTTACGGGTAAGGCTCCCATATGAGGTAGCAAAAAACCCAAGAAGGGAACTCTGAAAAGCTCCTCCTTTGCCAGAAATCTGAGGGGCTGAGGAAATACGGAGTTCAGTATGGGTGGATCAAGGTGGCTTCTGTGGTTGCTTGCCACTATGCAGGCACCTTCTGGGATGTTTTCAGCTCCAAAGAGGGAAACTTTGAAGAGCCTCCTGAAAAGCCCTTTGGCTACAGGGCAGAAGGGAGCAAGAGCTAACTTAGAAAAGGTGCTTAAAGGACAACTACCGGACATTTTAAGCTCCTGAGAAGATGCAGAGAAACACTGCCTATACTTTCCCTCATGCCTCTGCCCCGCCTGCCTACAATCACAAGGTCGCATTCTGAAGAGTTTATGAACTTTACCATATCTCTGTAAGGGTCGCCTTCTATGACTTGCAGTTCAACAACCTCATCACCAAAAAGGTCCGCATACATATGCCTTACTTCCTCCTTCCTGTCCTCTAAATGCTTACTGTATTCTTTATTACTCAGCTTATCACGGAACCTCTCCACCTTCATAGCATACAGTAGCCTGAAGTTAAAGTTAAAATGCTCCCTCAAAGCTCTGGCAAACTCTAACTGTCTGATGGACCTTTCTGAAAAATCCACAGGAAGGCATACGCTTTTAACCTGTGCTTTAGAGCCCTCCTTATACACCCACAGTCTGAGCCCCTCTGTGCCTGTTAAGAGCTTTTCCGGTATGGATTTTCTAAATAGAAGTCTTCTGTATTTTACAAAAACCGTATCGTACTCACCCTGCACCTCCTCAAGAAACTCACCCCATGAGCCCTCAGGTGTGTATAGGGTAAAGTCTTCAAAAAACTCAGATATATGATTCCTTAAAGCCCTCCGCCTTTCCTCGGAAGAAGTGGTGAAAAGACTGGTAATTTCTCCTAAGAAGCCCTCCTCTGGAAGGAAAATAAAACTGGGTGTTGCCTTAAAATGCACAAGCACCTGCTTTACATACCCAAGATAATCCGCATCCTCTTCAGATATATGGACTGCCACCCTTCCTAACATCACTCCCTGTTTCTTACCTTCTGTTCAAGAAGGCTTGCAAACTCTTCAAGGCTTATAGAGCCAAGGTCTCCTTCCTTCTTGCTTCTGACAGAAACTTTACCTTCTTTTGCTTCCCTTTCACCCACCACAGCCACATAAGGCACCTTCTGAAGCTCCGCGTCCCTTATACGGGCACCGAGCCTTTCATCCCTTGCGTCCAGCTCCACCCTTAGCCCTCTATCTTTCAAAAACTCTTCCACATGCCTTGCATACTCAAGATGCTTCTCAGAAGAAACAGGCAGAACTCTTACCTGCACGGGGGCAAGCCAAAGGGGCAAAAGCCCCGCATAGTGCTCCAAAAGCACGCCCACAAACCTCTCTATGGAGCCAAAGATTGCCCTGTGTATCATGTATGGTCTGTGCCTTCTGTTGTCTGGTCCCACATACTCCATGTTAAAACGTTCTGGCAGGTTAAAGTCAAACTGTATGGTGGAACATTGCCATAGCCTGCCTATGGCATCCCTTATCTTCACATCTATCTTTGGTCCATAAAAGGCTCCTCCGCCCTCATCTATTTCATACTCAAGCCCCACTTTTTCTACAGCCTTTTTCAGAGAGCCTTCTGCTAACTGCCATTGCTCCTCGCTTCCTATGGCATCCGCAGGTCTCGTGGATATATATACTTTAAAGTCCTCAAAGCCGAAGCTCCTGAGCATCCATATGGCAAAGTCAAGAGTCTCGTGGATTACTTCCTCTACCTGCTCGGGTGTGCATATGATGTGGGCATCATCCTGAGTAAAACCTCTTACCCTCATAAGACCGTGCAGGACACCAGACATTTCATAGCGATATACGGTGCCAAGCTCCGCAAGTTTTAGGGGAAGCTCCCTGTAGCTCCTTACCTTGCTCTTGTATATGGCTACGTGGAAGGGGCAGTTCATGGGCTTTACAAAATACTCTTCGTGCTCCACTTCCATGGGGGAAAACATATTAGGTCTGTAGTAGTCAAGATGCCCGCTTGTTTGCCACAGCTTGGCGTTTCCCACATGGGGTGTATATACCAGCTGGTAGCCCCTCTTTACATGCTCTTCCTTCCAGAAGTCCTCAAGAGTCTTTCTGAGGATTGCGCCCTTTGGAAGCCAGAGGACAAGCCCCGCACCCACTTCATCCTCTATCAAAAAAAGCTCTAACTCTTTGCCAAGCCTCCTGTGATCCCTCTTCTTCGCCTCTTCATAAAAACGTAGCCTTTCTTCAAGTTCCTTCTTGTCCCAGAAGGCTATGCCGTATATTCTCTGAAGCATGGGCTTTGAGGAATCCCCCATCCAGTAGGCACCAGCCACATGGGTAAGCTTAAACTCACCCACCATGCCTGTAGAGGGCACATGGGGACCCCTGCAAAGGTCTATAAAACCATTTTGACCATATACGGATATGGTATCATTTTCATCTATGCGGTTTATAATGTCAATCTTGTATTTTTCTTTTAGCTCTTCAAAGAGCTTTATTGCTTCTTCTCTGCTCAGCTCTTTTCTAAAGATGGGGTAGTTCTTGTTTATAATCTCCCTCATCTTCTCTTCTATCTTTGGAAGGTCCTCAGAGCTAAGGCTCACGCCCTCAATTTCCACATCGTAATAAAAGCCCTCCTCCGTGGTGGGTCCCACGCCCAAATGCACCCTATCATAACCGTAAATTTCCTTTAGAGCCTCAGCCATTATATGGGAGAGGGTATGCCTCATTATCTCAAGGCTTTCCGGGTCCTCTTTAAAAATGGGTGTAATCTCTAACTCTTCCCTTACAGGGGTCATTAAGTCTATGAGCCTTGAGCCAGCCTTGCCACCAATGGCACCCTCTATACCAGCAAGCCTGAAGACCTCACCAAGGGGCGTTCCTTTATCTATGTAAAGCTCTTTGCCATTTATCCTGACCTTAAGCTTCTCCATAGGGATAAATTATAAACTACAAGCCTCATACACCAAGAGCTCGCTTAACTATCTCCAGCCTTTCCTTAAGCTTGTCCTTCTCCTTTTCCTCTTCAAAAAATTTAAGCACTTCTTCTTCTGAAAACTCTACCCTTCCCCTTTCTTTTATCTTATCAGCCACGAAGTCCGCAACAGCCAATAACTTCTTACACCTTTTTGAGGCTTTGAACTTCACATCCTGCACCTTACCCTCTGTGCCCTTCACAAAAAAGCTAACCGAATGGCACCCTGATACTGCCCTTCCAAGCTCCTCATAACCCTGAGGCTTTTCCTCTACCATGTTTCCAAGCCCTTTCTCTATATAGTCAGCCACTCTCATAAGCCCACCTCCTCTATTCTTCTTATAAATTATTTTATACGGGAGAGGAAGGGAATCGAACCCTCCGGGGACCCCATCAAGGACCCCCCACGGGATTTGAAGTCCCGGGGCCGCACCAGCGCGCCAACCTCTCCCTACCTCTTTGGAAGGCAATCAATCCTCTCTTTGATTATTATAGCCCTTACCGTATCCACGATATCCTCCGCCCTTTTGAGCCTTCTTATCTCTTCAGGTCTTTCGGCTCTTATCTTTACAAGCCAGCTCTCGTAGGGTTTGCTTATTATGGGAGATGGGTCCCTCTCAAGGGCTGAATTTACCTCCACTATCTTACCGCTCAGAGGGCTGGGAAAGGTGGAAACACGCTTGCCAGATTCAATGACCGCAAGGTTTCCATCATACTCTACTACCGTTCCTACGGGCTTAAGTTTGACCGCATATAAAGGGTATATGAGAGAGGAAAGCACCTGCATGAAGCCCACAGAATAAACACCTCTGCCCTCCTCCTTTATCCACTGAAAAAGCATCCTTTCTTCTACAACCCTATATAGCCTGTCCCTTTTAATAACACAGCCTTTAATGTCTATATCTTCCATAACCTTTGCCCTGCCAAGGAAGGTAAAAGAAACAAGAAAGCTCAGAAGCCTTCTTCTACTTATCATAAACCAAAAATATTAGGCTCAAACCGTGTATAACCTCTCTCTTGAGCCCAGAGGTCGAGGGCAAGGGTTGCTATATCATCCACCTGCGGAACTGCCAGCCCGTTCACTCTCATGTCTATGAGCTTTATGTATTTTCCACACACATCGCAGGCTTGAAGCTGGACTGCCCTGTTTTCCTCCTCGTAAAAGTAGTTTATATGCTGGTCCTCCTCATTTCCGCAGGAAACGCACCTGTTCCTATTATAGAGCCATTCGGTGCCACATAGGATACATACCAAAAACCTTCCACCCTCCACCTCCTCTGTATCCGCTATGTAGGACAGGTGGGGTTTAAAGCCACAAAAGGGACACCTGGTCTTGAACCACTCTTCCTTATTAACCTCCGCTTCTTCCGCCATCCTCTGGTAGAAGGGCTGTAGAAAGCTAAGAAATATAAGCCTGTCTATAGGTTCCGCCTTTTTCTCCTTTAAAAACCCATCAACAGCCTGTCCCAGAAGCTCCCTTTCCGTGTATTTAAGCTCCTGAGCCCTTTCTCCTATAGGTTGAGTGCCGTGCTGCACACACAGGTCAAGCAGTTTATAAAGCCACTTCATACCCTTTCGCCAGTTTGCCTCTTTTCCCTCAAGGGCTTCGTAAAGCTCCTTCTGAAATAGGAGGATATGCTCGTAAAAGTCAAGCACTTCTCTTGCCTCTTCATGCTTAGACCTTAGAAATCTCAACCTTTCAAGGGCATATTCCCTCTCTCTTTGCTTGAAGGCCTTCATTTTATCACTCCACAGGCTATCCTATGCCCTGCATTCCCAGCAGGGTCCGTCTTGTAGTCATCCTTATGGGCGTGTATCATTATGGAGGTGCCACCTTCCTTAAAAAGGCTATTTTCTTTGCCTTTCCGCAGTGTTATAAAGGTATTCAGCACCTGCACCTTCAGGTTGCCCTTATCGTCGGTAAACACATTGGGCATATCACCCGCATGGGGTCCCTCTGGGTTTAAAAGTCCGTGCTTTTTATTAAAGGGGTTAAAATGTCCCTTGGCTGATGTAAAGTCTGGTGGGTCGCATTTGCCAAGCTCGTGTATGTGAAGGGCAAGTTCCGAGTTGGGTGGGAGGTTCTTAGCCTCAAGGCTTATAAGAACCCCAACAGGTGTTTCCACGAACACTGCCTTCCCTATCAATTCACCCTTTGCATTTATAAGCTCCGCGGAGGCTTTAATCTCCTCCGAGAAGGAAAGGGAGAGCCCAAGGAGGGCTCCAAGAACTGCCAGCAAAAGCCTTCCTTTCATAACTTTACCTCCCCATTATCTGTCTAAACCACTTTGGATGGTGAGCCATAGCCCAAAGGGCTGACACCTTGCCCGTTATCATTGAAGAAAGAGAGCCTGGCACTCCTATGGTGCCCATATAAACATGGACTATGAAGCCCGCACCAACCACTATAAAGGCTATTTCATGTAGCAGTATGGAAAGCCTAACTATTGCAGGTGTGAAGCTCTCAGGGAACCACATAACTATACCTGTTATCAAAAAGACCGCACCACCTATGAAGACAAGCCAGCCAAAGACCTTTTGCCCTGCATTGTATTTACCAGCCTCTGGCAATTTTTCCTCTTCTCCCTTTATGTAGTGCTTTACGTTGGAAAGCCACTGTATATCATCGCTGTCCAGCATAAAATCCTTTGCCCACCTTATAAACATGAGGAAAACCCCTATCGCAAATACTACGCCAGCCCACTTATGCAGCCACGGAGAAAACTCTCTTCCTCCAAGAAAAGGAAGAAGCCATGAAAATTTGGATGAATACATGCCAAGCCCGGAAAGGAAAAGATACACAAAGGGCACTGCGGTGAGCCAGTGTACAAACCTGTCAAAGCGTGAAAACCTCTCCACTTCTATCTCTTCAAGCCTCTTTACATCCTCCATGACTTAGCCCTCCTTTTTCTCCTTTTTGCCCACCTTTATGGGTCCAAAGAGTATGAGCTGCAGGAAGGCACCCAACAGAGTGCCCCACAGGACTATGGAACCTATAAGCTTTACAGGACCCTTCCATAGGCTCACCAGCGGTGATATGCTTGCCTCCTTAGGAAGCCCGTAAATCTCCGGCTTATCGCCGTGGGGTAGCAGGTATATGTAGCCTGTACCACCCACGCCAGGAGGGTCATATACGGCAGCTTTGTCAAAGCCCCTCTTCTTTAGCCCTTCAAGAAGCTTGTTTGCCCTTATGAGCATCTCCTCCTTTGTGCCAAAGTGTAGGGCGTTTGTGGGGCAGGTCTTTACACACATGGGCTCAAGACCGTTTGAAACCCTATCCACGCAGAAATTGCACTTCCAGGGCTTATTGTTGGCATCATACCTTGGCACATCAAAGGGACATCCAGAAAGGCAAAACTTACAGCCTATGCACTTGGAATGGTCAAAGTCCACTATTCCATTGGTATATTGAATAATCGCACCTGGAGAGGGACAAGCCTTAAGGCAGCCTGGGTCCGCACAGTGCATGCACTGATACTTGGTGATAGCCCATACAAGACCCTTGTCCATTTCCACTTCCTGAAACCTCATATACATAAATAGGTTTGGAGCAAGACCCGGCCCAGACTGGTAGCCTGTAAAGAGCTTTTCCTCTGTATGAAGCGGTGGCTTCAGGTCATGCCACTGAGCACAGGCAGCTTCACAGGCCTTACATCCTATACAACTTGATATATCCACCAGTATGGCAAGCTGGTCTGACTTTTTAATGTTCTGGTCGGGGGCTTTGGAGGCGGAGACCCGCCTAAGCCCCAAGCCTACCGTTCCTTCTGTGGTCACTGTAGCCATTTTTCACCTCCTTATGCCTTTACCTTTTCCACTTTGCATAGAAAGCCCTTAAACTCTGGCGTCTGGGAGTTGGGGTCCCAGACGAAGGGCGTTATCATATTGGCAAGGGCACCCTTAACCACACCCTCATTACCCCAGTGTATAGGTATGCCCACCGTATATACCTTCTTACCATTTATCACAAGGGGCTTTATCCTCTTGGTGGGAAGGGCATAACCCTCCGCGGAGCCCCTTGCAGTGCTTACTCTTACGATATCTCCAGCCTTTATACCCAGCTCCTTTGCCAGCTCTTCAGGAAGTTCTATAAACATCTTTGGCACAAGGGCGGAGGTTCCATATATATGCTTTGTCCAGTAGTGGAAATGCTCCACCACCCTGTATGTAGTTGCCACATAGGGAAATTTATCGGGAGTGCCAAGAAGGTCCAGGTCAGACTTATAAACCTTAACTACGGGGTTATGGGGCGTTTTCGGATGCAGTATGTTTTCCACAGGAGATTCAAAGGGTTCATAATGTTCTGGGAAGGGCCCATCTACAAGCTGGGCGGCAAAAAGCCTTCCCCTGCCTTCCGGCAGCATGATGAAGGGTCCATAGTCGGGGGTAAGGTCTGGTTTTATGTCTGGCACATCATGACCCACCCATTTGCCCTCCGCCTCGTTCCACCATATGTATTTCTTTTTGGGGCTCCAGGGCTTGCCAGAGGGGTCTGCGGAGGCTCTGTTGTATAGGATTCTTCTGTTGGCGGGCCAGCTGTAGCCGTAGCCTGCATACACACCAAGCCCTGACGGGTCTGAAAGGTCGGTGGATTTTGCCCTGTTTCCAGACTGAGGGAAAACTCCAGAATATAGCCACATACCGCAGGCGGTGGTGCCATCATCTTTCAGCACAGCAAAGCCTGGCACCCTCTCACCCTTCTTAACCACCACATTGCCCTTCTCGTCTGTAATGTCCGCAAGGGCATAGCCGTTCATCTCATGTAGCACCTCTTCAGCTGTTGGATAGTAGGGGTTCTTAAAGTTCCATGTGAGGTTCAGTATGGGGTCCGGGAACTTACCACCTTCCTTCTGATAAAGGCTCTTTATCCTGTTCCATAGCTGTCCTGCCACCCAGAACTCATCCTTTGCATCACCAGGAGGCTCAGCAGCCTTATACTTCCACTTTATAACCCTACCACTATTGGTGTAGGAGCCCTCCTTCTCTGCGAATATGGCGGAAGGAAGTAAGAAGACTTCCGTTTGCACCTTTGACGGGTCCTGCACATACTTCCAGAAATTTGCCATTTCTGTTTCAAAGGGGTCCATCACCACAAGCCACTTGAGTTTGGCAAGACCTTCAGAAATCTTCTTCACATTGGGATTGCTTGCCAGTATGTTCATGCCTATGGAGACCATTCCCTCCATCTTGCCCCTATACATCCTGTCCAGTATCTCGTCCATAGCTATAACCTTATCTATCTTTGGCAGGTAGTGGTAGGCAAACTCGTTTTCCGGCGTGGCTGCGTTTCCAAACCAGGCTTTTAGAAGGCTTACATAGAATTTGCCGTAGTTGGACCAGTAATTCATAGAAAGGTCCACTGCTTTTGGTGTGTTTGCATCTATGTGGTCCTTTAGGGTCTGCTCACTTGCCTTCGGTGGCTTCAGGTATCCGGGTAGGAACCTGCCTTCGCCGGCGAGGTCAGTCATGCCCTGCACGTTTGAATGCCCTCTCAGAGCATTCACACCACCACCCGGCACGCCAATGTTTCCAAGAAGAAGTTGAAGAATAGCCATAGAGCCTATCAATTGAACGCCAAAGGAGTGATGGGTCCATCCAAGAGCATAAAGGTGTGTCATAGACTTGTCAGGTGCTCCCGTTTCCGCTATGAGCTTAGCCACCTCTAAGAACTTCTCCTTTGGAATTCCCGTTAATTTTTCCACCACCTCAGGCGTGTATCTTGAGTAGAACTCTTTCATAAGCTGGAAGACGCACCTTGGGTGCGTAAGGGTCATATCCTTCTTTGCCATACCCTTTTCATCAAGTTCATAGCCCCACAGGGACTGGTCGTATTTCCTCTTCTCAGGGTCATAGCCAGAAAAGAGACCTGTAGCCGGGTCAAAGCTATAGGTGTCCTTCACTATATATGGGGCGTTCGTAAAGTGCTTTATGTATTCTTCGTTATATTTCTTGTTCTGTATCACATAGTTTATAAGACCGCCCATAAAAGCAAGGTCTGAGCCGGGTCTTATCTGAAGGAATATGTCAGATACAGCCGCAGTCCTGTTGAACCTTGGGTCAACGCATATTATCTTTGCACCCCTCTCCTGACGAGCTTTTATAGCCCATTTGAAACCGCATGGGTGGTTTTCCGCCGGGTTGCCCCCCATTACAAGGACAAGGTCTGCGTTCTTTATATCGTTCCATCCGTTGGTCATCGCACCTCTTCCAAACCTTGGGGCCAAACTGGCCACCGTCGGTGCGTGTCATATTCGCGCCTGAGTTTCCCTCGCCACAAGACCGAGGGCTACGCCCATCTTAACCCACAGGTATCCCTCCTCGTTTCCTATGGTGCTACCCACTACCCAGGCTATGCTTTCACACCTGTTTACCAACTGACCCTTTTCGTCCCTCTCAATAAAGGTCTTATCCCTCGTATCCTTTATAAGCTTTGCTATCCTGTCAAGGGCTTCTTCCCAGCTTATTTCCTTCCACTCCTTTGCACCTGCTGGTCTGTAAAGGGGCTTTTTAAGTCTGTTAGGTGCATTGATAAAGTCCTTTAGGGTGGCTCCCTTCGGGCACAGGGTTCCCCTATTCACCGGGTCGTCAGGGTTCCCCTCCACATGCACCACGCGGGGTTTTACGTTCATCGCCCCGTCAGTAAGCGTGTAAATTATAACACCACAGGATACAGAACAGTAAGGACATATGCTCTTTACCGCCTTGGCGTTTGATATTTTAAGCCCCTGAACCCTCGCCATAGCCGGCTTTGGGTCAAAGCCAAGTCCAGCAATAAGGGCCGAACCTGCAGAAATACCTCCTATCTTAAGGAAACTTCGCCTTGTAAGCTCCATACTACACACCTCCTTACACTTTTGGCTTTTAATTTAAAGCACTACAGAACAGGCATCAATTCAAATTTTCAAAGGAACTCTTCTAAGATATCAAAGTGAGAATATTCTTATTTTCTTAATCTGGCATTTTTAAAAAAATAGCCTATAATTAAAAAGCACACATAAAAAGGAGGATATGATGGACTTTTGTTTCACACAGCTAAGCCCAAACATACAGAGGGCACTAAAAGACATGGGCTTTGAAAAGCCCACACCAATACAGAAGGAAGCCATACCCTTGGCTCTGAAAGGCTACGACATACTGGGTCAGGCGGCAACAGGAACGGGCAAGACGGCTGCCTTTGGCATACCCATAATCGAGGGTACGGAAAAGGATGATGGGCTAAAGGCATTAATCCTTACACCCACAAGAGAGCTCGCCCTTCAGGTAAAAGAGCAACTACAAGCCCTTTCCAAGTATAAGAGGCTAAAGGTATTCAGCTTTTATGGTGGCACGCCCGTGCAGAAGGATTTACAGCTTCTGTGGAAGACCACGCCCCACATAGCGGTCGGCACGCCTGGAAGGATTAAGGACCTTACCATGAGGGGACTTTTAAACTATGATGAGCTCAGATACTTTGTGCTCGATGAGGCAGACCGCATGCTTGACATGGGCTTTATAGAGGATATTGAGTGGCTCATAAGCCAGCTTCCAAAGGAAAGACAGAACTTTTTCTTCTCAGCCACCATTCCAAGGGAGGTAGAAGAGCTGGCAAAAAGACACCTGAGGAGGGACTACAAGTTTGTGAAGGTTATAACAGAGGAGCTAAAGCCAAAGATAGAGGAAAGGCTCATAAAGCTTAGCTCTTCAAAGCAGAAACTTTCAGAACTTGAGAAGATACTCAGAGAACACATGTTAGAAAAGATTATAGTTTTCGTAAAGACCAAAAAGGACGCCAAGGAAATAACGGAAGAGTTGAAAAGAAGGGGCTTTAATGTGGTCTCCTTGCATGGAGATATGAGCCAGAGACAGAGGGAAAACTCTTTGAGACTCTTTAGAGAAGGTAAGGTGAGGATTGTGGTGGCTACAGACGTGGCTTCAAGGGGTCTTGATATAAAGGGTGTGAGCCTTGTTATAAACTATCACATACCGGAAGACCCAGAAGTTTATATACACCGCATAGGAAGGACAGGAAGGATTGGAGCTTATGGAAAGGCATACAGCCTTATAACGCCAGAGGACAGCAGAGCCCTATGGAGGATAAGGAAGCTAAAGGAGAGCTACGCTCAGACCTGAAGGAAAGGGCAAAGAGGCTTAAGCTCCTCCTCCTTGATGTGGATGGGGTTCTCACTGACGGAAGGCTTTACTACACGGAAAGGGGTGAGGAGCTAAAGGTATTTCATGTGAGAGATGGGCTTGGCATAAAGCTCCTGCAGAGGTGCGGTATAGAGGTGGGCGTCCTTTCTGGAAGGGAAAATATGGCTCTAATAAACAGGCTTGAAGAGCTCGGAATAAGGCACTTCCATCTTGGAAGGCATGAAAAGCTTCCTGTCTTTGAGGAGCTTCTTAAAAAACTATCCTTGGAGCCTGAGGAGGTTGCCTTTGTGGGTGATGACCTGGTGGATATACCGCTACTCAAAAGGGTGGGCTTTCCTGTGGCGGTCTTTGACGCACCACTGGAAGTAAAGAAGCATGCTCTATACATAACAAGCCTTAAGGGAGGTGAAGGTGCTGTAAGGGAAGTGGCTGAACTAATCCTGAGGCTCAGGGGTCAGTGGGAGGATATAATTAAACTCTACGATGGTTAGAAGCCTTTTCATAAGCCTTTCTGTCATATGGCTCTCTTACCTGCTGAGCCTGTATGTTAAAAGCTTTGAAAGTAGCCAGCTACCTGATAAAACGGTCAGCACGCTTGAGGGCGTCAGCATAAGGGTGTATGGTAAAGGGGGCATTGAATGGACTGTAAAGGGAAGGGTTTTAGAAGTAGTGGGAAAAGATGTGAAATTTGAGGAGGCGGTTCTTGATGGAAAGGAGGCCTTTATAAGGGCAAAAAAAGCATACATAGACAGGGAAAAGGGGGAAGCAAGGCTAACAGAGGACGTAGAGCTTATTTATAAAGACAGCAAAGCATATACGAGGGAAGCCTTTGTAAGCTTAAGAGAAGGAAAAATATGGGGAGAAGGATACATAAAGCTCATTGAGGAAGGGAAAGAGGTAGAAGGTAAAGGCTTTGAGATTACACTGAAGCCCATGAAGGTTATGATAAATAAGGCAAGGGTAAAGTTAGAATGAAAAAGCTCCTACTGTTGCTGCTAACCCCTCTTATTATGAAGGCACAGCCCATAGTGGGTGAGGCGGACAGGCTAAACTACGAAAAGGACAGGATAATATACACGGGAAATGTAAGGCTTTCAAGAGGAAACGCCATATTGAAGGCGGATAAGGTGGTCATCTACCTTGACGAGAACAAAAAGGCAAAGCATGCGGAAGCGGAGGGAAATGTTAGGTATGAGGAGGGCAATAGAAGAGCCTTTGCGGACAGAATGCACTATGACTTTGTAAGGGACATTATAACCCTTACAGGAAAGGCAAGGGTGGAAGATGGTCAGAATTTTGTGGAGGCGGAAGAGATAGTTTATTACAGGAAGGAAGACAGGGCGGTTGCTGTAAGCAAAAAATCAAGGGTTAGAACCTTTTATGTGGAGGAGAAAAATGAGAAAAGCCCAGCTAATAAATAGTTTGAGAAAGGAGTTCAAGATAAGCAAAGAGGAGGCAAGAAGGTTTGTTGAGTGTTTTTTTGAAGAGCTTGTGGGACTGGTAGTTGAAAAGGGTAGAGTTGAGCTAAGAGGGTTTGGAGTTTTTAGAATAAAACGGCTCAGCGGTAGGTTTATAAAGAACCCCAAAACCGGAATTGAATCCTATGTGGATGAAAGATACACAATAGGCTTCAAACCTTCAAAGGTTTTTTCAAAGAATGAAAAGGGATTTTGATGTAGTCATAATTGGTGGCGGACCTGCTGGTTCCACATGCGCCTACGAGCTTTCAAAGGCTGGGCTTCGTGTCTTAGTGGTGGACATAAAGAAAAAAATAGGGACGCCAGTCCAGTGTGCAGAGTTTGTTCCCCTTCAGTTAGCCCACAGATACAGAGAGTTTTTTGCTGACAAGGTAATAGCCAAGAGGGTTAAAAACATGCTGCATTTTACTCCCTGGGGAGAGACGGTAAGCATGTGGTCTGAGGGCTTTATGTTAGAAAGGGAGCACTTTGATAAACTTATTGCGGACCTGGCTCAGGAAAGGGGAGCCACATATATGCTGAGAACTGCCTTCTTAGGTTTTGAAGATGACCGTATATGGCTTGAGCATATAGACACAAGAAGTAGGTTTAGCGTATGTGCGGACTGGGTGGTGGGGGCTGATGGTCCCATGTCAAGGGTGTCAAAGCTGACGGGCAAAAGAACAAGCCAGTTTCTTACAACCGCGCAGGCTACCATGCCTTTAAGGAAAAGCCTTGAAGACCTGCTTATATACTTCAGAGACTACATACCCGGAGGCTACGGCTGGGTATTCCCTAAGGGAAAAGTGGCAAATGTGGGCGTGGGTATTGACCCGGAATACGGGGTAAATGTGATGGATAGCCTAAAAAGGTTTCTCAAAGAGGTGGTCTCTGAAGGGCTTGTGGAAGATAAAGTTTTAAAGAGGACTGGCGGGTGGATACCTGCGGAGGGGCTACTACCTCTTGTGAGGGGAAGGGTTTTGTTAGTGGGAGATGCGGGAGGCTTTTGCCACCCCATCACCGGTGGAGGAATAGCCAACGCGGTCCTTTCTGGAGCCATGGCTGGAAGAGCTATAGCGGAGGGCAGTCCAGAAGAGTTTGAGGAGGAAGCCACTGATACCTTTGGAGAAAGCCTCTGGAGGGCTGCTGAAAAAAGAAGAAGGCACATGAAAAGCTGGGATAACCTTGAAAGGAGGATAAGGCTCACATGGATAGCCTTTGAAGAATACTGGCGTATAATTTAAAGATAAGGAGGTTAGAAAATGGATTTTCTTGGAAGAGACCAGTCGCCATTAACCTTTGAAGAGTGGAACGCCTTAGAGGAAGCTATAATCAACGTGGCAAAAAAGAGCCTCATATGTAGAAGGTTTATGCCTGTGGTAGGTCCCGTAGGCGTGGGTCATCAGGTAATAGCTTATGATGTGTATCTTGGTGTGGAGCCGGGTGTGTGTGAAGTAAAACCCGGCGAGGAGTCTGAAACATGCGAGCCTGTCAGGACAGGAAAGAGAAGGTATATAACCATGCCCACCATATACAAACCCTTTTCCATAGGCTGGAGGGACCTGGAATACTACAGGCAGTTTAACCTGCCCATAGACACCTCTCAGGCAAGCGCCGCCGCCTTTGCCACAGCGGTGGCTGAAGATACACTTATCATACATGGAAACAAAAAGTTAGAAATAGAGGGTTTTTTAACGGTGGAAGGAAGGCAGAGCATATCCATGAGCGACTGGGATGTAATGGGCAATGCCTTTAATGATGTAGCTTTAGCGGTTTCAAAGCTCTCTGAAAAGGGTTTTTATGGTCCCTACTACCTTTTACTGAACCCAAGAGAATACTTTAAGCTCAACAGAGTATATCACAACACGGGACTTTTAGAAATAGAGCAGATAAACAAACTGGTGGAAGGCGTATTCCACACACCCATAGTGCCGGAAGGAAAGGCTATCTTAGTGTCCGCTGGACCGCAGAACATGGATATAGTTATAGGACTTGATATAAGCCTTGCCTATGTGGAAAGCACCAACATGGTGCATCACTTCAGAGTTATGGAGGTATTGGCTCCAAGAATAAAAAGACCAGGAGCCATATTAGTAATAGGTGAAAAGTGAAGGAAAAGTGGAAGGTAATAGAAAGGCTTCTTGAAGAAGAGTATGATATAGAGGTTCAGGCAAGCTACGAGGGGTGGGGTGCGGGCTACGACCCAAAGTTTTTACCCTTGACGGAGATGTGGGCGAGGGGTGAGGTGGAGGACGTGCCAGAGCCGGTAAAAAGACCTGCAGGCGTTGTCTTCTATGTGCCGGAGCTATCTGGAAAGGTAGAAGACAGAACCCTCGCAGAAATAAGGCATGAGATAGAATACCTCCTTAGCACGGACCTTTACCTGTGGAGGCTCGGTCAGAGAGAGTTTTACCGTTTTGGCTTTCCGCCCACCTGCTTTGTGGTTCTCTACTCTGTGCTTGAATCTATAAAAACAGACGAAAGATTAATAATAAACCACCCCTCTTCAAAACATGCCATAAGGGAAAGATACGAAGAGGTGCTAAAGCCCTTAGAGAGCTACTACCCTCATCATCAGTTTTCTCTTAGCTTTCTGAGGATATGGCTTGACAAGGAAACAAATACAGAGCTTGAAAGAAGCCTTTACGAATACATAAGGTCAAAAAACAGGGAAGCCTACGATATACTCATGGAAGACCTGCTTGGAAAGTATATAAAGAGGGTGGAAGAATCGCAGGAACTAAACTACATAGACCTCCTCCTTGATGAAGCAAGAGGAAGGGTCAGGAAAGACGCCCATAAGGGAAGGATAATGACAGACCTCCTTAAAAAACTACCAGAAGACCTGCAAAGACTTATATACGAATACAAGGACAAAAGGGCTATAGACCTTCCAGAGGTGGAAAGGAAAGAAATACTGCGTAGCCTGAAGGCTATGCCCGACTGGATGAGGGATTATTTAAAGCAGATGTCTTATATAGACCTGATAGAAAGAGATGTGGAATTTTTCAGACACTTCCTGCCAAAGACCTTAGAAGCGGACATAGAACACAGGGGGTTTTTGAGCTTCATAATAAAAGGATGGGAGGAAGAAGCTTCCTCCGGAGGTGGCACAAGCCTATCAAGAGGGAAAGGGGAAAGTTCAGAAGAGGATAAACTATACCAGAAGGCTTATGGACTAAACAAGGAAGAGTTTTTAAGCTATAGGAAGACACTGAAGACTATCCTTCCCTATGTGGAGAGCTTAAAAAGGAGGTTTCACAGACTTCTACCACAGGAAGAAGAGGGCTGGGGTGGAAAGCACTACTTTGGTAAAAGGCTTGACCACAAAAGCCTGAGCGTGGAAGTGCCACTTGGAAGGGGAAAGATATACAAGAGGAGGGAAGAGGAAGTAAGAAAGGAGCTTGCCTTTAAACTGCTCATAGATATATCCTCCTCCATGAAGAAGGAAGAAAAGGTGGAAAACGCCATAAGGGCATTGCTTTTGTTCTCAGAAGTGATAGAAAGTATGCGTATGCCCTTTTCCATAGATGTGTTCAGCGACAGGGTCTTCAGGCTAAAGGCTTTTGAGGAAGACTACAGCCTTGTAAAGTGGAAGGTAGTGGAGCTATTTAACATGCTTGGAGGTGGCACAAACCTGGAAAAGGCTCTTCTTTTTGCTGAGGAAGACCTTGAGGTCTTTTGCCTTAAAAGAGGCTTGAGAGGGTGTATGGTGGTCTTTTCAGATGGTGAGCCTACAAGGGGTCTCAGGGGTCAGGAGCTAAAGAATCTGATAAACTCCATAAGGCTAAAACATCCCGTAGTGGGCGTTGGTGTTGGAGAGAAAAACTATGCGGAGTATTACTTTGAAGGAACGGGAATAAGTATAAAGCATATAAAGGACCTGCCTCACGCCTTCACGAGGGTTATAGAAAATCAAGCAAAGAGGCTTCTGGCTTTTCAATAAGGACTCTTTTACCCTCTTCAGGCTTCTCTATTAAAAATCTGTAATCTGTAGCCCTTTCAAACCTCTTAGCTTCTTCAAAAAACTCCTTAGCCTGCTGGTCCTGACCAAGGGCATAATTTAGAAGAGCCAAAAGAAGATACTTTTCCTGAGCATCTTCAGCCAGCAAAAGCCACTTTGTAGCCTCAAGGTATTTGAACTCAATCACGTATCTTATACCAATCCTGAGGCTATCCTTATAACCTATAAGGTCCTGCCTTGAAAGTCTTTTTCCATCACCGCTATAAACCGCTATTCTAAACCTGACCCTCATCGCAGAAACACCTCATGGAAATAAAGACTTCAGGAATAACATAGGAAGTATGAGGGTCTTTGACAAGGAGGAGCTTAGGAGAAAAAACATACTTTTACATAAAAGCGGGCAGGCTCCAGAAAAACTGGAGCTATACGGGGATATGATAAAGATACATACAGGCAAGGAAATATATGAAATACCTTTAAATACATTGAGAGCCAAAGCCATACTTGATAGATTGAACTATGATGGAGAATTAACTCAAGAGATATATATTTAATTTGGACTTTTCTAACAGGAGGCAAGCATGGACAGGATAGAGAGCTTTCTTTTTGATGTGTATGAGAAGGCTATAAGGTATGAACCAATAGATAGAGAAACAGCCCTGAAGCTCTTAGAGGTGCCCGATGAATACATAGCCCTTATGGTCTATCTTGCTCAGAAGGTGAAAAACCACTTTCATCCTCCAGACAGGATAGAGTTCTGTTCCATAATAAATGCCAAAAGCGGAGCATGCTCCGAAGACTGTAAATTCTGCGCCCAGTCTAAGTTTTACAACACACCCATAAATATATATCCCTTAGTGCCAAAGGACGAAATATTAGAGGGTGCATATAGAGGTGTGGAGTTTGGAGCAAACAGATATTGCGTGGTTCTTAGCGGTAGAAGGGCTACTGAGGAAGAAGTAGAAAAGATATGCGATGCAATTCATGAAATAAAGAGAGAAGGGCTACCTATAAATGTATGCGTGTCTGCCGGCACCCTTGATGAAGAATCTTTAAAAAGGCTTAAGCAGGCTGGTGTAAAGAGGATAAACCATAACCTTGAAGCTTCGGAAAACTTTTTCCCAAACATAGTAAGCACTCATAGCTGGCGGGAAAGGTATGAAACCATAAGGAGGATAAAAGAGGTTGGTCTTTCCACATGCTGTGGTGGTATATTCGGCATGGGTGAGAGCAATGAAGACAGGGTTGACCTTGCCCTCACTTACAGAGAGTTAGAGGTGGACTCTATACCTCTGAACTTTCTCATGCCCATAGAAGGCACACCCTTAGAGAAAGCTCCCGGTGTAAAGCCACTGGAAGCTCTGAAGATAATAGCCATGTTCAGGTTCACAAACCCAAAGGCGGAGCTAAGGCTTTGCGGTGGAAGGGAGCAAAACCTCAGAGACTTTCACGGCATGGCGGTTTTGATGACAAACGCCATGATGGTGGGTGGATACCTCACAAGGGCTGGGAGGGATATAAGGAAGGACTACCAGCTTCTGTCTGACCTGGGCTACGAAAGGCTGATGAGCGAGGAGGTTGTGGAAAAGTAGCTCACAGAATTTCACACCCCCTCAGCAAAGCCTTGAAAAACAAGGCTCAGAGCCTTCACGAATTCCACAGGGAATTTCACACCCCCTTTTCAAAGCCTTGAAAGACAAGGTTTAGAACATGTGGAATTTCACACCCTATGCCTATTATTTTTATTATTTACCCCTTAGAGTCTAAGGGTATAGTAAATAATAATAATAGGGGGCTTAGAATTTCACATCTACAAGGTTTAAATTCGTAAAAGCCTTGATACACAAGGCTCAGAGTTTTTCCGAATTCCACACGAATTTCACACCCCACTCCGGAATTTCACAGGTGGCTCACACCCTCTTCCATTCTTAGCTGTATAGCTTCCGCTATGTGTGCAGAGCCTATCTTTTCCTCACCTTCTAAGTCCGCTATTGTCCTTGCAAGCTTTAAGACCTTTATGTAGCCCCTGCCTGTAAGGTTTAGCCTATCCATTGCACTATTCAGGAGCCTTCTGGCTTCTTCTGTAAGCGGGCAGAAGCGTTTAACCTCCTCGTTCGTCATCCTTGAGTTATATTTTGTCCTACTGTTTTTAAATCTATCTCTCTGAACCATGACAGCCCGCATAACCCTTTCCCTGACACTTTCTGAACTCTCTCCTTCCTTCATCTGAATGAGCTCGCTCTTCTCCACCGGGTTTACCCATACCTTTATGTCAATCCTGTCCAGTATGGGACCAGATATGCGGTTGTAATAGTTTTTAATCTGCACTGGGGTGCATACGCAGGCTTTGTAGGGGTTTCCGTAGTTTCCACAGGGGCATGGGTTCATGGCAACCACAAGAAGAAACTCTGCCGGGAAAGTTATCCTGCCACCTACCCTTGACACGCTTGCCTTACCGTCCTCTAAGGGCTGTCTGAGGGCTTCTATGGCTTTCCTGCTAAACTCGGGAAACTCATCAAGAAAAAGGACACCCCTGTGGGCTAAGGATATCTCTCCGGGCTGTGGCACGCTTCCACCGCCTATAAGGCTCACATCGGAGGCAGAGTAGTGAGGGCTTCTGAAGGGCCTTTTTACCACCAGAGGTCTTTTTTCATCTAAAAGACCGGAAACGCTGTATATTCTGGTTATCTCTATGGCTTCTTCAAAATCTACGGGTGGCATTATGGTTATAAGCCTTTTGGCTAACATGCTTTTGCCAGCACCGGGAGGACCAATTAAAGCCATATGGTGCATGCCTGCGGCGCTTATTTCCAAAGCCCTCTTTGCCTGATGCTGTCCGTATACATCTCGGAGGTCCTCCTCAAAGTTCAGAGCTTCTTCAAGCAAAGAATCAAGCTCTACCCTTTCAGGCTCTTTACCTGTTTCACCCCTCAGAAACTCTATAACCTCTGACAGCTCTTCAAAGCCATATACCTCCACCTCCTGTACCACAGCCCCTTCCCTTGCATTTCCCTTTGGTAGTATAAACCTCCTGTATCCAAGCTCCTTAAGTGAAAGGACTATTGGCAGGACACCCTTAACCGGTTTTAACTTTCCATCAAGAGACAGCTCTCCCAAAAGCACAAAATCCTGTGCAAACTCCATATCCGTGGAGAGCTTTATTATTCCTATGGCTATAGGCAGGTCGTAGAGGGTTCCCTGCTTTTTCACATGAGAAGGAGACAGATTTACCGTTATCCTCCTTGCGGGCATCTGAAAGCCTAAGTTTTTCAGGGCAGACCTTACTCTGTCCTTTGCCTCGTTTATAGCCTTGTCAGGAAGACCCACTATGTTGAACTGGGGAAGACCAGGCGATATATCCACCTCCACATCTACCTCAAAGCCCTCTATACCCCACACTCCTCCGCTTTTTATCCTGCAAAACATAAGGAAATTATATCAGTTAAAGACCTTAATTATCCTGTAGTAGGTGTCTCTCTGTGCCGGCACAAAGCCGGCGGACTTTATAGCCTCCACCATATCCTCCACCCTTGGAATGCTGACCTTATAGGTAGTGGAAGATATCACGTTTTCCTCTATCATTACAGAGCCAAGGTCGTTGGCACCAAAGTGAAGACCTACTGTCCCCACGCTCATTGTTTGTGTCACATGAGAGCTTTGAAGGTTTTTAAAATTATCAAGATAGAGCCTTGAGATGGCAAGCACCTTAAGGTAATAGGTGGACGGAGCTTCTTCCAGAGTATCTAACTGAGTTTTCCCCTTTTTAAAGGTCCATGGTATGAAGGCGGTAAAGCCACCCGTTTCCTCCTGAATTCGTCTTATCCTGTCTAAATGCTCCACTATGTGATGTGGTTTTTCCACATGTCCGAACATCATGGTGGCTGTGGATGTCATGCCAAGCTCATGGGCGCTTCTGTGCACCTCTTCCCACTCTTCTACCGTGCATTTCCCTGGGCTAAGAAAACTCCTCACTTCCTTTGACAGTATCTCAGCACCACCTCCGGGAAGAGAATCAAGACCTGCCAGCTTGAGCCTTTTTAACACCTCTTTTATGCTTAACCTTTCTATTCTTGCAAGATAGACTATCTCAGGTGCGGAGAAGGAATGCACCTGCACCTGAGGAAAGTGAGCCTTTATGGTGGAAAGAAGCTCCTCGTAATATTTAAGAGGCAGGTCTGGATTTAGCCCACCCTGCATGAGAAGGGTTGTTCCTCCCCATTCCACAAGCTCCTGCACCTTTTTTAAAACTTCTTCCTTGTTTAGCACGTAGCCCTCTGGAGAGCCCACTTTTCTCTGAAAGGCGCAGAACTTACAACCAGCCACGCACACATTGGTGTAGTTGACATTCCTGTCTATTACAAAGGTGGCTATGCTTTCAGGATGGAGCCTTTTTCTTACCTCGTTTGCAAGAAAGCCCAGGGTAGTAAGGTCCTCTTCAAAAAGCAGAAGGGCTTCTTCAGGGCTAAGCCTTTCACCTTCCAATACTTTATCGTAAATTTCATACTGTATGTTCATAGCACTTTAAAAATCTATCTTTAAGCTCCATACTTGGCAAGTCTTAGAGAGTGTGCCAGCATAAGGTTTATGAGCTTTACAGAAGGGAACATGCCAAGCTCACCCTTCAGGCATTCCCTTTCCACAAACCTCTCAGAAGTGCCACCGAGCACGTAAGAAGAGTAAAGCAGAACAGGAACAGGATGCCATGAATGTCCCCTCAGTACAGAAGGCGTTGAATGGTCTCCTGTTATTACCAGCACATCTGGCTTCAGCTCAAGGATTTGTGGAAGCATGCTGTCAAACTCTTCAATGACCTTTATTTTACCTTCATAATTTCCGTCCTCTCCGTAAGAGTCTGTCTTCTTTATGTGCAGGAAGAAAAAGTCATACTCATGCCAGAGCTTCTTAAGGGTGTTTATCTCTTCCTGAATGCCTGGACCCTCTGGCTCAATTACCTCCATACCCACAAGGCTTGCAAGCCCCCTGTACATGGGATAAACCGCTATGGCGCAGGCTTTCAGTCCAAACCTTTCCTCAAAGCTCTCCATCTTTGGCTTTTGTGAAAAGCCTCTGAGAAGAAGATAGTTCGCCTTTGGCTCATCTTTCAAAACTTCCTCAACCCTTCTTAAAAACTCCCTCACTACCTTTGCCACCCTTTCAGAGCTTTCGTTTTCACCAGCAGGCTCTATAGGCTCAAGCCCCTCCCTTTGAGGGTCCGTATCCCTTATTCTGTCGCTACCCTCAGGAAGCTCGTAGGGAAACCTTAAAAGAACCGCTACCCTGTGTTCCATACCCGGTGCTACTTCTATCTTTACACCATCAATTTCTTTTATAGCTTCAGACAGCTTTTGTGTTATCCTCCTGTTTTCTTCCGTGGGAATCCTTCCAGCCCTCCTGTCCTTGATTATAAGCCTTCCCTTCACGCGTTCCGCTGTGGCGTAGTTTCCCCTCACCGTTATGTCCGTTTCCTTCACCTCAAGACCGAGACCTAAGGCTTCTAGTATGCCCCTGCCTATCTGGTATTTAACAGGGTCATAACCGAATATACCAAGGTGTCCAGGACCGCTCCCTGGAGTTATGCCAAAATCCACAGGTATGTGAAGCCCTAAAGCTGACTTTTTTGCGAGGCTGTCAAGGTTTGGAGTGCTTGCCAGTTCCAGCTCCGTTTTGCCCCCCTTTACTGGAAGGCCGCCAAGCCCATCAAGCACTATAAGGAGAAGCTTAGTATTGTTCCTTAGCACAAGACCTTCAAGCATATAAAAATTCTACCAGCTTATGGACCTATCTGCCTCAGGAAGGGAGGTATCTCCTCCGTCCTTGTCCATCCGCATTCTTCAAGGGCTTTATCCACACCTTCCTTTGACCTTCCTGTCTTCTTTGTTAGGTATTCCACAAACTCAGCCCTCCTTCCCTTAAACTCTTCTATTTCCTCATGGCTGACCTCTGGAAAACGAGATACTATCCTGTCCTTTACTATATTCCACGCAGCAAGGTTTGAGTAGAGGTTAAACTCCTTATTCCTTACCGTTTCCTTAACTGCAAGAGATTTTAAAAACTCAAGCCTTTCAGGCTTTATGGTAAGTATGGCTTCCGCCATAACAGGGTCAACCGTGTAGAAAATGCCAAAGAGCTTGCCAAGTATCCTCCTCTGGGTCATTATGATTCTTTCAAGCATTTCCTGCACTTCTGGCTCAACCTTTTCATTTATAAGCTCCATATAGTTAAGCTCCTCGAGCTCAAGCCCTCCAAGGTATCTTATGAAGTTTGAAAGCTCCTGATAGTTGACCCTTTCTTCTTCCTTAAGAACCTCTTCCCTTTCTCTTTCAAGCTCACCATAATCCACAACCACATCCGTGTGAATGGGTGGTATTATGTGGTAGGTTTCAGATTCCCATCCAGCCTTCCTCAGTATCTGTTCCGCACCTTCTTCCGGCAGGTTGTATCTTTGCATAAGTAGCCTTTTAAGCCCTTCCCTGTCCTTTTTATACTTATCAAGCTCCTCTTCTGGGATATCCACTTCCACATACACGAGCTTTTCCTTTCCATCCTGCAGTATGACCACGTTTTTCCTGCCCCTCATGTATCTCTTTATAAACTTCCAGTCCTCCTCCGTCATAACAGGCTCTGGATGCCACTCTTTAGATAGCTCCTCTTCCAGCTCTAAGTATGGTACCGTTTCATACCACGTGGCTTTATTGAGTTTTGACTCTATAACCTCTTCACTTTCTCCAAGCCTATCCTTGACATACTTTATAAATTCTCTTCTTTTAAACTTAAACCTGTCAATTTCATCAAGGCTTAACTCCGGGAAAAAGACCTTAAGCTTATACTTTATGTAGTCCCAGTTGCCAAACAGGTTCTGGGGTTCAAGGGCTTCGTAGCCGTAAGGGTTGTTTTTTAGAAATTCAAAGTAGTAGCCTATGAACTTTCTGACCCTTGGGTCTGTTAAAGCCAGCACCCTTATAAAGTCAGGGTCGTAAAATTCAATTATTCCCAGAAGGCGGGCTATATTAACCTTCTTTATGTTATGAAGATGGCACAGCTCAACCGCATAGCGACCCTTTACACCCTCAAAAGAACAGTATTCGTTCAACACTTCCATCTCAGACCTCAGAAGGCTTCTAAAGTGTGCTAATTTTTCTTTGTTTGAAAGTTTTTCCTTTTGTAAGAGCACCTCTAACATGTCCCTACCTCCTTGTGTGTTTAATGTATTTCCCTAACATGCTTATGCCAATTAGAAGTTTTTAAGTTTCAATAAGAAAACATGTATTACTAAGATATGTCAGAAAATCCACTATTGTATTGTTTATAATAATCCTCAGGAGGGTGTAATGGGAAGGGTCGCAAGCTTTGATATTGAAACCTACTGTCCTGTGGAAGAGATAGACAAGGAGGAGGTTGAATACCTAAAGAGTAGAAGGGATTACGGAGAGGATAAGGAAGGTTTCCACAGGGACCTTTTTACAAACCCATACGTTTCCTTCTTAGTTTCCTGCGCCTTCTTCTATCCTGAAGAAAACCGTGCTGAGGTTCTTTTTATAGGAGATGGCTCACCTGCTCAGGAAATAAGGCTGGAAGAAAAGACGGTAAAGGTATCTCATATGTGTTTTAATCCATCTACAGGACTGTATGAGGCGGAAAGAAGATTGCTTGAGGAAGTGTGGAGAAGGCTTGAAGGTATTGACAGGCTAATAAGCTTTCATGGAAAAGGATTTGACTTAGAGTTTATAAAGGTAAGAACAATTATACATGGTTTAAAACCCGCAGGTTTCCATAGCTACTTTACCTTTAACAGGATTGAGCATTATGATTTGAAGGACCTTTTAAGTGTAGCTGGCAGAAGCTACAAACTTGAATTCATATCAAAAAGGTTTAACATATCCATTGACAAGGGTGGCGTTGATGGTAGTAGGGTAAGAGAGCTTTTCTCTTCCAGTAAGTATGAAGAACTGGCGAACTACAACGTTAGAGATGCTTTGATAACTGGCTTGCTCTATGAGAGATGTCTTTACTATCTCATACCATCCAACGAGGATATTTTAGAAGAATTTAAAAGTCTGGGCATTGAAGAGGCTAATGAACTTATAAAGCGCGCCCTTACATCAAGTATGATTTCAAAGGATGAAGTTAGCTGTCTGATTGACTACATGGAGAAGGGAATAAAGCCCTTCTACAATTCTCCTTCACAAAAGCAGATATTCAAGCTTGGAAAGTTGCTATCTGAGAAAAGGCTTACCGTAGAGGAGCTATGCCAGTTGTTGGATAGGCGCACCTTAAAGCATGTGCTTAATGCTTATGAGGAGGAACAGGACCCAATTACATAAACTTGCCACCTTTATGCGTGGGAGTATATTATTAAGCTGCTAAGAATAGCAAGGAGGTTATTATGTCTTTACCACCTCTTAAACTGAGAAACAAAAGGGTGCCTGTTCCTATCATACAGGGGGGTATGGGTGTTGGTATATCCTGGGAAAGGCTTGCGGGTGCAGTTGCTCGCGAGGGCGCTGTTGGTGTGGTTTCTGCGGTGGGAACCGGCTACAGATATCCTGAGCTTGTAAAAAGGGATAAGTTTGGAAGACCTATAGGTTCCATATACACACACAGCAAGGAAGCCCTTACAAGGATTATTAAGGAGGCAAAGAGGCTATCAGAAGGTAGAGGAGCCATCGGCGTGAACATTCTGTGTGCAATAACAGATTATGGCAGGGTTGCACAGGATGCGGTGGAGGCGGGGGCAGACGCCATAATTTCAGGTGCAGGACTTCCTCTAAAGCTTCCCGAGTATGTGGGTGATGCGGATGTGGCTCTTATACCGATAGTTTCCTCCGCAAGGGCTTTGAACCTTATATGCAGAACATGGGAAAAGAGGTATAAAAGACTTCCGGATGCGGTAGTGTTAGAGGGTCCCAAGTCTGGAGGTCATCAGGGCTTTAAGTATGAGGAGTGTTTTATGCCCGAATACCAGCTTGAAAGCCTTTTTCCTTCAGTGCTTGAGGAAGCAGAAAGATGGGGGAACATACCCGTAATAGTGGCTGGTGGTGTTTGGAGCTATAAAGATATAAAGTGGTATATAGACAGGGGTGCAAGCGGTGTTCAGATGGCTACAAGGTTTATAGCAACCCACGAATGCGATGCACCGCTCATATACAAGGAGATAGTCCTTAATGCGGAAGAAGAGGATATAATTCTCTTTAAGTCTCCTGTAGGTTATCCCCTAAGGGTTATAAGGACTCCCTTTATTGAAAGGCTTCTTTCTGGTTATAATGGCTGGAACGGGTGCGTGTCGCACTGTATAACTCCGTGTAATAAGGGTGAGGAAGCTAAAAAGGTGGGCTTTTGCATAGCGGACAGGCTTGGTAAGGCATGGCTTGGAGACTATGAAGAGGGCATTTTTATAAGCGGGGCAAACGGACATCTCTTGAAAAGACAGGGTATAATAAGCGTTAAGGAGCTTATTGAAATGCTAACGGGCAAAAGACCAGACCCAACGGTGGAAGAAAGTTATGCATTAAAATAAAAAGTAAGGAGGGGTAGCTATGTTTAGAGCTCTTTGGACTTCCGCCTCCGGCATGACAGCCCAGCAGACGAACCTGGACGTCATATCCCACAACATGGCTAATGTGAACACGGTAGGCTTTAAGAAGATGCGTGCCACCTTCCAGGACCTTGTCTATCAAACCATCAGAGACCCAGGTGCTCCCACATCGCCGGCTACGAGGAACCCATCTGGCTTTCAAATTGGTCTTGGCACTTATATTTCAGATACCTATGGTATATTTACTCAGGGAAACATCTTTCAGACGGGAAATCAATTGGACATAGCCATACAGGGTGAAGGCTTTTTTAAGGTAGTGCTCCCTGACGGCACCATAGCCTACACGCGCAACGGACAGTTCAGGCTTGACGCGGATGGGCGTATTGTAAACCCTGACGGATACCCCCTTGACCCAGAGATAACCATACCACCGGATGCCATTAGCGTGGGTATAGGACCCGATGGGACCGTCACCGTTCTTAGGCAGGGGGCTACCGCCGTAGAGGAGGTGGGAAGGTTTGAGCTTGCCAAGTTTGTCAACCCTGCGGGTTTAAGAAGGATAGGGAATAACCTATTTATACAGACGGATGCCTCTGGAGAGCCAGTTATAGATAACCCGGGCAATCAGGGTATTGGAACCCTGCTTCAGGGATATCTTGAAGCATCCAATGTAAACATAGTGGAAGAAATGGTGAGCCTTATAATAGCTCAGAGGGCTTTTGAATTCAACACAAAGGGTATAACTGCTGCGGATGACATGCTTGGACAGACTGCAAACCTCAGAAGGTAATATAATTTAAACATGGCTGAGGAGGCGAAGGAGGCTCAGGAAGGGAAAAAGGGAGGCTCTAAAAAATTACTTTTTATACCCTTATTGCTTCTTATTTTGGCTGGTGCAGGCGGTGGAGCTTACTTTTTCCTGTTTGCTAAAAAGGAAAAGAAGGAAGAACATGCTCCAATGCCCACTCAGGTGGGTGTTATGATGGACCTTGGCGTTTTCACAGTAAACCTTGCGGACAGGGATACGGATGCTTTTGCGAGGGTTTCTATAACCCTGGAACTATCCAACGAGAAGGTAAGGCAGGAGGTGGAGAAAAGGCTCCCCATCATAAAGGATGCCATAATAGATGTTATAAGCAGTAAAACCTCTGCGGTTGTAAAGACTCCAGAAGGGAGAGAAAACCTAAGGCTTGAGATTATTCGCAGGATAAATACCATACTCTTAGAGGGTGGTGTGAGGAACATATACTTTACAGAGTTCGTGGTGCAAACCACATGAGCGACCTTTTTATAGATTTTCTGAGGGTTTTAGTGTCCTTAGCCATCGTCCTTGTGCTTATACTGCTGGTGCTTCCTTACCTTCTGCCCCTTCTTCTGAGGCTAAAACTGGCTGGCAAGGGTGAGGGCTCCAAGGTTAAACTCATAAGGCTCATACCTGTAGGAAGGAGCTTCTACATAGTAGAGCTGGAGGTCAATGGAAGGCTTTTTGTGGTGGCTATGACGGAAGGTGCGGTGGAGGTGCTGTACAGAGATGAAGAAGGGGCTTCTGATTAGTCTTTTTTTTCCCACCTTAGCCCTTGCCCAGCAGATAATCCCGAACATAGACCTGAAGATAGGCACGGGACAGCTTGATACCTCCATAAGACTTCTCATACTCTTAACAGTACTATCCTTAGCACCCTCCATACTGATAATGACCACCTCCTTCATAAGGATAGTGATAGTCTTATCTCTAATAAGGCAAGCCTTGGGCGTTCCAACGGTGCCACCCAATCAGGTGATAATATCCTTAGCACTTTTTCTTACCTTCTTTGTGATGAAGCCCACTTTTGACAGGATAAACGAGGAGGCTCTACAGCCTCTTCTGAAGGGTAAGATAAACGATTCTGTGTTTTTTGAGAAAACTTCTTCCATCATGAAGGAGTTTATGGCGAAGAATACAAGAAAGGAAAGCCTGAAGGTTTTCCTTGATATGGCAAACCTGCCAAAGGAAGAAAGGGAAAAGATAAAAAAGCCAGAGGATGTGCCTTTGAGCGTCCTCATTCCTGCCTTTATGGTTAGTGAGATAAGTACTGCCTTTCAGATAGTATTCCTTTTATACCTTCCCTTTTTGATAATAGACCTTGTGGTGGCTTCCATTCTTATATCCATGGGTATCCTGATGATACCGCCCCAGATAATATCCCTTCCCTTTAAGATAATGCTCTTTGTTCTTGCCAACGGCTGGGAGCTTGTTGTATTATCCTTAGTAAGGAGCTACCAATGAGCCCGGACTTTGTTATATCCATGGGACAGAAGGCTTTAGAGCTTGCCCTTATGTTGTCCGCTCCAATCCTGCTTGCCACCTTTCTTGTAGGACTTATCATAAGCATACTGCAGTCTGCCACCCAGATTCAGGAGATGACCCTTAGCTATATACCCAAGATTATAGCAGCCTACGTGGTGGTGCTATTGCTGGGTGCGTGGATGCTCAACAAACTGCTTGATTACACAAAAGAGATAATAGTGAACCTACCAGCCTGGCTCCGATGAGCCTTGATTTAAACGAGCTTTTAAACCTGTTCCTATACTATCTTAGAGTTGTCTTTTTTCTTTTGCTGGTTCCCATTTTCGGCAAGGAGTTTATGCCAAATACCTTCAAGGTTTTCCTTGCAACAGCCATTGCCTTTTCCCTCTTCCTTTATGTTCAGCCACCACCTCAGAGCTTTCCCACCACAGTCCACTACCTTCTTGCCATGCTTAAAGAAGCCCTCTTTGGCTTTACTGCAGGGCTTATGCTTAGATTGCTGTTTGATGCCCTCCAGATGGCTGGAGAGCTAATTAGCCTAAACATGGGTCTTGGGCTTGCCACCGTATTTTTACCACAGCAGCCACAGACTACAGTTATGGCAGTCTTCTATTACCTGTTAGCCACTCTGCTTTTCATATCTGTAGGCGGTCCGGAGATTGTGCTTCTTTCTATGGCAAACAGCTTCAAAAGATACCCGCCTGGCACCTTTAACCTGTATGAGATTAACCCTGATGTATTTCTTACCTTCTTTTACGAGAGCTTTCTGCTTGCCTTCAAGATAGCTCTGCCCCTTATAGTAGTGATGATAGTTTTTAACCTTGTGCTTGCCCTGATAAACCGCTTCATACCGCAGGTAAATGTTTTTATCGTGGGGCTTCCCATACAGCTCTTTATAGGCTTTATTGTTGTAATGTTAAGCTTGTCCATTTCTTTGGGACTTTTCACCTCTCATGCAAGGGAGTATATAATTAAGTTTGTATCCCTTTTTGGGGGATAGTATGGCTCAGGAAAATAGGACGGAAAAGGCAACGCCGTATCGTAGAAAAAAGCTAAGGGAGGAGGGAAATGTGGCAAAGAGCGTGGAGCTTGCCTCCTCCATATCCGTACTTCTGTCCGTTCTTGTCCTTTTCTTATCCGGTGCATACCTTTTCTACGAGATGGTCCGGTTTATGGGTTTAATAGCCGGCAATCCATATGTGAGCACTTCAACAGTTATTACCTATGCAAAAGACAGGTTTCCTTTCCTGCTGCTGCCCTTTTTTCTAATAGGGCTTACGTCCGTTATACTCGTCCATATAGGACAGTTTGGCTTTATCTTTACACTAAAGCCTTTACAGTTCAAATGGGAGAGACTAAACCCCCTTGAGGGCATCAAAAGAATCCTCTCTCTTACTACCCTTTTTGAACTGATAAAGAACATATTGAAGGTGTCCCTTTTTCTTGCGGTGGCTTATTTTTTGCTGAAAGGTGATGTATCAAGACTTATAACCATATCCGCGCAGGACACGTCCGACGCCTTTATGTATATACTTGGTCTTATTTTTAAGACCCTATTGGTGCTGAGCCTCTTTGCCATATTTATAGCCATGCTTGACTTTGCATACAGAAAATGGGACTACGAGAGAAGGATAAGGATGAGCAAGGAGGAGATAAAGGAGGAATACAAACAGCATGAAGGAAACCCTCTAATAAAAGGTGCTATAAGGAAAAGGATGAGACAGCTGGCAAGGGGTAGAATGTTCAAAGAGGTGCCAAAGGCAAGCGTTGTGATAACAAACCCTACCCATATAGCCATAGCCCTGAGGTACGCACCCGAGGAGGGCGATAAGGCTCCAAAAGTGCTGGCAAAGGGAAAGGGACAGGTGGCTGAAAGAATAGTGGATATAGCGAGGGAATATAACGTGCCTGTAATAAGGAAGGAAGAGCTTGCAAGAGCTATGTATCCTGCGGTGGAAGTAGGAGAAGAAATCCCTCCCAAGTTCTACAGGGCTGTGGCTGAGATAATAGCCTTTATCATGTTCAGGAAGAAGAAGGTGGTGGCATGAGTGAGCTTGGTAAGTTCTTACTCTTTGTAGGTCTTTTTCTAATACTTTTGGGTCTTCTCCTTACCTTTATGGAAAAACTGCCCTTCGGTCTTGGAAGGCTCCCCGGGGATATAGTCATAAAGAAAGATGGTTTTACCTTCTACTTTCCCCTGGCTACTTCCATAATCTTGAGCCTGCTACTTTCTGTAGTTCTCACTCTGCTTCTCAGCCTCCTTGCGAGAAAATAGGCTTATGTTTCTTGAATAAGCTTTTGTAAGTTTAAAGGCACACCTTCCATTACCTCTACCGTGTCCCTCCAGTCGGTTATGAACCACCTTTCCCCCTTCTGTGCAACCAGGACAAGCCTTTCCCTTGTAAAAATCCACAAAACCCTTTCCACACAAGCCTGTAAAAGGTCCTTAGTCTTCATAAAGTAGTAGTCCTCTGCGGAGGGAAACCTCCTTAGGTCTGCCTTTGTATCCACTTCTATGACCACCTTTGGAGGCACTTGCAGGTAGCTGTCAGAAGGCTCTTTAACCTTTTCTCTTCCCACTATGGCTATGTCAAGGCTATACCTGCTCTTTGGAGCAAACCTGTAGCCAAGCTCGTTGGTGGCGACGATATACTTTTTCTTATCCACCACAGGCAAATATTGAAAGGTGGCGGAGCCGACGGGACTTGAACCCGCGCCCTCCGGCTTGACAGGCCGGCGTTCTGACCGGGCTGAACTACGGCTCCTGCAGAGTATATATTATACTACCTTTTTAAGATTAGGGAAGCGATTTTTTCAATGTCCTCCGCAAGTCTAAAGTCCTTTTCCGTTATGCCCTTAGCCTCATGGGTGGTGAGCTTTACTTTAAGCCTTTTAAAAGAAGCCTCCACATCAGGATGATGCCAGTGGGCTTCCGCAAGGCTTGCTATGGCATTAAAGAGGAAGACCGTTTCCTTCCAGTTTTTTGTTTGATATTCCTTTACTATGTAGCCTTCTTGATAGGACCATCCGTAAAGGCTGGACAGCTTTTGTCTTATTTCCTCCTCAGAGAAGACCATTAATCAATTCTCCTTTGCTTGGCATGTGGGACAGACTCCGTATATGTGAAGGGAATAGTTAAGCACCCTGTATCCTTCCATTCTCTCGGGGGGTTCCCAGTTTATACGAAACTCCACATCCCTTATGGCTCCGCACTGCACGCATATAAGATGGTGGTGGTCGCTCGTGTTTGCGTCATACCTTATGGAGCCACCCCAGTAAGCCACCTTCTTTACAAAGCCAAGCTCTTCAAGGGTTTCTACCGTGCGGTATACGGTGGCGAGGGATACAAAGGGGTATTTCTTCTTAATCTCGTTGTATATATCCTCAACGGTTGGGTGGTCTTCTCTGTTTAATAGCACTTCGTAGACAGCTACCCTCTGGGGCGTTATCTTCAGTCCCATACCCTTACATGCCTCTATAAACTCCTGAATTCTTTTTTCCTTATCAAGCATCATGCCATATAATATAAACCACATGCTAATGATTTTCAATATACTGTTGACAATTTTCATATTTTCTCAGGCTGGAGGAAGGGAATGCAGGCTCATGATAGCCCGGACGCCGGAAGAACATACGAGGGGTCTTATGCACATAAGGTATCTTGTGGGTTATGATGGTATGGTTTTCCTTTACAAGGACAGGGCTGTAAGGCATTTCTGGAACAAAAATACCCATTTAGAACTTTATATTTACTGGATAGAGGGGGGCAGGCTGGTAGGAAGAAGCTATCTTCCACCGGAAGGAAAGGCTGGTATTGTAATAGTTTCTTCTCCAGAGCCAGTGGATACGGTGGTGGAGCTTCTTAAGGGCCGCAGATGCTACTATAAGGGTCTTCTGCTCTCACCGGAGCTTAAGGGTGGCAAGGGTTATAATGCCCAGTAGAAAGGAAACTATCCACATTCTGACCACTATCTTAGGCTCTGGCACTCCGGAAAGCTCAAGGTGGTGGTGGAAGGGTGCCATTTTAAAGAGCCTTTTTCCTTTTGTGAGCTTAAAGTATGCCACCTGAAGTATAACAGAAAGGGTTTCAAGCACAAAAACACCGCCTGCCACAGGTAGAAGTAGCTCCGCCTTTGCTACAAGGGCTATGACTCCCAAGCCTGCACCAAGAGCCAGAGCTCCCACGTCCCCCATAAAGAGCTGAGCGGGGAAGGCGTTAAACCACAAAAAACCAAGACCAGCCCCCACTATGGCAAAGCAAAGCACCGCAAGGTCCCCCGCATAAGGCACGTAAGGAATGTTTAAATAATCAGCTATGGTTTTGTGCCCCACCGCATAGGCAACGACCCCAAGGGTGGCGGAGGTGGTCATCACAGGTCCTATGGCAAGACCATCAAGCCCATCTGTAAGGTTCACTGCGTTTGAGGTGGCAACTATCACAAGCACTGCAAAGGGGATGTATAAAAGCCCAAGGTCAATATAAAGGTTTTTAAAGAGTGGGAAGTATAGCCTTGTGCCCACCTGTGTAAAAAGGTATATGCCTATTGCTGTAAGGCTTGCCACCACAAGCTGAGCCATAAACTTTGTTTTTGCGGGTATGCCTTTTTTGTTTTTAAGCTTCACCGCATCGTCCCATAAACCTATGAGGGCAAAGCCAAGTATGCAGAAGGAAATTATCCAGAAGTAGGTAAGGTCAAGCCTCATAAGTAGCAGTGCTGTAAAGAGGACAGACAGCACCACCACAACGCCGCCCATGGTGGGTACATATTTTTTTACCACATGACCCTCTGGCGTATATTCTCTAACATAACCCTTGAAGAGCCTCTGAAGGGCTTTCATCTTCTTCATGAATACAGGTGTAAGCACGAGGGTTATGGCAAAGGCTAAAAGTATGGCTATAAAGGACCTGAAGGTGATGTATTTGAAAACGTTGAAAGGAAAGAAGAAGTCTCTCAGGTATAGGGCTATGTGGTATAGCATCTCAGCACCTGTTTTTGCTTAAAAGCCTGTCAAGTATTATGGCAACTGCGTTTCTGACCGAAAGATGGTTCCAGTCGCCCGCACCATAGATGGGTTCAAGTATGTAGTCAAAGGTCTCCATGAGAGAGGGCGGTATGCCGTAGCCCGTGCCAAAGACGATAAGAAAGTCCTGCTCCCTTTTGTGAATTTCTTCTGAGAGCCAGCGGTAGCTGACTGTGTTGGGATAAGTCCTTGCATCTGTGCCTACAAGCACAGGTTTTCTGCCCCTTTGCTCCTTTATGTCCTCAAGCACCTCATCAAAGGTGTAGCAGAGCTTTACAAGCCTGACCACCTCGTTCCTCGTAGGGTTGCTCCTTAATCCTTCCTCCGACAGCCAGTAGTCTATTTGTTTCTTTATTATGAACCTCTGACAATCTACAGGCTGGACTATGTAGTAGGTGTTTATCTCATAAGCCCTTGCTGGTCTTGCAATGTCATGAAGGTCCATGGTGGTAAAGGAGGTAATTATAAGCCTGCCTTCCCTGTCCATAGCCGGATAATGAAGCAGGGCTATGAAGACGTTGTGGTTTATCATGAAATAGTTATTTTACCATGTGGCTTGTTTACAGACGTGGCGGACTGGGTGATACTCTTCTTACCTTCCCTCTCCTTGAGCTTTTGAAAAAACAAGGTAGGAACGTGTGGGCTGTTGGAAATACAGACTACTTTGCCATAGCAAAAGCGGTGGGCTGGGCGGACATGGTAAGCTCTGAGGTGCCAGAAGAAGGCTTTGAGGGAAGGCTTATCATATCCTTTGAGGGGAACATAAAACCCTTTCCAGAGAAAAGGCTCTGGCTTGTGGAACACTACCTCCAGAGTGCAAAGCTTACTGGCTCTTTTTCAAAGAGCCTGCCCCTTGAGCCTCTGCCAAGAAGCCCCCTTGAAGGCTGTGTGGTCCTTCACCCCTCCAGCGGTTCTAAGAAGAAAAACCCACCCCTTGAGCTGTATTTTATGGTAGAGGACTTTTTAAAAAGACAGGGCTACAGGACTATATACCTTGTGGGTGAGGCAGATTCGTGGCTGAAAGCCTATGTGAAAAACTACTGGGAAAGCCACGAGCCTTTGGAAATAGCAAGAGCTTTAAAGAAGGCACTTTTGTTTGTAGGAAACGACAGCGGTCTTTCTCATCTTGCCAGCTACTGTGGTCTTCCCACCTTTGTCTTTTATGGTCCTACAGACCCAGTAGTCTGGAAACCCGTAGGGGAAAGGGTGTATCAAATAAGCCTGAGTCTTGAGTGTAGCCCATGCTTTCCTCATGTGTGTGAGGAAAGAGCATGCCTTGAGCCAGAGGCGATTTTTGAGAGGTTTCTTGCTGTTTTCAGGAAAGCTCAACTCCTTTAATATGCTCTATGTCCTCACCTCTTACCACCAGCACATCCATGCGGTATTCTTCCGCAGGGTGCATAGAGAGGTAATATTCAATGCACTTTAAAAGCCTTTCAAGCTTTCTTCTGCCCACCCTTTCTACAGGGTCTCCAAAGGCTCTGCTCCTTCCACCCTTTACCTCCACAAAAACCATCACACTGCCCTCCTGAGCCACTATGTCTATCTCTCCAAGCCGGCAATGGAAGTTCCTGTGAAGTATTCTGTACCCTTTAGCCTCAAGGTATTTTACCGCACGCTCTTCAAACTCCGCACCCTTCCTCAAAGTAGGCAAAGACCTCCTCAGGGCTCACGGTGGCTGTTCCCAGCTTTCCTACCACTATGCCCGCGCAGAGGTTTGCAAGCTCACAGGCACTATCCCAGTCCATACCCGCCAAAGCACAGGCGGTCAGCACAGCCACTACCGTATCACCTGCACCAGACACATCATAAACCTGTCTTGCCCTTGCTGGAAAGACCTTATATTCCCTGTCAAAGAGAGCCATGCCCTTTGCCCCTAAGGTTATTACAAGAGTTTTCAGGTTTAGCTCTCTCTTTAACCTCCAGCCAAGGTGAGGAAGGCTCTCCTCCCCAGCCATAGCTCTTGCCTCCTTCTCATTAGGCGTCATAAGGTAAGCACCCACATAGAGGCTTTTGTTTTGAGGTCTTGGGTCCACAGAAAAGAAAATTCCCTTTTCCCTTATTCTGTCCATAAGGGGTCTGCACACCACACCCTTTGCATAGTCAGAGACCAGAATACCATCCACCTCAAGGTCAAGCCTTTCAAGAAGCTCCTGAAGAGTTCTGCCCTCCACAGAAGCCCTTTCTTCTCTGTCTATTCTAAGAAGCTGTTGGGAGCGTGCTATCACTCTTGTCTTTTCTGTGGTGGGTCTTTTGGGGTCTTCTACCGTGAGGTCTTCCACTACAGAAGCCTTCAAAAGACCTCTTATGATGTGCCTTCCGTAGTCCTGCCCCACAAGACCAAGAAGGTATGTCTTTATACCAAGGCTTGAAAGGTTGTTTGCCACATTGCCAGCCCCGCCAAGCCGGAATTCTTCTTTCTGCACCTCCACCACAGGCACAGGAGCTTCCGGAGAAACCCTTTCTACCTCTCCAAACACATACCTGTCAAGTATAATGTCCCCAACTACCAGAATTTTTAAAGCCTTGAAGCTTTCAAAGACAGCCTTTATGGTTTCTCTATCAAGGCTCATTTATAACCTTTATCTCCTCTCCTTCCTCAATAAAGGCAGAATGTAGTTCTCTTACCGCCAGCTCGCCGTATTTGTCTTCTATAAGGCATGAAATCTTTATCTCAGAGGTGGATATTGCCATTATGTTTATGCCATTTTTGTAAAGCACCTCAAAGACCTTTGCAGCAGTTCCGTAAGAGCTTCTCATGCCTATGCCCACCACAGAGACCTTTGCTATGCGGTCATCTCGGACCACCTCCTGAGCCCCTATCTCATGAGCCACCTTTTTAACTATCTGCTCTGCCTTTGGAGCGTCCGCCTTATTTACCGTAAAGGACATATCCGTATAGCCCTGATGTGAAACATTCTGCACTATCATATCCACCACAATGTGAGCATCTCCCAGTGCCTTGAATATCTTATAGGCTATGCCCGGTCTGTCTGGCACTCTAACCACCGTAATCCTTGACTCGTTTCTGTCAAGGGTTATAGCTCTTACCACGCTCTTTTCCATTACTTCCTCCTCCGGCACAATCCATGTGCCTTCCGCCTCGCTGAAGGAACTTCTTACATGTATTCTAACATTGTATTTCATGGCAAACTCTATGCTCCTTGCCTGCATCACCTTTGCCCCAAGGGAAGCCATCTCAAGCATCTCCTCGTAGGAAATGACGGGAATTTTTCTTGCATTTGGCACAAGGCGTGGGTCTGCGGTAAAAACCCCCTCCACATCCGTATAAATCTCACAGTCCGCACCAAGGGCATAGGCTAAGGCTACCGCAGAAAGGTCAGAGCCACCTCTACCAAGCGTGGTTATTTCCCAGTTTTCCGAAACCCCCTGAAAACCTGCCACCACAGGCACATAGCCCTCGCTTATGAGATTTTTGAGCCTTTGCACGCCGATTTTTTGCACCCTTGCCTTTGTATGCACTCCGTCGGTAATAACAGGTACCTGCCAGCCACAGAGACTGACTGCAGGCACTCCCAGCTTTTGCAAAGTCATGGCAAAAAGGGCTATAGCCTGCTGTTCCCCCGTAGCCAAGAGCATATCAAGCTCACGTTCGGGCGGTATAGGCTCTATCTGTTTTGCAAGGTTTATAAGCCTATCTGTCTCGCCCGCCATGGCAGAAGAGACCACCACCACCCTGTAGCCCTCTTTTAGCTTCTTGAGAACCCTTCTTCCTGCGTTCTCTATCCTTTCAAGGCTGCCCACAGAAGTGCCACCAAATTTCATCACAAGAAGCTTCATTGAAAATATTTTAGCAAACCATACATGAGCTTTTTCTTTTTTGTAAGACTTGCTTGACAGGAAGGTGGTAAGGGTTTATTATATTCAACAGCCGGTTTGTGAGGGTCTTATGGACCCTCGTCATCTTGGCAACCGAATAGGTTTGTGAGTTTTTGAAGAGGCTGAAGTGCAAGGGAGTATTGTGTTTGTTTTTCTATTGCAAATGAAACTCATGTCATCTTTATTTGAAGGGGGCTAATTTTTTGAGATTTTAAACACTCTTGCAGGCGCTTGTTTTTCTCAGTTTTTTGAACTTTTTGAGATTTTACTTTATCGTTAAATTACCAGAAATTACCAGTCAAGGTCTGATGCGGGTTTGAAGCATATACATTTCTAACGCTTGTCTGACAGGCTTTTGAGAGCCTATATGAGCTAAATCATAAATGACCCGCCAGTCATAAATTTTTTGAGCCTTGAGAGACAAGCACCTGAGAAGGGCACTTGCATTTTTATCTGACCCGTGGGGAGTTGCAACATGAAACAGACAGGGAAATACTCGGGAAGCTTTTATCCTGAAATTTAACCTTCATCATTTTCCTATGTCAGAAAAGCCAGAAAACAGGAGTTATATTAGAATTAATAGAAAGGAGGGGTGCATGGAGCTGCTTTTTCTGATACTTGCCATAGTAGTCCTTCTGATAGCCATAAACAGGGCAAACGATGAAGCCTTTGATGATAAGAAAAACACGAACCAAGACCAAGACAGCCCGGACTCCGACCAACATACGGAAATGAAAGACCATACATATCATGATGATAGCTCCTTCGGGGACTCTAAGAACAGTTTTTCTATGTTTGACGAAGACTACTGGCACCAGACCACTTCGCATGAAAGCACCTTTTCACACGACGACTGCGACCTTTCAAGAGCCTTGTGGGACCCCACCTGCCCCCTATACTGGGCTATGCATCATGATAGCTCAAGCGACTGGAGTTCAGGTTTTTCTTCTAATTTTGATGATTGGTCTTCTTCTAGCTGGGACACTTCGTCTTCCTCTGGTTGGGACGATTGGTCTTCCTCTAACTGGGACGACTGGTCTTCTTCCTCCTGGGACACATGAAGGCGGTAAGGATACACAAAACCGCAAAACAACTGCTGGGAGATATTTCAACCTGGGAGGGTATGGTTGTATTAATAGTAGCTTCTCTCTTCTTTGCATGGTTTCCAGATGCTCTCAAGGACTTAATATACTCACTTCCTTACCTGACAGATTGGCTAAAGGCTCTGTTTCTTTTTTTATTTTCTATAATCTTTCTCTTCTATCTGGTTCTTCTGATAAAGAAAATCGCAAAAAGTCTTGAAGACATAACCTACTATGTGGAGGAGGACAAGGAGCTTTCAACTGTCAGGAGTGCCAGATTTCTTATTATGGGTCTTAGCACACCCCTAGATGGACACGACCCGAAAAAAGAAATCCAGAAGGTTCAACAAATACCAGAAGACAAAAGGATTGAGCTGTATATTGAAAACTCAAATGAAAAATTCAACTGGATTATGCCCGTATGCCTTATAAAGAGGCTTCAGGAAGCTGGCGCAAGGCTTGAAAAGGTCTATATACTGCCCTCTAAAGATAGTGAAAAGTACATAGAGAATTTTCTTGAATATGCTGGTCTGTTTGGTCTATCAAAGGAGCTTTTTGAAAGTTTGAAGGGCGTTGATTACGAAGACCTTACGGCACTTCAGAGAGAAATGAATAGGCTTATTAAGAAGCTTAGGGATAAAGGTATAGGATACAGAGAGCTGCTAATAGATATGACTGCAGGCAAGAAACCTTTTAGCGTGATAGTCTCCGCCCTCACCTTTAACAGGGATATAGCTATATGCTATCTAAACGAAAACAAAGAGCTTAAAAAGAAGGAGCTTAAGATATACGATATAACACCAGCGGAGGAAAACTTTTAATCAGGCAGGCTTGAAAAAGACATTTCTTTCTTGTATAATCTAAGAGCATGGAACAGCCTGTGTTTAACCCCTTTGCCTACCTTTATAACTTTATCTGGTTTCTCTTCTTTTTCATCATATTCTTTTTGCCCTTCTGGAGGAAGTACGCACTGGCAAGGGCAAGGGAGGCACTTATACAACAGCTTGAAGCAAAGAGAGGAAGCAGGGTTATAACCCTCATACACCGGCAGGAGAGCCTAGGCTTTTTTGGCATACCTATATTCAGATATATAAACATAGAGGACTCGGAGCAGGTTTTAAGAGCCATAAGGATGACACCTCCAGACATGCCCATTGACCTCATAGTGCATACGCCGGGGGGTCTTGCCTTAGCCGCCACGCAGATAGCAAACGCTTTGGTAAGGCATAAGGGTCCGGTAAGGGTTATAGTGCCTCACTATGCCATGTCTGGTGGAACCCTCTTGGCTTTGTCTGCGGACGAGGTAATAATGGACCCAAACGCCGTGCTTGGACCCGTTGACCCACAGCTGGGCAACATGCCCGCCGCCTCCATTCTGAAGGTGTTAGAACAGAAGGAGGCAAAAGACATAGAAGACCAGACCCTTATACTCGCAGATGTAGCTCAGAAGGCTATAAAACAGATGAAGGAATACCTCGTATGGCTTCTTACAGAAAACGGCATGGACAGGCATAAGGCGGAGCATATAGCGGAGGAGCTTGCCACGGGTAAATATACCCACGACTATCCACTGACCGTTGAGTATCTTAGAGAGCTTGGGCTGAACATTTCCACGGAAGTGCCATGGGAGGTTTATGAGCTTATGGAGCTCTTCCCGCAACCCATGGGCTCTCAGGTGCCTTCCGTTCAATACATACCCGTGCCTTACAGGGCAAACCAAACAGGAAAGCCTTGAGCGTTAAGTGAGGAAAACCTTGAGGGTCAGGGTTGGTATAGTAGGATGTGGTGTGGTGGGCACTGGTGTGGTGGAGCTACTTTTGAAAAACTCAGAGCTTATCAGGGAAAGGTCGGGAGTGGATTTAGAGCTAACAAGAGTTGCTGACAAGGACTGGCAAAGACCAAGGAGCTTTTATGTACCATCTGACATAAGAACCACAGACTACAAGGAAGTTCTGGAAAATTCGGACATTGTGGTGGAGCTTGTGGGGGGTAAGGGCTTTGCCAAACAGTTAATAAAAGAAGCTCTTGAAAAAGGAAAACATGTGGTAAGTGCCAACAAGCACCTTCTGGCGGAAGAAGGCAGAGAGCTGTTTGAACTTGCTCAGAAGAAGGGTCTCAGCATAGGCTTCGAAGCCTCCGTAGGAGGTGGCATACCCATAATAAAGGCAGTAAAAGAATCCCTTGTGGGCAACCGGATAAGAGCTATCTACGGCATTTTAAACGGTACCACCAACTACATACTTACCCGCATGCTTGAGGAGGAGGTGGATTTTCAAAGCGCACTCAGTGAGGCTCAGGAAAAGGGTTATGCGGAGGCGGACCCAAGCCTTGATATAGACGGCTGGGATACAGCCCACAAGATAGCCATACTTTCTTACATAGCCTTTGGAGGCTTTTTTGACTTTTCGGAGGTCTATGTGGAGGGCATAAGAGGGGTAGAGCTTTTGGACATAGAGCTTGGCAGGGAGCTTGGCTACACTCTAAAGCTCTTAGCCATAGCAAAGAGAAGGGACTCGGAGCTTGAGGTAAGAGTGCATCCCACCTTCCTGCCTCAGGAGGACCCTCTGGCAAAGGTCTCGGACGTCTATAATGCCATAATGGTAGAGGGGGACTTTGTAGGCAAAACCATGTTTTACGGAAAGGGTGCAGGCTCACACCCAACAGCCTCCGCAGTGGTTTCAGACATAGTGGATATAGCGCGCAAGATAGCCTTCTGCAAGGAGGCAATGCCCTACAGCTGGGGTGATAGGACTTTAAGCATTAGCAAAAACTTCTACAGCAGATATTATTTGAGGTTTGATGTGCCTGACAAACCTGGCGTTCTTGCCAGCATAGCAAGGGTGCTGGCGGATAGCAACATAAGCATAGCCAGCGTCCTGCAGAAGGAAAAGGTCTGTAGTATAGCGGGTAGGGAAAAGGAGCATATAATACCCCTTGTGATACTAACCCACAAAGCCTACGAACTTGACATGAAGAAGGCTTTAGAAGGTATAAAGGAGCTTCCTGTAGTGGTAGGGGAGCCTGTTCTCATAAGGGTTGAAGAGGAGGCGGAATGAAGCTTCTGGCTCCTTCTATACTCTCTGCAGACTTCTGGAACCTTGGCGAGCAGATAAGAGCCTGTGAAGAAGGTGGGGCGGACCTCATACACTTTGACGTGATGGACGGACATTTTGTACCAAACATCACCTTCGGTCCTGTCTTGCTTGAAAGCATAAAAAAACACTGCAGGCTTCCCCTCGATGCCCACCTGATGATAGAGAACGTGGATAAATACATTCCCGACTTTATAAAGGCTGGGGCGGATATGGTAAGCATACACATAGAGAACAACCACCATATACACAGAAGCCTTGAGCTTATAAAGAGCCTTGGTGCAAAGGCGGGTGTGGTTATAAACCCCGGTACCTCTCTCAAGCTCTTAGAGGAAGTTCTTCATTATGCAGACTTTGTCCTTTTAATGTCTGTAAACCCTGGCTTTGGGGGTCAGAGGTTTATAGAAAGGTCTATAGAGAGGCTCAGAAGGCTCAAGGATATGGTGATGGAGATAAACCCTTCCCTTCTCATTGAGATTGATGGTGGAATAAAGGAGGACAACATTATGGAGGTGGCAAAAGCTGGAGCGGACATACTGGTGGTTGGCTCTGGCATATTCCATGCGAAAGATATAAAAGCCCAAACTAAAAGGCTAAAGGAGCTTCTTGCCGCTTCAGAGGCACTGTAAGCCTTTGAAGGTCAAAAACATTGAAGGTGAGGAAAACTTCCTTTATGTATTTCTGTCTTGTGCCGTCGTAATTGTCCCTCAGCAAAAGCCCAAACGCCCAGCAGGCTCCTTTGTATAAAAGCTCTATCCTCCTCTGAAGGTCTTTACCTATTCTGTTATCCCTTATAATGCCAAGGTTCAGGGTTGCCTTTGAAAAAGCTGTGGACAAAACCGCTCCATACTGGTCGTTTATAAGCTGTCCGTAGTAGCTCTTTTCGTAAGTTCTGCTAAGGGTTAAGGAGCTCTGTTTATACTTGAAGGTAGAAGAGCCAACGTTTTTCAGCAGTCTGCTATGGACTGGGTCGTAAGTGCTGTCTGCGGATAAAGAAAACCAGTCGGTGGGCATAAGGCTAAAAAGCGTCCTTACAGGCATTAACTTTTCCTTTACCACCTGGTCAAGGTAAGTAAAGCTACCAAGGTGGTTATACCCGCCTTGTATAAAAAGGCTGTAAATCTGCTTTCCTTCATAATAGCCAGAGCTTAAAAAGGAATAGTTAAGGGTGCTTTCCTTGTCTATCTGGTCAAGAGTGTCAAAACGCGGGTTATTAAAGCCCTTAGGTCTGTACGAATAAGATAGCTCAAGCATGTGGCTTAATTGAAAACCACCAACTCTATGTGTGAAGAAAAAGGGTAGCCTCTCCCTGTATCTCAAAGAGATAGGTACAGACTTATCTGTTGCCTCAGAGCCTTTCACATCCCAGTAAAAGAGGTTCTCAATGGTGAGGGTGGATAGAAGGTTAAGACCGAAAAGCCTCTTTGGCAGGGAAAGCTCAGGGAAGAATAAGAGCCTTTGTGCCTTTTGTCCCTCTTCCCTGTAAAAGTTTGCGTAAGAAAAGGTGGTGTTGAAGGAAAAGCCATAGGGAAGGCTAATATCCTTTACATAAAGACCTACCTCCGGAAGCCTCTGGAGGGTTTTTTTATTGTCTGGTGATGTGGTGTCGTAAAACTTCCTGGCGTCAAAGACGAATAAAACCCAGTCAAATTCTTTCTTGTAGGACAGGTAGGAAGTCAGATAGGGTATGGTTCTCTCTCTGGTAGTGAAGTACATATCCTGCATAAAGTAAGGGTCAGAGAGGGTATCCACACCCAGTTTTAGTTCTGACAGGTCAAGGTCAAACTTGAGCCTGTAGCGGTTTTCTCTGAAGGTTTCCTTAGGTCTTCCCTCCCACCATTTACCAGGAGGTACGGGCTCCCTGTAAAAGGAAAAGGCGCCTGTAAGGTCCAGCTCCTTCCTGAGAGACTGCCTGTATTCAAGGCTTAATCCCTTTGCCTGCTTGTCCCGGTAGTCAAGGGTAAGGGTAGCATCCTTATCGGGCGATATGACCCAGTATATGGGTTGTTTGTATATGAAAGTGTTGTAGCTGTTTGAACCTATGGTGGGTGGTAAAAGCCCAGACCTTCTATCACCCACAGGAAAGACCACAAGGGGCGTGTAAGCAACGGGTATTTTGAAAAGCCTTAAAGAGCTTCCAAGACCTGTGGCATATCTTTCAGAGATGTAAGCTTTAGAAAAGCAAACAAGAAGCTCCTTCCTGTCTGGAGGACATGTGGTAATGCTTCCCTCCCTCACTTCATAGCTGTTGCCTTCCTTATCCACCCTCTCCGCGGTAAAGTAAAACTTTTCAAAGCGTCCATCCGCCTTTATAAAATAACCCTTATCCTTATCAAGGTCAAGAAAGGCACTTTCTCCCCTCACTTCAAGCCTGCCATCATAAGACCTTATATATACGTTCCCCTCCGCCTGCACAAGCTTTCTTTCAGGGTCATAGGTCATTAAATCAGCCTTTATGTAATAGTTTTTATAATAGGCTTCCACATTACCAACTGCCTTGATGGTACCATCAGGCAACCTCTCAAGGCTTTCAGAAAAGACCTCTAAAGCAAGGGAGTATGAAAAGAGAAAGAGGAGGAGAAGGAAAAGCATAAAGATATTTTACTGCCCTTCCTTCAGAGCCTCCTCAGGAGATTTAGCCCTCTGCAGTATCCTTACCACCACCCACCTTTTTGTCTTTGAAAGAGGTCTTGTTTCCCTTATCACCACTATGTCGCCCACCCTGCACTCGTTGTTTGGGTCATGAGCGTGATATTTCTTGCTTTTTACTATGTGCTTCTTATAAATAGGGTGGGCTTCTCTTCTGTCAACTCTGACCACCACCGTTTTTTGCATCTTGTCGCTCACCACCACACCTACAAGTTCCTTTCTTTTTTCATGCCACTTTTTCTCCATCACTGCTCACCTCTAAGCTCTTTTTCCCTTATCAAGGTTAAAACCCTTGCTAAATCCCTCTTTGTATTCCTTATTGCCATGGGGTTTGGTAAGCCTTCTATTTTCTTCTTAAACCTGAGCCTTAAAAGCTCCCTTCTTAACTCCTCTTCCTTCTTTAGAAGGTCCTTAAGGCTCAGCTTTCTGAGTTCCTCTACCTTCATGCCTGAATACCTCCAGCCTTTACAAGCCTTGTTTTAATGGGTAGTTTGGCATCCACAAGTCTGTGGGCTTCCTCTGCCACTTCTTCAGATACGCCGGAAAACTCGTAGATTATCCTGCCAGGTTTAACAACCGCCACGAAGCCTTCCGGGTCGCCCTTACCTCCACCCATCCTTACTTCGTTAGGCTTTCTTGTGTAGGGCTTGTCAGGGAAGACCTGTATCCACACCTTTGCACCCTTTCGCAGGGCACGCACGAGGGCAATCCTTCCGGCTTCTATCTGCCTCTGCGTGAGCCAGCAAGATTCAAGAGCCTGTATGCCATACTCACCAAAGGCAAGCCTGTTGCCTCTGAAAGCCTTGCCTTTAAGGGTTCCCCTCTGGGATTTTCTAAACTTTGTCTTCTTTGGAGCAAGGAAAGACATATCTTACACCTCCTTTTCCGCCTTCTTTAGGTCCTCTTCTATCTTTTTAACTATCTCTTCCTTTCCACCCTTTAGCACATCACCCTTATATATCCATACCTTAACACCAAGCACGCCATACTTAGTCTGTGCAACCGCATAACCATAATCCACATCCGCCCTCAGGGTCTGTAGAGGCATCCTGCCTACAAGAAACCATTCAGCCCTTGCAAGCTCCGCACCGCCAATTCTACCCTTTACCTGTACCTTCACACCCTTCGCACCTGCTTTGAAGGCATTGTCTATAGCTCTCTTCATAGCCCTTCTGTGTGAAACCCTTCTCTCAATCTGAAGGGCTATCTCTTCCGCCACAAGCTGTGCGTCAAGCTCGGGGATTCTTACTTCATCAACAGTAATTAAAACATCCTTACCGCCTGTTATGTATTCAATATCCTTTTTAAGCTGTTCTACTTCTGCACCCTTCCTTCCTATAATGATGCCGGGTCTGGCGGATAAAACCCTTACCTTAACCTTGTCCGCCATTCTTTCCACGATTACTTTGGATATGCCGGCAGCCGCGTACCTCTTCTTTATGTATTCCTTTATCCTGAGGTCCTCATGTAAAAGCCTTGTATAATCCCTCTTACCGGCAAACCATTTGGAGCTCCAATCCCTTACAACTCCAAGCCTGAAGCCTATTGGATGCGTTTTCTGGCCCATCAGGTTTCCTCCTTCTCTTCAAGAACTATAGTAATGTGTGATGTCCTTTTCCTCAGCATGGTTGCCCTTCCATGGGCTCTCGGAAGCCATTTTTTATACATGGGTCCCTCGTCCGCCACCGCCTTTTTAATGTAAAGCCTTTCAAGGTCCATGTTCTTCTGCTCCGCATTGGCAAGGGCGCTTCTTAAAACACCCTCCACTATACGAGCGGACTTTTTGGGGATAAACCTTAGCTGATAGAGAGCCTCGCCAGCGGACTTGCCCTGAATTAGTCTTAAAACCTGTCTTGCCTTTGTGGGAGATACCTTAGCATACCTTAGCACTGCTCTTGCTTCCATGTTAGCACCTCACTTCTTCTTCGCAGTTTTTGCGGATTTTTCAGGATGCCCCCTGAAGGTCCTTGTGGGGGCAAACTCGCCCAGCTTATGCCCCACCATGTCGGAGGTTATATACACAGGCACAAAAGTCTTGCCATTATGAACCGCTATGGTATGACCGACAAAATCCGGAATTATGGTGGTGTCCCTGCTGTAAGTTTTTATCACCTTCCTCTCGCCCGTTTCGTTCATCTTCCTGATTCTAAACCAGAGCTTTGGGTCAACCCATGCCTTTTTATTGACAAGCCTTCTATACTCGTCCCAGACCTGCTGATACTTTTCTATAGCCTTCTGGTAAAGCTCTGGAATATGTTGAACCGCGCGCACCTTCTTGTATATACGCTGTGTCTTCTTATAGAGCTTTAAAAAAGTATCAAGGTCTTCTACAAGCCTGTTCCTTTTGTTCCATGAGCCCTTAAAACCCATTACTTGACACCTCCTCTCAGGGGCTTGCCCTTCCTTGAAACAAGTATAAACTTGTCTGAATATTTCTTACCCCTTCTTGTCTTGTAGCCCTTGGTCTTCCAACCCCAAGGAGACTCCGGGTGCTTGCCCTTTGTTTTGCCCTCACCACCGCCATGCGGGTGGTCTACAGGGTTCATGGCGGTTCCTCTTGTTATGGGTCTCCAGCCTAACCACCTTCTCCTTCCAGCCTTTCCGTATTTAACCAGTTCATGCTCTGCAAGACCAACCGCTCCCACAGTAGCCATACATCTCTGGTGAACAAGCCTGATCTCACCAGAGGGCATCCTCAGCTGCACATAGTCGCCTACCTTACCGAGTATCTGGGCAGACATGCCTGCCGCTCTGGCTATCTGCCCGCCCTTGCCGGGGTGAAGCTCCACGTTATGCACTATGGTACCCACAGGTATATACTTCAAAGGCAGGGCATTACCCACTTTTATTTCTGGTAGCTCCTTGCCTGCTTCTGCATCCTCGTAGGATATGGAAAGGACCGTATCACCCACCTTAAGGCCCTCTGGCCAGAGAATATACCTTTTCTCTCCGTCCGCATAGTGGAGGAGGGCTATGCGAGCTGACCTGTTAGGGTCATACTCTATGGCAACCACCTTTGCAGGCACGAGGCTCTTATCCCTTTTAAAATCTATGAGCCTATAACGCCTTTTGTTTCCGCCACCTCTACCCCGTGAGGTGATCTTGCCCTGCTGACGGGACCTGCCCTTTGCCCTGTGCCAGTGGACAAGCAGGGACTTTTCTGGCTCTGACTTGGTAATCTCAGAAAAGTCGTAAAGAACCGCATGCCTCTGTCCGTTGGTTACAGGTTTTAACTTCCTTACACCCATCTTTACACTCCTGTAAGGTCTATTTCCTTATCGGGTGGTATGGTAACGATAGCTTTCTTATAGGCTCTTGTGTAGCCATACTGCCTAAACTTGCCCACCACCCGCTTCTTTCTGGGTTTAACTATAAGGGTATTTACCTTCAAAACCTTTACCCCAAAGAGTTTCTCTATGGCATGCTTTATCTCATGCTTTGTGGCATCAAGAGCCACCTCAAAGGTATATTTTTTATGGTCTTCCATAAGCCTGTTGCTCTTTTCCGTTATTATAGGCCTTATCACTATTTCTTCCGGTCTTCTCATGGCATCAACCTCTCGTATATCTTGCTAAGGGCTGGCTCCACCAGAAGGAGCTTATCCGCCCACAGCACATCATAAACGTTCAGCCCCTCAACGGGCAGAACCTTTACCTTCTGAAGGTTTCTAAAAGACCTGTATATTACCTCATCCTTCTGCGGCAAAACCAGAAGAACCTTATCCTTCTCCATACCAAGCTCTTTTAGCACTTCTAAAGCCTTCTTGGTTTTTGGCACATCACCCACCTCAATGGTATCAACCACTAAAAGATTGCCTTCCTTAGCCTTCAGGCTAAGAGCCATTTTAAGACCAAGCCTTCTTACCTTCTTGGGGAGTGCATAGTAATAATCCCTTGGTTTTGGACCGTGGGCCACACCACCACCTACGAATATGTTAGCACCCCTGTCGCCATGCCTTGCATTTCCTGTCCCCTTCTGGGGCAGAAGCTTCCTGCCGCTGTAAGCCACTTCCCCTCTTGTTTTTGTGCTGTGCGTGCCCTGCCTTCTTGAGGCAAGCTGCCACTTGACCACCTCCCAGAGCACGTGCTTTTTTACCTCTACACCAAAAACCTCAGGCTTTAACTCTACGCTCAGGACCTTCATACCAGCTCTCCTTTAAGTATGTTTTCCGCCATATGCTTTATCCTGTTGAGCTTAAGCCTTTGAGACTTTCTTCCCGCTATGGTAGATTTTTCCACATACACCACACCGCCGTTAGGACCCGGCACTGAGCCCTTAACTATCAGAAGGTTTAAGCCCGGCACCACATCTAGCACGAGGAGAGACTGAACTCTAATGGGTTCATTGCCCCAGTGTCCGGCCATCCTTTTGCCCTTCCAGACCCTACCCGGGTCGGACCTGTTTCCTATGGAACCAACCGCCCTGTGGTATCTGTGTCCGTGGGACTTGGGAAATCCACCAAAATCCCACCTTTTCATGGTTCCGGCAAAGCCTCTACCCTTGCTCCTGCCCACCACGTCTACAAGCTCTCCTGGCTGAAAGACCTTCTCCACTCTCAGCTCCTGTCCTATCTGATAGTCCTGAGGGTTATCAACTCTAAACTCTTTCAGCTTTCTTAAAACCCTTCCCACCTTCTTCAGATGCCCAAGCTCCGCCTTCGTCAAATGCTTCTCTTTGCCCTCAAAGGCACCCACCTGGATAGCCCTGTATCCATCCTTCTCTTCAGTCCTTACGGCGGTCACATAATTAGGCTTTACTTCTATCACCGTGGCGGGTAGGGAAGTGCCATCCTTTAAAAAAACCCTTATCATTCCAATCTTCTTACCTATTAGACCCATCGCCATGGCTATCTCCCTATGATAAGCTCTACATCAACACCGGCTGGCAGGGTTAAATCCCTCAAAGATTCAATGGTCTGGGAGGTTGCCCTTGTTATGTCAAGCACCCTTCTGTGCTCCCTTATCTCAAAATGCTCCCTGGACTGGTCAAACTTGTGGGGCGACCTCAGAACTACCCACCTCCTCCTGCGAACAGGAAGAGGTATGGGACCCCTTACAGTGCCGCCCGTGCGCTTAACCACATCTATTATCTGCCTCACATACTGGTCAAGAAGCCTATGGTCATAAGACCTCAGCTTTATTCGTATTAACCCCTGCTCCATCCTTCACACCTCAATCAAGGATTTTTATCACCACACCAGCACCTACAGTCCTTCCTCCTTCCCTTATGGCAAACCTGAGACCCTCCTCCATCGCCACAGGCTTCACCAGCTCCACCTCAAGCTCCACATTGTCCCCAGGCATCACCATCTCCTGACCCTCAGGTAGCTTCACTACTGTCCCAGTCACGTCTGCTGTCCTGAAGTAAAACTGCGGCCTGTAATTGACAAAGAAGGGTGTATGCCTTCCTCCTTCCTCCTTGCTAAGCACATATACCTGCGCCCTGAACTTCTTGTGGGGCTTCACTGTCCCAGGCTTTGCCAACACCTGACCCCTCTCCACATCGTCCTTGCCTACACCCCTCAACAGCACTCCCACATTGTCCCCAGGCAACGCTTCATCAAGTATCTTCCTGAACATCTCTATGGAGGTGGCTACTGTCTTTATTGGCTCCTCCCTCAAACCTACCACCTCCACTTCCTCCCCAGGCTTCAATACACCCCTCTCTACTCTTCCCGTCACCACTGTTCCACGACCAGATATGCTAAAGACGTCCTCTATGGGCATCAGGAAGGGTTTGTCTACGTCCCTCTGCGGCGTGGGTATGTATTCGTCAAGTGCATTGAGTAGCTCCACTATGGCATTGCACCACCTGTCAGGCTTGCCTGCCTCAAGCTCCTGCAAGGCTCCAAGAGCTGAACCCCTTATCACAGGCACTTCATCCCCAGGAAATTCATACTTGCTAAGCAGCTCCCTTACTTCAAGCTCTACAAGGTCCAGCAGCTCGGGGTCATCTACCATATCACACTTGTTCATGAATACTACTATGTATGGCACGTTTACCTGCCTTGCCAGCAGCACGTGCTCTCTTGTCTGTGGCATGGGTCCGTCAGCTGCTGATACTACCAGTATGGCTCCGTCCATCTGAGCTGCGCCCGTTATCATGTTCTTTATGTAGTCCGCATGCCCGGGACAGTCCACGTGTGCATAGTGCCTCTTGGGTGTCTCATACTCCACGTGGGTTATGTTTATGGTTATGCCCCTTTCCTTTTCCTCTGGTGCCTTGTCTATTTCCTCATACTTCATGCACCTGGCTTTGCCTCCTGGCAATACCCCCGCAGCAAGCACGCAGGTTATGGCTGATGTGAGGGTGGATTTGCCATGGTCCACGTGCCCTATGGTGCCCACGTTCACATGCTCCTTCTCTCTTACAAACTTCTCCTTAGCCATCGTATTACCTCCTTATTTTGCTGTTGCCATTCGTTCCCCAACTATCTGCTCCGCTATGCTCTGGGGAACTTCATCATAATGAGAAAATTTCATTATAAAGGTTCCTCTTCCCTGTGTCAAGCTCCTAAGGGTGGTGGCATAGCCAAACATCTCTGCCAGAGGCACATAGGCCCTGATGGCAGTTATTACACCCTTATTCTCCATACCTAAGATCCTTCCACGCCTTGAATTGAGGTCTCCTATCACATCTCCCACGTAATCCTCTGGAGTTTCCACCTCTACCTCCATTATGGGTTCAAGGAGCGTAAGACCAGCCTTTCTTGCCGCCTCCTTGAAAGCTAAAGAGCCTGCTATCTTGAAAGCCATCTCGGAGGAGTCCACCTCGTGATAAGAACCATCAAAGAGCCTGACCTTAACATCCACCACTGGATAACCTGCCATGACGCCGTTCTGCATGGCTTCCTTTATGCCCTCTTCCACGGCAGGTATGAACTCTTTTGGAATAATACCGCCCACTATGGCGTTTTCAAATATAAAGCCCTGACCCCTTTCAAGAGGCTCTACCTCTATAACCACATGACCATACTGACCTCTTCCACCCGTCTGGCGGATAAACTTGCCCTCCGCAGTTGCTTTACCCTTTATGGTTTCCTTGTATGCCACCTGAGGCTTGCCCACATTTACCTCAATACCGTATTCACGCTTCATCCTGTCCACAATAATCTCAAGGTGAAGCTCTCCCATACCGTGTATTAGGGTCTGACCCGTTTCTGGGTCTGCGCTCGCCTTGAAGGTGGGGTCTTCCTTCATAAACCTGTTAAGCACCTGTGAAAGCTTTTCCTGGTCCTTCTTGGTCTTTGGTTCTATTGCCATGGAGATAACTGGCTCAGGAAACTCTAACTTTTCAAGGAGTATGGGATGCTTTTCATCGCACAGGGTATCGCCTGTGGTAGCATCCATGCCAACCGCAGCCACTATCTCACCGGCGGAAGCCTCCTGCACATCTTCCCTTGAGTTGGCATGCATTAGAAGGAGTCTTCCAATCCTTTCCTTCTTGTCCTTGGTGGCATTATAGACATAAGAGCCTGCGGTCACCTTGCCGGAAAATACCCTGAAGTAGGTAAGCTGACCCGCATAGGGGTCGCTCATCACCTTAAAGGCGTATGCACAGAAAGGCTCCTCGTCAAGAGGTCTTCTTTCCTCCTCCTGACCCGTCTTTGGATTGATACCCCTGACGGGTGGCACATCTAAGGGAGAGGGCAGGTAGTCAATGACTGCGTCCAGGAGGGGCTGAACGCCCTTATTCTTAAAGGCTGAACCACAAAGGACCGGCACAAGTTCTTTGTTTATGGTGGCCCTTCTTAAAACCCTTTTTAGTTCTTCAACAGGAATCTCTTCACCCTCCAAGTATCTCATCATAAGCTCATCGTCCTTTTCCACTATGCTCTCCACCATTTTTGCGCGCCATTCCTGAGCCTTATCCATATACTCTTCTGGAACTTCCACCACCTCGTACTTTGCTCCGAGAGTCTCTTCAAGCCATATGATGGCTTTCATCTGCATAAGGTCTATAACACCCTTAAACTGGTCTTCCGCACCAACTGGTATCTGAACCGCCACCGGCTTTATGCTGAGCTTCTTTTCTATCTCATTGAAAACCCTGTAAAAGTCCGCACCAAGCCTGTCCAGTTTATTTATAAAGGCAATTCTTGGAACGCCAAACCTGTCAGCCCAGCGCCAGTTGGCTTCCGACTGTGGCTGAACACCCTCCACTGCAGAAAAGATAAATATTATGCCGTCCAGCACCTTCATGGAACGCACCACTTCCACAGAAAAGTCCACGTGTCCCGGCGTGTCTATTATGTTTATCTGATGGTCCTTCCAGTAACAGGCGGTGGTGGCTGCGGTGATGGTGATGCCTCTTTCCCTTTCCTGAGGCATCCAGTCCATGGTAGCAGCACCCTCATGCACTTCACCTATCTTGTAGGTCTTACCCGTATAGTAGAGTATCCTTTCCGTAGTGGTGGTTTTGCCCGCATCTATGTGGGCAACTATGCCTATGTTTCTGAGCCTTTCTATGGGCACCATTCTTGGCATGTCCTTTCCTCCTTACCACCTGAAATGAGCAAAGACCTTGTTCGCTTCAGCCATTCTATGAGTATCTTCCTTCTTCTTTATGGCTCCACCCTTATCCTGAAGCACGTCAAGAAGTTCCGCCTTTAGCCTTTCCACCATTGTATAGCTTCCCCTGTGCTTAGCCCGCTCTCTCGCTGCCTCCACCAGCCATTTTAAGGCAAGGCTTACCTGCCTCCTTGGAGGCACTTCCACAGGTACCTGATAGGTGGCACCGCCCACTCTTCTGGGCCTTACTTCAAACTCGGGCTTTAGCTTTTCCACCACCTTATGAAGAAGCTCCACAGGATGCATGTTTACCTCTTGTGCAGCTGACTCAAGGGCTGTATAGACTATCCACTCAGCCACGGACTTTTTACCGTCCTTCATTACCTTGTTTATAAGTTTATGGACTATCACATCACCGTATTTTGGGTCTGGGGGTATTTCTCTTGGAGGAACTGGTCCTTTCCTTGGCATTACTTCTTACCTCCTTTTGCTTCTTGTGCTCCAGCCTTTGGTCTCTTTACACCGTATTTAGACCTTGATTGTCTTCTGTTGGCAACGCCGGCCGTATCAAGGGCGCCCCTTATTACTTTATACCTCACGCCAGGAAGGTCTTTTACCCTACCACCTCTAACAAGAACTATGGAGTGTTCCTGAAGGTTATGACCCTCCCCAGGTATGTAGGCGGTCACCTCTATGCCGTTGGAGAGCCTCACCCTTGCCACCTTTCTTAAAGCGGAGTTGGGCTTTTTGGGAGTTACCGTATAAACCCTCACGCATACACCCCTCTTCTGAGGGTTCCCCTGAAGGGCAGGAGCCTTGCTCTTCTTCCTCTTTTTCTCTCTTCCCTGCTTAACAAGCTGGTTTATGGTAGGCATTTCAAACCTCCTAAGCTAATTATTATAGCATATCTTTAAATATCTTTGCACGCTCCTCTTCAAGAACTTCCACGTTGGCATAGTCCCACAGACCCGTCCCAGCAGGTATGAGGTTGCCTATTATCACATTTTCCTTTATGCCTCTGAGGTCATCCACCTTGCCCTCACAGGCGGCGTCTGTTAGCACCTTTGTGGTTTCCTGGAAGGAGGCTGCGGATATCCAGCTTCTTGAAGTTAGAGCTGCTTTTGATATACCTACCAGTATAGGCTCAGCTTTTGGTATCTTCCCGCCCTCTTCTCTTATCCTCTGAATTTCCTGCTCAAGTTCCTCTATTTCCACCTCCTCGTTTACTAAGAACCTGCTATCTCCTGGGTCCACAATACGTCTGCGCCTGAGCATCTGTCTTATGATTATCTCAAAGTGCTTATCGTTTATATCCACACCCTGCAGTCTATAAACCATCTGGACTTCCTTTAGCAAGAACCTCTGAAGCTCATCCACACCCTTAATCTTGAGTATCTCTTCTGGCACGGGCGTGCCGTCCGTCAAGGGGTCTCCAGCCTGCACCGTATCCCCGTTCTTGACAAGAAGATGCTTACCTTTCGGAACGAAGTATTCTTTTTGCAAACCCGTCTCCTTGTTGTAGACCACCACACGGTAGCCCCTTCCTTTTATCCTTACCTGACCCTCTATATCAGCCTTTGTGCTTTCTGTAATGCTTGCTCCTTTCTGCACATACTGACCGTGGCTTACAAGAATGTATTCATCTTTCTTTATATCGTACTTGCGCGTTTCTCCAGTGCGCGGGTTGAATATGATAACCTCGTCCGCATCCTCAAAGAGCCTGACCACACCATCAATCTCCGTAAGTATGGCTGGGTTTTTAGGTCTCCTTGCTTCAAAGAGCTCTTCCACCCTTGGAAGACCGCCCACGATGTCTCTGACCTTTGCCATTTCCTTAGGTATGCGGGCAAGCACATCGCCGGGTTCCACCCTGTAGTCCTTAACCACATAGTATTTATGCTGTATCTCTGCCCCCTCTGACTCACTGCAGGTAGGACACACAAGCCATTCCAAGCTTATCTTATCCGCAGGCACGTTCAGTATGGAGTTTACTGGAAGGTCATAGGATACTTCCCTGCCATCTTCCGTGCGCACCACCACTTTTGGTGTGTGAAGCATGGCGTCCTTCGGACGTGTAAAGGACACTATGGTGGAGCTCCTTCCAGTAAGGGGGTCCCTCTCCTCCTTTACAGTTATATCCAGGGCTATATCTTTGAACTCCACCGTTCCCCTCTCTTCCGCTATGATGTATGTGTTGAAGGGGTCCCATTCTGCAAGCACTGTGCCTTCTTTGACCTCCTTGCCTTCCTCCACCAGTATAACCGCCGCATAAGGCACCGCATGCCTTTCCACCATCCTGCCTTCGCCGTCCAGTATGCCTATGGCACCGTCCTTTGATATGTTCACTCTCTTGCCTTCCCTGTTTGTTATGAGCTTTATGTTGTAATACTTCACCCTGCCAGCGGTCTCGTTTATGAGCTCACCCTTTACCCTTTCTGCAACAGCAGCACCGCCTATGTGGAAGGTTCTCATGGTGAGCTGTGTGCCCGGCTCACCTATGGACTGGGCTGCGATGATACCGACCGCCTCGCCCACATCTACCAGCTTCCTCTGAGAGAGGTCCCAGCCGTAGCACATGGCACATATGCCATATTTAGACTCGCAGGTAAGGGGAGACCTTATGAGCACCTTTTCTATGCCCGCATGTACTATCCTGTCAGCCAGCTGTTCATCTACTATTTCGTTTCTTCTGGCTATAACTTCCTTTGTATAGGGGTCTAATACATCCTCCGCAAGGGTTCTTCCGATTATCCTCTCTTTTAGAGATACTTTCTCCTCGCCTCCTTCTACTATAGGCTCCATCAATATGCCTCTGTAGGTGCCGCAATCCTTTTCCACTATGGTAATATCCTGAGCTACATCTACAAGTCTCCTGGTTAGATATCCAGCGAAAGCGGTCTTGAGAGCTGTATCCGCAAGACCCTTACGGGCTCCGTAGGTGGATATGAAGTATTCAAGGACAGAAAGACCCTCCCTGAAGTTGGAGACTATGGGCGTTTCAATAAACTCACCCGTATGCTTAGCCATAAGACCCCTCATGGCGGCCAGCTGTCTAATCTGGTCTCTGTTGCCCCTTGCTCCTGAATTTGCCATCATGTATATGGGGTTAAAAATGCCCGTATATACCTTATCCCTCTGCCTTATGGTGCTCTTTTCTATTTCCTCAAACATGGCCTTTGAAACCTTATCCGTTATCTCGGACCAGAGGTCTATGATTCTGTTGTAGCGCTCCTTGGCGGTGATGATGCCCTTCCTGTGAAGCTCCGCTATCTCGTCCGTCTGTTCAAAGGCCTGTCTTAGTATTTCCTTTTTCACCTCAGGCACGCGCAGGTCTTCCACGCCTATGGAAACGGCCGCCTTAGTGGCAATGTTAAAGCCAAGCTCTTTGAGGTCATCAAGGAACCTGGCGGTGCGTTCCGTTCCATACTTGTTGTATATATCCGCTATAAGCTTTGAAACCTTTTTCTTGTCCATGGGCTCATTGACAAAGGGATAGCCCTCGGGCATTATGCTGTTAAAGAGAACCCTACCCGGTGTTGTTTCTATCACTTTACCACTTTCAATCCTCAGCTTTATGCGTGCGTGCATATCAACCACACCGTTCTCATAAGCCAAAAGCACATCTTCTTTGCTCAGAAAGAGCTTGCCCTCACCCTTCACACCCGGGACTTCCTGAGTCATATAATACACGCCCAGTATCATATCCTGAGAGGGCATGGTAAGGGGTTTGCCATGTGCAGGTGAGAGGATATTCTGTGTAGAAAGCATCAGTATGTAGGCTTCAAGCTGGGCGGTTATGCCAAGGGGTACATGGACAGCCATCTGGTCTCCGTCAAAGTCCGCATTAAAGGGCGGGCATACGAGGGGATGGAGCTGTATGGCCTTTCCGTCCACAAGCACAGGCTCAAAGGCCTGTATAGAAGGTCTGTGAAGAGTAGGGGCACGGTTCAAAAGCACGGGGTGCTGTTTTACCACCTCCTCCAAACACTCCCAAACCTCCGGCGTTTTCTGCTCTACAAGCTTTTTGGCGTTCTTTATAGAAGTGGCATAGCCCTTTTCCTCCAGCCTTCTATAAACAAAGGGCTTGAAAAGCTCAAGAGCCATGATTCTTGGAAGCCCGCACTGATGCATTTTGAGCTCAGGACCTACCACTATAACGCTACGTCCCGAGTAATCAACCCTTTTGCCCAGAAGGTTCTGCCTGAACCTTCCCTGCTTGCCCCTCAGGTAGTCAGACAGAGACTTCAAAGCCCTTCCATTCTGGGTTATGACCCGTCCTCTCTTTCCGTTGTCTATAAGGGCCGAGACCACCTCCTGAAGCATCCTTTTTTCGTTCCTGATGATTATCTCGGGGGCATCCAGCTCTATTAGCCTCTTTAGCCTGTTGTTCCTGTTTATGATTCTTCTGTACAGGTCGTTGAGGTCCGAGGTGGCAAACCTTCCACCGTCTAAGGCAACAAGTGGCCTTAGCTCAGGTGGCAAGACAGGAAGAACTTCCAGTATCATCCATTCAGGTCTGTTTCCGCTCTTTATAAAGTCCTCCACCAGCTTTAAAACTCTTAGCACCTTCTTTACTTTAGATTCTGATATTTCTTTGAGCACCGCATTCCTTATGTCCACCTTAATCTTTTCGAAAACGGGCATATCCTTCTTTTGCTGTCGCACACGCTCATAGTAGGCCTGAATAGCCTCCTTGCCCGTCTGACAGCCCTCACAGGGGCTTTCATAAAGCTCTCCCTTTTCTAAGTCAAGATAAAGCTCTTCACAAATGACCCTGTGAAGAACCTGCTCAAGGCTTTGACCTTCCGGTACCTTTACATCCACACCAAAGAGCCTGAGGTCTTCCGCCAGAACCCTTATCATACGCTCGTAAACCTTCCTGTAGCGGTTGTATAGCTCTTGCGAGAGGTCTTCAAAGCCAAAGCTATAGGGCTTTATCTCTTCCCTTAGCTTCTTTGCATAGGTTTCTAAGTCAAGCTGTGAGAGGACCTTTTTTACTATCTCCGCACCCATACCCCCCTCATACTTGTGCTCAAGGCTTACCGCAAACTGCTCGTTGTATGTATCTTCATCTACCACATGGAGCTTTACAAACTTTGTATTACCAAGCTCATCCTTTAATGGGATAGTATCCTCCTGCTGGGCAAAGGCTCTTTCTTCTTCCTCGCTCATGGGGTACTCAATAACTAAGTAGGACTCAAAGTAGATGACCCTTTCCACATCCCTTACAGAAAGACCCATAAGGGTAGCAATCTTGGAAGGTGTGCTCTTCAAAAACCATATATGAGCCACGGGAGCCGCAAGTTCTATATGCCCGAACCTCTGCCTTCTTACATAGGAACGGGTTACTTCTACACCACACTTGTCGCATATGGTTCCCTCAAAACGCTTGCCCCTGTATTTTCCGCACAGACACTCGTAGTCCTTTATGGGTCCGAATATCTTTGCACAGAAGAGACCGTCCTTCTCGGGTTTATGGGTTCTGTAGTTTATGGTCTCTGGTTTTTTAACCTCCCCATAACTCCAGCTCCTTATATCCTCAGGGGAAGCTAACATAAGCTTAATTTTTTCAAAGGGTAAAAGTCCCTTTCTCATGTTATTCCTCCTCTATCTCAACCTGGTCGCAGGGCATGCTAACCCCGTTTTCACATTTGACATTAAGACCTAAAGCCTTTAGCTCACGCACGAGCACCCTGAAGGATTCGGGTATGCCCGGCTTGTATATGTACCTGCCCTTAACTATAGCTTCATAGACGTTTGTTCTTCCTTCTATGTCATCGGACTTAACGGTAAGCATCTCCTGCAATGTGTGCGCCGCTCCATGGGCTTCGAGAGCCCAGACCTCCATCTCTCCAAGTCTCTGACCACCAAACTGTGCTCTACCACCCAGAGGCTGCTGGGTAACGAGGGAGTAAGGTCCGGTGGAGCGGGCGTGTATCTTGTCGTCCACCATGTGTATGAGCTTCAGCATGTGCATATAACCTACAGTCACCCTCATGTCAAAGGGCTCGCCCGTCCTTCCATCATAGAGGGTGGTTTTTCCGTCCTCAGGTAGCCCAGCTTTCCTGAGAAGCTCCTTCACATGTTCTTCGCTTGCACCCTCAAAGGCGGGCGTTGCAACAGGTATGCCCCTATCAGCATACAGCTCCATAAGCTCTTTAAATTCAGCATCATCTAAAGAGTTCAGGAACTCTTCTATGAACTTCTGGTTTTCCCCCTTGTAATCTCCAACTGAGTATATGCCCTTTAAAAACTCAACAAGCTCAGCCCTTTCTGCACCATCTTCTAAAAGCTCTCTAAGCTTTTTCCCAAGCTCTTTCAACGCCCAGCCAAGATGCGTTTCTAATATCTGACCCACGTTCATACGGGAGGGAACGCCCAGAGGATTGAGCACTATATCTACAGGTGTGCCATCTTCAAGGAAGGGCATATCCTCAACTGGCAGGACAACGGATATGACGCCCTTGTTTCCGTGCCTGCCTGCCATCTTGTCCCCCACCTTTATCTTCCTTTTTTGAGCAATATAAACCTTTACGAGGGCAAGAACCCCCGCGGGAAGCTCCGTCTTCTTACCTATAGAATTAATCTTTTCCTCATAGAGCTTGCTCACCATCTCTACCTGAAACTTGGTGCGGTCTCTGATGCTGTTTATCTTCTCACATAGCTCCTTATCCTCAAATAGGTTCTCCGGCTTGGTTATTATGTAATTGAGCAGGTCTTCAAAAACCTTCTCATCTATAAGGGTGCCCGCCTTGTAGGTTTTCCTCTTTACCGTTATTTCCTTCTCTAAAGCCCTTCCAAGCACAAGGCTCTTGACAACCCTATTCCTGCCTTCCACTATGAGCCTCTTTTTACGCTCAAGCTCCCTTTCAAGCTCCTCCCTTTCTGTCCTTTCCACATGCTCCGCCAGATAGTTTCTTTTCTCGCCCGTCTTCTTCACAAAAACCTTCACATCCACCACCACACCCTCCACGCCTGGAGGACATCTAAGAGAAGAATCCTTTACATCCCTTGACTTTTCACCAAATATTGCCTGGAGTAGCTTCTCTTCCGGCGTTAGCTGTGTTTCACCCTTTGGGGTTACCTTTCCCACAAGTATATCGCCCGGCTTTACATAGGTGCCCACCTTCACTATGCCAAACTCATCAAGATGGCTCAAAGCCCTCTCGGGAACGCCGGGAATCTGACGAGTTATCTCTTCATTGCCAATCTTTGTTTCCCTTGCCTCCACCTCAAGCTCTTCTATATGTATAGAGGTATAAACATCCTCCTTCACAAGCCTTTCTGAAATAACTATAGCATCCTCAAAGTTATAACCCCTCCAGGGCATGAAGGCAACCAGTACATCCTTTCCAAGAGCCAGCTCTCCCCTGAAGGTGGATTGCCCGTCCGCCAGCAGGTCGCCCTTGCTAACCCTCTGACCTTTCACCACTATGGGTCTCTGATTTACGCACGTATTCTGGTTGGTCCTTTCAAACTTTTTGAGCTCATACACATCTATACCTATATCTGTGGGATCGTTCAGGTTTATCTCCTCAGGGTTCACTCTTACCACTATACGCTTTGAATCAACCTCCTCTACATATCCACCCCTCTTTGCATAAACAACTGCACCGCTGTCATAAGCTACCTTTCTTTCCATTCCCGTGCCCACAAGAGGAGAGGAGGTGAATATAAGGGGTACCGCCTGCCTCTGCATGTTTGAGCCCATAAGGGCTCTGTTGGCATCGTCGTGTTCAAGGAAGGGAATTAAGGAGGCGGAGACGGATATTACCTGACGGGGAGAAAGGTCCATAAAATGCACCTGCTCTGGCTTTACTATCTGTATGTCGTTCTTGTAGCGTGCATATACCCTGTCAGAGAGGATCCTGCCTTCCTCATCGGTGGGCGTGTATTGAGCTATAACAAAGTTTTCCTCCTCGTAAGCCGCAAGGTATTCCACCTTATCCAGAACCCTTCCCTTTTCCACTCTCCTGTATGGAGTGACGATAAAGCCATACTCGTTAACCTGCGCATAGACGGTGAGAGAGGTGACAAGTCCTATGTTTTGACCTTCAGGAGTTTCTATAGGACATATCCTTCCATAGTGGGAGGGGTGTACGTCCCTTATCTCAAACTTGGCACTTTCCCTGGTAAGACCTCCAGGTCCAAGGGCGGAAAGCCTCCTTTTATGTGTAAGGGCGGAAAGGGGGTTCGTGTTGTCTAAGTACTGAGAGAGCATGCCACCCTTTAGGAATTCGTATATACTACTTGTGAGATACCTGGGGTTTAAAAGGTCCTGAGGCTTAAGGTTTGGGTCTTCCGGGTTTGCTACCGTGCAACGGTCGCGGAAGAACTTCTCCATACGTGCCATACCTATACGTGCCTGGTTTTCTAAAAGCTCTCCCACAGCCCTTATTCTTCTGTTTCCAAGATAAGCTATGTCATCCTTTTTCTCCCTTCCGTATCTTAGGTTTATCAAATACTTTATTGTATTCACCAGGTCCATATGATTGAGAAACCTTGCATCTCCCTCTGTATAATCCTTTACCTTTATGCTATCATACTTTTTGAAAAGCTCAGAAAGTAGCTCCTGCGTAATAAGCTCTCCAGCCTTATGACCATCAAGGTCCTCCGCAAGGGCTATGGGGGGCAGGCTGGAAAGCAGTTCCATATCCGCAGGTTTTAACTCCTTCGGCATTCTGTAAACCTTCGCGTTCAGCTTTACCCTTCCCACCTTTGAAAGGTCATATCTTGTAAGGTCCTTAAAGTAGAGGTCAAAGTGGGACCTTGCCCTGCTGATAAGATGCTCCAGCTCCATTACCATGGGCTCCACAGCCCTCAATTTTTTATAAATGTCCACAAGGGCATAATCCCTCAGGCTAAACCTTGCGGGTATCTTTAGAGGGCTTTTCTTATCCTGGTCCTTTGGAGCTGTTTCAGCTATCAGAGTTTCTATCAGTATCTTACCGTATGGACTTTTCACCGCACTTTCCTTAGGCACCGCCGTTAAAAGTTCTATCCTTATCCTTTCATCCTTTATCAATCTTTCAAGCTGTGGAAGCTCCTCTATATACCTTTCCTCTATTACCTCCTCCTCCGTGCCCCTCTCCTCAATCTTTGCCTTATACCTGAGCACGGCAAAGAGATAAAAGCCTTCAAGGTCTTCAAGCTTATACTCTTCACCCGTTTGCCTGTCAAATATTCCCCCCTCTTGCAGGAAAAAGGCTTTTGTTTCTGGATAGAAATGTTTGAGTATATCATAGGCGGTTTCAAGTCCAAAAGCCCTAAGTATGAAGGTGCCACCTATCTTCCTCCTGTCTATTCTTGAAGATAGAATATCAGAGGTGCTTGATAGCTCAAACTCTACCCTTGGTCCCTTATCGGGTATTATGCTTGCCCTGTATACCATACGGACTATGGTGGTTTCTTTTTGCCTTTCCTCCTTTTCCTCAAAGAAGACGCCCGGAGACCTTATAAGCTGGCTCACCACCACCCTCTCGCTTCCGTTTATGATAAAAGAGCCTGTCTTTGTCATTATGGGCACTTCTCCAAAGTAAACCTTCTTTGGCTCACTTACCCTTTCACCCTTCTTGGTTTTAGTTTTAAGCCTTACCATAACCCTTATGGGGGCTGAGTAGGTAAAACCCTTTACCTTACATTCTTCCTCCGTGTATTTTTCCCTGTAAACAAGGGGTGTTCCACATTTAGGGCAATCTACGCCATAGCCTGCAAGGAAGCTCTGGTCGTTGTATGCCTTGTATCCGCACCTGTTGCATTCCCAATCTCCCACCTCATAGCCCACATACTCTATGGCTATCTTCTCATCAGGGTCTTTAAAGGGAAAGGAGGTGGCAAACACATACTCTAAACCCTTTTGCTCCCTCTTGCCGGGCGCCTTATAGAACTGTATAAAGGACTCAAAGGAATCCTTTGGCAGGAAAAGAAGGTTAGGGGGGCTTACAAGCTCCTCCCTTCTTCCAAAGAACTTTCTTGGAAGGGGTATGTTTTTTCTCATCCTTCTACCCTCATCAATTTAATTGGTGAAACTTATTATTTTATAACACGTGAAGGTAAAAGTCAATAAAAACAGAATAGCCCCTGCGCATGCAGGGGCAAGCTTTTTAGCAAATGCACCCATCGGTGCTATCTTCACTTTATTTCTACTTCCGCGCCAGCCTCCTTTAGCTTAGCAGCTATCTTTTCAGCCTCCTCCTTGGATACGCCTTCCTTCACAGGCTTTGGAGCACCTTCCACCAGGTCCTTGGCTTCCTTAAGACCAAGCCCTGTAAGTTCTCTGACTACCTTTATAACATTTATCTTGTTGGCACCAGCGGACTTAAGAATTACATCAAACTCAGTTTTCTCTTCTACCGCTGGTGCTCCCGCTGCGGGCGCTCCTGCCGCTGCTACAGGTGCTGCTGCCACCATGGCGGCGGAGACGCCAAACTTTTCCTCGAGCTTTTTGACAAGCTCCGCCACTTCAAGAAGGGTCATGTTGCCTATGGCTTCCACAATTTCGTCGATGGTAAGTGTTGCCATTTTATTACCTCCTGTTAAGATTTATTTTCTTGCAAAGCTTTAAGTGTGAGCACAAGCTTGAGAGGTGCAGATTTAAGTGTCATGACAAGAGCGTAAATGGGTCCCTGTATGGCACCCATGAGCCTAGATACGAGCACCTCTCTTGGCGGAAGTTCTGCCAGAACCTGCACATCCGCAGGTTTTAAAAACCTGCCTTCCATGTAGGCGCCCTTTATCTTTGACAAGGGCTTGTCTTTGTCCACTTCCTTCATGAACTCATATATGACCTTTGCCACCTTCACAGGGTCTTCGTAGGCAAAGGCAAGGGCGGTAGGTCCCACCAGCACATCCCTGTGGTCAGCCATCACTGTATCCATAAAGGCTCTGTAAAAAAGGGTGTTTTTACCCACCAGCACCTCTCCGCCCACGGCCTTTACATCAGCCCTGAGTTTGGTCATTGCCTGGGCATCTATGTGGGTAAAGTCAAAGAAAATTACAAGCTTGGAGCCTTCTATCCTTTCCCTGTAGGAATTTATAAGCCTACCCTTTTCTTGCCAACTTTTCCTCATTTTTACCTCCTTATGCTACAAGCTCCTGAAGCCTTCTTAAGGTGGTGGGCACATCTATTTTAACAGAAGGGCTCATAGTCAAAGATAGGGCTATGCCCTTCACATACTGACCCTTGGCACCCGGTGGCTTTGCCTTTACAACCGCATCTATGGCTGTGTAGATGTTATCAATGAGCTGTTGGTCGCTGAAGGATATCTTGCCTACAGGCATATGCAGGTTTCCCGTCTTATCTACCCTGAACTCTACTCTTCCCTTCTTAGCCTCCTCTATCGCCTGCTTCAGGTTGGTGGTAACGGTTCCCGTCTTGGGATTTGGCATAAGACCCTTAGGGCCGAGTATTTTACCCAGCTTGGCTACCTTTGGCATTATATCGGGTACAGCAATGACCACATCATAATCCACCCATTCTTCTTTGGCTATTTTGTTTATAAGGTCTTCGCCACCCACATAATCCGCTCCTGCATCCTTTGCAATCTTCTGATATTCACCCTCCGCAAGCACCAAGACCTTTAGCTCCCTGCCAAGTCCATGAGGAAGGACAACAGAACCCCTTACCATCTGGTCCGCATACTTGGGGTCTACCCCAAGCCTCATGGCAAGCTCCACCGTCTGGTCAAACTTGGGACCACACTCCTGATGGAGCCTGCGCAGGATGCTGACCGCCTCTTCCACAGTATAAAAGGCGTTTTTGTCATAAAGCCCTAAACACTTTTGATACCTCTTTCCTCTCTTCATGGCTTTACTCCTTCCATCCTTCTACTTCTATGCCCATACTTCTGGCAGTGCCAACTATCTGCTTCATGGCAGCCTTTAAATCCTTTGTGTTCATATCCTTTAACTTTATCTTTGCTATCTCCTCCACCTGCTGAAGAGAAACTTTTCCCACCTTCTGCTTCTTGGGGTCTGAAGAGCCTTTCTGCACCTTTGCATACTTTTTGAGCAGGTAGGAAACGGGCGGAGTTTTCATTATGAAGCCGAAGCTTCTGTCCTGATATATGGTTATGACCACAGGTACAATGGTTCCAGGTTCAAAGTCCTTGCTGGCTGCGTTAAACTGCTTAACAAACTCCATAATGTTGACTCCATGCTGACCCAGAGCAGGTCCCACTGGAGGAGCGGGCGTCGCCTGCTGGGCTGGTAGCATAAGCTCTACTTTTGCGACCACCTTCTTCATAACCTACCTCCTATAACTTCTCCACCTGTGAATAGTCCAGCTCTACAGGTGTTAACCTGCCAAAAATGCTCACAAGCACCACCACCTTTTCCTTTTCTGGATGCACCTCTTCCACTGTTCCTGTAAAGTTCATAAAGGGACCCTCTATAACTCTCACCTGGTCTCCCTTTTCAAAAAGTATCTTAACAGGTTTGACACCCTTCTTGACAAAGGCTATTATCCTTTCCACCTCCTTCTCATCAAGGGGAGCAACCCTTCCACCTACCAGAACAGGCTTATATACATGGGGCGTTTTTTCAATAGCCCTTAAGAGCTTGTCATCCATCTTTGCCTTTATGAGCAGATAACCGGGGAACATTTTTGACTCTAATATTATCTTTGCTTCTGTCTTATTCTCCTTGCAGGATATCTTCTGCCCGGGCTTTGATATGGGCGGTGCTTCTACGCACAGGTCTCCTTCCACGCTCTCAATAACCTTTACCTCTCCGTTCTCTATCCTGAAGGTAGTAACACCCTTCTTGCCTAAAACGCTAATATCCCTGTTGTTTCCCCTCAGAGAGAGCCGGTACTTTTCCTTGCCCATAGTTTTGATAACCACCTTTTCCTCCGCGGGCACTACCACATCTTCCACATGGTCCAGCAGGTTTTCCAGTTCAAGAACCTTCAGAAAGTTCTCCCTTGCGGTAGCCTCTTTACCCGCCTCTACCTGTAAAGCATACCATTTAAACTCTTTCATTTTAGCCCCTCAAAGCAAGCAGAAAATGCACCAACCTGGTAAAAACCAGGTCAAAGACCCATAAACTTATACCAAAGGTCAAAGAGAATATTATAACACCAACCGTGGCTTTTATGACCATCTTCTTCTCAGGCCACGAAACCCTATAAAGCTCCTGCCTTACGCTTACCAAGAACTGCCTTATCCTTTCCATATCTATTCCCCTGCGGGGCGCGGAGGACTCGAACCCCCAACCGCGGGATTTGGAGTCCCGCGCTCTGCCAGTTGAGCTAGCGCCCCTATTTTACTTCTCTATGCACTGTATGCTTCTTACACCACTTGCAGTATTTTCTAAGCTCCATTCTCTGTGGATGTTTTTGTTTGTTCTTAGTGGTGGAATAGTTCCTTCTTTTACACTCTGTGCAAGCTAAAACCACTACTTCTCTTACCGCTGCCATCCTTCACACCTCAATCAAGGATTTTTATCACCACACCAGCACCTACAGTCCTTCCTCCTTCCCTTATGGCAAACCTGAGACCCTCCTCCATCGCCACAGGCTTCACCAGCTCCACCTCAAGCTCCACATTGTCCCCAGGCATCACCATCTCCTGACCCTCAGGTAGCTTCACTACTGTCCCAGTCACGTCTGCTGTCCTGAAGTAAAACTGCGGCCTGTAATTGACAAAGAAGGGTGTATGCCTTCCTCCTTCCTCCTTGCTAAGCACATATACCTGCGCCCTGAACTTCTTGTGGGGCTTCACTGTCCCAGGCTTTGCCAACACCTGACCCCTCTCCACATCGTCCTTGCCTACACCCCTCAACAGCACTCCCACATTGTCCCCAGGCAACGCTTCATCAAGTATCTTCCTGAACATCTCTATGGAGGTGGCTACTGTCTTTATTGGCTCCTCCCTCAAACCTACCACCTCCACTTCCTCCCCAGGCTTCAATACACCCCTCTCTACTCTTCCCGTCACCACTGTTCCACGACCAGATATGCTAAAGACGTCCTCTATGGGCATCAGGAAGGGTTTGTCTACGTCCCTCTGCGGCGTGGGTATGTATTCGTCAAGTGCATTGAGTAGCTCCACTATGGCATTGCACCACCTGTCAGGCTTGCCTGCCTCAAGCTCCTGCAAGGCTCCAAGAGCTGAACCCCTTATCACAGGCACTTCATCCCCAGGAAATTCATACTTGCTAAGCAGCTCCCTTACTTCAAGCTCTACAAGGTCCAGCAGCTCGGGGTCATCTACCATATCACACTTGTTCATGAATACTACTATGTATGGCACGTTTACCTGCCTTGCCAGCAGCACGTGCTCTCTTGTCTGTGGCATGGGTCCGTCAGCTGCTGATACTACCAGTATGGCTCCGTCCATCTGAGCTGCGCCCGTTATCATGTTCTTTATGTAGTCCGCATGCCCGGGACAGTCCACGTGTGCATAGTGCCTCTTGGGTGTCTCATACTCCACGTGGGTTATGTTTATGGTTATGCCCCTTTCCTTTTCCTCTGGTGCCTTGTCTATTTCCTCATACTTCATGCACCTGGCTTTGCCTCCTGGCAATACCCCCGCAGCAAGCACGCAGGTTATGGCTGATGTGAGGGTGGATTTGCCATGGTCCACGTGCCCTATGGTGCCCACGTTCACATGCTCCTTCTCTCTTACAAACTTCTCCTTAGCCATCGTATTACCTCCTATTTAAGCCCAGGACCGGACTTGAACCGGCGACCTCACCCTTACCAAGGGTGTGCTCTGCCCACTGAGCTACCTGGGCGTTTTTAATTAATCCTAAATAAGCGGGCGACGGGACTCGAACCCGCGGCCTGCTGCTTGGAAGGCAGCTGCTCTACCACTGAGCTACGCCCGCTAAGAAAGTGGTGGAGGGGGCAGGATTCGAACCTGCGTAGGGCGGAGCCCGGGGGATTTACAGTCCCCTGCCTTTGGCCGCTCGGCCACCCCTCCTGAGCCCACAGCTGGCGGTGGGGGTCGAACCCACGCCCGCGGGATTACAAATCCCGCGCTCTGCCACTGAGCTACGCCAGCTTAAAGGCAATATTATATCATACTATACGAATGAGCTTTAGTCAAGCGTAAAAATAGGCACGGGCGGACTTGAACCGCCGACCTCCGCCTTGTAAGGGCGGCGCTCTGCCAACTGAGCTACGCGCCTTTATGCTCACTTAATAATATAGCACAAACATGGTGTAAGGTTTAAATTTTATATCCATGCTTGCGGTAGAAAAAAGGCTTTATTATTCCCTTAAGGACTACCTGAAGGAAAGATACGGCAGGCGTGTGCAGAAAATAACAGTAGCTTTACCTTTTACCTGTCCGAACATTGATGGTACCAAGGCAAGGGGAGGATGCACTTACTGCTTTTCTGGCACAAGACCCGCCCACCTTGAACCATACATACCTCTTAGACAGCAGATTGAGGAGGGCATAAAAAGGGCTAAGGAACGTTATGGCAAAAATATACTCTTCTTTATCTACTACCAGTCCTACTCAAACACCTACGGAGAGTATGAGTATTTAAAGAGCGTCTACGACACAGCCCTTGAGTTTGATGAGGTGGTGGGCATAGATGTGGGCACAAGGCCCGATTGCGCCCCCGAATGGGTTCTTGACCTTTTAGAGAGCTACACGCAGAAGGGTCTTGAGGTATGGATAGAATACGGGCTTCAGAGTGCCAGCTTCAAAACCCTCAGGTTTATAAACAGGGCTCATGGCGTTTCTGACTTTGTGGATGCGGTGCTGAGGACAAAGAGGCGGAGCCTGAAGGTCTGCGCCCACATCATACTTGGACTTCCTCATGAGGATGCAGAAGATATGCTTGAAACGGGCAAGCTTCTGGCAAGCCTGCCCATAGATGGAGTGAAGATACACCCCCTGCATATAATAAAGAACACAAAGATGGCGGAGCAGTATATGAGGGGTGAGTTCGATGTGCTACCCTTGGAAGAGTATGCAAAAAGGGCTGCGGATGTGATTGAAGTTCTGCCCCCTCATGTGGTCATTCACAGGCTTACGGGAGAGGTGGAGCCAGAAAGGCTCATAGCGCCCGATTACTGCACCTACGCAAAAAAGCATGAGGTTATAAGAGCCATTCAGGAAGAACTGCACAGACGGGGAAGCTACCAAGGGTGTAAAATACCTTTTAACCGATGAAAAAGCACCACTGGGCTCTCCTCTCTTTGGGGATAAACCTTCTTCAGGCTTCTTTAAAGCTGGTGGCCGGTCTTCTGACGGGAAGCCTGTCCATGATAGGCGAGGCAGTTCATTCCTTTTCCGACTCTTTTGCTTCAGTGGTAGCTTACACGGCGATAAAGTTCTCAGACAAAAAGACCCAAAGGTTTCCATACGGTCTTTACAAGCTTGAAAATATTGGCTCTATAGTAATAGCCTTCTTTCTCCTGCTGACAGCTTATGAGATGGTAAAGCGTGCCTTGGGCGTAGAGGTGGTGATAAAAGAAGAATATATTGGCTTTGGTCTTGGTGTGGTTCTTTTCTCACTGCTTAGCTCCCTTACTCTATCCTTTTTAGAGAGGCGTGCAGGCAAAAGGCTGCACTCTCCCACCCTCATAGCGGATTCTTATCATACCCTTACGGACGCCTTCGGCTCCTCCTTGGTCCTGCTTAGCCTTGTAAGCGCATACATGGGCTACCAGCTTGATAGATACTTTGCCCTTGGCGTGGCAATGCTTATAAGCTATACCGCCCTTAGCATAATCTGGCGAGAGGTTTCCATACTGCTTGACATTTCTGCGGACGAGGAAACCCTTGAGAGGATAAGGAACATACTTCTTTCCTTTCCTGAGGTAAAAGAAATCAGGGGTATGTTTGTAAGAAGCTCTGGCGGTAAGCTTTTTGCGGACCTTATACTTGCCCTTGGAGGTAGAGACTTTATAAGGATGCACCAGCTTGTGGACAGCATTGAGGAAAGGCTAAAGAAGGAGATTAAGGAGCTTGACATGGTCTTTATACACTATGAACCCGTTGATGGTGAAAGCACAAGGGTTGGTATTCTTGTAGATGAAAAGGGTGAGGTGTGCGGGGAGTATGGCTGTGCCAGAGAGCTTCTTGTCTTTGGAAGCTCCCCTGAACGCATATCAAACCTGCCTGCGGACGAGAAAAAGCTTTCTGAGCTTATCGGCAAAAAGAACCTGCAGATAGTAGTCTGCGGGCATCACCCCAGCACACCCCTTGCAAAAGCCATACTGAGCCAGAAGGGTGTTTTCGTGTGGGAAACGGAAGAGAAAAACCCCTACAAAGCCTTGAAGGAAGTGGTTTATAATCTATCCGATGTCAAAAATTCTCATAAGGAAGGGAAGGCTGATAGACCCATTACAGGGGCTTGATGCGGAAAAGGATATTCTCATAGAAAAGGGCAAGATAAAGGCTATTGGAGATGAGCTCTTTGAGCTTGAAGCCCAGATAATAGAAGCTAAGGGCTTGATAGTATGCCCAGCCTTTGTGGAGCTTCACGCCCATCTGAGAGACCCAGGTCAGGAATATAAAGAAGACTTAGAAAGCGGTAGCAGGTGCGCGGTGGCTGGTGGATATACTACCGTCGTCTGTATGCCCAACACAAGCCCGCCCATAGATTCGCCAGAGACGGCAAAATATATAATTCATAAGGCTGAAAAGGTAGGTCTTTGCAGGGTTTTGCCTGCGGGCACCCTCACAAAGGGCAGGAAAGGACATGAGCTTTCCGACTTTTATGCCCTCAAGCAGGCTGGCTGTGTAGCCTTTACCGACGATGGCTCTCCCTTAATGGACTCAAAGCTAATGGAAAAAGCCCTTGAGCTTACCGCCCAGCTTGGCTCCTTTGTGATGAACCACTGCGAGGATGACAGGCTTGCCTACGGGCATATAAACGACGGATATGTGAGCTCATTAACTGGTCTGGCTTCAAGACCAGCCTCCGCGGAGGACCTTTTAGTGGCAAGGGACTGCGTGCTTGCCTACAGGACAGGAGGACACATACACATACAGCACCTCAGCAGTAGCCTGAGCGTGGATATAATAAGATTTTTCAAAGAAAAGGGTGCCAGAATTACCTGTGAGGTAAACCCATACCACCTGCTCTTTACAGAAGAGGAGCTTCTAAGGTCCTACTCAAGGGCAAAGGTCAATCCACCTCTAAGGAAAGAAGAAGACAGGAAGGCTTTGCTTGAAGCTCTAAAAGATGGCACTATAGACTGCGTGGCTACGGACCACGCGCCTCATGCACCCCATGAAAAGGGGCTTTTAGAGAGGGCAATGCCGGGCATGATAGGTCTTCAGACAGCCCTCCCCATGATGTTAAGCCTTGTCAGGGAAGGCTTTATAAGCCTGAAGAAAATGATAGAGCTTATGTCCTGCGCACCATCAAGGATACTAAGGCTTGAGGATTGTGGAAATATAAAGGAAGGCTCAAAGGCGAACCTCGTCCTGTTTGACCCAGACAAGGAATGGATGTTGGAGGAAGGCACAAATCTTTCCAAATCAAAAAACACTCCCCTATGGGGTAAGGTTTTAAAAGGTAAGGTCTTATACACCATCTTTGAAGGAAGGATGGTCTATAGAGATGTTCAGTAGGGTGGCGGTCATAGGCGTTGGCTTTATGGGAGGCTCCTTTGCCCTTGCCTGCAAGGAGGCTACGGGCTGTGAGGTCTTTGGTGTGGATATAAACCCCTTAGCCATCAACAGGGCAAAGGAGCTTATGGTAATAGAGGAAGGTTCTACGGACATAAGGGACATGAAGGACTTTGAGCCCGAGCTTGTAGTGCTTGCCACGCCCGTGAGAACTTTCAAAGGCATAGGAGAAGCCCTTAAAGAGCTTTTGCCTTCTTCCTGCCTTGTGTCTGACCTTGGCAGTGTAAAGGGACACCTTGTTTATATGCTTGAGGAGCTTCTCGGAAACAGGTTTGTGGGAGGGCATCCCATAGCAGGCACGGAAAAGGCTGGCGTGGAAAATGCCTTTAAAGACCTCTTTAAGGGCAAGAGGTTTATTCTCACACCCACAGAAAAAACAGACCCTGAGGCTAAGGAAAAGGTGAGAAGCCTCTGGAAGCTAATAGGCTCTGTGGTGGAAGAGATGGACCCATACTTTCATGATTTTGTCTTTGGTGCGGTTTCACACCTTCCCCATGCGGTAGCCTTTGCCCTTATGGAGGCTATAGAGAGGATGAGCAAGGATATAGACCTCTTTAAATATCCGGGAGGAGGCTTTAAGGACTTCACGCGTATAGCGGGCTCAGACCCCATAATGTGGAGGGACATATTCTTGGAAAACTCCAAAAACGTGCTGCAGGCTATAGATGTCTTTGTGAAAGCCCTTATGGAACTAAGAAGCCTTATTGAAGATTCTTCAGAAGAGAAGCTTACCGCCTACCTTTCTAAGGCAAGTATGAGAAGAAGAGAAATAGGCTAAAGCCCTTCACCTGCTACCGCACAGATACCTCACGCCCTCTTCCGTTCTTGCCCAGTGCCTCGTGCCAGCCTTTACCTCAAGCATGTCTCCAGCCCTTAGGTGATACACCCCCTCTTCCGTGCCTATTGTTATGGAGCCTTCCAAGATAAACCTGACTTCATCTTCAGGATGCGTATGCCAGTCATAATAAGTGCCAGGAGGGTCCTGCCACACGTATATATTTCTGTAGCCAAGCTCTTTAAGGATTTGTCTTGCCTTGAGCTCCTCCATCTCCTTCCTTCCTTATGAGCCTTTTAACCTCCTCAACAAACTTCCTTACTTCCTGAGCTTCATGCCTTGCCTTTCTCAGCTCACCTCCTATCCGCCTTGCCTCTTTGTCAAACTCCTCAAGCTCCACAAGAAGCCCTCCAGACCTTTCAAGAAGCTTCTCCACAACCTCCTCCATACCCTTTCTTTCTTCACCTGTTAGCCTTTCTAACAGGCTCCTTATATGTCTTAGCTCCTTCAGGAGCTCTTCAAAACGCATATCTATACTTTTCTCCATGTCTTCAAAGCCACGCTCAAGGGTAAGGTGCATCTGTTCAAGCTCTCGCCTGAGCCTGCTCACTCTACGCAGGAGGAGAAGGCAGGCTATCAGTATAAGCACGTTTACCAGCGAGGAAATGTGTGCCCACTCCATAGTGTAAAATTTTAAAGCATGTTAGACATAGAGCTTATAAGGAAAAACCCGGACTTTGTAAAGGAAAGGCTCTCTTTAAGAGGCAGGGAACTTGTCCCATTGATAGATGAAGTGCTTGACCTTGACCTGCAAAGAAGGAAACTACTCAAAGACCTTGAGAGCCTCAGGGCTGAAAGAAATCAGAAGAGCAAAAATATAGGAGCTCTAAAGAGGGAAGGCAAAGACACCTCAGAGCTTGAAGAGCAGGTAAAGAAGATAAAGGAAGCCATAGAGAAATACGAGGCGGGGCTATCTGAGGTGGAGGCTCTACTGAGGGACAGGCTCTTAAGAATTCCAAACCTGCCAGCTCAGGATGTGCCGGTGGGAGAGGACGAAAGCCAGAACGTGGAGGTAAGACGCTGGGGACGGACAAGAGATTTTACCTTTGAGCCAAAGCCCCACTGGGAACTGGGAGAAAAACTTGGCATATTTGACTTTGAAAGGGCTGGTAAATTATCGGGTAGCAGGTTTGTGGTACTTAAGGGCTGGGGTGCAAAGCTGGAAAGAGCCTTAATAAACTTTATGCTTGACCTGCATTCAAGAAAGGGCTACAGAGAGGTCCTGCCACCACACCTTGTAAGACCAGAAATACTTGTAGGTACCGGTCAGCTTCCAAAGTTTGAGGAAGAGCTGTATAAGTGTGAAAGGGATGAACTGTATCTCATACCTACCGCGGAGGTACCCCTTACAAACCTTTACAGGGACGAAATACTCTCAGAGGAGGAACTTCCCATATACATGGTTTCCTACACGCCCTGCTACAGAAGGGAGGCAGGTTCTTATGGAAAGGACATAAGGGGCATCATAAGACAGCATCAGTTCAACAAGGTGGAGCTGGTAAAGATAGTAAAGCCAGAACATTCTTATGAGGAGCTTGAGAGGCTCACCTCAGATGCAGAAGATGTGCTTCAGCTTCTGGGTCTTCCCTACAGGGTAGTCCTGCTATGCACGGGAGACCTGGGCTTTTCTTCTGCTAAAACCTACGACATAGAGGTATGGTTTCCCTCTCAGGGTAAATACAGGGAGATATCCTCCTGCTCTAACTGTGAGGACTTTCAGGCAAGGCGCATGAACACAAGGTATAGAGATGCTCATGGAAGGCTTCACTTTGTGCATACCCTCAACGGCTCTGGTCTGGCAGTGGGCAGGACGCTCGCGGCTATATTAGAAAATTACCAGCAGGAAGATGGCTCTGTGGTTGTGCCGGAGGTCTTAAGAGACTATCTCAAGGTAGATGTGATAAAGCCATAAAACTCCTTCTGAGCTAAAATAAATATATGGATATAGTGGAAGGTCTAACCTTTGATGACCTGTTGTTAATACCACAGTATTCTGAAGTTCTGCCCCACGAGGTGGATGTATCCACCTGGCTCACCAAAAAGATAAGGCTCAACATTCCTATAGTTTCCGCGGCTATGGACACGGTTACCGAGTCTCGCCTTGCCATAGCCTTAGCCAGAGAGGGTGGCATAGGCATAATCCACAGAAACCTCTCCATTGAGGAGCAGGCTCAGGAGGTGGAAAGGGTTAAAAAGTCCGAAAGTGGTATGATAAGGGACCCTGTCACCGTGACCCCGGACACGAGCGTGAGGAAGGCTCTCGAGGTTATGGAAAAGTACAGAATTTCTGGCGTGCCGGTGGTCAGCGATGGAAACAGGCTCGTGGGCATACTGACCAACAGGGACCTCAGGTTCATAAAGCCCACCGATTACGACAAGCCCGTCTCTCTCTTCATGACTGCGGAAAACTTGGTAGTGGCTCAGGAAAGGGTGACCATAGAGGAAGCTACCGAGATACTTCAAAAACACAAGATAGAGAAGCTACCCATAGTGAATAAGGAGGGAAGGCTTGTAGGTCTTATAACCATAAAGGATATAACAAAAAGGAAGAAGTATCCTAATGCCTGTAAGGACGAGCTTGGAAGGTTAAGGGTGGGGGCGGCGGTGGGAACGGGTCCGGATACAAAGGATAGGGTCTCTGCTCTTGTTTCTGCAGGTGTGGATGTGATAGCCATAGACACAGCTCATGGACACTCAAAGAGGGTCTTAGAAACGGTGGAGCTCATAAAGTCTCTTTATCCAGACCTTCAGGTAATAGCGGGCAACGTGGCAACAAGGGAAGGCACTCTTGACCTCATAAAGGCTGGTGCGGATGCGGTAAAGGTGGGCGTTGGTCCGGGTTCCATATGCACCACGAGAATAGTGGCTGGCGTTGGGGTGCCACAGCTGACTGCCATAAGATGGGCTTATGAGGTGGCTCAGGAGTATGGTGTGCCTGTGATAGCGGACGGTGGCATAAAGTATTCGGGAGACATAGTAAAAGCTTTAGCAATGGGTGCAAGCTCGGTTATGCTTGGAAACCTGCTGGCGGGCACGGAAGAATCTCCGGGCGAGCTCGTCTATTATCAGGGCAGGGCTTACAAGGTCTATAGAGGTATGGGTTCTCTTGGTGCCATGCTCAGCAGAAGGAGCGCAGACAGATACGGACAGGAAAAGCTTGAAAAGTTCGTGCCAGAAGGTATAGAGGGAAGGGTGCCATACCGTGGAAGGCTCAGCGATGTTATATACCAGCTTGTTGGAGGTCTCAGGTCTGGTATGGGCTATGTGGGGGCAAGGAACCTTGAGGAGCTTCGTCAAAAGGCTAAGTTTGTACGTATTACATGGGCAGGGTACAGGGAATCTCACGTGCATGATGTACAGATAACAAAAGAAGCTCCCAACTACTGGGTTGAATAGTTAGAGTATAAGCATCCCATCTCCATAGCTATAAAAACGGTATCTTTCTTCTACAGCCACCTTATAGGCTTTTAGTATAAAGTCCCTTCCTCCAAAAGCACAAACCAAGAATAAAAGAGAAGACTTTGGAAGGTGAAAATTAGTAATGAGAGCATCTACCACCTTATACTGATAGCCCGGGTATATGTATAGGTCAGTCCAGCCCTCGTAGGGTATAAAGCCTGCCGTTTCTATAGCGCGCACTACGGTAGTTCCCACCGCTATAACTTTTTTGCCTTTTGTCTTTGTTTCCTTTATAAGCTCTACGGTCTCTTCAGGCACCTTTACGTATTCTGGCTCCACCCTATGCTCTTCTACCTTCTCTACCTTTACGGGCTTGAAGGTGCCATAGGAGACATGAAGGGTTATAAAGGCTTTTCTTATGCCATGTTCTTCAAGCCTTTGAAGAAGCTCCTCTGAGAAGTGCAGGCTTGCGGTGGGTGCTGCCACAGAACCCCCTTCTTTGGCAAAGACCGTTTGATAATATACCCTGTCTATGGGTTCTTCTTCACGCTTCAAGTAAGGCGGTATGGGTATTTTTCCATATTTATCAAGGGCTTTTAGAGGCTCTTCAGAAATAAGCCTTACCTTGAAGCGACCACCTTCTACATGCTTAAGCACCTGCACCTTAAGGTCAGGAGCCACCTCTATAACAAGTCCTTCTTTTATGGACTTTCCTCCAACAAGTGCGTACCATTCTTCCCTTGTGATGTAATCTGTAAGGAGCACTTCTACTTTTCCACCGGTGGGCTTTTTCCCATATAGCCTTGCGGGAAGCACCTTTGAGTTGTTAAAGACCAAAAGGTCTCCTTCTTGAAGGTAGAGGGGAAGGTTCCAAAAAATATCATGCTTTATGCTTTGATTTTTCCTGTCTAACACCATAAGGCGAGCCATATGCCTTGGCTCTACGGGATACCTGGCTATCAGCTCTTCAGGAAGATAATAGTCAAACTCTTCTACCCTCATGACCTGACTAAAAGTTTAAGAAATACAGGAGACATAAGGGTGGTGGAAGCCACCACAAATATCACCACCGCATAGAGGGTGTCATCATACAGTCTTGCCTGTCTTCCAAATTCTGCAAATATGAGACCTACCTCCCCACGCGGTAGCATGGAAAAGCCTATAAGAAGCTTTTCTTTGAAAAAGCCCTTTACAAAGAAGCCTGAAATAACCTTGCCAAAGATAGCTACAAAAAGTAAAAGTACGGAAAGCTTCCAAAACATGAGGGAGCTAAAGTCTATGGCTTTGAGGTTTAGCTGAAGACCTACATAAACAAAAAATATAGGTGTTAGAACCCATACGAGTGGTCTTATAGTATGCTCTATTTTGTGAGCCATTCTCTCGTCTGTCTTCAGAAATAAGGCAAAAGGCAGGGCAAACCTCCTTGAAAGGGCAAGACCTGCAGTAAAGGCTCCCAGTATTTCAGGGGAGCCTACTTCGTGGGCAAGGAAGGCAAAGAGAAAGACGGTAGCCACCACGGTGGGGGGTATGAAGTCTTCTGTTCCAAGCCTTCTTGAAAGGAGCTGAATAAGGTATGCAAGCAGGCGGGCAAGTATGGGAGAGAAGATAAAGAAAGTGGCAATGTATAAAACAAGCATACTGAGGGCATCAAAATGTACTATGCCCTCCTTTGAAAACTCATATAGACCTGCAAGCACTACGACGCCAAAGATATCATCAAGCACCGCCGCACCCAGCACTATCTGAGCAAACCTCTCTCTGAGCTTTCCGAGGTCATCAAGCACACGAACCGTTATGCCTATGCTGGTGGCGGTAAGAGTTCCTCCAAGAAATAAGGAAACGGTAAGCGGTAGCTTTAAAAGGTAGTAGGCAAGGGCTGTCCCCAGTACCATTGGAGTAAAAGCACCCACAAAGGCTACTATGAAAGCAGAAAGTCCAACTTTACGCAGCTGATGCATATCTGCCTCAAGCCCTATATGAAAGAGAAGAAAAAGTACGCCAATTTCTGCAAGGAGCTTTAAAACTTCATTGGGCTGTATAAGTCCTAAGGCACTCTGACCCAGCAGAATGCCCACAAGGATCTCGCCCAGCACGGGAGGAACGCCAAGCTTTCCGAAGGTGTCTCCTATGATGCGGGCAAGGAAGAGTATTAGGGCAAGATATAGAAATACAGTGTGTGGCTCCATAGCCTAAGTATTATAACCCGTTGACCCAAAGCCTCCGTCTCCCCTTTGCGTCTGAGAAAGCTCCTCCGATGGCTCCCACTCTACCCTAACCACAGGACATACCACTAACTGAGCTATCCTGTCTCCCCTGTTTATCACAAAGTCCTCCTCTCCGAGGTTTGCCACAATTACCTTTATCTCTCCTCTGTAGTCCGCATCTATGGTGCCGGGGCTGTTGAGCAAGGTTATGCCATGCCTTATGGCAAGCCCGCTTCTTGGTCTTACCTGAGCTTCATAACCCGGTGGTAGTTCTATAGCTATGCCCGTAGGCACAAGTACTCGCTTCATGGGTTTTAATACGATAGGTTCATAAACAGCTGCCAGCAGGTCCATACCTGCTGAGTGTTCTGTGGCATAAAAGGGAAGTGGCAAACCTTCTGAGTGGGGCAGACGTTTAATTTTAACCTTTAAAGACCTCATGATGGTAATTTGTTATTATAACCTCCTTACCCATTGCCCTTCTTAAGTAGGGGTTGCTATTTATAAACCTGTTTGTTTTTAAGCTGACAATATTATAGCCTTTGTAAAGCTTCCTGATATAGTCCATATCAGAGTTTGTGAGAAGTAAAAAAGCCCCTCTTTTGTCAAGTTCTTTAAAAACTTCCGCAAGCTCCGCATGGTCTTTTTCCGTAAAATCATACCTCGTATATCTTGTAAAGCCTTTTCCTTCCAAATAATATGGTTGGTCAAGAAATACGAAATCTCCTGCTTTTACACTTTTACAGGCTTCTTTGTAGTCTTTATTAAGTAATCAGAACTTCTCAAATACTCAGAAACAAGTCTTAGATTTTCAAAGTCAAAATCTATGTTTTTGTAATTGCCAAAAGGCACGCTGAATTCGCCTTTAGAATTTTCCCTGTAAAACCCGTTATAGCAGGCTCTATTGAGGTATAAAAACCTGCTTGCTCTTTCTATTGGGTCTAAACTCTTTGGGTCTAATGCCCTTATCCTGTAGTAATAACTCCTATCGTTTTTGTGCTTTAGCAGGCTTTCAATAAGCTCCTCTACATGGTCCCTTATGACAAGGTAAGCGTTTATAAGCTCCTCGTTTGCATCGTTTATTATGGCTCTTTTAGGTAAAAGGCTGAAAAACAAAGCTCCACATAAAGTTTGAACTCCTTAGGCATTATTTTTAGAAGTATTTTAACAAGCTGTCATTTGCCTCCCGCCCACTTGACAAAGGGTTTGGGCTTATGCAGTTTTGTGAGCATGTGTAATTTTTTTACCCTCAATCATCAGCCGGCGGTGGGATTTGAACCCACGACCTAGGCATTACGAGTGCCTCGCTCTGCCGCTGAGCTACGCCGGCTGAGAAATGCCTATGTTTGTCAGCTTTGGTCTTCCCTGCTCGTCTATCTCAAGCACCTTCACCACTATCTCATCACCCACGCTGAAGACAGCCCTCACATCTTTAATATACCCCTCCATCTTGCTCACATGCAAAAGCCCCACCCTGCCCGGCAATATCTCCACAAAAACGCCGTAAGGCTCTACCCTCGTTATCCTGCCCTTATAGACCTTTCCAACCTCTACCTCCGCCACCATATTCTGAATAATCCTCTTTACCTCCTCTAAGGCTTCCTTTGAGTTAGAGGTGAGGGAAACCCTGCCACCCTCGTGTACCCATACGGAAACGCCCATCTTATCCCTGAACTCCTTCACATTCCTGCCACCGGGACCTATAACCAAAAGGGCTTTGTCTTCTGGTATGGTTATTATCTCTATTTTTGGAGCATAGGGGGATACCTCTTTTCTTGGCTCGGGTATAGCCTCATACATTTTTTCAAGAATGTATAGCCTGCCCTCCCTTGCCTGATAGAGGGCTTCCTTCATTATCTCCTTCTTAAGACCCTTTATCTTTATATCCATCTGGACGCTGGTAATGCCGTCCCGTGTGCCTGCCACCTTAAAGTCCATATCTCCAAGCTGGTCCTCGTCTCCGAGTATGTCTGAAAGTATGGCATAACGCTCACCTTCCATGATAAGACCCATGGCTATGCCAGCCACATGCTTTTTTATGGGCACGCCTGCATCAAAGAGAGCCAATGAGCCTGCGCAGACGGTTGCCATTGAGGTGGAGCCATTGGATTCAAGTATGTTGGAAACAATCCTTATTATGTAAGGAAACTCCGTTTCTGGTGGTATTAGTGGCTCAATGGCTCTTTCTGCAAGGGCTCCATGACCTATCTCACGCCTTCTCGGTGGTCCCCAAGTCTTTGCCTCACCTGTAGAAAAGGGCGGGAAGTTATAGTGAAGCATAAACCTCTTGAAAGTCTCTCCCTCGTATATGCTTTCTACGAGTTGTCCTTCCTCAGGAGAGCCAAGGGTGACAGTTGCAAAGGCCTGCGTTTGACCCCTTGTAAATATGGCACTGCCATGGGGTCTTTCAAAGGGATGAACCTCTATGCTTATGGGTCTTATGTCTTTTGGACCCCTTCCGTCTATCCTCACCCCTTCCTCAAGCACTTTCCTTCGCATGAGCTTGCTTGTGAGCTTTTTGTAGTTATAGGCTACTTTAAAGTGAAGCTCCTCCGGTACCTGATTAGTCTCAAGAAACTCCTTGAGAAGGCTGGACTGGAAGGTCTTCCTTTCTCTTTTGTCGCCAATGGTAAAGGAGTAGAGTATTTTTTCCGTGCAGTATTCTTCAAGCTGTTTCTGAAGCTCTGGAGGAAGCTCCATGCCTTCAAAGGAAGCCTTAGACACACCTACTTTATTTCTTAGCTCCTCCTGAGCCCTTATAAGGTCCTGTATGGCTTCAAGACCAAAATAAAGAGCCTCCGCAAGCGTGTCTTCGTCCACCTCCTTTGCACCGCCCTCCACCATTACAATGGCGTCCTTACTGCCCGCCATTACTATCTCAAGGTCTGCCCTCTGTCTCTCTTCGTAGGTGGGGTTTGCCACAAACCTGCCCTCTATCCTGCAGACCCTCACACCCGCTATGGGTCCTTCAAAGGGTATGCGGGATATGTGAAGGGCGCAGGAAGCTCCCGTTATGGCAAGCACGTCCGGGTCATACCTGTCATCTGCGGACAGGGTAAGAGCTGTGATTATCACATCGTGGAAGAAGCCCTCAGGAAGCATGGGTCTTATGGGTCTGTCTATGACCCTTGAAACAAGCACTTCCCTTTCTGTAGGCTTTCCTTCCCTCTTTATAAAGCCCCCCGGTATTTTACCCCAGGCGGAGGACTGCTCTCTGTAATCTACCGACAGGGGAACAAAGTCTATGCCCTGAACGGGCTCCTCCGACATTACCGCGGTTACAAGAACAGCAGTGTCTCCCTGCCTGACAACAACCGCACCGTCGGAGAGCTTGGCATAATGCCCTGTTTCAATGATAACTTCCGCATCACCAAGTTTTGCACTGACCCTTTCCATCACCTTACCTTTAGACCAAGCTTTTCTACCACTTCCAAGTATTTCTTATAATCCTTCTCTTTTAAGTATTCAAGGTGCCTTCTCCTTGCGTGTATAAGGGCAATAAGCCCGCGTCTTGAATGTATGTCTTTTTTGTGTTTTTTCAGATGTTCTGTGAGCCTGTTTATACGCTCCGTCAGTATGGCTATCTGAACCTCGGGCGAGCCTGTATCGCTTTCATGCCTCTGGAAGCTCTTAATAATCTCGCCCTTTACAGCCTTTGGTAAAGCCATTTTAGTCCTCCTGCTTTTTATAGATACTAAAATTAATATTATAACTCAACCACCGCCATATTCGCTCTGGTCTATTTCCATAAGAAACTCTTCCACCATGTCCTTTATGAGCTTTATCGTTTCTTCCACCGGGGCTGTAAGGTAGTATTCAAAAAGCTCCACTTTTCTTTCGTGGGTATGCTCCTCGTCCGTGTAGTATCTTAAAAGAATGTAAGGCACTCTCGTGTGTTCATCCGGCTCTCTGAGCTCATACTCCACATCAAGTCCAGAAAGCTCTTTCTCTAAGCCAGCCTTAAGCTCTTCTAACTTTTCTCTGTAAATTTTCCAGTCTTTCATGGTTAAATATTTTAAGATGAAGGAGGCAGAGCTTGAGGGGTTAATTTTAAAGCTTTTGAGGAAAAGTAAGAAGCCTCTGAGCTTTGAGGAGATAATGCGACGGCTGGGGCTTGAGGAAAAGCAGAGAAAGGCTCTTAAGAAGGCTTTAAAAAAGCTAAGGGAGGAGGAGCTGGTTCTTATTGATGGGGGGAAGTATAAGGTGGAGGAAGAGGAGGTGGTGGTGGGCAAAGTAATAGCCTACCCTGCCGGCTTTGGCTTCTTGGAGGTGGGTGAGGGTAAAAAGGACATATACATACCGCCCTTTGAGATGGCATATCTCTTTTCTGGTGATACGATAAGGGCAAGGGTAGTAGAGTATAAGGGCAAAAAGGAGATAAGAGTAATCAAAGTGATAAAAAGGGGCAAAAGTGAAATTGTATGCAAGCTCTTAAGGAAGAGAAAAAGATGCCTGTGCCTGCCCGTAGATGAGAACCAGCACCAGCAGATAGTGGTAAAGGGCTGCGACGAGCTAAGAGATGGAAGCCTTGTGGTGGTAAAGATTGAAAAGTTTCCCACAAAAAGCGAGCCTGCCAGCGGTGTGATAAAGGAAGTACTGGGGCATCCAGAAGAAAAGAACCTGACAATTGAGGTGATAATACGCAAGTATGACCTTCCCACCTCCTACCCGGAGGAGGTTCTAAGGGAAGCGGAAGGCTTAAAGGTGGATTTTCAGGAGGAGCTAAAAAGAAGGAGGGACCTGAGAAATCAGCTGTGCTTTACCATAGACCCTGAGAGAGCAAAAGACTTTGACGATGCAGTGGCTATAGAAAAAACGCCCGAAGGGCAGTACAGGCTCTGGGTACATATTGCGGATGTGAGCCATTTTGTAAGGGAAGGCTCAGCCCTTGGCAGGGAAGCCTTTAAAAGAGGTTTTACTTTTTATCTGCCCGACAGGGCACTTCATATGCTCCCTGAAAGGCTTGCCGGAGACCTCTGCAGTCTCAAGCCCGACGAAGACAGGCTTGCCTTTACCTGCGAGATGCTCTTTGACACAGATGGAAAGCTTATAGAGTATGACATTTACGAGAGTGTCATCAGAAGCAAGGCAAGGCTCACCTACAGAGAGGCACTTCAGCTGATAGTGGGAGACCCAGCCCTTGAAAGAAAATATCCACAGCTGGTGGAGCCTCTAAGGCTCATGGAAGACCTGTATAGGATACTCTCAAAGGTGCGTTGGGAAAGGGGAAGCATAGACTTTGACCTGCCTGAGGCAGAACTTGTGGTTGATGAATACGGCGAGCCTGTGGCTGTCCTGCCTTATGAGAGGCATGTAGCACACAAGATAATAGAGCATTTTATGATAAGTGCTAATGAAACGGTTGCTATGCACCTTGAAAACATGGGGTATCCTTGCCTTTACAGGGTTCATGAAAAGCCAGACCCTCAAAAGGTGGAAAACCTCCTTGAGATACTTGCAGGACTTGGCTACAAGGTGAAAAAGCCCTCCCTGTCTCCTAAGTTTTTCCAGAAGATAATTGAAGACTTTGAAGGAAGACCAGAGGAAAACCTTGTGAGGTTTCTGACCTTAAGAAGCATGAAGAGAGCCCACTATTCGCCCCACAACCTCGGACACTTTGGTCTTGCAAGCGAGCATTATGCACATTTTACCTCCCCCATCAGAAGGTATCCAGACCTTATAGTCCACAGGCTTCTGAAGAAGGCTATAAGGGGTGAAGATATAGACCATGAGAAGACCCTGACTTATTTGGAAAGGGCGGGCGAATATCTTTCCGCTCAGGAAAGACTGGCAGAGGAGGTAGAAAGGGAAGCCATAGACAGGCTGAAGGCACGGTTCATGAAGGCTCATGTGGGTGAGGAGTTTGATGGTATCATTACGGGCGTCATGAGTTTTGGGCTTTTTGTGGAGGTGCAGGATTATCTTGTGGAGGGACTTATAAGCATAAGCACCCTCACGGAAGACCAGTATATTTATGATGAGCCTTCTCACAGGCTAGTGGGTGTGAGGACGGGCAAGGTCTTCAGGCTTGGAGACAGGGTGAAGGTCAAAGTGGTGGGAGTAGATGAGGAAAGGGCAAGGCTTGAGCTAATCCTTGTTTAAAGGACCTCTAACTTTGCCTTAAGGGCTCCTGCGGACTTTATGGCTTGAAGTACGGAGATTATCTCCCTTGGTGTGGCTCCAATGCGGTTCAGGGCTTCTACCAGCTGCGAGACGTTTGGACCGCTTAGTTGAACAAGACGCATCTCCTTTTCTTCCACCTTTACCTCCGTTCTTGGCACCACCTTTGTCTCTCCGGGCGATAGAGGGGGTGGCTGTGAAACCTCCGGCTTTTCTTTTATTATGACCGTTAGAGAGCCTACCGCCACAGAAACAGGATTTATGCTAACATCACCACCTAAAAGCACTACACCGCTTCTTGAGTCTATAACCACCTTTGCAAAGGCTGGCACATCTATCTGAACCTCTTCCACTCTTGCCATAAAGTCCACCGGGCTCATGCCCTCCGGAATTCTCAGCCTGATGGTGGAGCTGTCTATAGCCTGAGCTACTCTTGTGCCAAACTCTGCATTTATCCTGTCCTGTATTAGCTTTGCAAGGGAAAAGCTTGGGTTGTCAAGATACAGGTTAAGTTCTCTAACATCGGCGCTCACCGGCACCTCCTTTTCCACAAGGGCTCCGTTGGGAATTCGTCCCACGGTGGGTGTGTTTTTTACCTGCTGGGCTCCCCTTCCCCGTGCCTCATAGCCAGAAACTACCACCTGCCCCTGAGCAAGGGCATACACCTCTCCATCTGGACCCCTGAGGGGTGTAAGGAGAAGGGTGCCGCCCTCAAGGCTCTTGGCATCACCTATGGAAGCCACTTCCACATCAACCGTCATACCCGGCTTTGCGTAAGGGGGCAGCTTGGCGGTCACCATCACCGCCGCCACGTTCTTGGTGGTCATCCTTCTTGGATCCACCACTATGCCCATACGGTTCAGCATGTTGGCTATGCTCCTTACAGTAAAGAGGGTACTCTTGCCATCTCCCGTGCCCCTAAGGCCTACCACAAGACCGTAGCCCACCAGGTAGTTGCTTCTGTTTCCTTCAAAAACCGCCACATCGCCCACACGCACCGCAAAGCTAAGAGATACAAGGAGCATTAAAAGGGCAAGACCTTTGCAAGTATTCTTGCAAGCCATCCCGGACTACCTCCATCCGCCATAAAACCCTTGCCATCTATAAAGACTTCAAGGTTTGCTATCTTGTCGCTGGAAACCGTATTGGTGCTGTCAATATCATCTGGTCTGACTATACCGCGCAGCACCACTTCTCGCTGGGCGTTGTTCATGATAATATTCTTCTTTGCCTCCACCAACATGGTGCCGTTAGGATAGACTTTAACAACCCTTCCCGCAAGCCTTGTGGTCAGCACACCTGTCTGCTTTACCTGCCCTGAGCCCTTTGTGTTTAACTGCCCTGAGCCCCGTGCGGATAGGTCAGTAAGAAAATTCTGTGAAAGCCCAAATAGGGAGCTTATACCCTCCTGTATGGCAGAAGACCTCTGCGTCTGGTTTGCCACGCTCTCCACCGCATTTATGCTTTCCACCACCTGAAGGAATATAACATCTCCCACCCTGCTCGCTCTTTTTTCTGAATAAAGGTCATCATACCTTTTTGGCATAAGGCTTCCCTTAGAGCTATACTCTAACCTTTCATCCTGAGCAGGGTATGGGTTTTTCTTCTCATACTCCTCAAGGGTAGTCAGCTTTGGACCGCAGGAGAAAAACAAAAAAGCTATAAAAACTAACAGCCCTCCCATAGTTAAATAATTTAACCCTTCTCCCATCGTTTGCTTATACTTATCTCCACTTCCACGGGCACCTGTTTGAGGACAATCTTTCCTGCATGCTTCATAGCCTTTTCCAAGAGCTTTGCCACCCTTTCAGAGAGGTGTTCCTCACATTCCACCACTATCTCGTCATGCACCAGATTCACCACGTTAGCCCTTATGCCTTCACGCCTGAGCTCCGCATCAAACATGAGAACAGATAGCTTAAGCAGGTCTGCTCCCGTGCCTTGTATCGGATAGTTTACCGCATCTGGAAAGGTGTGGGCGGTGTAGCTTCTTCCCAGCAGAGTATGACCTCTGGATTCTTTGAACTCCTTTAGCTCCCTTTTAACCCTTTCGTGCCACGCCCTTATGGAGGTATAGTAGTTAAAAAAGTCTTCCCTTATTTTCTGAGCCTCTTCTAAGGTTAGATTAACTCCGTAGGTCTTTGCATACTCCACAAGCCCCTTTGCAGAAATGCCGTAGATTAGCCCAAAATTTACAGCCTTGGCAAGCTGACGTTCTTCTTTACTTATCTCTTCCTCAGGCTTTCTCAGGAATATGCTCGCTGTATACCGATGCAGGTCTCTACCTTCCTTAAAGGCTCTGACCATCTTCTCCTCCCCCACATACTCGGAGGCTATCCTCAGCTCAATCTGAGAAAAGTCCGCTATCACAAAGACTTTCCCCTCCTCCGCCATGAATATCCTTCTTAAGTCTCTTGGTATATTCTGCACGTTTGGGTTCATGCTTGCCATCCTGCCCGTTATGGCGCCTATCTGCTTGAACTCTGGATATACTCTGTTCCTCTTGAGCTTTTCTTTTATTTCCTGAAGTTTTTCAATGGTCTTCTTCATTGCTCTTATCTGTAGAAGCTCTGCCACCACAGGATGCTCCGCATACTCAGAAAGGGCTTTATCGTCTGTGGATACATTACCCTTTTCCGTCTTTGGAAGCTCAAGCCTATACTTTCTTGTCAGAAGCTCACCCACCTGCCTTGTGGACATGGGGTCTATGCGGTGTTTGAACATAAAGTCCATAACCCTTTTCTGAAGAGCCTTCTCCTGGTCTTTAAGGCTTCTTTCAAGCTCTTCCCTGTCAACGGGTATGCCAGAAAGCTCCATCTTCGCCACTTCCTGCACAAAAGCCATCTCCACGATAGCTATAGGGTTTAAAAGACCGAAAACCCTTGAGGTTCTTGTCTTTAACAGCACCTCTTCCCTGTGGGGCGTCTCGTTAAGCCTCTCTCTTAGTATGTAAAAAAGGTCTCTTACCACCTTCACATCAAGGGCGGCGTATTCTAACTGTTCTCTTCCAAGAAAATCCTTGCCCCAGTCTGACAGCTGAAGGCTCTTGTCAAGCACTTCACCTAAGTATCTCATGGCAACCTTCTGGAGGGAGTGCTTTTCCTCCGGACCTTCAAGAAGCTGGCTTGCCACCATGGTATCAAAAACCGCATAGGGTTCTATGCCAAGCCTGTAGAGGTACTTGAGGTCAAACTTCAGGTTATGACCCACGATACCCCTGTTAGACAGAAGCTCTCTAAGAACCGACACACCCTCATGCCCAAGGTCAAAGAGGTCAAGGATGAATATGTCTTCCCTGCCACCGAGCTGGACAAGCCTGACCCTGTCCTGCGAAACTTCCGTATCAAGGAATATGTAAGGCTCTTCCCTGAGGTGTTCATAAACTTTCTGAAGTTTGTCCTTTGAGGTTATGTAGCTATACTTTAAGCTCATGCTTTAAGCTTAGCCTTTCAAGGTCTACCCACAGAGCTGTTTCATCACATACGGGAAACTTTACACAGTTTATGCACTCGCCCCATACTTTATGAGGAAGCTTTGCCTTATCTACCTCTTCAAACTCTAACTTGGAGAAAAAACCCACCGCATAGGTAAGGACGAAAACCCTCTTAATGCCCAGCTCCTTAGCCTCCTTAAGGCATGCCATCACCAAAGCCTCACCTATACCCTTTCCCCTGTGCTCTTCTTTGACCGCAAGGCTCTTTACTTCAGCCAGGTCCTCCCACACCACATGAAGGGCACAGCAACCCACCACCTCACCATCTACCTCGTAAACCCAGAAGTCCCTTATGTTTTCGTATATGGAGTTTAAACTCCTTGGAAGCAAAAGACCTTCTTTTGCATAGTGGTTTATAAGGTTGTATATATCCATCGCATCCTTCAATGTTGCCTTTCTAATCTTCATGACAGCTCCTTTCTTAAGTCCCTTGTTAGGGCTTTTTCATAAGTGTAGAGGCATTTTTCTGGTATTTTTTGCACGAGCTCCTGCCTTTCCTTTTTTTCAAGCCAGTATGCACTCTCTTCCTTCGCCAGTTCCCAGGCGAGCTGAAGCTCTTCAGGTAGTCTCTTTTTCAAGCTCGGGCTCAGTTTAAAAAGCTTGTTTAGCTCCTTTCTTGAGTTTCTTATGCTGTCAAGCCACTTGTAGCCTCCCTTATCTTTCCCGTAGGTTAGCTCTCTCAGGTGGTCCCACTTGTAAAGATGCTCAAGTATAACCGCAAGGTGGCTGATGGCGGATTTAAGCTCTGACCTTACCATATCCTGTATCTCCTCAAGGAGGTTTTCCCAGTCCACAGCCTCGTAGGCCTTCTCTTTCAAAAGCTCTAAATTGACCTCCACCCACAGGGGAAAGTCCTTGTAATATAGCTCTTTAAGTTCTTGAAGGCTTACAGTCTTAGGCATTTTCAAGCTCCTTCCTTAAATCCCTGCTCATGGTTTCTTCATAAGTGTAGGGGCATTTTTCTGGTATATGAAAGCTCTCAGGCTCAAGGTCGTTGTCTCTAAGCCACTCTTTAAGATTTACTACAGCTTCGTCCCATGCCTTGTTTAGCTCCATGGGTAGTTTCTGCCTCAGGCTCGGATATCTTTTAAAGAGAAGTTCAATACGACCTCTGGCGTTCTCCACGCTTTTTATCCAGCTGTAGCCTACCCTTTCTACAGGCACACCCTGCTTTCCCGCCGCAAGGCTTCTGAAGTGGTCCCATTTATAGAGATGCTCTAAGATAACAGCAAGATAGCTAATCCCGCTATCTAAATGCCTCTGTCCCATATCCTCTATCTCCTCAAGGAGGTTTTCCCAGTCCACAGCCTCGTAAGCCTTCTCTTTCAAAAGCTCTAAATTGACCTCCACCCACAGGGGAAAGTCCCTGTAATATAGCTCCTTAAGTTCTTGAAGGCTTATGTTTCTTGTCATGGTAATAAATTTATGCTTGCATTAAAGAATTTTCACCCTTTCCACATGCTCATAAAACTCTGGATAAGAGATTCCTACACATTCTGGCTTATCTATGATAGTCTCTCCCTCTGCAGAAAAGCCCGCCACGGAAAAAGCCATGGCTATGCGGTGGTCTCCGTAGGTTTTTATGAAGGCACCCTTGAGCCTTTCCACGCCTTCTATATCAAAGCCATCTTCATACTCCTCAACCCTGACGCCCATGGCTCTTAGGTTCTCCGCCACAGCCCTTATACGGTCGCTCTCCTTTACCCTTAGCTCCTGAGCTCCCCTCACCTTAGAAGTACCTTCTGCGGTAGCCATCAAAACCGCCAGCACAGGAATTTCATCAATCATGGAGGGCACCTCTTCAGGCTTTACCTCCACCGCCTTCAGCCTTCCCGAATACCTCACGTGTATATCCGCCACGGGCTCTCCCGATATATCCCTCAGGTTTTCATACCTTATGTCCGCCCCCATCTGCCTGAGCTTTCTGTAAAAGCCATCTCTTGTGGGGTTTATAAGCACATCCTTCAGAATAAGCTCCGAGCCTTCTAAAAGCAGGGCAAGGGCAACAAAAAAGGCAGAGGAGGAGGGGTCCGCAGGACAGAAGACCTCCGTGCCATAAAGCTTCTGACCTCCCTTTAGCTTTATAACCCTTCCCTGCTCGCCCTCAAACTCAAGCACTTCCGCACTAAAAGCCTTCAGCATCCTTTCCGTATGGTCTCTTGACAGGACAGGCTCAACCACCTCCGTATAGCCCTCTGCCTTCAGACCCGCAAGAAGCAAAGCGGACTTTACCTGAGCGGAAGCCTTTTTGTTAAAAAAGCTTATGCCCTTTAGCCCTCCACCTCTTACAGATATGGGTAGTTTATTTCCCTTTTCCCTTCCATCTATAAAGGCGCCCATTTGACGCAGGGGCTCTACAACCCTTAGCATGGGTCTGTTCCTGAGGCTCTCATCGCCCGTTATCACAGAAAAAAAAGGCTGTGTGGAAAGCACGCCAAGGGTCAGTCTTGCGGTGGTTCCCGAGTTTCTGGCATCCAGTATGTCCGCAGGCTCCTGAAAATGGTAATTCCTGCCCTTTATTTTCAAAAGGTCTCCGTTTCTTTCTACTTCAACGCCCAGCCTTTTGAAGGTCTCAAGGGTTGCCAGAGTATCTTCAGACACAAGCCAGTTTCTTATGAGGCTTTCACCATCCGCAAGGGAGGAGAGAATAACAGCCCTGTGGGATATGGATTTATCAGAAGGCACGCGTAGCTCACCCTTAACAGCTCTAATTTTTGTAATCCTCAGCATGCATGATATTATAAGCCCTTAAAAAGCATATAAAGACCTATGATAAGACCCCAGAAAACTACAAAAAGCCTTACCTTCTTTGGCTTAAACCTCTGTGAGAGCCATGCACCCGCATACCCCCCAAGGGCAAAGCCCGGCATCATAACAAGGGCAAAGCCCCAGCTTACCTTACCGCTCAGAGCAAAAAGCACAGCCCCAAGCAAGTTTATAACAAAGCCCATCATGTTTTTTAGAGCGTTGGCACTATGTATGTTGGAAATGCCAGAAAGACTGAGGCTTGCCAGCATCATTATGCCTATGCCAGCACCAAAGTAGCTTCCGTATATGCCTGTAAGGAGCTGAAGAAAAAGGGCAAAGGTAAGAAAGCTTCTACCTTCCACCGTAAGCTTTGCAAGAAGCCTTTTTATAAACTCAGAAAAGGCAAGCAGGAAGACCGCAAGGAATATGAGAAAAGGCACGATTTTTTTGAAGGTCTCTGAGGGCGTCCATATGAGAAGCAAGGCACCTGCAAGGGCTCCCAAGGTGGAAACTAAAAGAAAGGGAAGGAGCTTTTCTTTTACTTCTGAGAGCCTGTTTCTAAAGCCCCAGGCACCGGTGAGCGAGCCTATCCACAGGGCTACCGTGTTGGTCATGTTGGAGACCACAGGGTCAAGA
>JAUQQK010000016.1 GCA_030549905.1 Aquificota bacterium | reverse complement strand
GTAGCCTTTATAGAGAGGGGGACAACAGAGGAGCAGAAGGTAGTTATTACAAGCCTTAAGGAGCTTGCTGAGAACCCACCTGAGGTGAAACCCCCTGCTGTTATGGTGGTGGGTGAAGTGGTGAGGCTAAGTATGGTGCTTCAGGAAAAAAGCCACAAAGCAAGTAAAGCTCCTGTAAGCACGGCAAGAGTAAGCACAAAGCCCACCTTCATGTAATAGCCACAGCCTATCTTTATACCCCTGTATTCTAAAACATGTAGCCACAGGAGAGTAGCAAGTGAGCCTATGGGTGTTAGCCTTGGTCCTATGTTGGCGACTACCACATTGGCAAGAGCTAAGAGCTTTATGGTTTCATGAGGCAGGTTTAAATCGCTTATTGACATATTCACCATCATGACAGTGGGCAGGTTGTTCATCACCGCGAAAAGCAGGGCGGAAACATAACCCACACCTAAAAGGGTGTAAATCTCTCCAAAACTCATTAAACTTTTAAAAAGCTCAGTAAGAAGCTTCGTGTAGCCTGCCATCTTTAGACTATAGACTACTGCATACATGCCTATGGAAAAAAAGACAATACTCCACGGTGTAGCACTAAGTATGAGCCTTATATCCACTATCCTGTTTTTTAGGCTTGAAAGGGCTAAAAGAAAAGCTACAGCACCGAGCAGGAGGGAGATGGGTATTTTTACCCTGAAGAATTCAAGGAGGAAAAAAGCAATACCCAGCACAAAGAGGCTCAAAAGTCCAAGTTTAAAAAGCAATGGGTCTCTTACAGCCATATAAGCTGGCTTGTCTTCCAAAAGCTCAGGCTCATAGCTCTTTATAAGGTCCCTTCTGTAAAAGAGGTATAAAAAAAGAAGGCTGAGGATTATAGAAATTGCGTTGGGCAGAAACATATACAAGCTATACTCCCAAAAGCCTATGGAAAAGTAGTGGACGGTTATGATGTTGGTAAGGTTGGATATGATAAGGGGAAGGCTTGCGGTATCCGCTATAAAACCAACACCCATTATGTAGGGCAGGATATGTCGCTTTGGATTTTACCTTTGAGTAGATGATGGGTGTGAGCATTAGCGCAGCACCATCGTTGGCAAATATGGCGTATATGAAAGCTCCAAGAAGCATAAGAGAAAGAAAGAGAAGAAGACCATTGCACCTTGCAAGATGTATGGCTTTTAGGGCAAACCACCCAAAAAGCCCTGCCTTGTCAAGTATAAGAGAGATAAATATCAAAAAACACAAAGGCGAGGGTAGCATCCCACACAAGGCTTGCGATGTAGAGTATATCCTCAAGGTTTATAAGCTCCAGGAGAAGACAAGCTGAAGCTCCAAGCCATGCGGGCCATCCTATACCTACACCAAAAGGCTTTTTTATCACGAGAAAAAGGGTTAGGGCGAAAACCATTATGGGAAGATATTTCTCTAAAAGCCTTTATCTGAATAAGGGCTTGCAGGAGAGGTTGTTTATTGTGAAGCTATCGCCTCCCTTAGTAGTGCATTTTAGAACTTCATATGCAGGACAGCCTTCCGCAGGTGCAATTATTAGTTTGTTGTCCCTATATATAAGCTCACACCTTCCGCAAACCTGCGGTCTTAGGCTTTTTTCCTCCAAAAGGGGCTGACAGCTCAGTACATCTTTAATTACCCTTTCCCGATTTCTTTCCTGCCCCTTTTCAAAGTTGCCAGCCACACCACTGCAGGAGGTATAAAATAACATCAAGCATAAGAGCATGTGCATTTTCATAGCTGTTAAATATTATAACTGTCCCCTTTACTGTCTCAAAAGCCCGGAAAATTATAAGAGCATAGCCCTACTGCTGCCAATGGGCTATGCCCGCGATGGTTTATTGGTTAAATTTTGCTATATACAGCCCTTTATAACCACTGAATACTTATCCATTATCTTACAGAACTCTGCTTTTCTCTTTAAAAATAGATTTCTTAGGTCTTTACCTTCCAGAACAGATTTATCTCTGAAGCCCTTAGCTAATGCTTTATCAAGAGCCTGCAGTGCAAGGTCATAGTCCTTCTTGTATGTATAAGCTATTGCACCCGTGATATGTAGAAATCCATCATCTCCAGCTTTTTCTACACCCTTTAGATAATTATCTACTGCTATATTGTAATTCTTCTTAAGAACGTGTGCGGACACCAGATTAGCGTAAGCCAAAGCACATGACGGACTTTCTTTTATCGCAGCTTCAAACTCCTTGATGGCATTATCTATTTGTTTGTTATTAATAAAGCCTACCCCAAGGTTTATGTGGTTTTTGGCAGTATCAGAGCATTCACCTTTTTTGACCTCTTTAGTTTCCTTAGTTTCTTTTACCTCTGCTGGAGTTCCCTCACCTATACATACAATATCCCACCCCAGCTTGTGCGCTTTGGAAAGCTCATCATTGTTAATCTTTGCTTCTACATTACTCAGTTTCTTTTTCCAAGTAGCCATAGGAGACTCGCCAGAGAAGATGGTACCCCAGCCAAGGCTGTAAGAATTGAGTTTTTTACCATCCCACACATATACCTCCAAGCTTCTCAAATCCAGCTTAATCCCTTTCTTTTCCGCCTCTTCTTTGTATTTTTCGAGAAGCTGTGCTGCGTTTGCTCCAGCAAGCAGGACACTTCTTCTACCCTTTTTGTCCGTGCTTATCTTTATGGTGCAGAGGTTTTGCTGAGCAAAAGAAAGACCGACACCAAGCATTAAGCAAGTTAGAAGCAAGGACACTTTTTTCATATTAGCCCTCCTCTATGGAGACATTGTATTTTTTTGCGTGTTCTCTAAGTTCAATAAAAAACCTTTCTTCGTATATATCCATGTTCTTTGCGTGTCCCTCTGAAGCTAATTTATGAAAGTAAGAAACCTTCAAATTTCCTACTTCACACTTCAATTCTTCACTGTATTTCCAAGCACCTTTAAAAGCTGTTGCCAAAAGACCAAGTATTAGAGTGATTATGAAGGCATAGGCTCCTCCTCCAGCCAATGCTCTAACAGTAGATATGAAAAGTATTATACTAATGCCTACTACCAGATAAAAATAATGAATTAATCCAGTACGATTAGATACTATTCCCTCTTTCTGCAATCTCTTATCAATAAACCACCTTCCAAAAAACTCGCCTAATACCCAGCCACCCAATGCGAGCAGAAGACCTTGCCCTACAGCTATGCTAACAACTGTGAAATCTACTTCTCCTTCTGACAGACTCAATCCTATAGCCTGCACCAATATAACTAATATTTCAAAAATTGCTGTTAAGGCGAAAAGTATCATAAACATGCGTGGGTTGAAGCTTTTATTGAGAAATTCACTTATAAATTTATCTTTACCTTTTATGTTTTCTAAATGTTCTTCCTTTGGTCTTGTATAAAACTCTATTTTATTCTTTAAATCGTTCCATTTATCTTTAAGTTCTTCCATTGTAATTTTACTGCCTTTTTTAGAGCTAAGCCATTCATTAACTGTTTCTTTTATCTTTTCTAATATTAGCTCCCGTTCCTTATCATATAAAACATTTGTACCGCTCCAGAACTTCTGTATATATGGTCCAGTAATATGAGAAGCATCAGCTCTCTCTTTACCGAATTCAAGGTCTCGTTTTGTTCCGAATTCTGGACACTTTGCTTGTTCTGCCATCTCACCTACCTCCTCCTTACTTTCCTTACTTTCCTAATCCATTTTATCATACCTATCCACAGGCTTGTCGGCTTTCTGCTCAGCTTTTGCAAACACATAATCTTCCGCTCTTATCCTAAAAAGCTGAGGTTGCTGTCCATCAGGCGGGCATCCTACAATTCTTTTTTCAGCACCAGACAAGACTATGTCTCTTCCCTCTACACCTCTTGCAGTCAAGCACATCTGACGCGAAACATCATTAACATCGTCCTTGATTTTTTCAAAAGCCTTTGCAAGCGAATCCCCACTTTGTGGTAAAGCGGTTATAAGAAAAGCGGTAAATACACCATGTGCGTTTTTCTGTCCTTGCGCAGGTTGTGAAGCTATATACCTTGGAGTTCCAACAGAGATTAACCTGTTTTTGAAATCTCCATCAACCACTCCTCCCCATGAACGCCTGTTTCCACTTGAAGCTGTAGCCATAATGCTTATGTTAGGAGCTTCACGCAACCTTCTTTCATACTCTTCCGTAGTAGCCACCTCAACAGGATTTTTAAGGTCCTTCAGGTAGCTTCTTAAAAGGTCTCCCGAGTAGCAGGCATCTGTTATAACTACAAGATTTATCTTTTTGTCCGCAAAGTAGTCTATAAGATGGTTTTTTACAGAAAAGGCATTTTTGACAAGCGCGCACATTTTCAAAGCGGTATCCTCATACACAACAGGCTCTCTGATATCCACTTTGCAATTTCTTCCTATTGCCTGACTATCGTATAAGACTATACCTACCTCACCCTTTTCATCAACAGGTGCTCCGTGACTTGCAGCAAAAAACACAAGCTCATCGCCATCCTGTATTTCAGAGTATATTTCCTTTAAAGCCTTTTCCACCTCGCTTAAAGAAGCCTTTTCATCTATAAGAAGCTTTACTTTATATCCTCTATCCTCAAGATATTTAGCGAAAGCTCTTGCATCGTTATCTGCACCATCTACAGGTGGTATATTCTGACTTTTGAACTTGGAAACACCGAGAACAAGAGCGTACCTGCCCTTTTCCTTTCTTTTAACTTCCTTTTCTACATATGGCTTGCTAAAACTTATTCTTCCATAAGGACATGGATTTCCCTTTACCGCATATGGAAAACAAAGCTCAGGCGTATTGTTGATTATCATGGTTTCTACAGAATCGTAACTGAGGTCTATCTTCCTTAAATCTACACCTGTCTGTATGGCAGCTATCTGTAATGCCATGAGGGAGTAAAGAAATTCATCATAGGTTTTATACTTGCCTGTTAGCCTTATTTTTCCGTTTGACCCTATCTGTATTTGTGGCTTAATAGTTCTGTAATTTTTCTCTATAAAGGCTTTAATTTTTTCCAAATCATCTTCCTGTTGTTTTTCTTCTAGAAATTCCTGAGCAAATAAGAACACAGGTATTAAAACACCAGTTAATATTTTAGAAAACCCTGAACTCATATACTACCTCTCTCTCAGTACCAAGTCCTATAACCTCAAAAGCAATCTTATAAGCACCAGGTTTTACTGCATCACATATAGGAAAGGCATATAAAACGGGTGTTGTGCCAGCGTTGAAATAATAGTTTTCTACACCAAGAGGTATTCTCTCACCGTCCTTAACAAGATAAGCAGATATCGTTACTTGGTGCTGTTGGTCCCTATCCTTTTGAGGAGTTAGCAAAGTTATTCTCAAAGCCCCAACTAAATAGTCTCCTCTTTTAAAGTTGCTTTTGTTCTTTGCTCTAAATTCTAAGAACAATTCAGGCTTATCATACCTATATCCTAACCTCTTAGCAGCAGATTCTAAACTTTCACGCTGTGTATCTTGAGTTGTTAGATAAGAGTATGCTATTCCAGCGGCAGCTCCGCTAACTGCACCCAGTATGGCACCTTTTGCTTTATCTTTGCTTACAAGCGCACCCACTACAGCACCTCCAGCTCCCCCAATCAGAACATTTTTTGCAGTTTCTTCAATTACAGGTTTCTTAGGCGACTTTGCCAGCATCTCTTCGCAAGATATTGAAGCTGATTGTGCATCCTGCTTTTGTTGTTGAACCTGCGACTTTGGTATTTCCTTAGGTATGGGCAGCTGTTTTTTTATATCATTCACTTGTGGAACTTGTACATTTTGCATTTCCTTATATAGAGGAAGCTGTTTTATTATATTGCCAAAATCCACGCTAAAAGCTGTAGCATTAAGAAGGCATATAGAAAGAGCTAAGCTTAACCCCCTCTTCATAGCGTAATCCCTTATCTATGCTCTAACTCAAGCACAGCCACAATAGGTTCTCCTTGTTTGTAGTCTTTAGAATTAACAAGATAATAAACCCTCCTCGTAGTACGCTCTTCCATAACCACTATATTTCTTGAGGCTGCTTGAGTCACTACATTATCCTTGTCTCTTCTTTTCTCCATATCTTCAAAGTTACACATGGGTAGATTTATGTTATCCCTCAGAGAAACTTCCTTATAACTTTCATCCTTTACAACCGCTATGTCTCTGCTTGCTACCCTTATCTCCTCCACTACCTTCTTATCATGAGGCTGGCATGGATAGAAGAGTATGAGGAGTTTTTCCTTTCCTTTTTCACCCTCAAACTTGAAAAATGCATCCTTTGGAAGCAAGGTTCCTTCAAAAGGCTTTTCCACAAGCCACCTGCCTAAATAGTTTTTTTGTCCGCGTGAGTTTATGTTGTAAAATTCCACAACACCCGGTGTGTTATACATAACCTGCACTTTAAACTCCTGTCCGGTTCTGAAAACATACTTTCTGTGATTAACAGGCACTAGGTTATTTTTCCCCTTTAAATATACCGCTACCTGCATACCCATATATACGTCCTGCACTTCTTCTTTCTTAGCCTTCTTGTTTGAGGTCGTGCTTACAGTCTGTTTCTTTTGAGGTTTTTCATCTTTTACTTCCACCATACTGCCCGCAGTACTCATAAATAAACTTCTGGCATTCGGCTCTGCAAAAGATATTGCGGAGATAAACAGCAGGAAAGAGGTTACTTTTTTCATGATAAAAACCCCCCCTTAGGTTTTGGTATTATTTTATCACAAAGCAGTAGCATGATATATGATATAAATCATAAAGTCAAGCTCTCTAACTCAAAACAAAAACCCCACCTCTATACCAACCCTCGTTTGTTCCTTCTTGCCATTAATGGTAAAGCTCCTGTCCGCTTTCACATAGGAAAACTCAGTTCTTGCAAAGAGGGAGCCTTTCGTATAGGCTGGTGTGAAAGTAATACTCCAGCCTTTATTGCCGTTTCCGAGTCCTACAAGGTCTATACCACCTGCGTCTGAATTGTCTTTTACATACTCAAGCCTTCCAGAAAGCTTAAAAGGTTTGAGGTCATAGGAGAGATGAATACATCCACCACTTGCCTTAGCTTCTTGAAGCACGCCAGCTGTTGAGCTTTTGGGAGCATATACATACATAAGGTCAAATCCAAGAGAAAGCCTGTCTATAGTATAGCTTGACACTATGTTAAATTCTCTTCTGTTAGATGGGTTTGCGGTATCGTTCGGTTTTGCATCCTTGTCTGGAACAAGCATATTTAGAGACACGGAAGCCTCTTTTGCAGGTGTTAAAGTTATACTTGCCTCAAGGGCAGGTTTGGGGTTTTTTGTGCTCAGGGTATAAAAGCCATCGTTTATGCCAGCCTTTACAGTAAATAGGTCTGCGGTATATATGACCCTTACTCCATTATGCACCACTGGTTGCATGTTCCATATGAGCCCTCTCTGCAGGTAGTTGTTAAGGTATGTAAAGGCACTTTCATAACCTATCAAAGTGGGAAGTTTTCCAGCCTGCAGAGAAAAGCCTTTGGTAGGAGCCAGCTCCAAATAAGCAATGGGCAGAGGACTAAAGAGGTCTGTGTAATTTGAGGTTTTTAAAAGAGGAGCACCTATTACGGGCATAGCGTATGCACCAGCATATAAGGTAAAGCCAAGAGGTTCCGCAGGCTTTGAAAGGTTTATGATGGCGGAGCCAATATCATACCTTGTCTTTTTATTATCTGTCTTGTTGTCGCTGTATATAACATAGCCCGTTAAAGCACCGCTCAGGTTTAACTTTCCTAAAGGCTCAGCCCTTAGCTCAAGGGCCTGAGAAACGCCTATCAAGGTTAAGCTCAGTGTTAAAAGTTTTTTCATGGCAACGCCTCCCTTGTTAAGAAATGTTGTAAGCACTTTCTCCGTGCTGGGACTTGTCAAGACCTGCAGTTTCTTCTTCTTCGCTTACCTTCAAGCCCACTGTAGCTTTGATAACAAGGAAGAGAATAAAGGTAGCTATGGCATCGTATACTATGGTGATAGCCACTGCCACCAACTGAACCAAAAGCTGTTTTATGTTTCCATAAAGGAGCCCTGCACCGGCAGAATTTATAGATGGGTCTGCGAATATGCCTGTCATAATTGCTCCCAGTATGCCGGCAACACCGTGTATGCCAAACACATCAAGGGCATCATCATACCCAAGCCTTTCTTTCACCTCAGCCACCATAAAGTAGCAAACCACACCAGATAGAGAACCTATTATCAAAGCACCCACTATATTGACAAAGCCAGCCGCGGGTGTTATGGCTACAAGCCCTGTGACCGCACCGGAAGCAAGCCCAAGTACTGTGGGCTTTTTCCTGTGAAACCACTCTACAAGCATCCAGGAAAGAGCTGCCATTGCAGTCGCCGTGTTGGTATTCAGAAAGGCTGCAGCAGCAAGACCATTGGAAGCTACTGCAGAACCTGCGTTGAAGCCAAACCACCCAAACCATAAAAGCCCCGTGCCTATCACCACCATGGGCAGATTATTGGGTATAAGCAAGGGCTCCTTGCGTTTTCCAAGGAGCAAAGCTCCAACAAGCCCTGCTACGCCTGCATTTATATGCACAACGGTTCCACCAGCAAAGTCTAAAGCTCCAAGTTTGGCAAGAAAACCTCCACCCCATACCCAGTGGGCAACAGGCACATAAACCAGACTGACCCACAGAAGGCTAAAAAGCACCCATGCGGAAAACTTAAGCCTTTCAATCAGGGCACCGCTTATAAGGGCTACGGTGATTGCTGCAAAGGTAAGCTGGAAGGCAACAAAAACAAACTCTGGCACCGTTCCTTGCAGGCTGTTTATACCAATACCCTTGAGAAAAAACTTAGATGGACTTCCTATTATGCCAGCTATATCCGCACCAAAGGCAAGGCTATAACCATACAGGACCCAGACTATGGAAACCACAGCATAGGCGGAAAAAACCATAGCTAACGTGTTTAAAGTGTCCTTTTCCTTTGCCATGCCTCCGTAAAAAATGGCAAGCCCGGGAAGGCTCATAAGCATCACAAGAGCGGTAGATACTAAGAGCCATGCAGTATCACCCGTGTCTAACTTTTGCTGTCCTTCTTGGGCAAAGGAAAAACTAAGCCAAAGTAATGGTATAATACTTACCGCGCGACGCATCTTCTTTCCTCCTTTGCCCCGCCAAAAGGGGGCGGGGCGGTTTTTTACTTAAATGTCAAAGTACAGTTCAAACTCTTTTGGATGAGGAATAAATCTTATTTCATCTATTTCCTTACGCTTGGATTCTATCCACAGCTGTATGAACTCTTCCGTAAAGACACCACCTTTTAGCAGAAACTCATAGTCATTTTCCAAAGCCTTCAAAGCTTCTTCCAGAGAACCAGGAAGCTGTGGAATATCCTTCAGTTCTTCTGGTGGTAGGGAGTATATGTCCTTGTCAAAGGGCTCTCCTGGGTGTATGCGATTTTCTATGCCATCTATTGCTGCCATCAGTATGGCTGAAAAGGCAAGGTATGGGTTGCAGGTGGGGTCAGGGAAGCGTATTTCTATCCTCTTTGCCTTTGGAGAAGCTGAATACATGGGTATTCTTATGGCAGCTGAGCGGTTTCTTGCAGAGTAAGCAAGCCTTACAGGTGCTTCAAAGCCCGGCACAAGCCTGTGATAGGAGTTTATGGTGGGGTTTGTGAAGGCTGTCAGAGCAGGTCCATGTTTGAGAATACCACCTATGGCATAAAGGCATATATCAGAAACACCCGCATAGCCTGAACCTGCAAAGAGGTTCTGACCTTCCCTCCATATGGAAAAGTGCGTGTGCATACCAGAGCCGTTGTCGTTTGGCAGGACTTTGGGCATAAAGGTGGCGTATTTTCCATATTTTGCCGCCACCATACGCACCACGTATTTGTAAATAAAGAGCTTGTCCGCCTGATTTACCAGCGAATCATAGCGTATGTCTATCTCTCCCTGTCCAGCAGTTGCCACCTCATGGTGGTGCAGTTCCACCACTATACCAAGCTGGGACATTATAGAAACCATCTCGTTCCTAAGGTCATGGGTCTTATCAAGGGGAGGCACGGGAAAGTATCCCCTCTTGTGGGGTATTTTATATCCGGAGGAGGTTATCTCCCTGTTCCACCAGCCTTCTTCTGAGTCTACTTTCCAGAAAGCATAGTTGGCGGAAGTTCCAAACTCCACCGAATCAAATATAAAAAACTCCGCCTCAGGTCCATAGTAGGCGGTGTCTCCTATACCTGTCTGCCTGAGATACTGTTCTGCCTTCTGAGCTATGTAGCGTGTGTCCCTGCTGTAACGTTCCCTTGTAACAGGGTCATAAATATCACAGACCATTACCAGAGTCTTTGGTTCCATAAAGGGGTCTATGAAGGCTGTGGTGGGGTCTGGTATGGCTATCATGTCTGACTCGTTTATAGACTGCCAGCCCCTTATAGAAGAGCCGTCAAAACCTCTGCCCTCTTCAAAGGTGTCCAAAGAGAGCTCATAGGCTGGTATGGTAAGGTGTTGCCACTGACCAAAAAGGTCAGAAAAGCGCAGGTCCACATACTGGACCCCTTCCTGCTCAATGAGGCTTAGCACTTCTGCGGGTGAATACTTGGGCATGTCATACCTCCTTTATAAAAAAGTTTTATATAGCTTGCTCACCTCTTTCGCCCGTGCGGATACGAACCACATCCTCCACGGGTATAATGAATATCTTTCCGTCCCCAACCCTTCCCGTCTGGGCGGTCTTCATGATAACCTCCACCACCTTTTCCACATCTTCATCTTTGACCACCACCTCAATCTTCACCTTTGGCAAAAAGTCAATTACGTACTCGGTGCCTCTGTAAATTTCCGTGTGTCCTTTTTGCTGACCGAAGCCCCGTACCTCCGTGACCGTCATACCACCAATGCCTATCTCCACGAGGGCATCCTTTACCTCGTCCAGCTTGAAAGGCTTGATGATGGCTTCTACCTTCTTCATTTTTAACCTCCTTTAGTTTGTTATGCAAAAATTGTGCCACGCATACGCCTGTGGCTAAGTCTTAATTTTACTACTTTACAGAAATACGGGCATAATCACGTCATGTAAATGTGTTAACAAAATTGTAAAATTGTTTACGTACAATAACGGACCTCCACTGTAGCATGAGCGATACAGTCAAAGGAAGAAAGTATCTTTTCATAGTGTTCAAGGCTTTGACCACCACTTGTTTCAATACCTAAGACACAGGCATATCTATCGTTGTATATCCTTATAAGGTGTATATCATAGACCTTAGAAACGCCATCCTCCTGCACAGCCCTTATTATCTCTTCCACAAGAGGGTTTTTAGCCTCCCTGTCTAAAAGTATGTTTGCGGTCTCCTTTACAATGCCCCAAGACCACCGCAAAACCACAAAAAAACCCAGAAAGCCTGCAAGGGCATCAAGGAACCAAAGTCCTAAGTATTTTCCACTTAGAAGTGAAAGGATGGCAAGCAAGGAAGTAAAAGCGTCCGCCAGCACATGCATAAAGGCGGACCTGAGGTTATGGTCATGTTCTTCCTCTTCATGAAGCAAGTAGGCACTTAGCAGGTTCACGCCAAGCCCTACAAAAGCCACAAGAAGGGCAGGCTCATAATTTATTTCACCACCTTTAAGGAGCTTTAAAAGGGCTTCCTCAAGTATGAGAAAGGACATAAAAAACAAAAGCACACCGCTTGTATATGCTCCAAGCACTTCCACTTTCCACGTGCCAAAGGTAAAGCCACCACCTACAGACCACCTTCTGGCAAGATAGTAAGCAAGAAAGGATATTCCAAAGGCAAGGGCATGCGAACCCATATGTATGCCGTCCGCAAGAAGAGCAACAGAATTAAAAACGTATCCACCTATTACCTCCCCCATCATAGTGATGAGCGTTATCAAAAAAACCGTTAGAACCCTTCCCTCTGCCTTCTTTTTCTGCACATAAAAAACCTGCTGGTGTTTGCAAACCATATTAAACTAAAGACTCATCTATCCACTTAAGGTAATCCTCATTGCCTGCCACTATAGGCATGACTATAATTTCTGGCACGCTGTAGGGATGAACAGATTTTACCTGCCTTATAAGTTCTTTGAATTTTTCTGCAGAAGTTTTAACTATAAGCAAGCTTTCTCTATCCCTTTCTATATTCCCTTTCCACCAGTAGACGGAGGAAACTTCTGGTACTATATTCACGCAGGCACCGAGCTTCTTCTGAACTATAAAGTCTGCCAGTTCTTGAGACTTTTCCACCGGCACCGTTATAAAGACCACATAATAGCCCCACATAGCCTATATTTTAGTCCAGCTTGCCAAGGTATGCCAGAAGGGCTGTTATGGTGGCTGGAGTAATACCGTCTATCCTTGATGCCTGACCCACTGTCACGGGTCTGAACTTTTTGAGCTTCTCCCTTGCCTCTGTGGTAAGCCCCGGCACTTTGCTGTAGTCTAAGTCCTGAGGCAGTTCAATGTCCTCCAGCCTTTTGAGCCTTTCGTTGAGCTTTTCCTCTCTCTCTATATAGGGCTCGTATTTGAGGAGTACCTCCACCTCCTCCTTCACATAGGGATGTTCAGGCACTTCAAAGCCCAACCTTTTTAGGTCATTAATAGTATATTCCGCAGTGAGCAGTTGTGAAGGAGTGTAAGGCTTTACCTCTGAACCCACCGCCACAGCCACCTTCTGGCTTTTGTAAAACTCTACCCACTCTTCCACTTGTTTTTCAAGCTCTTTTACCAGCTTGTACTGTTCTTCGCTCAAAAGACCAAGCTCATAGCCCTTTTTTGCCAGCCTAAGTATAGCATTGTCTTGTCTAAGTTTTAACCTGTATTCAGACCTTGAAGTAAATAATCTGTATGGTTCCATAACACCTTTTGTAACGAGGTCATCCACCATTATGCCTATGTAGCTTTCATCTCTTCTCAAATATATAGGCTCTTTCCCAAAGGCTCTAAGAGCTGCGTTTATGCCTGCTAAAATACCCTGACCTGCTGCTTCTTCATAACCGGTGGTTCCATTTATATTTCCTGCGTGGAAAAGACCTCTTATCTTCTTTGTTTCAAGAGTGGGGTATAGTTCGGTGGGTGGTACCATATCATACTCTATTGCGTAGGCTGGCCGGATTAACTCTACTTTTTCAAGCCCAGGCAGGCTTCTGTATAGCTCCCACTGAACCTCCTCAGGCAGAGAAGTGGAAAGACCATTTGGATATATTTCAATGGTATCCCAGCCCTCTGGCTCAAGAAAGACCGTATGTCTGTCCTTGTCAGGAAACTTTACCACCTTATCTTCAATGGAAGGACAGTATCTTGGACCTATACCCTTTATGAGACCTCCATACAGTGCTGTTCTGTGGAGGTTTTTCCTTATTATTTCATGGGTCTTTGGTGTGGTATAGGTAATATAGCAAAGGGCTTGTTTCTTACCAGGCTCAAACCAGTAGGAGCCTACGGGTTCAGTCCAGAAGGAAAACTTAGGAGGTGGGTCATCACCCGGTGCAGGCTCAAGGACGGAAAAGTCTATGGTCCTTTTGTCAAGTCTGGCAGGTGTACCTGTTTTGAACCTCCATAGAGGAAAGCCATGCCTTTTGTAGAATTCTGAAAGTCCTGTAGAAGGTGGCTCCCACGCCCTGCCTGCAGGAAAAGTCTTATCTCCTATGTATATGGTTCCATTAAGAAAAGTGCCTGTAGCTATTACTACCGCTTTTACCTTATACTCAAGACCGAGCCTTGTTTTTACAGCTACCACTCTGTCCTTTTCTACGATTATATCTACCACCTCATCTTGCTTTATGTAAAGGTTCTCCTGATTTTCACAAACTCTTTTCATATATTCTCTGTAGAGCTTTTTATCCGCCTGAGCCCGTGGAGACCAGACAGCCTTTCCCTTGCGAGTATTAAGCATCTTAAACTGTATGCCTGTGTGGTCTATGGCTTTGCCCATCTCACCACCAAGAGCGTCTATTTCCCTAACCACAATACCTTTTGCTATACCGCCTATGGCTGGATTACAGGACATCTGACCTATAGTGTCCGCATTAAGAACAAACATAACCGTTTTTGCACCCATGCGAGCAGAAGCCAGCGCTGCCTCTATACCCGCATGTCCTCCACCTATTACCGCCACATCAAACTCTTCCACTAACATGGAAATATAAAATATTCGTGTTCTGAAAATATGGCAATTTAGAGTAAAGCCTTTTTGATTAGCTCCACATGGTCTGTAGCCACGCCGTCCACACCCCTCTGGAAAAGCTCCCTTGCCCTTTCTGGCTCATTTACCGTCCAAGCCACCACGAAAAGCCTCAGCCTGTGGGCAAAATCCACTGCCTTCTGAGTGGCAAGCGTGTATTTTGGAAGGACAAAGCCACAGCCCAGCTTTTTTGCCTCGGGTATCATGCCCGGTGGCCTGGCATAGACAAGGCCAGTAAGAAGCCTGCCCTTCAAGGCTTCAAGAGCTTCCGGATAAAAGCTAATAACCGCAGCCCAGTTTTGAGCCTTTAGCTCTTCTACCAGCTGTGCCACTGCCAGCGCATCTTCTGGCTTTTTAACTTCCAAAAACATGCCCACACGACCGGCGGTAAGCTCTAAAGCCTCCCTGAGGGTGGTAATTCTATACCTTCCTGTGCTTACGGTTTTTATATCCTCCCATCTTGCCTGCCTGATATTAATATCCACATTAAAGCTCCTTTTGAGGTCTTCATCATGACTTAGCACCAGAACACCGTCCGCAGTTCTCTGTATATCCACCTCCACTATGTCCGCCCCATCTTCAATGGCCCTTTCTATAGACTCTAAGGTATTCTCAAGCTCCTTTGCAGGCTCACCCCTATGACCTATCAGGGCTTTTTTTGATAACTTTTCAAGCACAAGGTTCATAATGTCAATTATAATCTTTTACATGTTTGAAGGTTCTATCGTAGCCCTCATAACACCCTTTAAGGATGGAGAAGTAGACTGGCAGGCTCTTAAAAACCTGATAGATTTCCATATAAACAACCACACGGATGCAGTGCTTGTATGCGGAACCACAGGAGAATCACCTACCCTCACCTTTGAAGAGCATGAAAGGGTAATAGAAGAAGCGGTAAAGTATGCCCGGGGCAGGATAAAGGTTATCGCGGGCACCGGTGCCAACGCCACGCACGAAGCTATTGAGCTAACCTCTCATGCAAAGGCAGTGGGTGCAGATGCCTGCCTTCTTGTGGTGCCTTATTACAACAAGCCCACGCAGGAAGGCTTATACCAGCACTTCAAGGCGGTGGCTGATGAGGTGGATATTCCCATAATACTCTACAACATACCCTCAAGGACTGGCGTGGAGATAGCTCCAGAAACCATATACAGGCTTGTAAAAGACTGTCCCAACATCATAGGCTCAAAGGAATCAACGCCGAACATGGACAGGATATCAGAGCTTAAAAGGCTTCTGGGCGACAATTTCACCATACTCTCTGGCGATGATTCGCTGACGCTTCCCATGATGGCTCTTGGTGCAAGGGGTGTTATATCTGTGGCAAACAACATAATGCCAAGAGAAGTAAAGGCTATGGTGGATTATGCCCTCAGGGGCGACTTTCAGAAGGCAAGAGCCATGCATTACCACCTTTTTGAGCTTTTCAAGGTTCTTTTTATAGAGACAAACCCCATACCCGTAAAGACCGCCTGCTGGGCTCTTGGCATGTGTGAAAAGGAGTTTAGGCTTCCCCTCTGCCCCATGAAGCCAGAGAATGAAAGGAAGCTAATACAGACCCTGAAAGCCTATAACCTGCCAGTGGTAAGGGGCGATGGATAAGTTCCTGCTCTTTATAAACTCAGCCTATTTTGGTCTTGGTGTCTTCTTCAGCTTTTATGTGGCTCCCACCCTCTTTAAACTTCTGGCAAAGGAGCAGGCGGGCAGTGTAGTTGAAAGGGTTTTCCCCATATACTTTGGCATAGGTCTTGCGGCGTCCCTCCTTACGCTTGTGCTTGGCTTAAGACTTGGCAAAGCTATAGCCTTTCTTGCCCTTATAAACTCAGTCATGCATGCCCTTCACCTCCTTTATATCCTGCCAACAGCCCATGCACTTAAAGCAGTTGATTATCAGGCTTTTATGAAGTGGCATGGAGTTTCTATGGCTACCAACCTAACAAGCCTGCTTATAACCCTGATAATATGTGTGGTGTTGATAAGAAGGTAGTGGAGATAAGGCTTTCCATGCTACCTGTCCCTAAGAGCAACAGATATATAAGAAAGCGGGGAGGAAGGGTTTTCAAACCACCAAGGGTTAAAAACTGGGAGGTAAGAGCCCTGTGGGAGATAAGGGAGCAGTATGATAAAGAGCCTCTTGAGGGCAAGCTGTCTCTCTATGTGGAGCTAATACTTCCAAACCACAGAAGGCGGGATATAGACAACATGCTGAAAAGCCTGTGGGATGTGTTGGAAAAGGGTGGGGTTATAAGAAACGACAGCCAGATTTATGAAATAAGGACGGTAAAGAGGGTTATAAAGAACCAGCAAGGAACCCTGATAAGGATTGGGGAGTTCAAAGATGAAGGTTAGAGTGCTTGATGACCCACTCATAAGGCATACCCTAACAAAGATAAGGGATAAAAACACGAAGGCGGACAGGCTAAGAGAGTATGTGGAGAATATAACCCTCATGTGTATGCCCTATGTTTTGAAGGACTTTCCCGTCAGGAGGGTAAGGGTTGAAACACCTCTTGAGGAAGGTGAGTTTGAAGCCATAGAGGAAGAAAGAATTGTTTTTGTATGCCTTTTAAGGGCTGGTCTTGCCATGCTCAGGGGTGCCCTAAAGTCAGTTCCCATGGCTCACTCGGGCTTTTTAGCCATAAGGAGGGATGAGGAAACTCTACGACCCTTCCTTTACTACAAAAGACTGCCAAGCCTGAGAGGAAAGTGGGTGCTTGTGCTTGACCCCATGCTTGCCACAGGAGGAACATTAAGCCTTGCTCTTGAAGAGCTAAAAAGGGAAGAGCCTGAGAGATTAATTTCTCTACACATCGTTGCCTCTCCAGAGGGCATAGAAAGGGTGCTGAGAGACCACGGGGAGCTTGAATTATACACGGTAAGCATAGACCGTGGATTGAATGAAAGGGGATACATAGTGCCTGGCGTTGGCGACATGGGCGACAGGCTTTTCACTGAAGGTCTTTGATGTATTCGGTTGGGTCAAGGGGCACACCTTCTTTGTTTCTCAGCTCAAACCTGAGGGCACATTCTTCTGAGTTATTCTTCTTGCCTACCTTTGCTATAACCTGACCTTTGCTAACCCTCTCACCCCTCTTTACTAAGTTTTCCTGATTGTAGGCATAAAGGGATATAAAGCCTTCGTGTTCTATTATCACCATATTGCCGTAAGCCTGCAGGTCTCCTCCACTGTAGATAACCCTTCCGTCCTCTACCGCCTTTACTGGGCTTGAACAGGGAGCTGATATTTCAACACCTTTTGATACCTTAACTAATTTACCCTCAACAGGTGGTGGCAGGCTTCCACTAAGGTTCAGCTTGGAAGCTTCTCTACCTGTGTCCCTTTCCAGCTCCTTAACCACTTTTCTCTCTTGTTCTTTGTTAGCAGTCTGTGTTTCAGGCTTTTCTTCCCTGATGGGTATCCTTACCCTTGTTCCAGCCTGAAGCCTTTTGTTTTTTAGCTCCGGGTTCAGCCTTTCAAGCTCCTTTAATGGGATGCCGGTAGCCTTTGAAACATGCCTCAGGGTGGTTCCAGACTTTTTAACCTTGTAAAAGGTGTAATCTTTTTCCTCCTTCTTTGCGGTCTTTTCCACTTCCCTTTTTGGTACCTTTACCTCTGTGCCAGCCTTCAGCCATTTACCCTTTAGCTCCGGGTTTAGTGCCTCCAGCTCCTTTAAAGGTACGCCGGTAGCCTTTGAAACATGCTCAAGCCTTCCTCCTTTTTTGACCACAAAGGTTTCATAGTCCTTCTCTATCTTTTCTTTCCTGCTTTTTGGTACTTTAACCTGCGTGCCTGATGGAAGCCACTTGCCCTTTAGCTCTGGGTTCAACCTTTCAAGCTCCTTTAATGGGATGCCAGTAGCCTTTGAAACATGCTCAAGCCTGCCTCCCTTTTTAACGGTGTAAAGCTCATAACTCACCTTCTCCCCCTGACCCCCTTCCTGCCCTGCGGTTTTCAGGTTTTTTGGAGGTATCTTGAGCTCCTGACCCTCTACAAGCTTATCGCTCTTTAGATTGTTAAACTCCTTAAGAACCTTTGGACTAACACCAAACTGGCTGGCTACGCTCTCAAGTGTATCCCCCTTCCTCACCTTATACACCGCATAGGGGACCTCTTTGGATTTTACCTTCTTGACAGGAATGCATATCTTCTGACCCACCTGCAGAGTTTTTTCCTTTAGTCCCTTGTTAGCCTCCTTTAGCTTTTCAAGACTCACACCCTCTTTTTTTGCCACCTTCTCTAAAGTGTCTCCCTTTTGCACCGTGTAATACTTACACTCAAGCGAGAAGGCAAAGGAAAGACTAATACTTAATAACAAAATCCCTTTCTTCATCTCTTACCACCTCCTTAAGGACCTCCATGCGGTCAACCCTGCCAGCAGGCGGACCCTTCCAGAGCTCCTTCAAAAAGTCAAAAACCAGGTCTCTATCGCCCTGCACGAATACCTCTACCCTACCGTCGGGCAGGTTCCTGACCCATCCGCTAAGACCATAACTCTGCGCAAGCCTTTTGGTAAAAGCCCTGTAGCCCACTCCCTGCACTATGCCGTCCACGAAAACCCTCAGGGCTATCATAGGTAGAATTTTACACCAAAGGGTAGGGGGTTGAAAATTTTTTATGAAATATGATATCATTACAGGCAAACCACGCGGAGGTCCTTAACATGAAAAGAATCCTCATACTTCTTATAATGCTCTTTTCCTTATCCGCGGGGCAGGAGTGCATGGTGCAGGAGGGCTACGCAAGCTGGTATGGTAAAAGGTTTCATGGAAGAAAAACCGCCTCCGGTGAAGCCTTTAATAAGCACAAATACACGGCGGCGTCAAGAGACTTTCCCATAGGCACATACCTGCTTGTGAAGAACCTTGAAAACGGTAAAGAAGTTGTGGTTTTCGTAAACGATAGAGGACCTTCTAAAAGAAAAAGGATAATTGACCTGTCTAGGTCAGCCGCAGAAAAGCTGGGTATGTTAAGAAAAGGTGTGGCGAAGGTTCAGGTGATGCCCCTTTCTTGCGTGCATGTGGAAATGGGAAGTGAAGGTGAAGATTACCATGAGGAGGTCATAAGGGATATACTCAACACCCTGTAAGGCTTCTGTTGGCTAAAAGCCTTCCGCACCCTCCCAGACTGTCCCTCCTAAAGCGTGTAGAAAGCGTGGTTCTAACACCATAGCTTCTGAGTAAAAGAAAGGCTCTCTCGTATTCTCTGTCGCCCACATCCCCAAAAGCCTCCACCGTGTGATTATATCTGAGCAGGACCACACCAACGCCAAGTTCTCTTGCAAGCAAAGCAAGCCTTCTTAGAGCTTCTTCTGAGTCGTTTATACCCTTCAAAAGCAGGTATGCCAAGCTAACCTTTTTCCTCTTTCTTAGAGATAGCTTGGGAAGCTCTTCCCTTAACACGCTCAGCAGTTCCTTCAGGCTTCCACCATGCGGCACCAAAAGCCTTCTTAAACCTTCCTCAACCCCATGAAGGGATATGCTGACGCCTGAATGAGGAAGTTTCAAGAGCTCCCTCAGCTTAGAGGCAGGACTTCCCACCGTGTAGAAGGATACCCTTATGCCCTTTCCCTTGAACCACCAGAAGGCTTCTTCTACAGCCCTCCAGTTCATCAAAGGCTCACCCACACCCGCAAAGGCTACTCTTTTTATCGCAAGCCTGTCCTTTAAAATTAAATACTGGCCTATTATCTCTTCCACCTTCAAGTTTCTGTATAGCCCCTGACTACCTGAAAGGCAAAAGGGACAGCCCACCGCACAGCCCACCTGTGTAGAAAGGCACAGGGTATCGCCCCTGTAAAAGACAGACTCCACCCTGTTGCCGTCCTCTAATTCAAAAAGGAACAGCCTGTTTAAACTACTCGTAAGTTCCTGCAAAAGCTTCATTTTCAAAGACAGCCTTCCTGCAACAACCACCACATTTCTTACAATGCTCTAAAGCCCTCTCATAACCTGCGGGAAGCAGTTCATCAAGGCTTACTTCTCTTTTTACCTCGCCATCAAAAAGCTCCGCCTTCCACCTTAGAGGGTCCGCATGAAGGAGTTTATACGCTTTACCGTCAAGGCAAAGCTCCCCACCAGCCTCTGGAAGCAGGGACTTGACAAGGTAATTGTCCCTTTCAAAGACAAGACAGCACATGAGCCTTCCGCAGGGACCTGTAAACTTCTGAGGAGACAAAGGTAAATTCTGCTCCTCTATATCTCTCAGGGATACGGACTGAAACTCCTCCTGAAACCTTATGCAACAGGGCATTTCTCCGCAGGCACCAATCCACCCCATCATCTGCACCGCATCCCTTACACCCACCTGCCTCATCTCTATACGTTTTTTCAAAGCCTTTGCAAGGTCCCTTACCAGGTTCCTGAAATCCACCCTATGCTCCGCCGTGTAGTAGAAAAAAACCCTGCTCCTGTCAAGGGGTATATAAGTCTTTATGAGCTTCATGTCAAGCCCGTGTTCTAATATTTTCCTCTTACACAGCTCCATCGCCTCCTTAGCTCTCTCCTCATTTTCCTCCATAAGCCTTATATCCTCTTTCTTTGCCCTTCTCAAAAAGGTGGCATGGAGGCTGGAAGGTTCCTTGGAAGCGCCAAGTACCTTCACCACCTCCTCCCCCTTCTCCGACCGCACTACCACCAAATCCCCCCTTGACACCTCCTCCCACACACCATCAACCTGAAGAACCTTGTTGGTATCCTGAAAGCGTGCCTTTATGTAAGACATCTTTAATACCTCCTTTAAGCTGGAATAAAAGCAAACTAAGCCTTATGCCCTTGTTTAAATATTCTATCCCCGCAGATAGCATGTCAAGGACTTCTTTAAGCCCTTCTTCCCTCAGCTCTAAATACCTGTTATGTATAACCGCATAAAGTACTTTAAGCAGAAGTACCTGCCTGTCTAAGCTCCACTTTTCTACCTCAAGAGCCTTTTTGTAAAGGGTGAGCATATCCTCCTCAAGTATGGACCTTGCTGTTTGCATAAGTTCCTTGTCCTCTTTTAGTTTAAGAGCCATGCTTTTACTACCGCCGGACAGTTCAAGCAAAAGGGGGTCCTCTATGCCTGTTAGGGACTTCAGCTCTTCCTTTGTCAGAGGAGGAACTGCTAAAAGAAAACTTCTTGACCTTATGGTGGGTAGCACCTTCTCAAGGTTGTTAGATACCATTATAAAGTGCGTATCCTGAGGTGGTTCTTCTAAAACCTTCAGCATGGAGTTTTGAGCGTATGGGTTCATAGCTTCAGCGGGCTCTATGAAGACCACCTTCCTCTTTGAAAGGGCCGGGCTGAGATAGACAAAGTCCTTCACACCTCTTATCTGGTCAATCTTTATCTCACCCTTTTCGGGCTTAACATAAACAAAGTCCGGATGACCGCCCCTCAAGTAAAGAAATACTTTTTTCCCCCTCTTGTCCTCCCCGTAAAAGTAAAGCTCCTCTTCCTCCACCTTAACAAATTCCTCCATGTGCCTGCATGAAACACAGTGCCCGCAGGGAGGATAAGTATGCTCAAGACACAGCAAGGTTTTGGAAAACTCAAAGGCTAGCTCCCTCTTCCCTATACCTTCCAAGCCGAAGAAGATGATGGAAGAGGGAACCCTATCCTGATAGAACATATTCTTTAAAAACCTTTTTACCCTTTCCCGCATCAGTAAAGAAGCTCCTCCACAAATCTTATGTGATGTTTGCCCTGCTGAAATTCTCTGCTGGAAAGAACCCTCTTATGAAACTCCACGTTTGTCTTTAGCCCTGTGCCCTCTATACGGAATTCCTCAAGGGCTCTCAAGGCTCTTTTTATGGCTATTTCCCTTGTTTCGCCCCAGCATATGAGCTTGGCAAGAAGAGAATCGTAGTAGGGGGGAACTGCATAACCGCAATACAGGTGCGTATCCACTCTGACGCCAATACCCCCCGGTATGTATAACTCTTCCACTTTGCCAGGAGAAGGAAGGAAGGTGTTGGGGTCCTCTGCATTTATCCTGCACTCTATCGCATAGCCCCTTCTCTGTGGCTTCTTTATGTTGAGCTTTTCACCTCTTGCTATACGTATCTGCCATTCTACTATGTCAATGCCATATACCATCTCCGTGACTGGATGCTCTACCTGTATGCGACCGTTCACCTCCATGAAGTAAAAGTTTCCCTCCGCATCCATCAAAAACTCCACCGTTCCCGCACCCTCATAGCCTATCTCTTTACAGAAAAGCGCCACCAGCTCCTCCATCTCCTTCCTCTTCTCTTCCGTCAGGCTAAGGCTTGGAGCTTCCTCTATGAGTTTCTGATGTCTGCGCTGAACAGAGCATTCCCTCTCACCAAGAGTAAGCACATTGCCATACTTATCCGCAAGCACCTGAATTTCTATATGCTTGGGGTTTATCAGGTATTTTTCTATATAGACCCTTGGGTCGCCAAAGGAGGCCTCCGCCTCCTGCATGGCAAGTGGCAGTTTTTCCCTGAGCTCCTTTTCGCTCCACACAACCCTTATGCCCCTGCCACCTCCACCGGCCGCAGCCTTTATAACAAGGGGATAGCCTATGCTTCTGGCAGTTTCTAAAGCCTTTTGAAAATCCACCGGTCCATCACTGCCTGGCACGAGGGGGATACCAACCCTTTTGGCCACTTCCTTCGCCTTTACCTTATCACCTACCAGTTCAAGGGTTTCTGGAGATGGACCTATAAAGACCTTTCCGCTGGACTTCACTATCTCCGCAAAGCGCGGATTTTCTGACAGAAAGCCATAGCCCGGGTGCACTCCCTCCGCACCGGAAACCTCAAGGGCGGACATTATGCGCGGAATATCAAGATAGCTCTTTGATGGCTCTGGAGGACCTATGCAAAGGCTTCTATCCGCAAGCTTTACATGCATGCTGTTAGCATCCGCTTCCGAATAGACTGCCACCGTTTTTATACCCATCTCCCTGCAGGTTCTGATAATCCTGATGGCTATCTCTCCCCTGTTGGCAATAAGAATGCTTTGCATTGAGACTATTTTACAGCAAGTTTCTATACAATTAATGCTATGTCAGAAAGCATTGTGCTTTGCATAACCGGTGCAAGTGGAGCCATCTATGGCTACAGGCTCTTAGAGGTACTGGACAGGCTTGGCTTTCATATGGACCTTATTGTTTCCTCCTCAGGCTGGCTTGTGCTTAGAGAGGAGCTGGGAAAAACCAAAGAAGACATAAAAAGGGACTTTCCTTCTGCAAACCTTTTAAATGAAAAGGACCTTTTGAGCCCCGTAGCAAGCGGTTCAAGACTTGTAAAATACAGGGGTGTCCTTGTGGCTCCCTGCTCCATGAGCACCTTAGCCTGCGTAGCTCATGGCATTAATCAGAACTTAATACACAGGGTCTGTGAGGTGGCTCTGAAGGAAAGGGTTCCCCTTGTGTTGCTGATAAGAGAAGCCCCCTACTCTTCTGTTCATCTTAAAAACATGCTTGAGGTGGCTCAGGCAGGAGGCATTATATTGCCAGCCAGCCCGGGCTTTTATCACAAACCCCAAAGCCTTCAGGAACTGGTGGATTTTGTGGTGGGTAAAGTTTTGGACGCTCTTCGCATAGAGCATAACCTCTACAGAAGATGGAGAGATTAACCCTTGACATTTTACAATACAGGACTAATATATTTTTATATAAACCCTATAAAGGAGGTGTTAGCCATGAGAAGAGGAATAGCTTTGTGGAACCCCTTTGCGGAGATGGAGCGTATCAGGAGAGAGTTTGACAGGCTCCTTGAGGAGCTCCTTCCAAGAGAGGAGGCAGGTGAGCGTATCTTTGCCCCCACGGTGGATGTTTATGAAACGGACAAGGAAGTGGTGGTAAAGGTGGAACTTCCGGGTGTGAAGAAGGAAGATATTGAGGTTTCCATCAGGGACAACGCTCTCCACATAAGGGGCGAAAAGAAGGAGGAAAAGGAAGAGAAGACGGAAACCTACCACAGGCTGGAGAGGGTTTATGGCAGGTTTGAGCGTGTGGTGCCACTGCCCACGGAGGTAAAGGTAGACACCGCCAAGGCAGAGTTCAAGGACGGTGTACTGGAAATAAGGATAGCTAAGGCAGAGTCTGCGAAGGAGAGGAAGATTGAAATAGCTTAAGACTTTTTAAGAGGTGCCCTCTCTATGAGGGCACCAAGTTTTTTTAACTTTTCCTCAAGCCTCTCATAGCCTCTGTCCAGGTGGAAAATGTCCCTAACAAGGGTTTGACCCTCGGCCACAAGCCCGGCAAGCACAAGGCTTGCGGAAGCCCTCAGGTCTGTCGAATAAACCTCCGCACCGTATAGCCTTTCTACTCCTCTAACAAAGGCTGTGCGACCCCTAACATGTATGTCCGCACCCATCCTCTGAAGTTCCGCCACATGCTGAAACCTGTTTTCAAAGATGTTCTCCGTTATTTCCGAAACACCTTCCGCCAGGCAGCAGGCGGTCATAAACTGAGCCTGCATGTCGGTGGGAAAGCCGGGGTATTCGGCGGTTGCTATGCTTAGGGGTCTTATACTGTTAGAAGACCTTACCCTTATCCTGCTTAGGTCAAGCACATCCACCACAGCCCCCGCATCCCTAAGCTTTTCCAAAACACTGCCCATGTGTTCTACCCTGAGACCTTCTAATACCACATCACCCCCCGTTATAAAGCCTGCAACCGCCAAGGTGCCTGCCTCGATCCTGTCTGGTATTACCTCATGCACAAAACCCTTTAAATCCTTTGAACCCCTTATTATGGCTGTCCTGTCCTCTATTTCTATGTGCGCTCCCATCTTTTTGAGAACCTCCACCAGGTCCATTACCTCTGGCTCAAGGGCTATATTTCTCAGGATACTTCTTCCCTCGCACCCGCTAAGAAACATAAGGGCGTTCTCTGTACCTGTAACCGTTATCACCTCAAAGGTGTATTCTACGGGTCTTATCCTTCTTATGCTCATATCCACATAACCGTGTTTCAGGCTTATGCTGGCTCCAGCCCTTTCAAAGACCTTAAGATGCTGGTCTATGGACCTTACACCTATGGAACACCCACCGGGCATGGAAACCACCGCCCTGCCAAAGCGGGCAAGCAGGGGTCCCATCACCAGGACAGAAGCCCGCATACGCCTTACCACCTCATGGGGTGCCTCATAAACATGAACGCCAGAAGGGTCTACCTCCGCCTCAGAAGCCCTATAAAAGGTGCTGGCTCCCAAATGCTCTAAAAGCTCAAAGGCGGTTTTTGTATCAAGAAGGTCTGGCACATTGTATATGGTGCATGGTTCTTTTGTGAGCAGTGTGGCAAAAAGGATGGGAAGGGAGGCATTCTTTGAACCGGAAACCCTTACACTGCCCCTTAGCCTTTTACCGCCTTCTATCAGCAGAACATCAGAAGTATATGATATGGTGCCTTTCATCCTTGTTGATTATTATTTTAACCACATCCCCCCTTTTTGAATAGTATATCTCCACCCCATCATCCTCTTCCTTTTCGTAGGCTGGCTCCTGCGAATAGACCACTATTATCCTCTTTTCTTCTTCCACCACAAGAGGATAGTCGCTCATATTCTTACGACCACGCAGGTAAGGGCTTCTTTGACGCCTTCAAGGGAGTGTATCTTGTTTATGACAAGCCTTCCAAGCTCGTCCTGATTTTTTAGCTCCGCAAAGACTATAATGTCGTAAGGACCGGTCACCACATCAGCTGTTTTAACCCCCTCAAAGGTGGAAAGAGCAAGCATTATGGAAGGGATTTCTCTTGGGTCAGCCTTTATGAGGATGTAGGCTTTTATGGAGTATTCGCTCTCAAGCTCCATCAGCTCTGTTATAGACATAGGATAACCTTCGCTCTGGGTCATCATTAACCTCCTGGAGGAATATTTTAACCAATTTCTCCGCCATTGACGGCTCCTTCCTTATTTCTTCTATGGCTCTGTGAAGCAGTCTTCTAAACCTTGGCTCCCTTTGCTCTAAATCCTTCCAGCCTTCCTTGAGGGATATAATAATATGCTCCACCTTCAGAAGCTCAAGCCATCTCATAAATTTGCCCACCTCATCCCACACTATAATCTCACCCTTTTCCTTTTCCTTAAACCTTTCCTTCAGGTTTTTCTCCGCCACGCCCTGCAGGTCGTCAATGTCGTAGAGGAACACCTCATCAAGCTCATTTACCGCAGGCTCTACGTTCCTTGGAACGGATATGTCTATTATGAACATGGGTTTATACCCCCTCCTTTTCATAGCCGCTTCCACCAACCTTTTGTCTATTATATAACTCTTACTGCCTGTGGAAACGATAACTATGTCAAACTCATGAAGCTCTTCAGAAAGTCCCTCAAACCTCAGCACGTGCCCCTCAAGCTCCTTAGCAAGCTCCACCGCACGCTCGTAAGTGCGGTTTGTTATGTAGAGATTTGCCTGCAACTTTTTAAGATATTTGGCGGAAAGCTCCGCCATCTCACCGGCACCCACAAGAAGCACCCTGACACCCTTAAGGCTTCCGAATATTCTTCTTGCCAGCTCCACCGCCACATAGCTAACAGAAACAGGGTTCTTGCTTATGCCCGTCTCTGTCCTGACCCTCTTGGCTGTTCTTAAGGCTTTTTCATAAAGCCTGTTAAGTATCTTGCCGGTGCAGCTCAGCTCCCTTGCTATTCTGTAAGCCTCCTTAAACTGGCTTACTATCTGGGTTTCTCCAAGCACCATAGATTCAAGCCCGCTCGCCACACGAAAAACATGAGCTACCGCCTGAGCCTGCTCCAAGAAAAAGGAGCGTCTTTTTAGCCTTGTATCCACACCCTTAAGTTCTAAAAGTTCAAGGATAAGCCTGTTGGCAGGCTCGTAGCTTTCAGAGACCGCATAAACCTCCACCCTGTTGCATGTGGAAAGTAGCATGACCTCCCTTATACCCTTTATGGTTTTTAAGGCTGGAAGAAGGTAGTACGCATCATCCCTTCTGCAGGCTAAAAGCTCCCTCTCTTCAACGGGCGCGGTCTTAAAGTTAAGCCCCCATGCAAATATGAGTTCCATCAAGGTATAAATATATCACACCACAAAGGCTATAACCACCATATCCTGCCTTGCCACAAAGCCGTGAGGCTCCCCTGGCTCATACAGAAGTGCCTGCCCTCTTTTAAGGTTTATAGAGTTTTCCTCAGAACCCACAAAGAAATCTCCTTCTCCCTCTAAAACAAGGGTTATAACCCTGTGTGGCGAGCTATGAAGGCTTATCTTCTGCCCAGCCTTAAGGCAAAAACTGATACACTTTAAGCCCTCCTCCACATGAAGAGCCTTTTTTACAGGCATAAAGTCAGAAAAGCTCACCTCCGGACTTATAAGCTTTGCCATCTTTAACCTCCGAACCTTAGTTTTACCGCGAGATAGACAATAAAAAGGCTAAGAAACAGGTTTATAAAGCCAAGGAGCCTTGCCATGTTTCTGTGGAGGGCTGAATTAATAGACTTTGGACCGAAGTAAAGGTCATGAACAAGGGATATAACCACAACAAACAGGAAGGCACCAAGCTTGTGAAGAAGGGTTTTTGTATATGGATTGGAAAGGTCAAAAAGGCTTGAAAAACCCACAATGTAATGAATGTTGAAAAGACCAGTTATAAAAAGCACAGAAAGGGCGCCCATGGTGCCATAAAGACTAAAACGTCTTCCCACCTCCTGAAAAGCCTGGTCCCTGTTGGGAAGCTTTCTGACAAATGGAGCAAGCACAAAGACAAGGAAGAGCATGCCTCCCACCCACAGAGTGGCAAAGACCACATGCAGGAAAAGGATTAGCTCTTTCATAGTAAATCCTCACTTATTATTATATTCAAACACCCGTATCTGTCAAGCGACCCTACTATAATTATCCTGATGGATAAGTTCCAGAGCGTAAGAGGCTTTCATGACCTTATGGGCGATGAGCTAAGACGGTTCAGGTATGTGTCGGAGCTTATAAGGGAAAAGCTACTGCTTTATAACTTTGAGGAAATAGTCCTGCCTGTGGTGGAATACTTAGAGGTTTTTCAAAGAAGCATAGGAGAAACCACGGATATAGTACAGAAGGAGATGTTCGCCTTTCAGGACAGGAAGGGCAGGTGGCTTGCTCTCAGGCCAGAGGGCACCGCAGGTGCGGTAAGAGCCTACATACAGCACAGCCTCTATGCCTTAAAGCCCTACATGAAGCTCTTCTATGAGGGTCCCATGTTCAGGTACGAACGCCCGCAGGCGGGCAGATACAGGCAGTTTCATCAAATAGGTGCGGAGGTTTTCGGCAGTAAGGACCCACTAACAGATGCGGAGCTTATAAGCCTTGTGTATGAAATCCTCTCAGAGCTTGGCATTCCCGTGGTCATAGAGATAAACTCCATAGGCTGTAAGATATGCAGACCCGCCTACAGGTCAGTCCTGCTGGAATACCTGAGCCATGTGGAAAGAAACTTGTGCGAGGTATGTATTGACAGAAAAGACAGAAATCCCCTCAGGGTGCTTGACTGCAAGGTGCCGGCATGTAAGGAAGCGGTAAAGGAAGCCCCTAAGATGGTGGATTATCTGTGTGAGGAGTGCAGGGAGCATTATACAAGGTTAAAGGAATATCTGAGTGCCCTCTCCATTCCCTACAGGGAAAACCCCTACCTTGTGCGCGGGCTTGACTACTATACAAAGACCGTCTTTGAGGCGGTTTCCGAGGAGCTTGGCATTACGGTGATAGCGGGCGGGCGGTATGATTATCTGGTTGAGGAGCTTGGAGGTCCTCCAACGCCTGCGGTAGGCTTTGCGGTAGGGCTTGAAAGGCTCTCCATGCTCGTAAAAGAAGTTCCTGCGCAGGAGCCTCTATACTTTGTTATACCCTTCGGTCCTGTGGAGGATTTTGCCCTGTGGGTTGCTAAAAGGCTGAGGGCTGAGGGTAAAAGGGTGGAGCTTTCTTACCGCAAGGGAAGTCTCAAGAAACAGTTAGAGCTTGCCAACAGGCTTGGAGTCAGGTATGCGGTAATAGTGGGTGAGGAAGAAAAGGCAGGTTCTTTTTACACGCTCAAGGATATGGAAACGGGCGAGCAGGTGAGAGTAGAGATTACCTTCTGAAAAGCACAAAGGCTGTGTAATGGCTTTTGAGCCTTATGGTCAGGCGGTAGTTATACTTTTCAAGCGTCCTTTTGGTCAGCTCCACACCCAAGCCCATTCCATGCTCTACTTTTGAGACCAAATCGTTTCTTATAACAAGCATACGCTTTCTTGGACATAGCTTTATGTATAGCTTACTCTTTGAGTGCCTTATGGCATTGCCAATTAGGTTGTAAAGCACATCTTCAAGGTCGCTTTTGCGCATGCGTGCGTAAAACTCTGAAAGTCTTGTAAAGACCTTCTTGCTGGCAAGCTCCTCTTCAAAGTATTTAAGGGTTTCCCTTATCAGAAGGTCCACCCTCTGCTCCTCTTCTGGCTCCTGCCTTTCCCTCACCATGTTCATAAAAAGGCTAAAATCCCTCTGGGCTCTGCTCAGGCTCTTTTCTAATCTAATCAGGTTTTCCTCCTGAGGATACTTCTTCCTTAGCAGGGCAAGGACCACCCTCTGGGTGGCTAAGAAGTTCCCCAGCCTGTGGATGAGTGCCAGCAAGAGCCTTCTGACCCACTCCTCCTTTTCTGAAAGTCTTTTCACATAGCCCTCCACCACCGCCTGATACAGAAGCACGAGGGTGAATATGACAAAAAACTCCACAAGCAATAGCCTTTTAAATATGCGGTTTATATCCTCCATAAAAAGCCCTTCCCTCACACCCACAGAGACCCTCCTCAGCGGTTCAGAATCCTCCTCAAAATAGTAAAGCCTGTAGCCCTCTGGGTTCTTGGGGTCTATAAGAAAGTCCTCATCTCCCCTGTAGTTCTTGTTCATAAGGTGGAGCTGAAAATGAAGCTTTGCCATGCGGTAAAGCTCTTCCTCCTTCTGCCTTCTTATCTCCAAAAAAAGGGTCAGGTTTATCAGGCTAAAGCCCAGCACAAGAAGCAGGAAAAGAGAGGTATATAGCCATACCTTTTCAAGCTTCAATGCGGTATCCCCTGCCCTTCATGGACTGTATAAAACCCTCTGGCAGAAGCTTCCTTAAGTTTTTTATGTGAGCTCTCACCACCTCATCGCCTACGGGCTGATCTCCCCATACGTAGTTCAGAAGCTCTTCAGAAGAGACAAACCTCCCCCTGTTTTCCACCAAATACTTAAGCATAAGCCATTCCTTTTTGCTGAGCCTAAGCTCCTTACCATCAACCCATACCCTTTCACCTTCTAAATCCATCTCCACCGCACCAAGCCTGAGCCTTGTATCCCGGACAAGCCTTCTATGCAGGGCTTTTATTCTCAAAAGAAGCTCCTTTGGCTCAAAGGGCTTTGTCAGGTAATCATCCGCACCGAGGGAAAAACACCTCTCCTTGTCCTCAAGCCTACCTTTGGCAGTAAGTATCAAAACAGGCGTTTTATCGCCTTTTTCTCTTAACCTCTTTAGAAGCTCTTCACCACTCACATGGGGCATCATGAGGTCAAGCACTATCACATCGTAGGTGGAAACCTCCAAAAGGTCAAAGAACTCCCTGCTGTCGTATAGCCAATCCACCACAAGCCCCTCCGCCTCTAAGTATTCCTTCAAAGACCCCCCCAAGAGCCTGTCATCCTCCACAAGAAGGACCTTCATGTTAGATATTCTATAGCTTCCCTTATGTGCCTTACTGGATAGACTTCCATACCCTCCACCTCCACCGCACAGCCCCTTGGCACCAAAGCCCTTTTAAAACCGAACCTTCTACCTTCCTTTAGCCTCTCGTGGGCAAAATGCACTGCCCTTATCTCACCAGAAAGACCAAGCTCTCCAAAGACCAGCACGTCCTCCACCGGCTTTTCCTTTACAGAGCTCACCACAGAAAGGGCAACCGCAAGGTCTATGGCAGGCTCTTCCACATCCACACCTCCTACCACCTTTACAAACACATCTCTATCCCTCGTGAAAAGCTTTGCCTCCTTTTCAAGCACCGCAAGTATGATGGATAGTCTGTTTGCATCAAAGCCCTGAGTCCTCCTCTGCGGTGTGGTATATAGGGCATGTATGGTAAGGGATTGGACCTCAAGCAAGATAGGACGCATGCCCTCCGTGTGAGGAAACACCACGCTTCCCGGTGAGCTTACCCTTTCCTGAAGGAAAAAAGCTGAGGGCTCTTGAACCTCCTCAAGCCCACCTGAAGCCATCTTAAAGACCGCCACATCACCGCTTGCACCAAAGCGGTTTTTTAATACCTTAACGACCCTGTGAAAGCTGAAACGTTCCCCCTCAAAGTATAAAACCGTATCCACCATATGCTCAAGCACTTTAGGTCCTGCCACTACCCCCTCCTTGTTGACCTGCCCCACGAGGAAAAGCACCGTATTGAGGTCTTTGCAAGCCTCTATAAGCCTGAAGGTGCATTCCCTCACCTGCGCCACAGAACCGGGGGAGGATTCAAGAGTTGAGCTGTAAAGGGTCTGCACCGAATCCACCGCAAGCAGGCGAGGCTTTTCCTCATAAAGCACTTCCAGAAGGTTTTCAAGGTTTGTCTCAGCAAGCACATGAAGGTCTGAAGCGGTAATGCCCAACCTTCTTGCCCTTATCCTAAGTTGCGATGGAGATTCTTCACCAGATACATAAAGGCTTTTACCCTCAACCTTTGAAAAATATTCGCACACCTGCAAAAGCAGTGTAGATTTTCCTATGCCGGGCTCGCCCGCAAGAAGCAGAGCCTGACCTCTCACAAGCCCACCACCCAGGGCTTCATCAAGCTTGGAAAAGCCGGTGCTTAACCTATCAAGGCCCTCCTCCTCTATTTCAGACAAGGGCTTTGAAAATTTAAGTGAAGCCCCGCCTGCGGTAGCCTTCAAAACATGCACCTCCTCCACCATAGAGTTCCATGCACCGCAGGAAGGGCATCTTCCGAGCCATTTGGGGCTTGAATGACCGCATTCCTGACAGACAAACTGGCTCTTTTCCTTCTTCATGGCACAATCCTGTCCCTGCCTTCCTTCTTTGCCATGTATAGCTTATCGTCCGCCACCTTTATAAGAGTATCCATATCCTCACCATCTTCTGGAAATACCGCAACCCCCACGCTTACCGTTATACTCACTGGCTTTAGTTCCTTCGTATAGATAACCCTTTCCTTTAGGGCTCTTCTAACCCTGTTTGCCACTTCCACCGCCTGAAGCCTTTCGGTGGTTGGAAGCACCACAATAAACTCCTCACCGCCCCATCTGCACACCATGTCCATACTCCTTACATTTCCCATAAGCACCTCTGCAAAGACTTTTAGGCACATATCCCCCACCTGATGACCGTATGTGTCGTTTATCTTCTTAAAGTGGTCAAGGTCCATAAGAAGGATGCTAAGGTTTGTTCTGTTCCTTTTTGCCCTTTCTAACTCCTTCTGCAGAAACTCCACTATAAACCTTCTGTTGTAAAGGTTTGTAAGGGGGTCTCTGATGGAAAGCTCCCTGTTTATCTCTATGAGCTTTAGGTTCGAAAGGAAGGGGGCGAAGGTATGGACAATCTGCTCTATGAATTCCTTTCTTTCCTTGTAAAAAAAACCTTCCTTTGAGGAAACCATATTTAAAATAGCAATGGTCCTACCACCAGAAACCACAGACATACACATGTAAGAGCCATAGCCAGACCTGAAAAGGGGACAGCTGTATGCCTTTGTATCCTTAACCACAAAAGGCTGTGAGCTTAGAAAAACCTTGCAGGCTGTGGGTTCATTCCCCTCCTCAAGACAGGGCAGGTATTCAAGGCTTCCGTAGATTATTGCATCTACAACTCTGTTTAGAGAGGGGTTTACCCGATAGACCGTAAGCGTATCAACGCCTACCGTCTTGACCAGCATGTGAGCAAGCATGCTGTAAGCCTCGCCCTCTGAGTTCGCCCTGTTTAGGTTTATGATAAAGTCATGCAGGCTTTCAAGCTCTGTGGTCTTTTTCTCTATCTCCTCCTCCAACTTTAGCTTTTCTGAGATGTCCCTCGCCACTATGAGTATGTAAGGCTCATGGTTAAGAAAGACCTTTGTGGCTACTATCTCCACGGGCACGCTTTCACTGTATGCAGTCTTATAAAACCTCCTGCCCCTTATCACTTCGTCTCTTCTTAGTATCCTCTGTATGTTTTGCATGATAAATTCTGGATCCGCCTGCACTATGTGAAAGATGGTAAGCCTCTTAAGCTCTTCCTCCGTATAACCAAGTCTTTTCATGGTTGCGTTATTCACAAGCCTTATAAGACCGTCCTCCGCCCTATAAACGATTATCATGTCCTCCGTTGAGTTCATGATTCTCTGATAGTTTTCAAGCCCTCTTGCTATAACCCTCTGTGCTTTAGATTCTTCCGTGATATCCCTTAGAAGAACCTTTATCCTCCCCCTAATATCGCTTGTTTCTGTGGGCAGGTAGCTGGCGGAAAGCTCGTAGACGGTATGTTCTACGGAAAACCTAAAACGCTCCACCTTCCTCTCTTTCAGCAGTTTTGAATATATGTAGCCCCACTCCCTTTCTGGAATCACCTCTGTTATGCTTGAATCCACCAAGTTTCCAAAAAGGCTTTTAGCTTTCTCATTAAGCCACACTATAACCTGGTCCTTACCAAGGTCAAGCACCTCAAGGGTTGGCTCTGGAAGAAGGTTCAGCACATCCTTGGCATGTTTTAGCTTTACCTCTAAAAACCTTCCATAACCCTCGTAGGCATTCCTTGCAATGTCCCTGTTGCTTATTATGCCTACCACCTTCCCATCATCGTCTACTACCACAAGCCTTCTTATGTTTCTCTCTTCCATAAGCCTTATGGCTTCCTCCACCGTCTGGTCAAGGCTCACCACTACAACAGGACTGCTCATATAAAGGCTTACGGGCTTTGCAAGGTCCATGCGGTCAAAGAACTTTACAAGGTCTCTTTCCGTTATTATGCCCACCGGGAAGCCTTCCTTAAGGACGGGCAGAGCGCCTACGTTCTTAGACCTCATAAGCTTTATAACTTCGCCCATGGGTGTTTCGGGCTTTACATGGTAAAGCTCCTTTCCCATGAGCAGGTCTCTGACCCTTAGCTTTCTTTTGAGAAAGTCCTCTTCAAGCCTGTAGAGAAGCTTTTCAAGGGTCGCTGTGCCTTTAAAACGGTTTTCCTCATCAACCACTATAAGCCTTCTTACGTTATTCTCCACCATAAGGCTAAGGGCGTAGTATATGTCCCTGTATTCTTTTACAGTTATCAGGTCCTTCACCGCATGGTCTATAGCCTTTTCTTCAAAGGAAATGCCCTCTGATAGAAACCTCAAGAGGTCTCTTTCTGTCAGTATGCCTGCAGGAAAGCCATTTTTAAAAAGCACAACATAGCCTTTACCACCCTCCCTTATAGCTTCAAAGGCTTCCCTCAGGCTGCAGTCTGCGTCGCATATGGGCTCCTGCCCCTCCAGAAGACTTGATAAATTAACACTAAGCATAGATATATAATATTATTATTTCTTTTTCGGTAGCAATGAAAAGGTTAAAAAGTTGCCCTCCTTCTTTACAGGCGCTTCAAGCTGTCCTACATCGGAAAGTTCTTGAATTATTCTGTTGGCAAGCCTGTCCCCAAGTTCTGGATGCAAATGTTCCCTTCCCTTAAACCTTATCCTAACCCTCACCTTGTCCCCATCCTCCAAAAACTCTCTCATATGCTTTAGCTTCACCTTAAGGTCATGCTCGTCTATCCTGAGAGAAAGCATCATGTCTTTAACCTCTATGGCATGCTCCTTCTGTTTCTTCCTTGCCTCCTTCTCCTTCTTCTTAAGCTCATACAGAAACTTCCCATAGTCCAGTATCTTGCAGACGGGTGGGTTTGCCTGAGGAGCAATTTCCACAAGGTCAAGCCCCTTCTCTTCCGCCATCTTTAAAGCCTCCTGCAGAGGCACTATACCCACCTGCTTACCGTTTTCATCAATAAGCCTTACCTCTCTTGCCCTTATCTGCCTGTTTACCCTGTATTCCTGCAAAAGACAACCTCTCTACCAGGACCACCTTTATGGGGTCCTGGGCTGGGGTATTTGTATCCCGCCCTTTTATACTGGCTCAGTCCCCAGCGGGCGGTATTTGAGCCAGCTTTTTGAAAAAGAGGGCTATGCCTCATGAGCCTTTCATAAGGAAAAGAAGCGAGAGTATAAAATTTACAAAAAAAACAAAAGTTGAAAGGTAAGAAAGCCTTCTGAAGAATATCCTTCTTGGGTCTTCAAAAGGCACAAGGTCTATGTCCCCCAGCCTCCTTTTGTAGCCTTTTAGCCCGTATGACAGCATTGCGTTAATACCAAGCCCCATAAGCAGCAATATGGCATGCCCTTTTTCATCCTGCATAATAAGATAAAACAGAAGCAGTAAAAAGGCAACAGGATAGAACCTCCGGAGTATCCTTCCATAAAACCTTCCTGCCAGGTTTTTATGCTCTTTGGTCCTTAGCAGGACTGGGGCTGCTATAAACAGGAGGAAAAAGAGACTACCGCAGTAGATGGCTAAAGGCAGGTTAGTTAGCATCCAGCACTACTACCCTGTTTTTACCCTCCCTCTTGGCTCTGTAAAGAGCCATGTCCGCACGCTCTATATCCTTAGCAGGCTCATCAAAGTTCATAATCTGAACCACACCAATGCTAACTGTAGCCTTTATTACATGACCCTTGTAGCTTAACTCCAGTCCCTCAAAAGTCTTCCTTAACCTTTCAGCCACAATGCCCGCACCTTCTAAGGAAGTATGAGGTAGTATTATGATAAACTCCTCTCCACCATACCTTATAGCTATATCGCCAGCCCTTATGGTTTTGAGAATAAGCTGTCCAGCCTTCTTTAGCAGAAGGTCTCCCGCTTCATGTCCAAAGGTATCATTTACCTTTTTGAAATTATCTATGTCCACAACCATCAGGCTAATTGGAAAACCAGCCCTGAGAGACCTGTTTAACTCCCTCCTTAGAATATGTTCCAAGTAGGTTCTTGTATACAGCCCTGTAAGGCTATCCACAAAGGCGAGATTATTCAGAAGTTTTAAGAGCAATCTATCTATTGAATCCGTAAGAGACTTGGAAACTCTGTCAAGCTCTACTATGGCATCGTAGAGGCTTTCAAAATCCTCAGAACCTCTATTGAGCAAAAATTTAACAGTCTGGTGGTATAGGGCGTGCGTTGTCATAAGGCTTTTATAATCCTTATCCTCCTCCAGATAACTTTTTAAGTGCTCTATCTTATCATATGATTTACACTCCTGAATTATCTTTTCTGAACCTGCATTGTGAAAACCCTCTAAAAGTGCCTTTGCTATTTTCTTTGAATGCCTGATGTGGTATTTTCTCATATCCATCAAAAATTCTACAAGTTCCACATGCAACATGTTTTCAAAGAATTCCCTTTCTTCGTCCATTAAACTGGCAAGAATGTATGGCTTTATCATATGTCTGAAAGCCACTTCAAGGTTTGATAAAAGCTTGCTTCTTTGAGAAACCTGAAGATATTCCCTTAAATTTCTGTATATTTCCAGAAGGAGCCTGTCAGGAAAGGCAAAAAGTAGGAAAAGCCTTCCCGCCCTGTAAAAATTCCTTAGCTCTTTTTCACCAAGGCTTTCAGCCTCCAAAAGCCTTAAGAGCATATTAACTTTTCTACGTATCTTGTTCTTCACATGGACAGGTATATCCTCACCCAGATATCCTTCTATTAAAGGCAGAACAATTTCCTTCATAGCTTCTAAGGTTTGAATATATCCCTCCTCTTTTATTATGGCTTCATCTTTTGCCAACTCCATGCTATTTGTTTATTATACTAATTCTT
>JAUQQK010000015.1 GCA_030549905.1 Aquificota bacterium | reverse complement strand
GTGATATTATCAAATTTAAATCCTTGTCTTTCAAGGCTTTGAAGCTTGTAGCATCAAGTCATCAATGCATCAAATCATCAAGATGCCTGTATGCTCAAGCATCAAGATGCTACAATAAAACCTATGAACCAGAAGAGGAAGAAAGGGCAAAGATACAAAAGAACCACCATTAGCCTGCCTTATCATTTGTGGGAAGAGCTACGAATTGAGAGCATCAAAAAGGGCGTTCCTATGGGAGAGCTAATAGCTCAGAAACTTCAAAAGCTCAAAGCCCTCATAGAAAAGACCGCAATGACAGATAACCCCCTTGACTTTTAGCCTGCCCTTCAGGAGCGTCTCACCTATTCAATTTCCAAGATGACGAGGAGGCATAAAGCCCCCTCAGATAAAACTATATTTCTATTATAGCACACATTCTATCTCTCCGCCTGCAGTTTATAACCACCCTCAAGCCAGCCCTCTGGATAATACCAGTCCCTGAAGTATCTGTAGCCGAGAGCCTTTAGCTTGGAGCCAAGCCTTGTCTCTTCAGGTGCCACGCCCTGCTTTAACTGTCTTAGGGTCTCAGGGTCCTCATAATACTCAACAAAGACCCTTCTGAAGTGCTTAGATATTAACTCATAAAGCCTGTCTTCCCACTCAGAACCAAAAAACTCCGGCTCTATGTGAAACAGCTCCGCCCACTCCTTCCAGTAGGGTCTTCTTCCGTAGAAGGCTTTTATGTAAAGAAGGGGCTTGCCCTCTAATCCTATAACAAGGTTTTCTTCCTCCGCAAACCTGCCGGTTTCTGCCTTGATAAGCTCAAATACTGCTTTTAATTCCTCCTTAAAGGGGCTCACGGGGTTTATAATTATAAACCATGCACCATCTGACACCGCAGGAAGTTATGGAGCTAAAGGAAGAATTAATAAAGCTCAGAAACAGCATAATCGCCCGTGCGGAGGAGCAGATTAGAGACCCTTCCAACGTAGCCTTTGAGGGGGGTGATGAGATAGACAGGGCAAACATAGAAACGGAAAGGTATCTTAGCCTCCAGAGAATTAAGACAAGGGAGCTGAGGCTTCTGAGGAAGATAGACTACGCTCTTATGAAGATAGAAAACGGCACATACGGTATATGTGAAGCCTGCGGGGCACTTATACCCTTTGAAAGGCTCAAAGCCCGGCCCGTTACCACTATGTGTATAAACTGTAAGGAGCTTGAAGAGGAAGGAGAGACATGAAGGACAGTGAGCTTTTCCCAAGGGTAGGAAGGCTTCCCAAGTATGTTTTTGCTCTGGTGAATGAGCTCAAGTATAAGCTCAGACGCGAAGGAGAGGATATAGTGGACCTTGGCATGGGAAACCCGGACCTTCCGCCAGCCCCTCATATAGTGGATAAGCTGTGCGAGGTGGCAAGAAGGGACAATGTGCATGGTTATTCAGCCTCAAGAGGCATACCAAGACTGCGGAAAGCCATATGCGACTTTTACAGAAGCCGTTATGGCGTGGAGCTTGACCCTGAAAGGGAAGCCATATTAACCATAGGAGCCAAGGAAGGCTACTCACATTTGATGCTTGCCCTGTTAGAACCGGGGGACACGGTGCTTGTTTCTAACCCCACCTATCCCATACATTACTATGCACCCATTATAGCGGGGGGAGATGCCCTGCCAGTACCCATATTGCCAGAAGAAGGAGAGGATTTTGAAGAAAGCTACCTTAGAAAGCTTTACGATACTTTAAGGGCTTCCTTTAGAAAGCCTAAGGCTGTTGTGCTGAGCTTTCCTCATAACCCCACCACCTTGTGCGTGAGCCTTGAGTTCTTCAAAGAGGTTATAAAGCTGGCAAAACAGGAAGAACTTTGGGTAATACACGACTTTGCTTATGCGGACCTTGGCTTTGATGGGTATGAGCCACCAAGCATACTGCAGGTGGAGGGCGCCAAAGAGGTGGCGGTGGAGCTTTATTCCATGTCAAAGGGTTTTTCCATGGCTGGCTGGCGTGTAGCCTTTATGTTAGGCAATGAGGTTCTTATAAAGAACCTTGCGCACCTGAAAAGCTACCTTGATTATGGTGTATTTACTCCCATACAGGTGGCGAGTATAATAGCCTTGGAAAGCCCCTACGAAGTGGTGGAAAGGGCAAGGGAGGTCTACAGAAAGAGAAGAGATGTACTTGTGGAGGGTCTTAATCGTATAGGCTGGCATGTGGATAAGCCAAAAGCCAGCATGTTTGTCTGGGCGAAAATACCCTCATGGGTTGGTATGAACTCCTTAGACTTTGCCCTTTTCCTGCTAAAAGAGGCTAAGGTGGCTGTATCTCCGGGCATAGGCTTTGGTGAATACGGGGAAGGTTATGTGCGGTTTGCTCTTGTAGAAAACGAGCATCGCATAAGGCAGGCGGTAAGGGGCATAAAGAGAGCCTTTGAAAAGCTGGCTCAGAAGGTGTAGGCTACTGCTCCCTTGCCACAAAGTAGGCATGAACTTCTCTTGCACCCACGCTGAGTAGAAGCTCTGCCAGTCTCTGAGCTGTGGCTCCAGTAGTCAAAAGGTCATCAAACAAAAGCACTATCTTATCCTCAAGCAGGTCCATGCATTCCTTTTTCAGTCTATACTCTTTAACAGCCCTTTGTCTTTCTTCCCTGTTCAGCCTTGCCATAGGAGGCGAAAAACCATGCCTTTTAAAAAGGCTTACCGCTGGCACGCCAGCACCTTTGAGAATCCATTCCGCATGATTAAAGCCCCTGCTCCATAGCCTTCTTATGTTCAATGGTGGGAAGGTGATAAGGTCTGGCTTTATTTCTTCTAAATACTCAAACAAATGGTCTTTTATTATAGTGCCCAGATTTATAGCAAGAGCCTTGGAGGGCTGGAACTTAAGGGCTATAAGGGTTTGCCTTAAGACGCCTTCGTAGAGGGCAAAGATGCGGTAGGAGGATATGTAGGGTATTCTTCTTGAGTAGTCAAGGGGGTGGTGCGGCTTTAAAGAGGTAAGGCAATCCTCACATATATACCCTTGCTCCTTACCATAAAAGCACTTTCCACAGTTAAGGCAGACTGCCTTTGCCAGTCCAAGCCTCTGAAGGAAACCTATCACATAAAGCCCTCCCGCCTCAAGGATATAAAACCCTTGCTGTTAAGGATAAGGTGGTCATGAAGCTCGAAGCCCATGAGCTGGCAGGCATCCTTTAGCCTGCGTGTAAAGGCGAGGTCTTCCCTTGAAGGCTTTAGCTCCCCCTTTGGATGGTTGTGGGCTATTATGATGCCGTGGCAGGCGCTGTTTATGGCATGGTATAGAACTTCCTTCGGCTCTGCATGAAGGGCGTTCATCCTTCCTATTGCTATCACATGATATTCAATGAGCCTGTTGGCGGGCGAAAGATAAAGAGCCACAAGATGCTCCTTCCTGTCGTCCATCTTTTCCCTTAGGAATTTATAAGCATCCTCCGGCGTGTTTATGTATATGCCCTCATAGGGGTCGTTTATCCTCTTTGATAGCTCTATAAGAGCCTTTATCTGACAGGCTTTTGCATCACCTATGCCTTTAAACCTCTCTTTCAGCCCCTCTACGCTTAGCTTTGACAGCTCCTTCCAGCCCATCTTTAAAAGCTCTCTTGAAAGGCTCAGCACATCCATATGCTTAGTGCCAGACCCCAGTATTATTGCCAGAAGCTCTTCCTCTGTTAGCCCTTCCACGCCTCTTTGCAGGAGCTTTTCCCTAGGCTTTAGCTCCTGCGGAAGTTCCTTCAGGCTTCTTTTCCCTCCATACATCTTTTTCCACCAGGACTTTTATTATCCTTCTTTCATCCATCTGAAGCACTTTAAATTTATACCCTCCATAGTGGATTACCTGCCCCTTTGAAGGGAAGCCCTTCAGATAAAAACATATAAAACCTCCTAAGGTGGTGTATGGTCCCTCTGGCAACTCTAACTGCAGAGCTTTCTCCACCTTTTCCCTCTCCGTGCCACCTTCCATCACCCACTTGTCCTTTTCTATCTCTATTATTTCCTCTTCTGTATGTTTCCCTTCCGTATAGCTACCCAATACATAGCTTTGAAGGTCATCCCATGTGGTTATGCCTAGTATATTTCCACGCTCATCTACCACTATTCCCATATGCTCCTTGCTTTTCTTAAAAAGTTCAAAGACCTTGTCTATGGTAGTAAACTCTGAAAAGTAGTGAACCGGACGTATAAGCTCCTTTATATATTTTGCATGTCTGTTTTCTAACAGGTCAAAGAGGTCCACATAGCCTATTATGTGGTCCACACGTCTTCTGTAGACGGGTAGTCTACGATAACCGCTTTCCTTCATTATGGAAAGCACCTGCTGAACACCTGCACCCTCCTCAACCATGACCACTTCCTGTATGGGCTTTATCTCCTCTGTTATAAAAAGCTCCCTCATGCTGAGGATTCTGTAAGCGACGCGCATACCCTCCTCCCCCTTGGACACCTCTTCAAGAAGGTAAAGGAGTTCCTCTTTTTCTAATACTTCCCCTCTGTGGCTTATGAACAGGTTTCTAACTGCCCTGCTTATAACCCTTGTTGCATAAAGTAAGGGTCTTGCTACAGCCTTGAGCCTGCTTAGCACCAATAAAGATGGGAAAACAAGCCTTTCCGCATGCTCCTGAAAGAGGTTTTTAGGAAGAAGCTCGCCAAGAAGCAGCGTAAGAACTACCAGGCTTGAAGAAAAGAGCACCTCAAAGCCCTTTATGAAAGGCACATATTCACTGAGTTTAATAACCGCAAGGGTGTAAAAGGTGGAGGCAAAGACTATGCTTACTGTATAGCCGAGCATGGTGAGGGTAATGTAGTCCTCAGGGTTTTCAAGGAAGTCCCTAAGAAACTCCTGCTTTGTTTTCTTGTAGAGGTTTGCAATCCTGCCCCTATCCACGCTAACAAGGGCTATTTCAGAGCCGGCAAAGAAAGCCTCTAAGGCTATGAAGAATACGGTGCCCAGTAAAAAGCCTAACACCTCCATCCTACCACCATCCTGTCCTGTCCTGCGTAGTCCTTTATAACCTCCACCTTGAAGCCTTTCCTTTCAAATATATGCCTCACTTCAGGACCCTGGTCATGCCCTATTTCAAAGGCAAAGAAGCCATCTCTTGACAGATACATGTCCATATCCTCTGAAACAAGCTCATAAAACTCAACCCCCCTCTTACCTCCTATGAGAGACCTGTATCCTTCCAGCCTGACGCTTTTCGGCAGGTCTTCCCACCTTGCCTGTGGTATATAGGGCGGGTTAGACACTATAAAATCAAACAAGACTTTCTTTATAGCTGAGAAGGCATCGCCCGCAAAGAGAAACATCCTGTCATAGACGCCATGCCTGAGGGCGTTTTTCTTTGAAAGCTTTAAAGCCTTCAGGTTTATATCGTTGCCAAACATTAACAGCTTCTTTCTTTCAAGCAAAAGGGTAATGCTTATACAACCTGTGCCTACGCCTATTTCAAAGCCCCTTATATTTTTGTCCTCGGGCAGTCTTCTCAGCACCTGTTCCACCAAAAGCTCCGTCTCTGGCCTTGGTATGAGCACGCCCTCCTCCACATAGAAGCTCCTTCCGTAAAACTCCCATTCACCAAGTATGTATTGTATAGGATAGCCCTCCTCAACTCTCTTTAACATAAGCTCATAGTCTGACGCCAGGCTTTCATCTAAGAGAAGGTCTGGCATAAGATACAGCTCTTTATGGTCTCTTTTCAGAAGGTGTGCCAGCAGGAGGAGTTTGTCTTTGAGGCTCACTTTGCTGTGTTTTTGCAGGAGGTCTTTGAGTGTCATCCTTTATGAGAGAACCCCTTTTTGAAGGGTGCGTTAGGGCAAGAAGCATGGCAAGAGCCATCAGGCTGAAGCCAAGCCAGTAGGTGAGCTTTGTAAGTATGGTATCCACGCCACCAGGTCCAAAAACGCCCTGCCCCATACCACCAAAGGCACTCCCCACATCTCCTCTGCTCCTCTGGAGCAGAACCACCACCACAAGCAATAGGGCTACTATGATAAAGAGCGTCAGCAGAAGGTAATACATGCATAAAATTATACCTCTAAAAGTCCATCCTTTAGCCTGTATATGCGGTCAAAGTAGCCTTTTAACTCCTCGTTGTGAGTGGCTATGAGAAAGGTAATGCCTTTCTCTTCTCTGAGTTTCAGAAAAAGTTCAAATATTCTCCTGCCTTCCGCAAGGTCTAAGTTTCCTGTGGGCTCGTCCGCCAGTATTATGTCTGGTTCAAGCATTAGAGCCCTCCCTATGGCAACCCTCTGCTGTTCTCCTCCAGATAACTCTGAAGGCTTGTGAGACAGCCTGTGAGAAAGCCTGAGATATTCCAGTATTTCCCTTGCCTTGGTTTCTGCATTTTTTATGCCTGCCAGCTCACCCACAAGGGTCAGGTTTTCAAGGACTGTAAAGTCTTCAAGAAGGTAGTAAAACTGAAAGACAAAACCCACATGCCTCTGCCTTACAAGGGCAAGCTGGTCTTGAGTGAGCTCCGCCATATCATAGCCCAGAAGGTATGCCTTGCCCTCCGTGGGCTTTTCAAGCCCTGCAATTATGTGGAGCAGGGTGCTTTTCCCTGAGCCTGATGGTCCCATAAGCCCCACAAACTCACCCCTTTTTATACTCAAGCTCACACCCCCTAGTGCCTGAACGCGGTTCGCATAGACCTTTTTTAGCTCCTCCGTCCTTATTACCTCACTCATTCCTCAGCACCCTTACTATGTCTTCTCTGCTTGCCCTGTAGGCGGGTAGAAGGCTGGCAAGCGTGGAAAGAAGTAGGGCACCAAATAGGGTAAAGACTATGTCCGACGTCTCAAAGTGCACGGGCACATGGTCCATAAGATAAACCTCCGCGGGCACCCTCACCAGCTTATACCTGTTTATAAGCTCACCTCCTGTAAGGGAAAGCAAAAGCCCCAAAACCGTGCCAGAGGCACCCATCATAAAACCCTGAAGGAGGAAGAGAGTAAAAACCTGTCTCTGCCTTAGTCCGAAGGTTCTCAAAATGGCTATATCCTTTACCTTCTCGCGTGCTTTCATAAATAGGAGGGCTGTTATGTTAAAAGAGGCTATTACAACCATAAGAAGAAGGACGAAGAAAATGCCCACCTTTTCAAGCTGTAGAGCATTAAAAAGGGGCTTGTTAAGGTCTATCCAGGACCTTACTATTGCAATGTCTCCTAAGAGCCTCTCAACTTTAACCTTTACCTCATTGGCCTCGTAGGGATCCTTCAGATATACCTCAAAGCCATAAAGCTGATAGGCATCCCCGAAAAACTCTTTGGCTTGTTCTACAGGCATAACCACCGTGGCATAGTCCTGGTCAAAAACCCCTTTTTGAAAAACACCTTCCACTTTATATAGCCTTACCCTTGGCATGAAGCCAAAAGCAGTGCGAAGGCCCGTAGGTGATACAAGCATTATTTCATCGCCTTCTTTCACTCCAAGGATATCCGCTAGACCCTTGCCTATGAGTAAACCCTCAACAGGACTTTTACCATAAAGTTCCGTGGAGGACCTGTTGTCAGTAGCCCTCACGCTAACACTCATGACCCTTCCTTCTCTTGAAACAAGCCCCTGATAGGCTATTAAGAAGTAAACTTTACGCACACCCTCTATCCTCTTTAGCCTTTCATACAGCTCACTACCCTTAACTTCACCAATTAGGCTTACTATCAGGTGAGGTGAAGAGGAAAGAATTTTTTCCTTTAAAGCCTTCTGAAAGCCGGCGAACACACCCATGGTTAAAAGAAGAGCAAGCACGCTGAGAGCCACCCCAAAGAAGGCAATCAAAGACACGATTAGTGTGGAGCCTTTACTGGATATGAGATATCTAAAGGCAAGCCTCAGAAGTATTTTCATAAAGCCTTAAGCTGTTCAAGTATTTCTCTCTGCCTTCTCATTATATACTGTCTTAGCTTCCTTCTGTCATTTTCTTTAATACTTATGCTGAAGCCCAACCTTACATGAACACCGTCATCCATGCTTAGAACATTTCGAAGCTCACCCACCGCCGTTATGGTACCTTCTTTTGGTAATTCAATCTCTAACTCAAAGGGAGTATGTATCTTTTCCGCATCTGTGGTTATTTCAGAAAGAATTTCTATCAATTTTTTTGCCTCTTCCGTGTGCAAGTATACGCTAACTCCAGACTCGCTTATGTCTGCTGCCTTCAATTTTGCGGTGCAATTATCCTTTATGCAAAAGGAGACATATACAGGTTCTGTATCTTTTGGCTCTACCCTTACAAACTCTCTCATGACTATTGGAGGAGCTGGCACAGAGGAATCTACTTCTAAAACAAGCTCATCTCTTATGTTGCTGAAGACCCTGCACAGCAGAAAAAGCTCTTTCAATTTTATGTATATGGGGGTTTTGTCAGAAAAAACATGCCTGAACTTGCATCCTTTGAAATCAAAACTGACAAACCTTTCCTGAGGCGACACCCATCTTACGGGTAAATTTACTCTAATGGGTATTTCCTTCCACGATGTTATAACCTCGTAGCTTTTGCCCTTATCTAATTCCTTCAGTATATCCGAGAGGTTCATGGTTTTATTATACCCTCCTCCGTTATTATGGCAGTTATGTTCTCAGGTGGTGTTATGTCAAAGGCTAAATGAAGGGCAGGCGAATTGTTTGGAGCTATTCTGACCCCCTTTATCACCTTCACTTCCTCCTCTGACCGCTCCTCTATCTTAATATCGTCCTCTCCATGAGAATTTAAGTCAAAGGTGCTTTTCGGAGCCACTACATAAAAGGGTATGCCGTGTGCCTTCGCCAGCACGGAAAGGGCATAGGTGCCTATCTTGTTTGCCACATAATAGTCTCTTGTTATCCTGTCCGCACCCACAAGCACGCAATCTACCAGTCCTTTTCTCATAAGATAGCCCGCACTTGAGTCGGTAATTATCTTGTGGGGAATGCCTTCCTTCAAAAGCTCCCAGGCGGTAAGCCTTGAACCCTGAAGGTAGGGTCTTGTTTCATCTACCCATACGAATATGTCCTTACCGGCATAATGGGCGGAACGCACTACTCCAAGGGCTGTGCCCCAGCCTGCGGTTGCCAGGGCTCCTGTGTTGCAGTGGGTCAGAACCCTTGCTCTTTCTGGTATCAGCTGAGCCCCCAGTTCGCCCATCTTTTTGTTTGCCATATAGTCCTCCTCTTCTATTTTCTTAGCCTCCTCCTCCAAGTTTTTGCCTTCTTGCAAGGCTTTCAGCATCCTGTCTAAAGCCCAGAAGAGGTTATAGGCGGTCGGTCTCGTATTTTTGAGGGTCTGATAAACCCTTTGGGGGTCTTCACCTGCTCTAATGCCCAGAAGGAAGCCGTAAGCGGCTACACAGCCTATGGCAGGAGCGCCCCTTACTGCCATATCCTTTATGGCTTTTGCCACATCCGTGTAATCTCTAAGCTCAAGCCATATTTCCCTTTCCGGAAGCTCTCTCTGGTCAAGAAGCTCCAAATACTCTCCATTCCAGTAAAAGGCTTTTACTTCCATGATGTTTTTATTATAGAGCCACTCTGTTAGTGGTTTCCAAGACATTTGCCTACGTGGAGGGATTAGGACTATCACTCAAAACCCCATAGGAGTTCTAAGCGAGTAAGCCCCGTGCTTTACTCTTCAGGCAACTGAACCGCCCGTCAGGCAGGTTTCTGGACGCATTCGTGTATTTGTATCTTTCAGAGAGTTTAGGGCTTATATGTTTTATGTTTGCTTTCCTGTTGAAGGAACCCTGAGTAAAGAACAAAAACCACTGAAGACCGGCTATGGCTTTTGCTGTTTTTCTATATTCTATGAGCAATTTTTTGATAATTCCTCTTTGTCAAAGGGCATGAGACCTGAATGGCTCTATGCATCTTTGATAAGCTCCTCTTTTAGCCCTTTGGTATAATCCGACGGTTAGTCAATGAAAATTGGAACCAGTCCTTCTGACCCTTATCCCCAGTTCCTGCACCGCCCTCAGGAACTCTTTAAACCTGAATATTCTTTTATCGCACAACACAATGGTGCCATAGTCTTCCCTGCTTCTTATAAGCCTTCCTATGCCCTGTCTGAACTTTATGAGGGCTTTCCTTTTCTGATAATCAAAGGGGTTTTCTCCTATGGACTTTAAAAACCTTATCCGGTGGAAAGTTATAGGGTCCTCAGGGCTTTCAAAGGGAAGCTTTGCCATGAGCATGCCCTTTGGTCCCTTCACATCTACGCCAAACCAAAGACTATCAAGACCTATAAGAGCCTTTATCTTGCCTTCTCTTAGTTCCTGCACAAGCCTTGATAGAGGCTCTTCACCCTGAAAGGCAACATCCCCCTCCTTTTCAAACAGCTTTATGTTTTCCTTGTTAGTTAAAAGAACAAGCACCTTTTCATACAGGCTTCTCAGATATCTGTAGCCTTCCTTCAGACAAAGCTCCCATTTTTCTCTTTCCCTTCTTGGCTCCACCATATACACCAGAAAATCCACCCTGCTGTAGTCAAAGCCATGTTCAAGCTCGTAGTATTCTCCTCTAAGCCCCACGCAGGAAGCCATATCCTCCGGGTCTATGGTGGCGGAGGTAGCTATGACAGCCCTGTAGCCTGTAAAATCCACATGACCGGCGGGAAAAACAGGAAATACCTCAAGATAGTAGTTAAAGGTGCCAAGCCTTTTGCTGAATTTCCGCCCCACAAGGTATCCAAACTCCTGCGGGTCTTCCTTCATCACCTTTGCAAAGTCAAAAGCCTTGCGGAGCTTGTTAGAAAGTATTTCATAGTCTCTTAGCTTCTTTATTAGCCTTTCCTCTTCCTGCGTGGGTTCTTCGTAGTTAGCTTTCAGGTCCAGATATCTGTCCCAGTCTATAAGACCTGTTTTCAAAAGGTAGTCTTTAAACTTGAGGCTAACAAACATGCGTTCTGTTGTGAAATTTGTAAGTTCAGATATAAGGCTCTCCCTGATATTTTTAAAGAAGCTCCTGAGAGGAAGGACCACCTCCCTTTCAAAGGCTTCCGCATAAGCTTTTAAGCTTTCTAAAGGCACCTCCTCCTTATCCCCTTTAAAGAGCCCTCCAAAATGCTTGGCAAAAAACTCCTCCAGCTCAATGTCCGCACCGGGGATGAACTCCCTGACCCTTCCCATTATTTCCCTTCTTAAGGTATATAGAGAAAGGCTCATACCAAGGCTTGAAGTGAGATACTTGTCAAGCTCATGGGCTTCATCTATCACAAGCACTCTGTCTTCTGCGTCAAAGTCCTTAAGGCTCAGAAGGGCATGGTTTATGACCAGCAGGTCAGCTTTTTGCTCCATCCTTTTGAGCCTTGACCAGTAATAGCAGTCCTTTCTGTATTTGCAGAGGTTCCTGTAGTGGGGCGTGCAGTGGTCTTCGTCTATGCTAAGCTTTTCTTTTAGCTCTGGCTCAAGGCTAACAAACTCAAAATCCCCATCCCAGGAACTTCCTATGGCAAGCTCCAGCTCAGCAGGTCTCTGAGTTGGTGGAAGCTCGTAATATCTGTCAAGGCAAAGGTAATTAGTTTTTCCCTTGAGTATTAAGTAGTTTATGTCTTTGCCGTAAAGGTAAGAATAGACACTTCTCAGGCTTTCTATGTCCTTTCTGAGCTGTTCCTGAAGTAGCTTCGTGCCTGTGGATATAATAGCCTTTTGCCCTGTTTCCATAAGGGGTATGAGATAGCCGTAGGTTTTTCCCGTGCCTGTGGGTGCCTGTATGAGCTTAACCGTGTTGTTGCCCTCTTCTATGGCGGACAGAACTATGCTAAAAAACTTCTCCTGAACCCTTCTCTTCTCAAGCCCCTTATTGAGAAGAAACTGGTATATGCTTAGCATGCTCTGAACCTTTCAACCTTTCAAAGAGTTTAATATATTCCTCCACCGTCCTCTCAATGGAATAAAGCCGGGCTGTTTTTATAGCTTCCTCGGAAAGCCTGACTTTTTCCAGCTGTGAAAGCTTCAAAGCCCTCTCCATAGCCTCTAAAAGGCTCTCCACGGAGCCTACCTGCGCAGATATACCATTAACACCATCTACAAGATAGTCCTTAATACCTCCTGCAAGCGTTGATACAACCACCTTTCCGCACGCCATAGCCTGAAGCACAGCCCCTGCTATGCCTTCAAAGTAAGAGGCAAAGACGAAAAAGTCCGCCATGTTTAGAAGCTCGGGAATGTCTTCCCTGAAACCCAGACCCAGAACCTTACGGGCAATGCCAAACCTTCTGGCATAGTTTACAGCCTCCTTTTCCGTATCAATGCCTGCCAGCACCAGAAGACACCTATCACAGTTGAGCCTTGAAAAGGCTTCTATCAGAAGAGGCTGCCCCTTATGGTGGGGTATCCAGTTTGCCACGTTTATGAAGACTGTCATGTCTTCCTCTATGCCAAGCTCAGCACGCTTTTTGCTTCTCGCCTCCTTACCCAGAGGTCTAAACCTGCTCAAGTCTATACCGCTTGGAATGTAAATTAACCTTTCACTGTAAAAACCTTCCTTAAAGAGCTTTTCATAAGTCCTTTTATCCACCACCACTATGGCATCTGCCACCGAGTATTTGAGCTTCTTTGAAAGCCAGCTGGAACTTCTGCCCGTTCTTTTGTAGGCTATAAGCTTGGGTTTTCGTTTTAAAAAACTCCACACAACCCTCACAAAATCTAAAGCATGAGGAGAATTTGCTATAACTATGTCAAAGTTTCCCTCTTTTATAGTCTTCCAGAGTCTGTAGTAATTGGCCGGATTAAACCTTGAAAACTTGTTGTGATTTTCAAAAAAGTGAAACTTCACACCATAAGGTTTTAGCTTTTCTACCATCTGTGTGTATTGAAAAGAGAGAGCCATATGTACTTCTATGCCCTTTTTTGATAGCTCTCTGGCGAGCAAGTAAGTTTGTTCCTTTGTGCCACCCCAACCTATGCCATCAACCACAGAGAGAATGCGCATGAGTTAAAATAATTTTAATGACTTTTCTTGTAACAGGCTGTGCGGGTTTTATAGGCTGGAAGGTTTCACAAAAACTTTTAGAGCGTGGCTACAGAGTTATAGGAATTGACAATTTAAACGACTACTACGATGTAAGGGTGAAGGAATACAGGTTAAAAAACCTTAAAGACTACGAAGGCTTTACCTTTTACAAAGGTGATATAGAGGATAGGGAACTTCTGAAGGAGGTCTTCAAAAAGCACGACTTTGATGTGGTGATAAACGAGGCGGCAAGGGCTGGTGTCAGGTATTCCATAGAAAATCCTCATGTTTATTTTACCACCAACGTGCTTGGCACTCTGAACCTTTTAGAGCTTTGTAAAGAGTTTGGCGTGAAAAAGTTTGTGCTTGCCTCCACTTCTTCTCTATATGCTGGACAGCCTATGCCCTTTAAAGAAGACCTTCCTGTTAATACACCCATATCTCCCTATGCTTCCTCCAAGAAGTCCGCTGAAGTGCTGTGCTACACCTACCATTACCTGTATGGCATAGATGTGTCGGTTGTCAGATACTTCACCGTATATGGACCTGCGGGAAGACCAGATATGAGCATATTCAGGTTTATAAAGTGGGTTCTGGAAGAAAAGCCTCTACAGGTCTTTGGTGATGGCTCTCAAAGTAGGGATTTTACATACATTGATGACATAGCGGAGGGCACCATCTTAGCCACAAAGCCTTTAGGCTATGAGATAATAAACCTTGGCAACAGCAACCCGCATAGTCTGAGGGAGCTGATAGAACTTATTGAAAAATACACGGGCAAAAGGGCAAGCCTTGAGCTAAAGGACTTTCACAAGGCGGACATGAAAGCTACGTGGGCGGACATTAGCAAGGCAAGGAGGCTATTAGGATGGGAGCCTAAGGTAAGCCTACAGGAGGGCATAAAAAGGACGGTGGAGTGGTTTTTGGAAAACTGGGGCTGGCTAAAGGAGGTGAGGTTATAACTATAAGCAGGGTTTATAAGTTCAATAAGTTATAGTTATAAACTTATAAGGAAATTGAAAGTTTAAAAAGGGAAAAGGGCTTTATCTTAATAGACTAAGGAGGTTTCCCCATGGAAATAGGTGGAAGCTTTTATGACAGAAAGGCTTACAGCACCTGTTATATGTGTGCCTGCAGGTGCGGTATAGAAGTATATGTGAGAAACAACAAGGTTGCCTACATAAAGGGAAACGACGCCCATCCCACCAATAAAGGAGTACTTTGTGCGAAAGGTTCTTCTGGAATAATGAAAGAGTACAGTCCTGCAAGGCTCAGAAAGCCCCTTCTAAGGGTAGGTCCGAGAGGCTCAGGACAGTTCAAGGAAATAGAGTGGGAGGAGGCTTTTGAGATAGCCACCCAGTGGCTTGAAGAGGCGAGGAAGAAGGGACCTCAGAAGATTGCCTTCTTTACAGGCAGGGACCAGATGCAGGCTATAAACGGGTGGTTTGCGGGTCAGCTGGGAACTGTAAACTGGGCGGCGCACGGAGGCTTTTGCTCTGTAAATATAGCTGCCTCTGGTCTTTACTCCATAGGAGGCTCCTTCTGGGAGTTTGGTGAGGCGGACTTTGAAAACACCAAATACTTCATGCTCATAGGCGTGGCGGAGGACCACTCATCAAACCCCTTTAAGCTGGGTATTCAAGAGATGAAACGTAAGGGTGGAAAGTTTGTGGTGGTAAATCCTGTCCGCTGGGGTTATGGTGCTGTTGCGGACGAGTGGGTGCCTATAAAACCCGGGACAGATGGTGCCTTCTTCATGGGCATTATGCATGTGCTTTTCAAGTATAACCTTATAAACTGGGAATTTCTCAAGGAATACACAAACGCTTCGTGGCTGGTAATTCAGGCACCGGGTACTTCAAAGGACGGACTCTTTTACAGAAACGAAGAAGGAAAGCCCATGGTCTTTGACAAAAAGTCCAGCACTTTTAAACCGGCAGACCGCATAGTACCTGAGGACTTAGAGCCTGCATTTATAGGAGAATTTACTACACCGGAAGGCTACAGGGTAAGACCAGCCTTTGACCTTTTTGCGGAAAGGCTGGTAAAGGACTACAGCCCTGAAAAGGTAGAAAAGATAACGGGCATAGCTGCTAAGGATATAGAAAGAATAGCCAAAGAAATGGGCACTATAGCCCTTTATCATCCCATAGAGTTGCCTATTGAATGGACGGATGTATGGGGCAGAAAGCATAAAAAAGTTATAGGAAGACCTGTCTCCTTCCATATGATGAGGGGTGTGGCTTCTCACAGCAACGGCTTTCAGAGTGCAAGGACTGTTTTCTTGCTCATGATGCTTTTGGGTGTGGTGGATGTGCCCGGAGGCTTTTTGAACAAGCCTCCCTATCCAAAGCACATAGAGGACCTTCCAAAGCCCTACAAAATCTCAAAACCTGATGAGATAAAGTATGGAGATGTGTATCCGGGTCCTCACCTTGGGTATCCTCAAAACCCCGATGACCTCCTTGTGGATGAGAAGGGCAATCCCATAAGGATAGACTGGGCTTACAGCTGGTGGTTTCCACTGACAGCCCACGGCTGTATCCAGAATGTTATACCTGCCGCTTACCAGCAAAATCCCTACGGTATTGAAGTTTTAATGATTTACATGGCAAACATGGCTTGGAACTCTTCCCAGAACATTCCTTACATAATAGAAGCACTTACCGCCACCGACAATGCAGGCAACTACATCATACCAAAGGTTATAACCATTGACGCCTTTTATAGCGAGCAGGTGGCATATTCAGATTTGGTACTTCCAGATGCCACCTATCTTGAGCAGTGGTTTGCTCTGTCGCTTCTTGACAGACCCCCCTCCGCTGTAGATGGTCCTGTAGATGCTCTCAGGCATCCCATAATAGACCCGAAAGAAAACGGCTACGATGTGAAAGGGTGGGGCGATGTAATGGTGGAGCTTGGCTCAAGACTTAAACTGCCCGGCTTTGTAAATCCTGATGGCTCAAGAAAGTATAAGGACTTTAAGGACTTTCTCATAAACTGGCAGGTGCGTCCTGGTGTGGGTGCCCTTGCAGGCTGGAGGGGTAAAAATGGCGACAAACACTTTGTGGGAGAGCCAAACCCTAACCAGCTTGAGATGTATATAAAGAACAAGGGCTTTTTCTACTACAAACTGCCAGAAAATATGAGGTACTACAGGCATGTTAATAAGGACTATCAGGAGTGGGCTGTAAGCGTAGGCTTTATTAAAAAGGTGGCTCCCATCATCTTTAACTTCTATCTTGAAACCCTCCAGACCTTCAGGCTTGCAGGACAGGGACTATGGGAAGGTAAGAACCAGCCACCCAACGACCCAATCCTGAGAGAAAGGCTAATAAAATACTTTGACCCTCTACCCTTCTGGTATCCACCCTTTGAGGAGGAAGTGTCCGGAAAGGAATATCCCCTTTATGCCTTCACTCAAAGACCTCAGTGGATGTATCACTCTTGGGACTCTCAGAACGCATGGCTCAGGCAGATTTCTTCAAGAAACTACCTGTACATGAACCCCAAAACCGCAGAAAAGCTTGGTATAAAGCACTTAGACTGGGTATGGGTAGAATCCCGTATAGGCAAAGTCAAGTGTCAGGTCTTTTTAACGGAAACCACAGAGCCAAACTCTGTATGGACATGGAACGCCATAGGTAAGATGCAGGGAGCATGGGGGCTTAAACCAGAAGCTGAAGAAGGACACGAAGGTTTTCTCTTGAACCATGTAATACCCCACAGCATAAAGATAGGAGGTAAGGAGATATACTACGGAGATCCGATAACAGGACACTTAGCTTGGTTTGACACTAAGGTAAAGGTATATAAGGCAGAAGACCAGACACCAGAGACATATCCACAGTTTAGAGTGGAGCCTTTAGACTATATTAAAGAAAGATGGGTGCCTGTGCTGAGGTATAAGCCATGAGGCTTTTAGAGAGGAAATACACGGTAGAGGACTACGAAAAGCTTCCAGAAGGAAGCCCCTATCAATTGATAGAAGGCGAGCTTGTAATGAGTCCCGCACCCATACCCTACCATCAGATGGTCTTAGGGAATATATACAGCATACTCAGAAGGGAGCTAAAAGGAAAGGGTCTTGTGCTTTTTTCTCCTGTGGATTTATACCTTGATGAGAGAAATGCCTATCAGCCAGACCTTGTGGTGCTTCTGAAGAATTCAAAGGCTAAGCTTACCGCAAAGGGCATATATGGAGCTCCAGAGCTTGTGGTAGAAGTGCTATCTCCTTCCAATGCCTACTATGACCTCAGGATAAAAAAAGAAGTCTATGAAAAGTATGGCGTGAAAGAATACTGGATAGCGGACCCATTAAAAAAGAGCCTTGAGATATACACAAACAGAGAAGGCAGGTTTGAAGTCTTCGCGGAAGTAAAGGAAGAAGGAAAGGTGTTGTCCCCACTTCTTGGCATTGAGCTGGAGCTTTCAGAGGTATTTGAAGGAGTAGAGCCATGAGGCTTTTAGAAAAGGAAAAGAAATACACGGCAGAGGACTATGATAAGCTTCCGGAAGGAAGTCCCTATCAGTTGATAGAAGGAGAGCTTATAATGAGCCCAAGCCCGAGCTTTGAACACTTTAGAACTTCAAAGAAGGTCTTCATAAGGCTTTATAGGCTTTTAGAGGAAGCTGGCAAAGGTGAGGTAATATACGCACCTCTTGACCTATACCTTGATGAGGAAAATGTCTACCAGCCAGATATAATGGTAGTTTTGAAAGGTTCAAAGGCTAAGATTACCTCTAAGGGTGTGTATGGTCCTCCTGATGTGGTGGTGGAAATTCTCTCGCCTTCCAGTGCCTACTATGACCTTATTGTAAAGAAGGAAAACTATCAGAAAGCTGGCGTGAGGGAATACTGGATTATAGACCCTTTGAGGGAGAGTTTTGAAATATATGAAAACACAGAAAAGGGCTTTATGCTAACCTCTTCCGCAAGAGAAAAAGGGAAGGTCTTTTCAAAGGTGCTTGAGCTTGAGCTTGACCTTTCAGAAATCTTTAAGGAGGTTTAACATGCCGCAGTATGCTTTGGTTATAGACTTAAACACCTGTGTGGGATGCCATGCCTGTGCCACCAACTGCAAAGAGTGGAATACGCAGGCTTCTTTTGGACCTCTTTCAGACTTTGACCCTTACGGAAGAGAGCCACAGGGTGTATGGTATAACAGGATAATGAGCTATGAGGTGGGTGAGTTTCCCAACACGCAGGTCTTCCACCTTCCCAAATCCTGCCTACATTGTCAAGATGCTCCCTGCGTGCCTGTATGTCCCACAGGAGCAAGCTACAAAAGAGAACAAGATGGCATAGTGCTTGTCAATTATGACGATTGCATAGGCTGTAAGCTATGCTCCTGGTCCTGTCCTTATGGTTGTAGAGAGTTTGATGAGGCGGACAAGGTGATGAAAAAATGTACTCTCTGCATAGACAGAATATACGATGAGTCCCTTCCTCCCGAGCATAGGAAACCCGCCTGCGTACTTACATGTCCAGCAAGAGCTAGGTTTTTCGGAGATATAGAAGACCCCAACAGCGAAGTCTATAAGGTAATAAAGGAAAGAAATGGCTTCGTTCTTTTCCCGGATATGGGTACAAACCCGGCAAACCACTACCTGCCACGCACTGAAACAAAAGTGCATGTAGATGAACATCTTTTAAAGCATGATAATCCTCTCTTCCTTGAAGTTTTAAGAAGACATCATGTAGGAGGTTAAAACATGCATCCACCCCTTTCCTTGATATGGTTTTTCCTCACAGCAGGCACATCCATCGGTCTTTTTACTTTCACTTACTTTATGGAGTTTCTAACTCTTTTTGGCAAGAACACCGCCATGCCAGAGAAGGCAGTGCTTGTCTCTGTAGTCTTATCCCTTGTACTTGTTGGACTTGGTGCGGTTGGTGCCAGCTTCCACCTTGGACACAAATTGAGGGCATGGAAGGCTATAAAAAGGTTTCACACCTCATGGCTATCTCGTGAGGCAGTCTTCAGTGGTGCTTATGGCTTCACACTGCTTTTGTTTGGTCTTGCCTACTACTTTAAGGCTTCTCCCTTCTTGATGCACTTTTTCGGAATAATTACCTTCATATTAGGCTGGCTTTCAGCCTTTTCCACCGCCATGATATACGCTTCTAACAGGTTTGTACTTGAATGGAATACATCCCTGACAGTGCTTTACTACCTTAACATGTATCTCATGCTTGGCTCTTCTGCTTTTCTGGCTCTCACCTACCACTACAGACCGGAGTTTATCACCACATACCTGTTTCTCACCTTTCTATTCCTGTCTTTGGGTCTTGCCTTCAGGCTTGCTTTTAACATAAGACAGTTTTTAATCTCAAGACCTACAATAAACGAAGCTCTAAACCTTCCCCACAACAGACCCATAAGGGTTTTAGACACAGGCACTACCACAAACAACTACTGCACCACCGAGTTTTACTACAAAAAGGGTAAAGACCTTCTCGGCTCTATGCTTCCAGTGGCATACATTCTTACCTTTGTGGTGCCTCTCTTTCTGGTGCTGTATGCCTGGATTACAGGAAACCACAACTATACCTTCTTTGCTCTGACCTTTCTGAGCATACTGATAGGTAGCGGTATAGAAAGGTGGTGTTTCTTCGTGGAAGGAAATCATGTGCAGAACCTCTTTTATGGTCTGTATCCTCAGGAAGGCTACAGGCTCAGGAAGGGCTACATGGAGAGAAAGCAAACTCGTATAAGCCTTTATGGCTGATATTTTCTGCAAAGATAGAGGGCAAGAAGTGGGTCTGTAAGCTCATATTTGCCCCTTGCCCTCCTTCTCACTACGCCTTCAAATTCTAAGTCTCTAAGTATCTGGTTTATCTGCTGGGTTCTTATTACACCCTTCAAAAGTTCGTACGGATTTTCTCCACAGCTCAATATCCTTACCACCTCCGCCCTGTATTTTTTTTCCTTCAAATGCCACATTAATAGTTCTAAATAGTGCCTTTCTTCTTCCAAGAGAATGCGAAGGGCTTCTTCCAAGCTGGCTTTTTCCCGTGTTAGTTTTATATGGAGTAATTTTTTAAGATAGTAAGGATGGCATTTTGTTATTTCTACTATCCTTTCCACCTCCTTCTGGTTTGCCTTTAACCTTTCCTTTATGTAGTTTTTACAATCCTTTTCCTCAAGAAAGTCAAGATAAAGGCTCCTTGCGAATTTAAAAAATACACCCTTTGAAGATACAAAAAGGTTTTTCATCATACTTTCCTGAGAGCCAGCAAATATATAGACACAGTGTTTGTGAAACTGTATAAGGCTACGGAAAAGCTTTGGCACATCCTTATGGAGCTTCACCACTTCAGAGAACTCGTCATACATTACAAGAAACCTTTTATTCCACCTTTCCGCTGTTTTTTCTGGCAGTTCTATAGCTCTTCTCAGGAAATTATAATCGTCCTTTTCCTCTAAGGCTTCAAGACCAAGCTCCACTTCAAAGTCTCCAAGCTTAAGCCTCCTGACAGATTTGAGAAGTTCTGAGAGCCTCTCCTTAGCCCTCTGAACAAAGCCGTATAGCCCTGCCTGAGAATACACAGCGTTTATAATCTCCTCTCCAAGACTTCTCAGATTGGTGCAGAGGTTTATGTCTATGTATATGGAGGGCATGTAGTCTTTTAGCTCTTCAGATAGCTTAAGCATCAGCGAGGTTTTTCCATACCTTCTTGGTGCTATAAAGACCCAGCTCTGACCTGCAATTAAAGAACTTTTGACCTCTTCCAGCTCTTTCCTTCTGTTTATAAACTCCTCCCCTGGAGGGCCTACCCTAATCATGTAAATAAAATTTATTGCAAGTTTTTTACTTTACAAGATGTAAAGAAATTTTCTTTAATCAAAGGGCACTATATCCACCTCTTGCCCCGCCTTTAGCTCATGCACGCCTTCATAGACCACCATGTAGCAGTTAGCATCTACATAAGAAGTGAGCATGTGGGACTCAGTTTTGGGAGAATAGTCGCACAGAAGTTTTCCACCCTCTTGCCAGAATTTAGCCCTTACAAACTCTCTTCTTTCCGCATTCCTTCTTGAAAAGTCCCTGACAAGCTCTGCCTTTAAAATAATTGGCTCACACTTTTCAAACCCCTGCATCTTTCTTATGGCAGGCTTTACAAGGAGGTCAAAAGCCATCACGCAGGAAACGGGGTTGCCCGGAAGTCCGAAAAGAAGGCTTCTGCCCTTTCTGGCAAAAAGCACGGGCTTGGCTGGTTTAATGCGAAGTTTGTGGAAGATAAGCTCAAAGCCAAGCTCCTTTACAAGCATATGCACATAGTCCTTTTCACCTGCGGAAACGCCTCCAGTGGTTATGAATATGTCGTATTCCTCTACCTTCTGAAGTAGCTCCCTTATAGCCTGTGGCTCATCTTTCACAATGCCAAGGTTTGCCACCTCACAGCCACTTTCCAGTGCCCTTGCATAGATGGTATGGTGGTTGGAGCTTCTTATCTGCGATGGCTTTTCTATAGGCTCTCCTAAGTCTTTTAGCTCATCGCCCGTGGAAACCACCGCCACCTTTGGTCTTCTATATACCTCCACAAAGACCTTATTAACAGAAGCCATAAGACCCACTTCATATCCCCTTATAAGGCTTCCTCTTTTGAGCACCACTTCATCTTTCCTTAGCTCAGCCCCCCTAAGCCTTATGTTTGCACCCCTTTTAAAGGACCCTTCTATCAGCACATAATCACCTTCCTGCCTTGTATATTCCACGGGCACCACTGTGTCCGCACCCTCAGGCACTGGAGCTCCGGTGAATATCTTTATGGCGGTTTTTGGCTCCAGCTTAAGGGTATTTTCGCCACCAGCAGACAATTCTCCAATAACTTTCAGCCTTGCAGGCGTTTCCTGTATGTCCTCCCACCTGACCGCATAGCCGTCCATGGCGGAGTTGTCAAAGGGCGGTTTGTCAGAGTCAGAGCATACATCCTCCGCCAGAACCCTTCCTATGGCTTGCCATAGAAAAACCTTTTCTGTAGAAAGCCTTTGAGTATTTTCAAGCACCAGCTTTAGGGCTTCTTCATAGAGCATCAGGCTCATGGGGTAGAATTATAATACAGTTATGCTGAGGGTTGCACTGACGGGGAACATATGCTCTGGTAAAAGCACTGTGGCGGAAGTGTTTAAGAAGGAGGGTCTTCATGTGTTTGATGCGGACAGGATTATAAGGGGTTTTTATGAGGAAAGGGGGGAGGTTTATGAGAGGGTTCTTCAGACTTTTGGGAATGGTGTGCTTGGTCAGGAAGGCATTATAGACAGGAAAAAGCTGGCTGATATAGTTTTTAAAGATGATGAAAAGCTGAGACTTCTTGAGGAGATAACCCACAGTGCTCTTTACAGAAGGCTGGAAGAGGAATACAAAAAGCTTCCTGAAAACTCCATAGTGGTCCTTGAGGCAAGCCTGCTCATTGAAAAGGGCACGTATAAAAATTATGATGCGGTTGTCCTTGTATATTCCACCTATGAGCTATGCAAATACAGGGCTTTAAAGAAGGGTTTTACTGAAGAGGATTTTGAAAGACGATGGTCAAGGCAGTTAAAGCCTGAGGAAAAGCTAAAATATGCCCACTTTGTAATAAACAACCTGAGTGGTCTTGAGGATTTAAAAATTTCAGCCCTAAGGGTGGCAAGGGTTTTAAAAAACTGGCTTGAGTTTCAAGATGGAAGTTATTGAAAGGTTGAAGAGTTTGTTCTCTAAAGCTAAGGAAAGTGTGAAAATTGCATCGCCATGGATTGAATACGCTCCTTTAGAGGAGTTGCTTAAATTGCTCTCAAAGGACGTGAAGGTGGAGGTAGTCCTCAGGGTAGGGAACAAAGAGGATTTGGAGATAACTGGTAAGCACACTTTTGAGGTGTTGAGAAGATACGGAGCGGATATTTACATAAACCCGAGACTGCATGCAAAGCTTTTTATAGTGGATAACAGCAAGGCTCTTGTGGGTTCTTCAAACCTGACAAGGGCCGGCACGGTGGAGGGTGGAAATTTAGAGGCGGTTGTGGAGGTAGAGGACAGGGAGAAGGTGGCGGAGCTTGTGAGCCTATTTGAAGACTTCAAAAGGCAGTCCATAAAATTAGAGGAAAAGGCTGTGGGTATTGTGGTGAAGGTGGAGTCCTCCACGGAAGCCATAGCTCTCCTCTTTGAAGACCTTCCTGAACAAACACTTCTGTGGACTTCTAAATACCTTTGCAGGCTAAAGAGGGTTTATTCACAGGAAATAGAATTACCGGCACTGACGGATAACAGAGACTATAACCTGTCAGAATTATATGCCTTGCTCAAGCCCTCTTTAAAGTTTGGGGTGGTTGGGCTTCTTCTTGAGCTTGAGCAAACCTCAGAAGGATATTTTTCAACACCCATTAAGCCCCTTGAGGTGGGTCAGCAGCTGTTCCTTATGGGGGAGGAAAAGCTCTTGAGGGTTATGAAGACAAACCTTTCTGGGTATGCTATGGAAATTCCTGTGGCGGTGGGAAGGCTTGTGGGGTTAAGGTTGCCCGTTTTTGTAGACCTTGCCAAGATTACCACCATGCATATGGCGGTGATGGGCACTACCGGCTCTGGCAAAACCACCTTTGTCAGAAGGCTTATAGAGGGCATTCCAGAGGGCATGACAAAGGTTTATATCTTTGACCTGTTTGGAGAGTATGCTCAAAGGCTTCAGATTCCTGAGGATAGAATAGAGCATATAAGGGTGCCTTATACCCTTTTCCCCCTCTGGACGGAGGACTTTAAAGAGCTTTTAAAGGACTATGGTCTTACTATGCAGGAGAGGTCAGAGGAGGAAAGGCACTTCTTTGCAAGCATAAGAAGCCATGTAAAGCCAGACATAAAACTTATAGCATACAGGGAAAAGAGTTTAAAGGAAATTCTTTTAGCCTCCTCAAAGGGAGCTGTCAGAAAGGATATAGAGGATTTACTTACGATGCTTGCCAGGGATTATGGGGAGATTTCCTTAGAAAACCAGAGAGAAGTGTGCGGGCTTATGGAAGAGGCCCTTTACTCGGAGAAAGATATAGTGGTTTTTGATTTAAAAGAGGTGGTAAACCCTCTCACAAGATTAAACCTGGTAGGCTTGATGCTGAAAGAGCTTCTCTTTCTTGCAAGAAAGGACGGGCTTAGAAGGCTTGTGGTGCTTGAGGAAGCCCATAACTTTGCCCCCGAGCGTGGAGCTACCGAGATACCTACGGGCAGGGAAAATATAGCCATAAGCATGACAAAGAGGATAGCCCTAGAAGGAAGGAAGTTTAACCTTGGTCTTGTGGCTATCACGCAAAGACCAGCCAATTTAAGCAAGTATGTGCTTTCTCAGTTAAACACTCAGGCTATTTTCAGGCTTATAACGAAGAACGACCTTGAGGCGGTTGCCGGCTTTTTTGAGTATCCCCACGAGGACCAGCTGAGGCTCCTGCCTGCCTTAAAACCGGGGCACCTGTTCTTAAGTGGTATAGGGGTGCCCTTTAGCATGCTTGCTGAAATAGAGCTTTAAAGCTCTTTGCTGTCTAATATTATGGTGACAGGACCCCAGTTTAATATATGAACCTCCATCATGGCACCAAAGACGCCGCACTGTGTAGGCACATACTCAGACATCCTCTTTACAAAGTATTCATAAAGCTCCTTTGCCCTTTCGGGCTTTTCCGCAAGCTCAAAACTTGGTCTCCTGCCCTTCTTTGTGCTGGCATAAAGGGTAAACTGAGAAACCACAAGGGCGGAGCCCTTAACATCAAGCAAGGATAGGTTAAACTTACCCTTTTCGTCTTCAAATATCCTTAAGTTAACCGCCTTTTCCACCAGCCTGTCCGCATCCTCTTCCGTATCACCCACACCTACTCCAAGAAGTATATTGAGCCCAATACCTATGCTCGCCACCCTTTCCCCATAAACAAAAACGCTTGATTCCTTCACCCTTTGCAAAACTGCCCTCACGGTATAAAATTTTATTGTAGAATAAGAGGAAGGAGGGAAATATGAGGAAAGGAATGCTTCTTTTAATATGCACAGGGTTGCTGTGGGCTCAGGGTTCTGTGGATATAAGGCTTATGGATGGTGTAAATCAAATGCAGAGAAGTATAGAGCAGGCAAAAAGAACAGAGCTTGATATGAGGGACCCCTACCATTTTGAAAAGGCAAGGGCTTACAGGGACGTTTCCTATGCTTACGCTTCCAACATGGAGGAGGTAAGCTCAAAGGTTTTTATGGTAAAAAGTTTCAGTGCCCTGTCAAAATTGAAGGCTGGACAGGTAAAGGCTGACCATGTCAGTTTTCTGGAACTTAAGCCCAAAAAAACCAAGAAGGTAGAATACACTGAGTATGGAGAGCCTATTGTTTATGAGGAGGAGGATAAAAGCTATGAAAGGGCTGTAAAAAGAGCGAAGGAACTGAGCCTTGACTTAGATACTCTAAAGGCGGAGATAACCCACCTTCGTGAAAATAAAGCTCTCAGCTGTGCCCCCGTGGAGCTGGCGAGGGCTGAAGCCTATTATGAAGCCCTTTCCTATGAGCTAACAAGACCAGAGGGAAGGACAGACCTGATAATGGACTTTTACGGTAAAACCGCCGCTGCTTTAAGTAAGGGTCTTGAAAAGGTGAAGATAGCTAAAGAGGGCAGTTTGGAGTGCTACACGGGAAAGCCCTTTGTGGTGGAATTGCCAAAGGAGGAACCTGTAGCAAGGAGGGAGGAAGTGCCTACTCAGGAAACACAGCAGGTGGAAGAAGAACCACTTACAGTAGGTGCAAGAATTCACTTTGATTTTGACAGGGCTACGATAAAAAGAGAATACTTACCCCTTCTTAACGAAGTGGTGAAAGTTCTGAAGGAGAACCCGAACGTTAGAGTAAGGATAGAAGGCTTTACTGACAGCATAGGTCCTAAGGCTTACAATGAAAAGCTTGCTTTGAAAAGAGCCAAAGCGGTCAGAGATTATCTGGTAAAAGCGGGCATACCGGCGGACAGGATAGATATAGCGGGCTTTGGAAAGGAAAGGTATATAGCGGATAATAAAACTCCCATAGGAAGGCTAACAAACCGCAGGGCTGAGTTTATAGTGATAAAGGTGCCCGGTCAGTAAAGGCATACGCCAAACTCTTCAAACCCCCTGTCTTTAAGGGAATCCCTTAAGTATATAAAGAGCCTGCTTTCTGAACCCGTATATAGCCTGAAGGTTCTTACGGGCTCACAGCCTTCAAAGGAGCCCCTTTTAAAGACCACTAAGGAGCCCTTCTTAGGTATCTGGTCCCTTATGATTCTTCTTTCCGCATAGAAGGGCAGGCTGTGGTGAAAGTGCCCCACCTGATAGGTGGGAAGTTTTGCTTCTGGGTCAAGGCTCTTTATGAAGGTTCCAAGCTCTCTGAAGTGCCTTTTTTCTTCCAGCTGTGGAAGGAGAAAAAGCTTCAGCACCGCCACAAAGACGAAACCCGCCACCGCCGGAGAGAGCCTGTAGTCTTTGAAGAAGGCAAAAAGTGGAAGCAGGACAAGGGCAAACAGATATAGGGGCTGTTTAAAAAACAGGACTGCAAAGACTATTATCAGCAAGACAAGTGTGGTTATAAAAAGGCTCGCATACTTTTTAAGCGGTTGAAAGTCCTCTGAAAAAAGGAATCCCGAGGTTATCACCGCTAAGGCTGGAAAGGCAGGCAGCACATAGACGGGAATCTTCTGTCCCACAAGGCTGAAAAAACCATATATGAAGCCAGACCATACAAGCACAAAGATGTATTCTCTTTTAAACTTGAAAAGTAGCCACAAAAGGGCAAAGAAAAAAAGGAAAGAATAGGGTAAAAAGCTCACGTTCAGGTCAATGAGGTAGTAATAGAAGGGAGCCTTTTCCTTATGAAGCCGTGCAAAGTGTTCGCTGTAAAAGACCTGCCAGAAGAGGTTTCCCTTTGTTATCAGCTGGTAGGCGTGCCACCAGAGACCTAAAATAAGAGCAAGAAGGCTTAGAAGGTAGTATCTTAGCTTTAAAAGCTCCCTTGGGTCTGTAAGAAGAAGGTATAGAAATACCACACCTGCTGGAAGGATAAAGCCCACAGGACCCTTTACAAGCATGGCAGAAGAAGAGCTGAGGAAGGCAAGGGGAAGCAAAAACCCAAGCCTGCGCCTGTAGTAGAAAAGCCACAGGGTAAGGCTCAGGGTTATGAAGAAGGTAAAGGGCACCTCCGGAGAGGCATATTGGCTGTTGGCAAAGAACTGCATGGAGAGGGTAAGGGAAAGAAAGCTAAGGAGGGCTACCTTTCTGTCCTTTGTCAGCTCGTAGGCTACAATAGCAGTGAGCACGCCCGTGCCAAGACCCAGAAGGGCATGCATGAACCTAAGCCCCCACTCCTTTAATCCAAAAAGCAAAAAGCCAAGAGAGACAAGCCAGTAGGTCATGGGAGGTTTGTTGAGCCTCGGCTCGCCGTTGTAGTAGGGGTTTATAAAATCCCCCGTGCTTAGCATGTTCCTTGCACCGTCCGCATAGAAGGCTTCGTTGGGAGACCAGACCTGAAAGGCTCCAAGATGAAAAAGGTATAGAAAAGGCACTAAAAAAACAAGGAGGTAGAGCATGATAAAATTATAGCCATGAAACAGATACCCTTTATGAGCCTAAGGCTTTACGCCTACCTGGTTTCCCTTTTGCTTTTGCTTTTAAGCCTCATTTCCCTTGGCACAAGGGGATTAAACCTCGGTCTTGACTTCACCGGTGGAAGCGTGCTTGAGCTTAAGTTTCAGCAGAAAATCAGCCTCTCTCAGGTAAGAAAGACCCTTGAAGAGCTTGGCTACGAGCACTTTCAGGTACAGGACACAGCCCAGGGCACCATAATAATAAAGCTGAGGCTTGGAGAGTCAAAGGAGAAGGCTCTTGAAGGTCTGAAAAAACTCTCAAACTATGAGCTCATAAGGTCTGAGAGCATAGGTGGAATAATCACGGCAGAACTCCGTCAGAAAGCCATATGGTCCATTCTAATAGCCTTGGGTGGCATACTTCTTTACCTTGGCTACAGGTTTGAACCCCTATGGGCTTTCTCGGCTATATTAGCTTTGGCTCATGATGTGCTCATAGTGGTGGGTGCTTATTCCATAACCTACAGGGAGGTAAGCCTTGATGTGGTGGCGTCCTTGCTCATAGTGGCGGGGTATTCGGTCACAGACACGGTGGTGGTCTTTGACAGGATAAGGGAAAACCTCCGCATAAGGAAGGCAACCCCCCTCAGAGAGCTTATAGACCTTTCCATAAACCAGACCCTTGCCAGAACCCTGATGACTTCACTGACCACCTTCGTGGTTTCTTTTGTCCTTTTCCTCCTCGGAGGTCCCGCTATTTCTAACATCATGTTTGCCTTCGTTGTGGGTGTAGTGGTGGGAACCCTCTCCTCCATCTTTGTAGCCAGTGCCATTATGCTTGACATAAAAAGCAGGCTAAAGCCTGAGCCAGCCGGTAGTGTATAATTTTTTTTGATGAAAGACATAGTACTGAGGGTCGGTGGTCTTATACTGGCAATACTCCTTATTGTAGGTGGCTTCCTTTTCTGGGACAGCTACAGGAATAAAAAACTTCAGGAGCTGTCTTACAAAGAATACGAGATAAGGAAGCTCCTGCAGGCTGGCAATTATCAGAAGGCTCTTGAGCTCATAAAGTCCTTTCCGAGCAAAGACAGAAACCTGCACGCCCTTGCCCTATCCTATGAGCTTTACCTTTCCCTTCAGGGTCAGAAGGTGGAGGAGAAAGAGGTTTTAAAAAGTATCATAGAGGGCATTAAGGACAAGGAGCTTAAGAGCCTCTACAGAGAACGCTACGCCTATGCCCTTTTTAAAGGGGGAGACAGGCAGTCTGCTTTAAAGGAGCTTTCTCAAATCGGGGAAGAGGACTTTAACTACCCCAGTAGCCTGCTGCTCAAGGCTCAGATACTTGCCTCAGAAGGCAAGAATAAGGAGGCAAGGGAAGCCTATGAGAAACTCCTGAAGATTGCACCCAACAGCTACTTTGCCAACGTGGCACAGGCTATGCTTTCAGGAGACTAAAATGAAGGACCTGCTCATAGAGATAGGCACGGAGGAGCTACCCGCCCGTGTTATAAACCCTGCCGTCACATACTTAAAAGAAAAGCTCTCTGAAATTCTAAAAAGAGAGGATATAAAGACCTACGCCACGCCCAGAAGACTTGCCTTCTTTGTCAAGGACTTTGAAAACGTGGCTCAAGAAAGGGAGGAGGTCATATACGGACCGCCTGTAAAGGTGGCTTACGATGAGGAGGGCAAGCCTACAAGGGCACTGCTTGCCTTCCTTGAGAAGAACTCCGCAAGCCCTGAAGAAGTAGAAAGGCTTCAGAAGGGAGAAGGGCTGTATGTAGCCATAAGGAGGAGGGTCAGAGAAAAAAGTCCCCTTGAAAGGCTTACGGAGGCCTTTGAGGAGCTTCTTCTTTCCGTGCCTTTTCCAAAGACCATGAGGTGGGATTCCTCAAGCCTGAGGTTCTCAAGACCTATAAGGTGGATATGTGCCTTATACGGTGAGGAGGTACTGCCCCTTAGGTTTGGAAGGCTTCAGGCTGGAAGAAGCACTTACGGGCACAGGATACTCTCACCTCAGGCGGTGGAGCTAAAGTCTGCAGGAGAATACGAAAAGCTTTTAAAGGACCTTTATGTGGTGGCGGACTACAGGGAAAGGCTTGGCATGGTAGAAGCCTTCGTAAAAGACGAGGCTTATGCCTTAGGTGGAGAGCCTTATTATCCTGAGGGCTTAGAAGAAGAGGTGGCAAACCTTGTGGAGTTTCCCTTTGCGGTGGTGGGGAAGTTTGAGGAAAAATACTTGGAGCTTCCAGAAAGGGTTATAATGACGGTGCTGGCTCATCATCAGAGGTTTTTCTGCGTAAGGTCAGGAACAGGGCTTCTACCCTACTTTATAGCCATAAGCAACAACTATCCCAGAGATGGCATTATAGTAAAAGGTTATGAAAAGGTAATAAGGGCAAGGCTGGAGGATGCCCTTTTCTTCTACAGGGAGGACCTCAAGACTCCCCTTGAAAGCCTTGTGCCAAAGCTCTCAGAGGTGCTGTTTCACCCGAAGGCTGGCAGTATGTTAGAGAAGGTGCAGAGGGTAAAAGAGCTGGCTCTAAAGGTGGGCAGGAGGCTCGGGCTTTCGGAGGAGAAGCTTAAAAAAATTGAAAGGGCAAGCCACCTGTGCAAGGCGGACCTTCTTACACAGCTCGTCAAAGAACTCGACGAACTTCAGGGATACATGGGCTACGTGTATGCTCTAAAACAGGGAGAAGATGAGGAGGTAGCTAAAGCCATATACGAGCATTACCTTCCAAAAAGCTCCTCTGACCAGCTTCCTTCCTCCGAGGTCTCCGCCGTGCTTTCTTTGGCGGACAGGCTGGACAGCCTTTCAACCCTTATAAAGGCTGGTGAGACCCCTTCAGGAAGCTCAGACCCATACGGGCTCAGAAGGCTATCCTATGGTCTTTTTGCCCTGCTTGAAGCCTTTGGCTGGGATATAGACCTTTCTGAGCTTGTGGAATTTACTCCCGAGCTTGAAGCCTTTTTGAGGCAGAGGCTTGAAGCATATCTTGACCCCTACGGCTACGACCTAGTGAGGGCTGTCCTTGAGGTGAAGAACATAAGAAGACCCTATGAGGTTATAAAAGCTGTCAAAGAGCTTGCCAGCATAAGGTATGAGGAAGAATTTTATAAGGTAGTGGAAGCCTACAGGAGGGTGGTCAGGATTTTGCCAGAGGGGTGGGATGATATGAGAGTGGATGAAGGCTTGCTCTTAGAGAGGGAGGAAAGGGAGCTGTGGGAAACTGTTAAGAAGCTTGAGGTAAAAGACATGAAAGAGCTTGCTTTTCTAAAGCCTTACATAGACAGCTTCTTTGACAGGGTTCTGGTTATGGACCCAAAGGAAGAAATAAGAAGAAACAGGCTTGCCCTTCTTTTACATATAAAGAAACTTTTTGATAGGTTTGCAGACCTCAGCAAAGTTGTAATAGATGGAGGTGCAAGATGAAGTATCTTGTCTGGCTTGATGAGGTGGGTATAGAAGACATAGCACTTGTAGGGGGCAAAAATGCCTCTTTGGGTGAGATGATAAGAAACCTTTCCTCTCTGGGCGTGAACGTGCCTTATGGCTTTGTGGTGACTTCAGAGGCATACTATGAGTTTGTCAGGTTCAACAGACTGGAGGAGGAAATAAAGAGAATACTTAGGGGACTTGACCCCAAAAATGTGGAGGATTTGGCAAGAAGAGGACATGAGATAAGGGAGCTTATAAAGGGTGGAGAGTTTCCGAAAGAGATTGAAGAGGGCATAAAGGAATACTACCAGAAGCTCTCAGAAGGTTATGGCTCCTTTGCGGTAGATGTGGCGGTGCGTTCTTCAGCCACCGCAGAAGACCTGCCTGATGCCTCCTTTGCGGGTCAGCAGGAAACATACCTTAATGTGGTGGGTGCAGAAAACGTGCTTACAGCGGTAAAAAATGGCTTTGCCTCTCTGTTTACTGACAGAGCAATATCCTACAGAGAATCCTTTGGCTTTGACCACTTTAAGGTGGGCATTGCCATGGGCGTCCAGAAGATGGTGCGTTCAGACCTTGGAGCTTCAGGTGTTATGTTTACCCTTGACACGGAGTCAGGCTTTAAGGATGTGGTGGTGATAAATGCCTCCTACGGGCTTGGCGAGCTTCTTGTGCAGGGCATGGTTACCCCAGATGAGTATGTAGTCTTCAAGCCCACCCTTCAGGCGGGATACTCTGCCATAATTGAGAAGAAGCTGGGAAGAAAAGACAGGAAGATGGTCTATGGTACAGGCTCAGAAAGAACCAAGGTGGTTAATGTGCCCCTTCAGGAGCAAAAGCAGTTTGCCCTCTCAGATGAGGAGATACTCCAGCTTGCAAGGTGGGCAATACTTATAGAAGACTACTATTCAAGGAAGAAGGGAAGATGGATGCCAATGGACATAGAGTGGGCAAAGGACGGCGTACTGAACCAGCTCTTTGTGGTGCAGGCAAGACCGGAAACGGTGCATTCAAGAAAAGAGGAAAAGACCCTCAAAGTCTATAAATTCACCGTCCCCATAGAGGAGAGAGCAAAGAAGAGGATAGTCTATGGCATAGCGGTGGGAGACAAGATAGCCCATGGGAGGGTAAGGGTAATACACGACCTTAAAGATGCTGGGCAGTTTCAGGAAGGAGAGATACTCGTGACCGACATCACAGACCCCGACTGGGAGCCCATCATGAAAAAGTCTGCGGGCATAATAACCAACAGGGGAGGAAGAACAGCCCACGCAGCCATAGTGGCAAGAGAACTGGGCATTCCAGCCATTGTAGGCACCCACAAGGCTACGGAGATATTGAAAACCGGCATGGAGATAACTCTGTCCTGTGCGGAGGGTGAAGTGGGCTATGTGTATGAAGGCTATGTGCCTTATGAAGTGGAGGAGATAAACCTTGAAAACTTACCAAGGACGAGGACAAAGCTTATGATGAACGTGGGCAATCCAGAGTCTGCCTTCAAGTATTCTTCCATACCCAACGATGGCGTTGGACTTGCCAGAGAGGAGTTCATCATAGCCAACTACATAAAAGTGCATCCCTTAGCCCTCCTGCACTATCAGGACATAAAGGAGCTTTACAGGGAGCTAAAAACTCAGGGGCTTGTGGACGATAAGGGTAATGTGAGCATGGCGGTTATATACAGGTATGCAAAGGAACCTCTTGCCAGCAAACTGGCTAAGGGCAAGGATAGAAAGACCATAAACCTTGAAAGGCTCATAGAGGATATAGAAAACCTTACCTTTGGCTATGAGGACAAGGCTCAGTATTTTGTCAAAAAGCTCTCTTACGGCATTGCCAAAATATCCTCCGCCTTCTATCCAAACCCTGTCATAGTAAGGTTTTCAGACTTTAAGTCCAACGAATACAGAGGCTTGATAGGTGGTGAGCTTTTTGAACCAGAAGAAGAGAACCCCATGTTAGGCTGGAGGGGTGCCTCAAGGTATTATTCAGAAACCTACAAGCCAGCCTTTGGGCTTGAGTGTCAGGCAATCTTAAGGGTAAGGAACAAGATGGGGCTTATAAACACAAAAGTTATGGTACCATTTTGCAGAACACCAGAGGAGGGAGAGAAGGTGCTGAGGGTTATGGAAGAATACGGGCTAAGGAGGGGAGATAATGGGCTTGAAGTCTATGTAATGGCTGAACTGCCAAGCAATGTGGTGCTGGCAGACAGGTTTGCAGATATCTTTGATGGCTTTTCCATAGGCTCTAACGACCTTACCCAGCTTACCCTTGGACTTGACAGGGATTCGGGTCTTGTGGCACACCTTTATGATGAGAGGAACGAGGCTGTAAAGAGGCTTATAGCCCAGCTCATACAGACCGCAAAGGAAAAGGGCAGGAAGGTAGGTATATGTGGTCAGGGACCCTCTGACTTTCCAGACTTTGCCGTATGGCTCGTGGAACAGGGTATTGACAGCCTTTCCCTTAACCCGGATTCGGTTCTAAAAACTTTGCTGGTGGTAGCTGAGGCGGAAAGCAGGCTAAAGGAGGTAGTCTCATGAAACTGGCTGTACCTCGCTTAAGGTTGCCGTCTTTTAGACTTGGGGGTATTAGCACTTGCCTTGGCATACATTTTAACGACAAGGTTTTAAGGGTTATTGAGCTAAACAAGGACAAAAAGCCAGTAGGTGAAGCCATAGAGGTGAGCCTGGAGGGAAGGGACAGGGCTGTTGTGCTTTTAGAGGTGGTGAATAAATACGGTCTTTCCGGTAAATACGCCAACGTGTGCATCCCAATGGACGAAGGGCTCCTTAAGTATTACAAATATCCAGCCACCATGAGCGGTAATGACCTGAAAAATGCCATAGACTGGTCTATTAAGCGGGAGCTTCAGGCTATGAGGGAGGAGACTTACTATGACTACTTTATTATAGAGCCTCAGCCGGGGGGAAAGCATGTGGGTGTGGTTCTCGTAATGTCAAGGAAGGAGACGGTTGAGAGCATTAAAAGGGCTGTAGAATCCGCAGGTTTGAAGCTAAGGGTGCTTGATTATGAGGTGGTAGCCATAGTAAATTATGGGCTTTACCATAAACTTCCAGTTCCCTTTTCCATACTCTATATGGATTACAACTATTCTCTTCTTACCACCTATTCCACTTCCAACATAAGCTACTATGCAACCTACTGGAGCTATAAGGAATTTATGGATACGGGTGATGAAGAATCCATTGATAGCTTCTTTGCGGAGATTAGAAACCTTGTGGTTCTTAACGACCTTTCCAGCATGTATGTGGCAGGTCCGGTGCTGGCGGAGGAGGAAATGCTCACAAGAATGATGGAAAACTTGCCCATATTGGGGCTTCTTGATATAGAGGGTATTAAGCCTAACTTTTTTATTCCGTATATATTAAGTATAAGGGGGTTGGAGGAGTGATTAAGGTTAACCTTGCAAGGGTCAGAAAAGAAAAAGGGCCTGCAGCAAGGGGTATAGACCTTAAAGCTCTTAAGGGGCTTAGAGTGGGAGACCTGCTTAGGACAGGTTCTGAATATTATGCGGGTCTTTTACTTTGGTTTGTGGTTATCGGCGCTGTAGCCTACTATTTTAAACTTGACAGGGACAGAGAGGGATTAAGGAAGGAGCTTGAAAGCCTGAAAGCTGAAAAGACAAAGCTTCAGGCGCAGGCTAAAAGGTTCCTTGAAGAGAAAAAGGCTATCGAAGACAGGATAGCAAAGCTTAAAAAAGAAATACAAGACATAGAAAAAAGCAAGGACATAATAGTAGGGCTCAAGTCCTATTATGGTGTGTTTAACGAGGGCTTTTCCTTTTACACCTCCTACGTGCCTAAGGTTTCCTGGGTAAATACCTACAAGCAGAGCCTTGACATAAACACCCAGAAGTTAAGCGTGGAGATGGAGGTGGGCTCTCTTGACTTTCAAAGCTTAAGCGGTTATAGCAAAAGTCTTTCAACAGCTTCCAGCAAGGTTTCTGTGTCTCAGCTGGAGAGGAAGGTAAACCCCCATGGCATTGAGCTTTACATAGTAAAACTATCCGCGGAAAGGGAGCTAAGGGAGGCAAAATGATGGAAAGGCTTTTGGCACAGCTTAAGGCACTTCCCCCGTGGCAGAGGCATGTCTTGCTTTTAGGCATACCCATAGCCCTCATCCTTTACCTCTGGTTTATGCTCATAAGCCCTGCAGGTGAGGAAGTAGATAGGTTAAGGGGAGACGTTAATAGGGAAAAGACGGAGGTAGAGCGTTTGAGAGCCAGCATCAAACCCTCTGTGCTTGAAAATCTTAGAAAGGAAGAAGAAAAACTTAATGAGGAATATAGCAGAAAATATACGGAGCTTACTGCCCTTGTGGGTGAAATACCTACCCAAAAAGATATAAGCCTTGTGCTAAGAAGCATAGGTAAGGTGGCAAGGAGCAGTGGTGTAAAGCTTTTGGGTATGCAGATAGGTACCCCGCAGCAGGCAAGCTATCAGCTGGCGGAAGAGGGAGGTAAAAAGCTTATAAAGGAGATTACTGTTCAGCAAGGGCAGCAGGGCGGACAGCAACAAACACAGCAACAGACCAAGCAACAGCCAAAGCAGGCTCAACAACAGGAGGGGGTTAAATTTTTAAGGAGCGAGCTAAAGCTCTCCTTTTCGGGCAATTACAAGCAGGTAAGCAATTTTATTAATACTCTAAAAAAAGAAGGTGTTATATCCTATCCTGTCTCCATGAGCTTAACAAATGAAGGCAAGGAACTAAAGGGTGAGCTGGTAATATACTTAATAATGAAGGAGGGTGATAGGTTATGAGGTTAATGGTCTTCTTGGTGCTTTCATCTCTTGCCCTTGCCCAGCAGCCCTTTCAGAGCCTTGAGGGTGCGGTGGGCTACATAATTATTGAAAAGAACGGCAAGGTGGAAAACTATGTGGTGGTGGAAGGAAAAGATGGCTCTGTTAGGGCGGTGAAGACAGACAGAAAACCCTCCGAATTTTTAAGAAAAACCGAGGAAGGTGAAGGAGGTAAGAAATGAGGGGGTTTATAGTTCTCTTTCTAACACTGTTTTTAACCCTTCAGGCTTTTTCTCAAACGGTTAGAGAGATGAAGTTTGAAAATGTAAAGCTTGAGACGGTGTTGAAGGCACTGTCGGAAGTTTCTGGCATGAACGTGATATTTGACCCTGCCGTATCCAAAGACCTTCAAACTACGGTGAGCGTAGCCATATACAAGCCAGTGCCTGTGGGAGAAGCCTTTAACATAATCCTCAAAAACTATGGTCTTATCGCAGTGCCTGCGGACACGAAGGTTTATAGAATAACAAAAGCCGGTGAGCTTACCTTTGATATAACGGGTTATTCAGAAGCACAGATTAACGAGCTTATAAACCTACTCAAGGCAAGGGTTAGCCCTTCTGCGGAGGTAGTGATAGACAGGGGACTTGGCAAGGTTTTAATTAGGGACGAGGTGGGTAAAATAGAACAGCTGAGAAAACTATCAAAGGATATTGAGAAAGCTGCTTTTCGTGCGGAAGTTAAGGAAGAATACATAACAAAGGTCTTTTACATAAGGAAAGAGGTTTCCTACCAGGATGTGGCAAAGGCTATAAATAACCTGAAGATTGAGGGGCTTGTGCTTACAGAATCTCCAGAGTTTAACGCTCTTATAATCTCTGCAAAAAAGAGCGACATTGAAAGGGTAGAAAAGGCTGTTGAAAGGTATCTGACAAGGACAACGGCGGAAAAGCCCATATTGACAAAAGCCCTTTACATAAAGTATTTACCGGCGGAAGGTTTCAAAAAGCTCATACAACCTATGCTTTCGGAGGTGGGTGAGGTTTATGTGCTTGGCTCTGGAGTGGCAACCACCGTGGCGGAAGAAAGGGAGATAAGACAGATACAGCAAGAGCTTGAAAGCCTCCAGACAAGGTTTGCGGAAGCATCGCCAGAGGAAAAACAGGTTCTGCAGCAAAGAATAACACAGCTCCAGCAAAGACAATCTGAGCTTCAGAGAACTCTTCAGGCACCAACCCAGCAGAGGGGAGATAACCTGAACGTATCCGGTTTTCCCATCGCAAGGGAAGGCATTCTTGGACCGGAGTTTAAGAAGGATAAGTCCGCGAGGGTCATATTCCAGAATGCGGTCATAATCAGGGACTATGCGGATGTGATATACAGGATAATGGAAAGATACAAGGACATAGTTTCAGAACAGCCCCTGCAGATAAAGATAGAGGCAAGAGTGGTGGAGCTGTCAAGCAGTGCGGTCAGAGAGCTGGGTATAAACTGGAATGCCTTGCTCTCGCAGGCAAGAGTGCCACAGTTCTGGAGCGGAGGTGGTGGTTCTAACCTTGGGCTTGGCGTTCCGCCAGCACCGGGGACGCTCTTTGGCGTGCCTACATACCTTCAGCCCGGGCTTTCCCAATCGCCCGGTGGAATACTTGCCTTTACCTTCCAGAGAGGCATACTCAATGCTCTTAACCTTAGAATTTCCGCCTATGAGCAGGTTCAGAAGGCTAAAACCCTTGCCAAGCCTGTAGTGATAACCTTAAACGGCGAGCCGGCTACTATACAAAGCGTGCTTGAGTTTCCAATAAGGAAGGTGACAGTAGTACCCGGTGGAACTACTACTATAACAGTAGAATACAAGCTTATACCTATAAACCTTACGGTTGTGCCCGTGCTTTTGCCAGACGGTACCATGATGCTTGACATAACTATAACAAAGTCTGAGATAATAAACCTTGAAAGGTTTATAACGGAAACGGGCTCTCAATTTGACATACCAACCGTGCAGAGCCAGAGGGCGGATACCAAGGTTATAGTAAAAGACGGAGACCTTGTGGTTTTGGGTGGCCTTGTAAAGACTACGGACAGAAATACCGAACGGGGTATTCCCGGGCTTATGCGCGTGCCTTTCCTAAAATGGCTCTTTACGGAGCAGAGGCTTGAAAAAGAAGACTCGGAGCTTCTCATATTCGTCCAGCCGACCCTGATAACCCAGTAAGCTTTCGTGAAATATTTGTGAAGGTTATTGACATGGATTTTTATATGTAATAAACTTTAAACCAATCCTCCTGAGCCCGGGCAAGGGAGGAAATACTTTAAGGAGGGTTTATCATGAGGACACTTTACCAAGCCACAGAAAGAGCCATAAGGCTCAACAGGGGTTTTACCCTCATTGAGCTGCTCGTAGTGGTAGCCATCATTGCCATACTTGCCGCCATAGCCATACCT
>JAUQQK010000026.1 GCA_030549905.1 Aquificota bacterium | reverse complement strand
AAAGAGAATATATGGCATGGCATATAGCACACAGGATAACAGACATGGCATTAGAAAGAAGAAGAGCCATAGCCATAGAAAGGCTGGCAGGAATGCCAAAAGGCTATAGAGGAGATGGAAGAGCAAAGCTAAGGAAAAGATTTCATCAATGGGCTTACAGGAGCATACTTGAGAAGATAAAGGTCTTAGCTAAGAGAAAAGGCATAGAGGTTATAGAAGTGTATCCAGCATATACATCAGTTATAGGCTCACTCAAGTATGCACCTATGTATAACATTGACAAAGACATAGCAGGGGCTTATGTGATAGGAAGAAGAGCCTTAGGCTTTAAAGAAAAGTTACCTGTGAATTATTTGAAACTCCTTTCACAAGAGGAGTTTATCAGGTATAGCATTGGTGAGCTGGAAGATAGGAAGCAGGAGCTTAAGGAGGAGTTGAAGAAAGAGGGAAACAAGTATAAGAGAAATGTCTTAAAGGCAGAGATATCAAAGCTTAACAAAGATATCAAGCTTTTAGTGCATTTACTTTCAAGCCTTGAGAGCGAGCCAGAGACCCGAGAGCCTGCCGACCGATGGAAGGAGCAGGTGAGGGAAGAGGTAAAGACCTCTTACAAACTCTGGCAAGTTCTCAGAGTAGCCCTCATGCTTCCTGTCCTTGGGGAATCCTTTAACAGGGATTTCTCTCCGCTAAAATCTATATTGGTGGATTGGGACAGGAGTGTGAAAAGGTTAGCTCCTATGCTTGGTGTAGGGGCTATGGCAAGCCAAATGCCGCCTGCCAGTGCTGGCTTGCCTGAAGAGGCGGGGTATAAATACACTGGCCAGAAGTGTAGTTTTATACACTTCTGCTAACCAGGGCTACGTGTCTGTGGTTAATAAAGAGGACAATTTCAAAGACTGGGAATTTCAGATAGAGGCTGGCATACTTGACCTTCTTTTTGGCTATAGCTAAAATTTTACCTATGCCTTTCATAATGGTAGGTCTGGGGAGGATGGGGCTTGGCATGTCAAGAAGGCTAAAGGCAAGGGGGCATGAGGTCTATGGCTACGATGCGGACGCCTCCACAAGGGAGAGGGCAAAAGAATTTATAAAAGTGCTTGAAAGCCTTGAGGAGCTAAAGGGCTTTGAAGAAAAGGTTTTGTGGCTTATGGTGCCTCATGCGGTGGTGGATAACGTGATAGAAAATATAAGTCCATATCTGAAGGAAGGCGATGTGGTGATAGATGGCGGAAACAGCCACTACAGGGACTCTCAAAGAAGGTACAGGGAACTAAAGTCTTTAGGCGTTTATTTCCTTGATGTGGGTGTAAGCGGTGGGGTCTACGGGGAAGAAATGGGTTATTGCCTGATGGTAGGAGGCGACAGGGAAGCCTTTGAAAGGATAGAGCCTTTCCTTAAAGACCTATCCTATGAGGGTGTGGGCTATGCCTACCTTGGTTCTTCTGGTGCCGGGCATTTTGCCAAGATGGTGCATAATGGCATTGAATACGCCTTCATGCAGGCAATAGGGGAGGGCTTTGAGCTTTTAAGGGAAAGTGGCTTTGGCTACGACCTCAAGGAGGTGGCACGCATATACAACACGGGCAGTGTGATAAGGAGCTGGCTTATGGAACTTACTCAAAAGGTCTTTGAAGACTTTGGGGAGCTGGAGGAATTAGAGCCTTATGTGGAGGACACAGGAGAAGGTCGCTGGACTGTCTTGGAAGCAGTGCAAAGGGCTGTGCCTGTGCCTACCATAGCAGAAGCTCTCTTTGCACGCTTTCGTTCAAGACAAAGAAATTCCTTCAGGGACAGGCTTCTGGCAGGTCTTAGATACGAGTTTGGAAGGCATAGTGTGAAGAAAAGGCATGAGTAAAAGCTTTTCTTTGTTTATTCTTGGTGGTACGGGGGATCTGGCAAGGAAAAAGCTACTTCCTTCTCTTTCAAGGCTTTTCAAAAAAGGATACCTTCAGGGACTTGATAAGGTTTATTCTCTGGCAAGGAGTAAAAGAGAGGACTGGGAAAAGGTAGCCTGTGAGCTGGACGAGGGCTTTGGGAAGCTCTGCCACTTTATACCCTTTGATGCCAAAGACTGGAACTCCTATGCAGAGCTTGGCAAAGTGGTAGAAAAGCTAAAGGGTCAGGAGCTTATCTTTTTCTTAGCACTGGGTCCAGACCTCTTTGGGGACGCCATCTTAAACCTTGGGAGACTTTTGAGAAACTTCACAAACCCAAGGAAGGTGGTTATAGAAAAACCCTTTGGTTATGACCTTGAGTCCGCAAAGAGGCTAAACAGCCTCTTAGAAAGGTATTTCATTGAACAGGAGATATACCGCATAGACCACTTTCTTGGCAAGGATACGGTGCAGAACATATTTTCTTTGAGGTTTTCAAACCTTATATTTGAAGGCATATGGAACAACCACTACATAGACCATGTGCAGATAGTTGCCCTTGAAAAGGTGGGCGTAGGGTCAAGGGGTGTCTTTTACGACAGGGTAGGAGCCATAAGGGATATGCTTCAGAACCACATGCTTGAAATGCTTGCCTTCACCGCCATGGAAGTGCCTGCAAGGATGGAGGAAAAGTTCATAAGGGACGAGAAGGTAAAGGTTTTAAAGAACACAAGTATAGTAAAGCTCATAAGGGGGCAGTATGAGGGCTACGGGCAGGAGGTAGGAAGAGAAGGCTCAAAAACAGAGACCTTCGTGTGTGCCAAATTGCTGGTGGAGAACTTCCGCTGGCATGGTGTGTCCTTCTACCTTATGACTGGTAAGGCTCTAAAGGAGAAGCTCACCCAGATAACAGTGGTCTTCAAGTCGGTGCCTGAAGGTTTTACAAGCCTTCTTGACTGCAAGCCCAAACAAAACAAAATAGTCTTCCAGACCGCACCCGAGAGCAAACTGCAGATAGCCTTTGAGCTCAGACCACCCACCGGCAGGTTTATAGCCTGCCCTGTGGAAACCTTTATGGAGTATAAATTTCCTTCCGAGTTTGAAGAGGCTTATGAGGTCCTCCTCCTTGATATAGTGGAAGGGGACCAGTCTCTGTTTATAAGGGGCGATGAGGTAGAAGCCCTCTGGGAGGTGGTTGAGCCCTACCTTGACCGTCAAGAGGAACCCTTTATGTATCCGCAGGGCATACCATTGCCAGAGCCAGCCAGAGAGTTTATCAGGCAAGAGGGAAGAGAGTGGCTCCTTTAAAGCTCTACAGATGCGATGAGCCTGAAAGACCTTTAAAAAAACTTCTTACAAGACTTGTAAAGCTCTTTTTGAGGACAGAAAGGACATGCCACATAGCCCTTGCGGGCGGAAAAACGCCCACGAAGCTCTACAGGCTCCTCTCACGAGAAAACCTCCCATGGAACAGGCTTAAGTTTTATCTGACGGACGAGAGGTATGTGCCTTTAGGCTCAGAGCTGAGCAACTACAAAAACATAAGGGAAAACCTTGGAGAAAGAGCCAAGATAGTTTTTTTCAAGACGGAGATGGATATAGAGGAGTGTGCCATAGACTATAGCCTTCAGCTTCCCGAAAGGCTTCACATAGCCCTTCTTGGAGTGGGTGCGGACGGTCATACCGCTTCTCTGTTTCCCTCCTCCGAGTGCAGGGCTGTAAGCCCAAAAGTGTGCATAAGCCAGTCTCCCGATGGACTTTTGAGGCTCTCTCTCACAGAAGAATACCTGAAAAGCTCCTGCGTGGTGTTTTTTTTCTTAAAGGGTGAAGAAAAGAAAGAGGTTTTGGAAAGGCTTTTAAGAGGTGAGAACATGCCTGCAGGAAGGATAAGGGGCGTGCTTAAAAGCTACGTCTTTACAGATATATAATTTTTGCATGACCGCAAACATTCTTGTGGTGGATGACGAAAGGGCAATAAGAGATACGTTGAAAGGTCTTCTTGAAGAGGAAGGCTACAGGGTTTTGACCGCTGAAAGCATAAAGTCCATGAAGGAAAAGGTGGAAAAGGAGTATTTTCATGCGGTTTTATTAGACCTGTGGCTTCCTGACGGCAACGGGCTTGACTACATTGGCTACCTTAAGGAAAAACTGCCGGGCGGTGCGGTCATAGTGATAACGGGGCATGGTAAAACAGAGCATGCGGTAAGGGCTGTAAAGGAAGGAGCTTATGACTTTTTAGAAAAGCCCTTTTCTATGGACAGGCTTTTAACCACTGTGGACAAGGCTCTAAAAGAGGTGATAAGGGGCAGGAAGGAGGAGGAAGAAGACCCCATAATAGGAAACAGCAGGCAGATAAAGGTGGTAAAAGAGCTTATCAAAAAGGTGGCAAACACGAAAGCCAGCGTGCTTATTGTAGGAGAAAGTGGCACGGGTAAAGAGCTGGTGGCAAGGCAGATACACAGGTTCTCAGACCGCTCGGAGGGTCCCTTTGTGGATATCAACTGTGCAAGTCTTCCTGAAGAGCTTCTTGAGGCGGAGCTTTTTGGTTATGAAAAGGGAGCTTTTACTTCAGCAAGCCAGAGGAAGCTGGGCAAGTTAGAGCTGGCTCATGGAGGAACTTTATTCCTTGATGAGGTTTCAGAGCTTAGTGCCCGCGCTCAGGCAAAACTGCTAAGAGTTCTGGAAACAAAAGAATTTACAAGGCTTGGAGGTACGCAAACCATCAGGTCAGACTTCAGGCTCATATGCGCCACCAACAGGGACCTGAAAGAAGAGGTAAAGAGGGGAAGCTTCAGGGAAGACCTTTATCACAGGCTATCCACCTTTATTATAGAACTGCCACCCCTTAGAGAAAGAGGCGAAGACATACTTCTTCTTGCGGAGCATTTCCTCAAAGAGTTTCTAAAAGAATACGGAAAGCCTGAAAAGTATCTGAGCCAGCAGGCAAAAGAGCTTCTGCTAAGCTATGATTGGAAGGGCAACGTAAGAGAGCTTAAAAACCTTATGGAAAGGCTTGCCATACTCCATGAAGGCACGCAGATAACCGATAAGGACCTAAGAAACCTGCTGGGTTTTGAGCATGCAGGTGCTGACCTGATGTCTATTCTGGAAGAAAAGGACCTCAGAAGGGCAAGGCAGAGGTTTGAAAGGCTCTTTATAGAAAGGTGGTTAAGACATTTTAACTACGACCTGAAGAGGACCGCAGAAGAAATAGGTATAGACCTTTCAAACCTATACAGGAAGATAAAACAATACGATATTCAGGTAGAATAATTACATGCGTGCGGTTATTCTTGAAGGCTTCGGTGGAGTGGAGAACTTAAGGTATGTGGAAGACTTTCCAGAGCCCACCATAAAAGATGATGAGGTGCTTGTAAGGGTTAAGGCGGTAGCCCTTAACCACCTTGACATATGGGTAAGGCTCGGTGCCTTGGCAGTAAAGCCAGAGCTTCCCCACATACTTGGCGCGGACGTAAGCGGTGTGGTGGAAAGGGTGGGAAGCCTTGTAAAGAACATAAAGGAAGGAGATGAGGTTATAGTGGCTCCCGGGCTTTCCTGCGGGGTCTGCTATGAATGCCAGTCAGGGCATGATAACCACTGTAAGGACTACGACATACTCGGTCTTAAGACAAGGGGAGGCTACGCGGAGTATGTGAAGGTGCCTGCGAGGAATGTTTTGCCAAAGCCCAAGAACCTGAGCTTTGAGGAGGCAAGCTCCTTTCCCCTCACCTTTTTGACTGTATGGAACGCTCTCGTAAACAAGGCACAGATAAAGCCATACCACAGAGTCCTCATATGGGGAGGTTCCTCGGGCGTGGGCGTGGCGGGTATTCAGGTCGCCAAACTTTTTGGTGCTTTTGTGATAGCCACCGCGGGCTCTGAAGAAAAGGCAAAGAAGTGCAGGGAGCTTGGAGCGGATGTGGTGATAAACCACTACGAGGAGGATGTGGTAATGAGGGTAAGGGAACTTTTCAAAGAAGGTGTGGATATAGTAATGGACCATGTGGGAAGCGCCACCTTCTGGAAGAGCGTGGAATGCCTTAAAAAGGGTGGAAGGCTCGTCTTTTTTGGCACCACCACAGGCTCACAGGCAAACATAGACATAAGGTATGTGTTTGTAAGGGAAATACAGCTTTTAGGCGTCTATATGGGACCAAGAGCTGACCTCTTTAAAATATCACAGCTCTTTGAGAGGGGGCTTTTAAAACCCGTAGTGGATAAGGTGTTTCCTCTAGAAGAGGCCGGGAAAGCTCACGAATACTTAGAGACTTCCAGGCACTTTGGCAAGGTGGTGCTTAGAGTATAATGTTTCCATGCCTATACAGGAAAGCTACAGGCAGGAAGCTCTACAGAAGGTTTATCAGCTTGGTAGAGCCTTAGGAGAGAAGTTAAGAGAGCTTCTGCAGGAGGTGGATGAGGAAGACTTAGAGTTTGGAGTAAAGTTAGAGCTTGAGGCTCCAGAGCTTGAAGACCTCTGGAAGTCTGCGGTGGAGGAAAACAACTACATGGAAGTGGTTTTTACAGAAATTATGGAGCATCACGACGGAGCATATCTTAAGGCTACTTTCAGAAACTCCATAGATTCCATATGGGCGGAAAGGTATGTGAGCGTGAGGAGTTCTGGGAGGGTAGAAATAACTTATGCCTTCTTTTTAGTTTTTGATGGTGTTAAGGCGCGTGTGGAAAAACTAAGGGAAGGGCTTTATAGCCTTTTCATAAAGGCTGAATGAGGGTTTTTGTATCTCTTGGTGAGCGGTCCGCCAGCAATTACATATACCATATCTTTAAGGAAGTAAAGGGTATAGACTTTTACGGCATAACGGACGAAAGGCTTGAAAGTATAGGCTTTAAAAGCCTTGCAAAGATTGAAGACCTGTCGGTGGTGGGCATAACAGAAGCCCTGCCAAAGGTTCCTTTTGTCTTCCAGCTCTGGCGTCAGATTGAAAGGCTTATGCCGGAGTTCGACGCCATAATCTTATGCGATGCACCTGCCTTTAACCTGCCCTTGCTAAGGAGGATAAGGGGTAAGGTAAAGAAGGTCATATACTTTATCTCTCCTCAGGTATGGGCATGGAAGGAAGGTAGGGCAAAGGTTATATCTGAGTATGCGGACCATCTTATAGTGCTTCTGCCCTTTGAGGTGGATTTTTACAGAAGGTATGCAAGGGAGGGCTTTAAGGTTCATTTTGTAGGACACCCCCTCTTAGACCTTGCCAGCCCCTCCATAAAGGAGGAGGACTTTAAAAGGCTTGTGGGCTTTGAAGAATACATGGCTTTACTTCCGGGTAGCAGGTGGAGCGAGGTAAAAAGGCATGTGCCTTACCTTAAAGAAGTCATAAGAGGTCTTGACCTTCCAGCGGTAGTTCCTACCTTTGAAGCCTTCAAAAGCTACATGGAAGAGTCTTTCAGAGGCTATCCTGTTAGAGTTATAACGTCCGCAGACCTTGAAAACCCTTCTTATAATGCTATGGCATACGCAAGGCTAACGCTTCTTGCCAGCGGGACCGCAGAGCTGGAGGCAAGCCTTTTGAGGTCCGTGCATGCGGTCTTTTACAGGGTAAGCCCCCTTACATACCTTCTTGGAAGGCTTCTGATAAAGGTGCCTTATGTGGCTCTTACAAACCTTATCTTAAACAGGTCTGCTGTGCCAGAGCTGATTCAAAGACCTCCTGAGGAGCTGCTCATGGTGGCAAGGGAGCTTTTAAAGGAAGAGAGAAGACAGGAACAACTCAGAAGCTTTGAAGCTTTAAGAGAAAGGTTTGGGGGTGAAGGAAGCCTTCTAAGGCTTCGTGAGCTTTTCCTCCAGCTCCTTTATGAGGGCTAAGGTGCTTCTGAAGGGCTCCGGGTCCTCAATCTCAAAGGAGAGCCACTTTCCTTTAGTGGGATGCATGAAGCCAAGATGGTAGCTTACAAGCATGTGGCAGTCTTTCGTGGACTCTAAAAGCTCAGGCCGGACAGAATTTCTTTTAAACCTGTAGGTGGTGTCTCCAAGGATTGGAAAGCCTAAAGAGGATAGATGAACCCTTATCTGGTGCGTCCTGCCCGTGTGTATCTTCACCTTAAGGAGGCTTATCTCCTGTCTTCTGAACCTCTCTAAAACCCAGACCTCCGTTCTTGCGGGCTTGCCGTCCTCTCTTATGGCAAAGGTCTTTCTCTCTTCTGGATGTCTTCCTATGGGTGCCTCAATTAGCTCATAGTCCTTCGGGAAAAGTCCTTTTACCAGAGCTCTGTATAGCTTTTGAACTCTTCTTTCTTTGAACTCCTCTACGAGCCTTCTGTGGGCTATGTCTGTCTTTGCCACCACCATAAGCCCTGCCGTGTTTTTGTCAAGCCTGTGCACTATGCCCGGGCGCTCCACGCCACCTATGGAAGAGAGGCTCTTTGCATAGTATAGAAGGGCATTCACAAGGGTGCCTGAGGTGTAGCCCGGTGAGGGATGCACCACCATACCGCAGGGCTTTACCACCACCATAAGGTCTTCGTCCTCATACAGAACTTCAAGGGGTATGGCTTCAGGAAGCACCTCAAGGGGTTCAGGTTCGGGCAGGTATAGAAGCACTTGCTGACCAACTCTAAGCCTTTTTGAAGGCTTTTTTACCTCTACCGTATCCACAAAAACATAGCCTTCTTCTATGAGCTTCTGGACGTAGCTTCTTGATATGTCCGGATATGCCTGGGCTAAAAACTGGTCAAGCCTTAAGCCCTCTTCCTGCACCTCAAAGCTTAAGACTTCCGCTATCTTCCTCTGAAAGCCTGACATAAACCTCAACCCTCTCGGGCTTTTCCTCAAGGTTCAGGCTTTTTATGTAGCCTAAAAGCATGTTATAGAGAACCCGTCGGGGGAAGTCCTTGAGCCTCACCTCCTTGCCATTTACCAGAAGTCTTATCTCCATTGTTAATATTTTACCTTCTTAGCTCCAGCCTATCCAAGGTGCCTGAGACTAAAAACCTGAAACCCCCACCGCCCACATAG
>JAUQQK010000014.1 GCA_030549905.1 Aquificota bacterium | reverse complement strand
ATGCTATTTGTTTATTATACTAATTCTTGTGGGTGCGTGGATAGAAAAAATAGTCCTTGAAGGTTTTAAGTCTTATGGGAAGGAGAGGGTAGAAATTCCGCTGGGCAGGGGCTTTATAGGTGTGGTGGGACCAAACGGCTCTGGAAAGTCCAACATAGGAGACGCCCTTTCCTTCGCCCTTGGCATAGCCACCGCAAGGGCTCTTAGGGCGAAAAACCTCACCTACCTTATATATTCAAAGAACTCAGACAGGGCGGATTACGCTTTAGTGGAGGTCTATTTCAGAAATGAAGGTCTTTTCCCCATAAAGGAGGAGGAGATAGTAATATCAAGGAAGGTATATCCAGATGGCAGGAGCGTATTCAGGATAAACGGCGTGGTTGTACGAGAGAGGGACCTCTCGGACTTTCTGTCAAAGGCTGGCATATACGAGACAGCCTACAATGTGGTCCTGCAGGGCGATATAGTGAGGTTCTTGAAGATGACGCCTGTAGAAAGAAGGAAATTGATAGAAGAGATAGCAGGCATAGGAGAATATGAGGAGAAAAAGCAGAAAGCCCTGACAGACCTCGGAGAGGTAGAGCTAAAGATACGGGAGCTTCTCCTTTTAATGGACGAGCTGGAGGTTCAGATAGAAAGGTTAAGAGAAGATGTTAATAAACTACATATATACAGAGAATTGGAGGCAAAAAAGAGGGAGCTTGAGATAAAGCTGAGCATGAAAACTATAAGGGACTTAAGAAGTGCCCTTCAATCGGTAAGCGATGAGCTGGAGAATAAGGTAAAGGAAATTGAGAAACTCAGGAGCGTGGCAAGGAAGCTGGAAGAAGAGCTTAAAAGTAAGGAGGCGGAGTATTCAGATGTTATGGACAGCCTTCTTCCTTTTAGAGAGCGTGTAGGAAGGCTCTCCCAGTCCATAGAGCATGCAAACAGCAAACTTAAAGAGACCTTGGAAAGGCAGGAGGAATTACAAAAGGAAATACAGTCCGCTCAGGAAAGCATAAAGCACCTTCAGGCTCATAGGGCGGAAGTTCTAAAGGAGGCACAAGAGGTAAGAAACCTTATAGAGACGCAAACCCTTGAGCTCTCAGCCCTTGAGGAGGAAGCTCAGCTACTCTATAGGAGCATGAAGGAAAAGGAAGAGAAACTTAGAGTCTCCTTAGAAGAGGCGGAGAAGATGGAGGATAAGCTAAGAGAAGTTTCAAAGAGCATAGACAACAAAAGAAAGGAGCTTTCAGCGCTTGAGCTAAAGCTCAAAGAACTTGAGCTTAAAAAAGAGAGAGTTAGAGAAGACATACAAAGGCTTTCGGAGGAAGCCAATAAAATAAAGGCCGAGATGGGTGAAGCTCTACTAAAAAAGGAACACCACGAAAAGATGCTCAAAGAAGAGGAAAAATCAATAAGGTACAAAAAGCAGGAGCTTGAAAGGCTGGAGGAAAGACTTAGAAAAATAAGGCAGGAGAGAGAAGAGGTGCTAAAAGAGATGGCAGGTATAAGAGGCAGGCTTGAGAGCCTGCCTTCCGAAGAGCTTCCCTTTGAGGGTATAGAGGGAGTTTACGGGCGTGTGGGACAGCTTCTGAAGGTGAAGGACCTTGAATACTTGAAGGCGGTGGAAACCGCCGGCGGTGGAAGGCTTTCCTATGTGATAGTTGAAGATGAAGACACGGCGAAGGAATGCATAAAAAGGTTAAGAGAATTAAAGTGGGGTAGGATGAGTTTTATACCTCTGAACAGGATAAAGGAGACAAAACTGCCAGCCCTTCCAAGGTTTAAGGGGGTTGTGGATTTTGTGGTAAACCTTGTGGAATACGATAGAAGGCTTGACAGGGCAATAAAGTTTGTCTTTGGGGATACTTTGCTGGTGGATAGCTTTGATACCGCAAAGAGCTTAGGCATAGGCACCTACCGTATGGTAACCATAGAAGGTGAGCTCTTTGAAAAGAGCGGTGTCATTAGTGGAGGGCATACGCAGGAATGGGGCGGTCTTGGAAGGGCTTTTTACATGGAAGAACTCCAAAGGCTCTCAGACATGGAAAGGAAATTAAAAGAGGAAGAAGAAGCCCTTGAAAGGGAGATAAGAAAACTTAGGGAAGAACTGGTAGAAAAGGAAGGCGTAGCAAAAATTCTTCACAGAAGGCTGGAGGAAATAGAAGAAGGAGATAAAAGGGGCTTTGAAAGACTAAAGGATATAGAAGAAAAAATTAAAAAGGGTGAAGAATACATGAATTTGCTTGAGGAAGAAAAGAAAAAGACAAGGGAATTGGTGAAGGAATTTCAGGAAGAGCTTGCCTACTTGGAGGAAAAACTGCAAAACCTTTCGCTCAAGAAACAGTCTCTTCTGACACACTATAAGGAATCAGGCGTTGAAGACTTGAGGCTGGAATATGAGAGAAAAAAGCAAAAAATAGAAAAGGTGAAGCAAAGCATACACTCAAAAGAGCTAACTCTGAAGGAGCTGGAGCTTGAAGCCAATAACCTTCAGAAGGAGATAGATAGGAGGCTATCCTTTCTGGAAAAGGTGGAAGAAGAAATTAGAGAACTCAAAAAAAGAGAGGAAGAGCTAAAAAGCCAAAAGGAAGAGCTGGAAAGGGAGTTAGAAAGAACAAACCAGCAGGCTTATGAGCTATACAGGGCAAAGGACAGGCTTGAGGAAGAAATAAGGAACCTTCAATCACAGCTGGGCAGGTTAAAGATTGAGGAGGAAAACCTGTCAGAAGACATTAATAAGCTGAACTTGGAGAAGGCAAGGCTGGAGGAAAGGCTGGAGGAGGCTTTGCAAAAACTAAAAGAGCTTGGCTATGAGGGCGAGGAGTTTGAAGTAAAAGAAGGCGTATCAAGGCTTAAAGACGAGATATCAAAAGTCCTTTCCGAGCTGACTAAACTTGGCAGTGTAAACTTCAGGGCGGAAGAAGAACTAAAAGAGCTTGAAGAAAGGTATAAGGATTACAGGCAAAGGCAGGAAAGGTTAAGGGAAGAAAAGGATTCTATAAAGGAGCTTATAAGGGAAGTGGAAGGTAAAAAGCTAAAAGCCTTCATGGAAACATACAGGGCAATAAACAAAAACCTGAAAGCCATTTTCTCCGAGCTATCGCCCGGTGGGAAGGCATACATGGTGTTAGAAAAGGAAGAGGACCCCTTCTCGGGGGGTGTGAATTTGGTGGTAAAACCACGGGGGAAGGAGGTCCAGTATCTGGAAGCCATTTCGGGCGGTGAAAAGACGCTTGCCGCCCTTTCTTTAATATTTGCCATACAGGACTATAAGCCTTCACCCTTTTACTACTTTGATGAGGTAGATGCACATCTTGATGAGGCAAACGCAAGGCGTGTGGGAGAGCTTATAAAGGAAAGGTCAAAGAAGGCTCAGTTTATAGTGGTGACACTCAGGGAAGTGCTGGCAAGCTTTGCGGACAAGGTTATAGGTGTAAGTGCAAGGGGCGGGCTTTCCAAGGTCTTTGCCTTAGAAAACCCCACCCAACTGCTTACTGGTTAAAAATAGCCTCCAGCTTTTCCTTTTTCTTCACAGGCTTTATGTAAGGCTTGTCCTCCTTTACCCTTATCTCCACCAGTTCTGTGTCCGCAAGGGTGCCCTTAAGGAGTTCTTCTGCCAGAAGGTCCTCCACATGATGCTGCAGAGCCCTCTTTAGGCTTCTTGCACCATACTCGGGCTTGTACTCCTTATCTATTATCCAGTCCACAAAGCTCTTGTGAAGCTTTACCTTTACATTCCAGTCCTGAAGGCTCTTATTGACCTGCTCAAGCTGTAGCTCCAGTATTTTGACCACATCCTCCTTCTCAAGGGGTCTGTAAACTATTATCTCGTCAAGCCTGTTTAGAAACTCAGGGCTGAAGGTCTTTTTAACCTGGTCAAGCACATTCTTCTTCATCTGCTCGTAATCTATCATGCCGAACTTTTTCTCAAAGCCCATCTGAGAGCCGTGAGCTATTAGCCTTGCACCCAAGTTGGAGGTCATGATGATTATGGTGTTGGAGAAATCTACCGTCCTGCCCATGGCATCTGTGAGCCTTCCATCGTCAAATATCTGCAGGAATATGTTGAAAACATCGGGGTGAGCCTTTTCAATCTCGTCAAAGAGAAGCACGCTGTATGGACGCCTGCGCACCTTTTCTGTGAGCTGTCCGCCCTCTTCATAGCCCACATATCCGGGTGGTGCGCCCACAAGCCTTGAAACCGTATGCTTTTCCATATACTCAGACATGTCAAACCTTATGAGGGCTTCCTCGGAGCCAAAGAGGTACTCTGCAAGAGCCTTCGCTGTCTCTGTCTTTCCTACACCTGTTGGACCAAGGAAGAGGAACACTCCTATGGGTCTATGCTTACCCTTAAGACCCACACGAGACCTTCTTATAGCCCTTGCTATAGCCTTTATGGCGTCCTCCTGTCCTATAACCCTCTTTTTGAGTTCCTCCTCTATGTGCAGGAGTTTTTCCATATCGCTCTCATGTATCCTCCTTACCGGTATGCCCGTCCAGCGGGCAACCACTTCCGCCACATCCTCTTCTGTCACCTTGGGTCTGTTCAGTGCCATTTCCTGTCTCCACTTAGCCTTAAGCCCCTCTAACTTTGCCCTGAGCCTGAGCTCCTCATCTCTTAGCCTTGCAGCTTTTTCATAATCCTGCTCCTGCGCCGCCTCCTCTTTATCCTTTTCTATCTCCTTAATTTTCTCCTCAAGCTGTTTAAGTTCAGGGGGAAGTTGATAGGCTCTTAGCTTCACCAGAGACCCCGCCTCATCTATAACATCTATCGCCTTATCAGGCAAGTTTCTCTCCGTTATGTACCTTTCAGAAAGAGCCACCGCCTTCTCTATAGCTTCTGGTGTATATTCTACATTGTGAAACTCTTCAAACTTGGGCTTAAGACCGTACAGTATCTTTATGGTGTCCTCGACTGTGGGCTGGTCCACTATGATGGGCTGAAACCTGCGCTCTAAGGCTCCATCTTTTTCTATGTATTTCCTATACTCATCAAGGGTTGTGGCACCTATCACCTGAATCTCACCCCTTGCTAAAGCGGGCTTAAGCATGTTTGAAGCATCAATAGAGCCCTCCGCAGAGCCAGCACCCACCAAGGTGTGTATCTCGTCAATGAAAAGTATCACATTGGGAGCCTTTTCAAGCTCCTTGAGTATGTTTTTCAGCCTTTCCTCAAACTGACCCCTGTATTTGGTGCCTGCCACGAGGGCTGCCAGGTCAAGGGCTACCACCCTTTTATTGAGCAGTGGCTCCGGTACCTGCCTGCTGGCTATTCTCTGGGCTAAGCCCTCTACTATGGCGGTTTTGCCTACCCCCGGGTCTCCAAGCAGAACCGGGTTGTTCTTGCGACGCCTGACAAGTATCTGAATGACCCTCTCTATCTCCTTATCTCTTCCAATTACAGGGTCCAGCTTGCCCTCCCTTGCCATCTGAGTGAGGTCTCTTGAAAACCTGTCTAAGTTTGGCGTAGGAGCATACTTGGTGGTTTCCTGTGGAGGTAGCTCTCCCAGTATCTGTAGAACCTCGCGCCTCACCGAGTATTCATCAAGTCCGAAGCCCCTCAGTATCCTTCCACCCAGGCCTGTTTTTTCCCTCACCACACCTATAAGAAGGTGCTCGGGTCCCACAAACTGATGGTGTAGTATCCTTGCCTCTTCCACCGCAAATTCAAGCACACGCTTGGCATCTGGGGCAAAGAGTATTTCTCCTGAGTGGCTTCCACGGGTTATCTGACCCATGATGGCTTTACGCACCTTTTCCTGCGTAAGCCCAAATCTGGAAAGCACAAGGGAGGGAAGGTCATCATCCCTTATAAGAGCGAGCAGTATGTGCTCGCTTCCCAAGTATGTATGTCCAAGCTCAATGGCTTCTTCCCTTGCTTGCAATATAACTTGCCTGGCCTTTTCTGTGAACTTCTCAAACATCTCTCACACCTCTCTATTAGATAAAGATAACAAAGGGCTAAAGTTTTGCAATAAGGATTATAATTTAAGACCATGTATGTGCCCTTTGCAAGAAAATACAGACCTAAAACCTTCTCCGACGTGGCCGGGCAGAAGGTGGCGGTAAGGGTTTTAAAAAACGCAGTCAGGCTTGGAAAACTCTCACACGCCTACCTCTTTGCAGGACCAAGAGGCACAGGGAAGACAACCCTCGCACGCATACTAACAAAGGCTATAAACTGTATAAACCCAAAAGAGGGAGAACCCTGCGGTGTGTGTGAGAACTGTATAGCCATAGATAAAGGCACCTTTCCAGACCTGATTGAGATAGACGCCGCTTCCAACAGGGGGATAGATGATATAAGGGCTATAAGGGATGCAGTTTCTTATGCCCCCTTAAAGGGCAAATACAAGGTATATATACTTGATGAAGCCCACATGCTCACAAAGGAAGCCTTCAATGCTTTACTTAAGACCCTTGAAGAGCCGCCACCAAGAACCATTTTTATCCTCTGCACCACCGAGTATGAAAAGATAATGCCCACTATACTTTCACGCTGTCAGAGGCTCATCTTCTCAAAGTTAAGGGACAAGGAGATAGTAGAGTATCTTAAGAAGATATGCCAGATGGAGGGGCTTGAGTGCGAGGAAAAAGCCCTTTATGAAATAGCCCGCATAAGCGACGGTGGCATGAGGGACGCTGTATCCCTACTTGACCAGGCAAGCACCTACGGGGAAGGTAAAGTAAGCTCCTCACTGCTTGAGGAGTTTCTGGGCATTCTCTCTCAGGAGAGGGTAAGGGACTTTTTGAGGCTTTTGATAAACTCGGAGGTAGATAAAGCCCTTGAGTTCTTGAGGGATATTAGTGAAAGGGGTTTTAACCTTACGAGGTTCTGGGATGCCCTTGAAGAAGAAATAAGGAGCCTGATACTTTACAGGAGCTTAAAGGAACCCCACAAGGTGATGGAAGTGGAGGATTTCCACCGCTCCTTTGAGCACCTGCCTCTAAATGCCCTTTTATACTTAGAAAAGGTGGTAAATACGGCAAGGGCGGATGCAAGAACTAGGGATTTTCTAAGGGCTTGTGAGCTTGCGGTTATAAAAACTCTTGTAGTGAAGGACATACTACCCATCACGGAGCTTCTGAAGGTGTCAAAGCCTTCCCAGAAAAAAGAAGAAACGGAAAAGGAGGAAGAGAAGGAGGACCCTTTTGATGTGCTTAAAAAAAACCTTGACACACTAACCTACGAAGCCCTAAAAAGGCTAAGGCATGTCAGGGAAGGCGACAGGCTCGTCTTCTACTTGAAGGAAGGGGAGCTTTCAAAGGAAGATATAGCAAGGGTAAAGGCTGTATACCCTAAAGTGGAGTTTGTTGTGGAAATCTCCTCTGAGCAGGAAGAGAGCCTTCCACCCTTTGTTGAGAAGGTAAAGGACCTCTTTGGTGCAAAGGTGGTAAGTCATGAAAAAAGAGGTAAGGGCAAGGGTTCTTCTGGTCAAAGTGCCTAAGAGGTTAATAGGTCTGTTTAGTGCTATCGTGGACGGTGCAGGAAGAAGGGCAATAGTAAGAACTAAGGAAAGGTCTTCGGAGGAGGTATATCTTATAGCCACGCCAGACACTTTTGAAGAGCTTTTACCTCTTCTGGATAATATAAAAAAGCATATAGAGGGTGTGGAAGTTCTGGGAGAGGTGGAAGAATTTGATGTGGGGTAAGGGAAGGGCTTACAGGTTCATATTTCTGATGGGCTTTGTAAGTCTTCTTTCTGACTTTACCTATGAGGGTGCAAAGGGCATCATAGGTCCCTACCTTGCTTTTCTGGGCGCCTCCGCCTTCACAGTAAGCTTCATATCTGGTCTTTCTGAGCTTGCGGGCTACTGGCTAAGACTTCTGGGAGGATTTCTGTCTGACAGGCTGAGGCTTTACTGGGGCTTTACTCTCTTTGGATATGCCCTTAACTTACTTTCTGTTCCCCTTCTTGGCTTTGCAAAGAGCTGGCAGTTTGCGGGGCTTTTGGTCTTCCTTGAGAGGGCAGGAAAAGGCATCAGAACACCTTCAAGGGATACACTCCTTTCTCAGGCTACAGCACAGGTCGGGCACGGGAAAGGCTTTGGACTGCATGAATTTTTAGACCAGCTTGGTGCCCTTTCAGGACCCCTTGCGGTCAGCCTGGTTCTCTTTTTGGGCTTCGGGTATCAAACTGCCTTTTTATTCCTTTTCCTGCCAGCCCTTCTTGCCCTCTCTCTCCTCCTTTATGCAAAAAACCTCTACCAGAATGAGGTTTCTCCACCTGCAAGCGTAAGCAGAAGGCTTGAAGTAAAAAGTGGCTTTTACGCTTATCTTTTTGCCTCCTTCCTCGTGGGGCTTGGTTTTCTGCAGTTTCCCCTCATAGGCTACTATATGGAAAAGGGCCTTGGGCTTTCCAGCTATCAGGTGGCACTGCTTTTTGCCCTTGCCATGGCAGTGGACGCCCTCTCCGCACTTTTCTTTGGCTACCTCTTTGACAGGGCAGGCTTTTATGCACTTGTGCTTGGGCTACTGCCTGGAATATTTGCAGCCCCTCTCTTGCTTTACTTTAACCAACCCCACATGGCAGTTCTCCTGTGGGGCATAGCCATGGGCGTGCAGGAATCCATAATGAGGTCTGCAGTGGCAAAGCTGTCATCAGCATCCGCAAGAGGCAGTGCTTACGGTTTATTCCACTTTTTCTATGGAGCCAGCCTTTTCATGGGAGGGTTGCTGGCTGGCATGCTTTATGAATATTCTCTGAATTATTTAATCCTCTTTAGTGTAATTGCACAGCTTCTCGGAGTGCTAATACTCCTTAAGATTAAACTACCTCAACCCTCTTAGAGCATCTAAAAACTTAAGTGCTGAGGCTGGAGCATGAAGATTTCCGAATAAAATTTCCGAAGGGTTTAAGTCCTTTCCGTAGTATATCCTAATAGATTCCCCATCTGGCACAAGAATCGCGCCCTGCAACGAAACACCAGCAAAAATGCCCTTAGCCTTGGAATAGGAATATATATCCGCCTTTAGGACCACATCTGTTGATGCTGAGGCACTCCTTCCCACAGGACCTGCAGCTACAGAAGCATCCGCACCCAACTTTACCTTACTTTTTATTAGGCTCCTCATACCCCTGTCTGTGTTAATAACCAGAAGTAGGTCAATTGCTTCCACACCAAGCTGAAAACCAACAGAAGCTTGAATTATCTTATAAAAGGCTGGAGCACTCCAGCTACCGCTTTTCTGGTTTCTATAGCTAACTACACAGCTACCCCCACCCGCACCTACAATAAAGGCACCTTTTATAAGCCCAGGGCATACAATAACACCCTTTGCTCTCTTCAATAAGTCAATGGGTATCTTTTCCTCATCATTCTTAAGTTCATTTATAACGCTGGCGGAATCCTCCACAAGCTTATCCACGTCCTGTTAAAAGCACTACAAGAATAAACCTTACCATGTCAACCTCCATTGATAATTTTATGCTGGGAAAAGCTCTGTTAGAATAAAAGGCTATGAAAAGTGAGGACCTTCAACAGGCGCTTGAAGTTCTAAGGCAGGAATACCCAAAATGGCATGCGCCCATAGTAAAGCTAATAGCCCAGAAAACAAAAAACCCCTTCACAGCCCTCGTCTGTGCCTTGTTATCCACAAGGACTAAGGATGAGACCACCGCAGAGGTATGCAGAAGGTTTTTAGAAAAGATAAAGGGACCGGAAGACCTCTTAGAAATAAGCCTTGAGGAGCTTCAAAGGCTCATATTTCCTGTAGGCTTTTATAAAAACAAGGCAAAGCACCTTAAGGAGCTGGCAAGACAGCTTTTAGAAGAGTTTGGTGGAAAAGTGCCAGACAATATGGAAGACCTCCTGAGGCTTAAGGGCGTGGGCAGAAAAGTAGCAAACATAGTGCTTGCGGAGGGCTATAACAGACCCGTTATAGCGGTGGATACTCATGTGCACAGGATAAGCAATCGGTGGGGGCTTGTAAAGACAAAAAAACCCGAGGAAACAGAAAGGGTTTTGATGGAACTAATACCACCAGAATACAGAAGGGATTATAACAGGCTTCTTGTAGCCTTTGGTCAGACCATATGCAAACCCGTAAAGCCAAGGTGTGGTGAATGCCCTGTAAAAGAGTGGTGCGATTACTACAGGCTCAGGCTATAATATGCATATGGTTGTCTCACGCTTTGCTCCAAGCCCCACAGGATACCTGCATCTTGGAAACGCCAGAACCGCCATCTTTGCCTACCTCTTTGCAAGACACCACAGAGGAAAGTTCATCCTGCGTATAGAGGACACGGACAGGGAACGTTCCACAAAAGAGTTTGAGGAAATGCTCCTTGAAGACCTGAAATGGCTTGGTCTTGAGTGGGACGAGTTTTACAGACAGTCGGAGAGGTTTGACATATACAGGGAGTATGCCCAGAAGCTTTTAGACAACGGTCATGCCTACCCATGCTTCTGCACGGTAGAGGAGCTGGAAAAAGAAAGAGAGGAGGCAGAGAAGAAGGGCATACCCTACAGGTATTCGGGCAAGTGCAGGCTCTTGAGCAAGGAAGAGGTGGAGGCTTTCAAGAGGGAGGGCAAGCCCTTTACCATACGCTTTAAAGTGCCAGACGGGAGGGTGGTGGTCTTTGAAGACCTTATAAAGGGAGCCATATCCATAAAGGTGGATGACTTTGGAGACTTTGTTATTGTCAGGAGCGATGGCAGTCCCACCTATAACTTTGTGGTGGTGATAGACGATGCCTTGATGGGCGTCACCCATGTAATAAGAGGTGAAGACCACATACCCAACACACCAAAGCAGATACTCATATACGAAGCCTTAGGCTTTCAGGTGCCTAAATTTGCCCACCTACCTGTAATCCTCGGCGAAGACAGGAGTAAGCTATCCAAAAGACACGGTGCTGTTTCTGTCAGAAACTACAGAGAAGAGGGATACTTCCCAGAAGCTCTCTTTAACTATCTTTGCCTGCTTGGATGGAGCCCACCCAACACAGAGAGGGAAATTTTTTCAAAAGAAGAGCTTATAGAACTCTTCAGACTTGAAGATGTCAATTCTTCTCCTGCGGTCTTTAGCAAGGAAAAACTACGCTGGCTGAACGGCGTCTATATAAGGGAAGTGCTGAGCCTTGACAGGCTTGTGGAAGAGTTTATGCCCTTCCTTGAAAGGGAGGGACTATCTGCGGAAAAGGACTATGTAAGGAAAGTGCTGGAAAAGACAAGAGACTCCTTTGAAACTCTTAAAGAAGGTGTGGAAAGGCTTAAGGTCTTTTTCGTAGAAGAGGTATCTTATAGCCAGGAGGCAATATCCCTGCTTGAGAATGAAAACTCCAGAAGGGTGCTTGAGCTTTTCTTGCATAAACTGCAGGAAAGGGACAACCTTAGCGGTCAGGTGGTAAAAGAGCTGGCAAAGGAAATACAAAAGGAGCTAAACCTAAAGGCAAAGGATGTATGGCATACCCTTAGAGCAAGCCTTACGGGTGAGTTAGAAGGCGTGGGTGTGGATATAATATGCGATGTGATGCCAAAGGAGAAGGTTATAAAGAGAATTGTCAGAGCTCTTGGACGTTTTTGATGGGCATAAAGCATGAAAATCTTCCCCATCTGTAAGATTTTGCTTGAACTTTTCAAAAAATAAGTAAGGCTTGGTTAGAAATTTTCTAATGATTCAAAGACAAAACAGGGTTATATTACCATCCTGAGAAAAATATTGCACTGGAGGTGCAAACATGAACAGGAGGACTTTTATAAAAGGTGTAGCAGGTTCCATACTGCTGAGTTCATTGCCTGTTAGGCTAAGTAATGCAAAGCAGGAAAGACATAGAATCTGGCTAACATACTCTGTAGAACTACCCTATGAGGATACAGTCAGGATGTGGATTCCTGTGCCCATGAACACAGACTATCAGCAGTTGCTCAGCCTGCAGGTGGAAGGAAGCTACAGGTACATTGCCTTAACAAGGGACAAAACATACAAAGCACCCATACTTTACGCTGAGTTTGAAAAGGGAAACGCCAATAAAAAACTAAGTGTAAGCTTTGAGGTGGAGTTCTGGGAGAGGGACAGGGTAGATTTTAACAAAATACCTAAAAACAACTCAAGCCTTCCTGAAGATATAGCCTTCTTCTTAAAACCCACACAGCATATACAAACAGACGGTATAGTAAAAGAATACGCAGATAGGATTACAAAGGGCAAAAAAAGCGACCTTGACAAGGTAAGGGCTATATACGAATGGGTTGTTGAAAATACCTTTAGAGACCCCAAGGTCTTAGGTTGCGGTGTGGGTGATGTAAAAAGCATGCTTGAAACTGGCTATTTTGGAGGAAAATGCACAGACATAAACTCACTATTCGTTGCACTCTGCAGAGCCTCAGGAATACCTGCAAGAGAGCTCTTTGGTATAAGGGTATTACCTTCAAAGCTTTCAAAAGGCATATCTTCCGTGCAAGGCGATGCCACAAAGGCACAGCACTGCAGAGCGGAGTTTTACCTTGGCAGGTGGATACCAGCAGACCCGGCGGATGTGAGAAAACTTATACTCGAGGAAAAGTTAGACATAACCCACCCGAAGGTAAGGGAAGTAAGAGACTTCATGTTCGGTGGCTGGGATACCCACTGGATAGCCTTCAACTACGCAAGAGACTTTATGCTTGAACCCCCCACATCCGATAAGGAGCCTATAAATGAGTTTATGTATCCTATAGCAGAGGTGGGCGGGAAGCATATAAGTAAATACAAGCTAACCTTTGAACACTCCAAGTATTCAGTGAAGGTTTAACACCTTTAGGGAGGTTAATCAAAGACCTCCAGGAATGCCTCCCTCAGCCTCCTCATGCTTTCCATAATCCTCTCCTGCAGTTCTTCTGAGTGCATTCCCAAGGAGCTCGCCACCCTTTTTAGCTCCTGCGGTCCAAGGACGGAGCCAGCCTTCTCCTTAGAGAGCCGCAACCTTGTTTCCACAAGCCTTAAAAACATATAAGCATCATATACATCTCTAAGCAGGCTGTGTTTTTCTGAGAGCCTTTTGCAAGCTCTTATCATGGAGGGCTCTCTCAATCTTTCAAGAAGCAGGTAATACTGAATAATAAACTCACCATCTATCAGACCACCTGGGGCAAACTTGAGGTCTATTAAGCCTTTTCCTTTCTTTGCAATTTTTTCCAAGGAAAACCTCATATCTCTAATTTCTTCTCTTTCTTTGGCTTCAAGGGGCTTTTCAAAAAGAAAGTCCTTTAAAAGCTCCTCAAATTCCTCCCTCAGACTTTCCTCTCCTGCTAAATACCTCGCCCTTGTCCATGCAATCCTTTCCCATGTGCGGGCATTGTTTTGAAAATACTCTTTATAAAAGTGTAAAGATGGAGCAAGCTGTCCAGCCTTTCCCATAGGTCTCAACCTGAAATCCACATCGTAAAGATATCCCTCTTTTGTGTGTTTTGTTAAAAACATAATTAGCTCTTGAGCCTTTTTTGTGTTCTCTTGATTTTCTTCCTCAGATACAAAAACTAAGTCCAGGTCCGAACCGATGGTAAGCTCCCTGCTTCCATACTTACCAAGGGCTATAAGTAGCATATGGTTTATGTCAAAATCCTTCCAGAGCTTACTAAGGATAAAGTCCGCAAGGTCTGACATTTTTTCAAAAAATTCTAAAAGTTTTACAAATCTTTCTTCCTTTTTAAGTAGATAAATAAGTGCTATTCTTATCTCCCATACTCTCTTGAAACGTCTGTATAAATCTTCTCTGCTTAAACCCAAGGTTTGTTCATACTTTTCAAACTCTTCCTCAAACTGCTCAAGCTCCGGAAAGTCCTGATAGAGGGTGAGGAAATCCTCCACAAGGTCTGGATACCTGCTAATCAAAGTGGACAGGTATGAGGAAAGAGAAAAAACTTTACATAGCTTTTTGTTTATATCTTCCTTTGCGGGGCTTAAAACTACCTTCCTGCCTGTGGGGTTTGAGAAGAATTTATCAAAGTTTGAAAGGGTTTCATCTGGGTCCATGCTTTGTGAAATGCTCTCCAGAATACGGGGCAGTAGCCTAATAAATGCCTGTTTTTCTTGAGTAGATAGCTTTATGCCTTCCCTTCCTGTTATGTAGCTGGACAGGATGTTGTAAGCTCTTACGGGGTCCTTAAAGCCCATGCTGAGAAGTATTTCCTTGGCTTCTTGCACATCTTCGTTCAGAAGGGCTCTCTGAATAGGCTGTAGTTCCTCCTCCTTTTCAGAGGGCATAATGCTGGAGAATATAAGGCTTACGCCCGTAGTGTATTCTCTGTATAGCTTAAGAAAGTCCTCTTCCCTCAAACCCATATAGAGGGCAAGCCTTTTGACCTCCTGCTGAGAAAAGCTCTGCGTCTGTATGCAGGTGGAAAGCTGTATGCGATGTTCAAGCCTTCTTAGAAACTCGTAGGCTCTTTCAAGGAAGAGGGCTTCTTCGTTTGAGAAAACCCCTTTCTGGTTCAAAAGCCATATAGCCCTGAAGGTGTTGCTCTCCCGAAGGTAGGGAAACTTACCTCCCAGTAAAAGCACAAGAGCCTGAACAGCAAACTCCACCTCCCTTATACCCCCCTCGCCCGTTTTCACATTATGCTTTCCTAAAAGCTTCTTCTTTGCCTCGCTGGCTATCTGGGACTTTATAAGCCTTATCTCATCAAGCACCCTGTAATCCACATACTTTCTGTATACAAAGGGTGTTTTTACATCCCTTTCAAAGTCCCTGTAAAGCCTTTCGCTCCCGGCGGAATACCTTGCCCTTAAAAGGGCAAACCTTTCCCAGGTTCTACCATAAGATTCATAGTAAAGCTCCGCACTTCTCAAGGACATGCTTATGGGTCCAGATTTGCCGAAGGGTCTCAGGTCAAGGTCCGTCTCGTAAGGCTTTCCCTCTGAGGTCTGGGTGGTCATGAGTTTTAAAACCTTTTGAAAGACCCATGAGAAGAACTCGGAAAGCGTTAGCCTGCCCGCATGACCTCTGTCGGAGGAATGAAGGAACATAAGGTCAATGTCTGAATAGTAATTTAACTCATAGCTTCCAAGCTTCCCGAGGGCTATTATACAACCCTCCGCAGGATTGCCCTCCTCATCAAAGGGTTTGCCATACCTATCAACCGCCTCAGAAAAGGCTCTTTCATAACATAGCTCTAACATGGCATCTGGCAGTTCTGAGTATTCCCGGAGGATATCCTGCACCTTTGCGGTTCCGAGTATCTCCTTTGACAGCACCCTCATAAGCTCCCTATGCCTGTAATAGGCTAACACTCTTGAAAATTCTTCATCCGACATACCATCGCTTAGAAGAGCCTTTAGCTCTTTTAAGTATGCTTGCTTATCCTTAAAGACATACCATAGCCCCGGTATGGTTTTTTGAAAGTCTTCAGGATGGTTTATTAGAAACTTTCTTATACACTCTGACTGGTCTAAAAGTTCAAGAAGCAGTATAAAGCGCCTTTCATTCAGGTAATTTATAAGGCTTTCAGGCTCTGGATGATTTCTCAGCATTTCCTCCAGACCTTCCTTTGCCCTTTGAAGGTTATACACCTTTTCCTCAGCCCTTTTCCACCACTCCTGCGGGAACATGCATATATTCTAATGGCTATGAGGATGGGTTGCATAAAGGGACTTTAAGGTATATAATTGTTTATTATGATATACTCAGAAACTGTAAAATATGCCCTGCTTGCCCTTGCATACCTTGCCCTGAACAGGGACAGGCTCGTTAAGGTGGAAGAAATCGCAGAGGCTCAGCGCATACCAAAACCCTTCCTTTCAAAGATATTCCATAAGCTCGCCAGGGAGCGTGTGCTGAAGTCCTACAAGGGTCCAACAGGTGGCTTCACCCTTGCGGTACCTCCCGAACAGATAACCATAATGGATGTTATAAGATACCTGGACGAAGACTACAAGTTAGATTACTGTGCCCTAAGACCGGGACGGTGTGAAGAATGGCAAACCGCTCCCTGCACGGTGCATCATAAATGGACAGAACTCAGAGAAAAGATACTTGAATACCTCACAAGTACTACAATAGCAGAGCTTGCGGACGTGGAAGGCAAGCACAGGCATGAAGTTGCAAAGATGCAGGGTTAACGCTAAAAATTTTCACATTTCACATTAGCTCTAAACCAGACGGACAAATCCCTAAAAAGCTATAAGTGTATTGCTGTTTTTAAACACAAACCACTTTTAGGGATAAAACAAAAAAAGAAAGCCCCCAAAAGGGGGCTAAAAGCTTACCTTCTTCTTAGCCTCCGTAGAAGCACGCTTGCAGGCACAAGAAGCCACATAAGACTATTAACAGGTGATGCTCCACCACCCATAGAACAACCTCCTCCACCTCCTCCTACAGTGCTACCACCTGTGCCACTACCTCCACTTTGTTGCTGTGGAACCACCATCACAACAGGGTCGCCTATCACACCAGCCTGACTGTTTGCATCAAGCTGTCCGTTATCCACAACGGTAAAGCTTATCGTATTGCCACTTATGGTGGGTGTGAAGGGTATGTAATTGCCGTTTATGAGCTTATAAAACTGTGCGTTGGCTGGTATGCTGGGGAAGGTTATGCTCACGTTTATCTGTGTCTGTCCTTGTGCAAGCTGTACTGTGAAGGTTATAGCTCCGTGTGGTGTGGTGCCGTTGTTGGGTGGTGCGGGTATGTTGGTTATGGTGGTAGGTTGTTGTGTAAAGGTGCCACCTGTTACCTGCACAGATATGTTGCCTCCTGATGGTGAGCTGGTGGTGGCTGTGTCTGCGGGTGGTGTGGTGGGTGTCTCTGGGGGTGGTATTACTATTGGTCCGCCACCACCCCCGCCAGTGCCACCACCTCCAGTACCTCCGCCAGAACCACTACTTCCGCCACCAGTAGCCTGACTTACTGTTATGTTATATGTTGCACTGGCTGTTCCACCTCTTCCATCATCTACTATTAGCTTTGCTGTGTATGTGCCTGGTGTGTTGTAGGTGTGGGTTTGCGTGCTCTGGCTTGTGCAGTTGTTTATTGTGTAGTCAATGGTATTATCACCATTTACATCAAGCTTGCAGGTAAGCGTGTCGTTATCTGGGTCTGATATGTTCCAGCTGAATGTGACTTGCAATGGTGCTGTTCCTGAGTTTGGATTAGCAACGAAGCTATTGCTATTTATAACAGGAGGATTGTTAGGTGGTAACTGATTAAATGTTGCTGTGCATGTTTTGTTTGAATCCATGGTTATCTGACATGTGGTATTTGTTCCACAGCTCTGACAATCTCCACCCCAACCTGAAAAGACGGAGTCGTTGGATGCATAAGCTTGTAAGGTAACTAAAACATTTTGTCTATATTGCTGGGTGCAGTCTTGCATCACAGGCGAACACATAATTAAAAGATCATCACTTGATACAGAACCGATACCTGTACCCATTCTATTGATGTTCAGGGTATATTTTGGATAGAAGCACACCTCGTATCCTTGCACATACGTTGGATTGACTTGTGCAAGGTTAGAAGTATCAACAATAGAAGAAATTACTGGGTTCTGTTCAAGTATAGATTGACCACTAAGAGATATGTCTGTAGTTACTGTCTTAACAACTATATTTGATGCACTCATAATACTACAACCTTGAACATTACCCCCAGAATCAACTTTTAGTATCCACATATCATAAGAATTACCTTTTCCAAAAGTTTTTGTATAACCAGCTACTATATAATGACCATCAATTGTTTCTCGAACGGCGTAGGCCCCCTCCTCTGTTGTCCAGCCTACACTGCTACCATAAGTTTTCCCCCATAATACGTCCCCATCTTGGTTAAGCTTAAATATCCACAAGTCAGGAGGAGCTAAGCCAAATGAACTTGTATATCCAGCCACTATGTAGCCACCATCTGAAGTTTTCTGAAGGGAATATGCGGAATCATAACCTGTTCCCCCGTAGGTCTTAAACCATATTAAATTTCCGTTTCCATCAATCTTAAGCACAAAAGCATCGGCATTGCCAGCACCGAAAGAGGTTGTCATCCCAGCCAATACATATTCGTTATTTGATATCTGTTGAATAGAATAAGCATAGTCTTCTCCTGCCCCACCATAGAACCTTTCCCATTGTTTATTGCCGTCAGCATCTATTTTTAGGATCCAAACGTCATAATTTGTTGGCGACTGGTTTGCAAACGTATATCCAGCTATTATGTATCCACTATCTAAAGTCCTTTGGATTGCCTTAGCATAAATAACTGAATTAGCTCCACCATCTCTTCCGTAAACCTTTTCCCAAACTAAGTTCCCAGACTGGTCAAGTTTTATGATAAGAGTAGAGCCATCACCCACACTAGAAAAACCTATCCATCCAACTGCTATATAACCATCATCCGTTTGCTGTACTGAGTAAACACAAGTAGAAGAGTCGCTTCTACCATAAGCCTTTCCCCATTCTATGTCACCGTTAGCATTAAGCTTTAGGATCCATGCATGTTCGTATTGAGTAAATGAACTCGTGCACCCTGCAACTATGTATCCACCATCTGATGTCTGCTGGATTGAATAGGCTATATCATCGCCATCACCGCCATATCTATTCTGCCAAACAACATTTCCATCTTGGTCAAGCTTCAATATCCAGACATCTTTAACGCCACCGCTGAAAGATTCTTCACTTCCAGCTACTATGTACCCATTGTCACTTGTTTCCTGAATAGCATATGCATATTCTTCATAGTCAAGTGGAGACGAGAAGAAACCAGATGGACCTCCTCCATAGGAAATAGCCCATGAGGATGGTATGATACTTTGAACCTTTAGGTTCTTGTTTCCAAACAGAGCAGTCCGCAGTCCCTCAAGGGGACCAGAAGAAGAACCTCCACCGCACCCTGACAGGATTGCCAGCAGGGCTATCAGGCATGTAGCCAATAAATCTCTTAGCTTCATGGCAGTTCCTCCCTACATGCTTATTGGAATAAGGTAGCTGTATGTGGGGGAGCTTGTCAAGTCGCATCTTTGTCGCATTTTTGTCGCAGGGCTTGTCGCAGGGTTTGTCACACCCCTTGTCGCATACCCCCTGCGACAAAATACACATGCCCCTGTGACAGGGTTAAAATGTATAATGGGGGTTTTTTATGTTTGGTTTTGTAAGTCTTGTGGGTTTTGTGTTATGGCTTATATCCTTCCCTATGGCGGGCTTTTTGCTAAAAGACTTAGACCTTTTGCCTTATTTCCTTACAGGACACATGGTTGGCTTTGGTCTTATTTACTACTATAACTATGTTTTTTACAGGCTTGCTTTTCCTTTTGTTGGTGTTTCTTCTTTGCTTACCTTTTTCTTCTACTTTTTTCCTTTTAAAGGCTTGCTGATGTTCTTGCTTGGCTTTTTTTCTTCCTTTCTGGCGGTGCTTGTGGGGTATATTCTGAGTGAGAATGTAAGGGTATGGTCTTTGCTTGGTCTGGCGTTGGGTAATGTGGGTGTTCTCTTGCTTATGCTCTCTCCTTTCCAAGATATGTATAAGATGTTCCTTATAAGTCTTCTTCCTTTGGTTAGTTTGTATAAGCCTATAAATTTGTTTATGTCGGATGTGGATAAACAGGGTGTTTCTTTGCAGTTTTTGGTTGGTATATTCCTTCTCTACATAACAGGTGGTCTTATGTATAGAGGTATTATGTCTTACTATTCAGAGAAGGCTTATTTTTTGGGTATTGAGGTGGTTTTTTATGCTATTGCGGTTGCTATTGCATATTTTGTTATTTCAAAGGGCTTAAAAGAAGGTTATCTTTTGCATATAGCAGTTCTATGTTTTGCTTTTTCTTTTTCTCTTATGCATATACAGATGGCTGTGTCTTTAAATTTAGTAATGTTCCTCATGCAGATGGCTTTTGGCTTTACTGACACTTATTTACTATACAGCCTAATGAAAATAAGAAATCCTCTCAAAGCCTTTCCAGTGGGTTTTGGAACCGTATGTCTTGCTATACTCTCAGGCTATCTGCTGGCAAAGTTGAGCTTACACATAAGCTTCCTTCTTATGGTCGGTAATCTTGCTTTAATAGCTTATGTGCTTTATAAGCTTTATGCGGTAAAGCCTGCTCAAGAGGAAAGAGTAGAACAGGAGGTTCAAAATGAGCTTCAGGAAGAACCTATAAATCAAGAGGAAAAGCATTCAAGCCCTGAGCTTGAATTTCTTCAGGAGATGCTTCACTGTATGGATGCTGACAGGAAAAGGCTTTCTACTAAGGAGTTAGAAGTGCTAACGCACATACTTAAGGGCAAAAGCTATAAGGAAATTGCGGAGGAGATGTTTATATCTGTTTCAAGTGTGAGGCAACACTGCAGGCGAGCTATGGAAAAATTAAACATGGCAAGAGAAGGTTTGGAAGAATCTTACAAAAAATGGCAGGAAGAACACAGTAAAGAGCAGGCTACTTAACCCTTCTCCCATCGTTTGCTTATGCTTACCTCCACTTCCACGGGCACCTGTTTGAGTACAATCTTTGTCTTAACAAAAATCACCTTTTTAAGCAAAGCGGAGACAGTTCAATCCTTTGTATTTTAGCTTATACCTGGGGTAATCTATTATAAGCCACCCCCTTTGTTAAGTCTTTACTGGTGCATTCCTACCGTTAATACTTGACAATAAGAAACTAAAGCATATTATAAATAACAATATCAAATTTAGGAGGTTGGTATGTTTAGTGAGAACCTGCTTTCAAAGAAGTCCTTGGAATACTTGGAAAAGGCAAAACAGATAGCCAGGTCAAAGGGGGACAACAAGGTGGATACGGACCACCTTCTCCTTGCCTTCTTACAGGATGAAAAATCTCCACTATCCAAGTACCTTGAAAAGAGGGGCATAGATGCAAAGGAAGTATATAAAAAGGTGTCTGAGTATTTAGAAAAGCTATCTTCTCAAATCTCTAAGGCGGTGGAGCAGGAAGCCAAATACCTCATAGACCTAAGAAGCAAGATAATGCAGGTAAAGTCCGATATAGGACAGGTGCAGATAGAGTTTGAGAAAATAAGGAAGGCAAAGGAGAAAATAAGGCAGGAGCTTGAAAGGGCAAGAAGATATGGAGACTACTGGAGCTATCAAGAGCTTCAGGTGGAGCTTTCTCGCCTTGAAAGGCTTGAAGGCAACTATAAAAGTCAGTTAGAAGGTGTAGAAAGAAGCCTTTCCACTGTCTTTAAGCCAGAGGATGTAAAAGCCTTTTTAGAAAACAGGCTTAGCATAGATGGACTTGTCAGGAAGGCTTTAGAAAGCTCAAACCTTGTGGAGCAGGTAAAGGAGCTTGGACTGTCGCCCGAAAGGGTCATAGAAGCGGTGGGCAAAATTGTCTTTGGAAAAGAGCCTGCCTTTGACTACTCTCAAAACCTAATAAGGGTTCTTGAGAAGGCTCAGGATAAGGCTGTGTCTGAAGGGCTTTCTCAGGTGGAGCCCTATCACATATCCGCAAGCCTTATAGAGGCAAAGGATACTATAGGAGGTAAGATATTAGAAGACCTTACAGGAGGTGAAAAGATGAAGGATGTGGCTCAGGAACTAAGGGAAGAGGACAAATCAGCCCTTGAGCGGTTCGGCACAAACCTAACCCAGCTTGCAAAGGAAGGCAAACTGGACCCTGTCATAGGCAGGGAAAGGGAAATAAATCAGGTTATTGAAGTGCTTTTAAGACGCACAAAGAATAATCCGGTGCTGGTGGGAGACCCAGGAGTTGGAAAGACTGCCATAGTGGAAGGGCTTGCTCAAAGAATTGTGAATAAGGAAGTCCCCACAGAGCTTCAGGACAAGGAAATAATCTCTGTAGACATGGGTTCTATGCTTGCAGGCTCTAAATACAGGGGTGAGTTTGAAGAAAGGCTCAAAAGCTTACTTGAAGAGGTAAAGCAAAAAGGCAATGTGATTCTCTTCATAGATGAGATACACACCATAGTGGGTGCAGGAAAGGCGGAAGGTGCGGTCGATGCGGGCAACATGCTAAAGCCAGCTCTGGCAAGAGGAGAGATAAGGGTAATAGGTGCCACCACGGTGGACGAATACAGAAAATACATAGAGAAGGACCCTGCCTTAGAAAGGAGGTTCCAGCCCATATACGTAGATGAGCCTACTGAAGAAGAGACCATAGAGATACTCAAAGGTCTTAGACCAAAGCTCGAGCAACACCACAAGGTGAAGATATCCGACGAAGCCATAGAAGCGGCGGTAAAGCTAACGAGAAGATACGTGACCTTTAGAAAACTGCCCGACAAGGCAATAGATGCTTTAGACCAGGCTTCCGCCAGAAAGAAGCTCTCGGTGGTAGCCCTGCCCCCAGAGGTGCAGGAAATAGAAAGGAAGCTCAGGTCTCTGGAAGAAGAGATTCAGAAGGCTTACCTTGAGGGCAATTATGAGAAGGAAGCCCAGCTGAAGATTAAAAGGGTTCAGCTTGAAAAGGAAAAGCAGGAGCTACTTTCTAAAGTGGGTGGAGTGGAAGCAAAGCTCTCTGAGATAAAGAAAAAGATGGAGGAGCTTGACCAGGAGATAATAAAGGCTTCTGAAAGAGGAGATTATGAGAGGGAGGCAAACCTGAAGATAGAAAAGGTGAAGTTAGAAAAGGAACTAAAAGAGCTTGAAGCAAAAAAGGCTCAGGAGCTTGTAGTAGGCTGGGACGATGTGGCTCAGGTGGTCTCAGAATGGACGGGCATACCTGTCTCAAAGTTGAAGGAAGAAGAAATGCAAAGGCTATTAAAACTTGAGGAAGAGCTTCACAGGAGGGTTATAGACCAGGAGCATGCGGTGGTGGCAGTATCTGAAGCCATAAGAAGGGCAAGGGCTGGGCTAAAGGACCCCAAGAGACCCATAGCCAGCTTCCTCTTTCTGGGTCCTACAGGTGTTGGAAAGACAGAGCTTTCCAAGGCTCTTGCTGAACTCCTTTTTGGCGATGAAGATGCCCTAATAAGGCTTGACATGTCTGAATTCAAAGAAGAGCACAGCGTGGCAAAGCTTATAGGCGCACCTCCGGGCTATGTGGGATACGAGGAGGGTGGAAAGCTCACAGAGGCGGTAAGGAGAAAGCCCTACTCAGTAATCCTGCTTGACGAGGTGGAAAAGGCACATCCGAGGGTCTTTGACCTCTTTTTACAGGTGCTGGACGATGGAAGGCTCACAGACTCTCACGGCAGGACGGTGGATTTTAGAAACACGGTGATAATCATGACCTCCAACATAGGCTCTCAGTATCTTCTTTCCATTCCTGTGGATGCGGACGAGGAGAAGGTGCAGAAAGAGTTTGAAAGGGCAAAGGAAAAGGTTTTGGAAGAGCTAAAATACCACTTTAGACCTGAGTTTCTAAACAGGATAGACGAGGTGATAGTATTTAAGCCCCTCACCATGAAGGAGCTGTTCCAGATAATAGACCTGCTTGTGGCGAGCATAAACAAAAGGCTTGCGGAAAGAAACATAAGCTTAGAGCTAACACCTTCCGCAAAGGAACACCTTGTAAGGCTCGGCTACGACCCCGCTTACGGTGCAAGACCCTTGAAGAGAACCCTTCAGAAGCACTTAGAAACACCCCTTGCAAATCTTATAATCAAAGGTGAGGTAAAGGATGGTCAGAAAGTAAAAGCAGACCTCAAGGACGGTCAGTTAGTCTTTGAAGTGGTTTCATCCTGAGCCCCCTGCGGGGCCTTTTTATATAAAGAGCCTTTCTGTCTTTTCTACCCCTTCCACATGCCTTAGAGCTTCCATAAGCCTTAAAAACTCCTCGTAGCTCCTGACCTGAAGGGTAAAGTCCATAAGGGCCGTGCCGGAGGGCAGGCTTTTGGTCCTTGCCTCCGTTATGTTGGCTCCTTGCTTTGATATGGCTGATGTAATCTCAGCCAGAATTCCTATCCTGTCCTTTGCTAAGAGCCTTAGCCTTACAGGATGAAGACCGGCGGACTTTGTGAATACTACCCTTACAACCCTTTCAGGAGAAATGCTTTTCACATAACTGAGGTTGGGACAGTCCTTTGAGTGCACCACAAGACCCTTCCCTTTAGAAACCACACCGTAGACCTCCTCCCCCGGAAGTGGATTACAGCACTCCGCCAGTTTGTGAAGAAGGCTAAGAGAACCGTCTATGCTAATAATGTCCTCCACTTTTTCCTCTGCCTGCTTTCTCTTTTCAGGTGGTTTGTATAAGGAATAAACCTTTTCTTTGCTAAGCTTTCCACTTCCCAATGCTATTAATACGTCCTCTTCACCCTTTGCACCAAGTTCCTTTACAAGCCCACCCAATAGACCTTTTTCTTCCACACCAAGCTTTTTAGCGAAAAGCTCAAGTCTTTCTTTACCAAGCTGTATATACCTTTCCCTCTCTAACTCCTTTATAGCCTGCTTTATCTTGCTTTTTGCCTTTGATGTGGCCACAAAGCTGAGCCACTCGGGGTTTGGTTTTTTGTTGGGATTTGTGATGACCTCCACCATATCACCATTCTGAAGCCTGTAATTTAAAGGCACTATCCTACCGTTTACTTTTGCACCCGCACAGTGGTTTCCTATATCCGTATGTATGTGATAAGCAAAATCTACAGGCGTTGCCCCCTTTGGAAGCACCACAAGGTCTCCCTTTGGAGTAAAGACAAAAACCTCCTCAGAAAACAGCTCAAGTTTTAGGTTCTCAAGAAGCTCCTGAGGATTTTTACTTCCCTGAACGCTCTCCACAAGGCTTTTAAGCCAAGAATATACGCTGCTGTCTGCTGCCCTTTTACCCTCTTTATATGCCCAGTGGGCTGCAATACCCTTTTCCGCACGCTCGTGCATATCCCAGGTGCGAATCTGCACCTCCACTACTCTACCCTTAGGTCCTATAACCGCTGTGTGAAGAGATTGATAAAGATTAGGTTTTGGCAGGGATATATAGTCATCAAACTTGCCCGGCACAGGTGTAAAGGCACTATGCACCACACCTAGCACCAGGTAGCACTCCTGCACAGTACTTACTATTACCCTGACGCCCAGTATATCATGCACATCCTCAAGCCTGATGCCCTTTCTTAAAGTTTTCTGCCATATGCCGTAAAGATGCTTGGGTCTGTAAGTGATGTGAGCCTCAATGCCCGCTTTTTTTAGCTCCTCTTTTAGCTTTGGTATGAAGGTCCTTTTTAAATACTCTTCAAGCTCCTTCCTAGACCTTCCCACAAAGCTTTTTACTTCCTCATATTCCTTTGGATAAAGATACATAAAACATAGATCCTCTAATTCCGTTTTTATCCGCCAGAGCCCAAGCCTGTTGGCAATAGGCACGTATATTTCAAGAGTTTCCTTTGCAATTCTTACCTGTTTTTCCCTCGGCAGGTAATGAAGAGTCTTCATATTGTGAAGCCTGTCCGCAAGTTTTACAAAAATAACTCTAAGGTCCTTTGAAAAGGCAAGGATTAACTTTCTGTAGTTCTCCGCCTTCTGGCTCTCTATGTCTTTAAAGGGTATTTTACCCAGCTTGGTTACACCCTCCACAATATCCGCTACATCCTTTCCAAAGTTTTCCACAAGCTCTTTATACGTGGTGTCTGTATCTTCCAGAACATCATGCAAAAGACCAGCCACTACCGTGTTCACATCCATACCGAGCTCCGCCAAGGTAGAAGCCACTTCTATTGGATGTATTACATAGGGTTCTCCAGACTTTCTGTATTGACCTTGATGTTTTTCATCTATAAACTCAATAGCCTTTTTAACCCTATCTTCCTCTCCCTTCAGCCTACTTAATAGCCTTTCTTCTGTTTTTTTTATTAAAACAGCTTCCATAAGTTATAATAATAGGCGATGCTTGGCAAATTAGCAAACCTGCTCGGTTTTGTATCAAACAACATAGGCATAGACCTAGGCACTGCCAATACGGTTGTATACGCACAAAACAAAGGAATAGTGCTTTATGAACCATCCATTGTTGCTGTAGATGTCAGAACTGGCAAAGTGCTTGCGGTAGGCAAAGAAGCCAAAGAGATGTTAGGCAAAACACCGGAAAATATACAAACGGTAAGACCTTTAAGAGATGGGGTTATAACAGACTTTGAGGCTACAAAGGTCATGCTTGCCTACTTCATCAACAAAGCCATAGGCAACAGCCTTTTTAAAGCAAAACCTCGTGTGGTAATAGGCGTTCCCTCTGGGGTTACGCAGGTAGAAAAGAGGGCGGTCATAGACGCTGCGAAGAGTGCTGGTGCAAGAGAGGTTTATCTTATTGCGGAGCCAATGGCTGCAGCAATAGGTGCAGGTCTTCCCATAGAAGAACCCATAGGCAATATGGTGGTTGATATAGGTGGTGGCACTACAGAAATAGCAGTCATATCTCTGGCGGGCATAGTGGTTTCTAACTCTATAAGGGTTGCGGGCGATGAGATGACAGAGGCTATCATACAGCATGTAAAGAAGAAATATCATTTGTTCATAGGAGAGCAGACGGCGGAAAGAGCAAAGATTGAGCTTGGCAGTGCCATATACGAAGAGGAAGAAAGGCAAATGGAAATAAAAGGTAGAGACATAACTGGCCTACCAAAGGTAGTAAGAATAAGTAATAGGGATGTAACAGAAGCCCTGGAGGATGTGTTATCTTCTATAGTAAATGCGATAAAATCGACCCTTGAAAAAACCCCTCCAGAGCTTGCCTCTGATATAGCGGAAAGGGGTATAACACTTGCGGGCGGGGGTTCTCTCCTAAGGAACATGAACATCAGGATAGAGAGGGAAACTGGCATAAAAACTCAATACTGTGAAGACCCGATAACTGCGGTGGCAAGAGGTGTAGGAAAAGTGCTTGATAACATAGACCTTATAAGGAAAGTATCCATGATATGAAGTCCTATTTTTGGCATATACTTTTCCTTTTGCTAAGCCTTTTAGCATACTTTACAAACCTCTCCTCCTTGCCTTTTGTAAATTCTTTGAGCAACGCAGTTAAATTTTTTATATACCCCATATATGAGCTGAAAAGCTTCGTATATGAGAGAGCCAGAGAATCAATAAATACATATGTTTATTTAGTCCATGTAAGTAAGGAAAACCAAGTAATGCGTAGAGAACTTGAAAGGTATAAGCTGTATAAGGCGGAGTTAGAAGCCTGTCAGTATAACCTTCTTCAAATAAGCAGGCTTATGGACCTTTCCGGAGAATTTAAAAAATACAATATGGCTTACACAAGGATAATAGCCTATGACCCATCTGGACTTGATACCTTTATACTGGTGGACAAGGGACAGGAGGCAGGCATTACAGACGGCATGCTTGCACTTTACGATAACATGCTTGTGGGTATAGTGGAAAAAGCTTATGTGGGCTCTTCAAGGATAAGAACGGTTTATTCTAACGATTTCAGCATAAGTGCAAGCGCTGGAGGAAAGGCATACATATACAAGGGCGGTTTTCCTGAGGGTTATCTTTTGCATGTAAAGGTAGAAGACAATATAAAAAAGGGCGAGGAAGTATATTTACGTCTGCCTGATAAAAACCTTCCCATGTTGCTAATAGGCGTAGTAGATATGGTTTCATCGGACAGTAAAGGCTTCTTTAAAAAGGTGAGCGTAAAACCCTTGGCGGATATTAGAAGCCTTTCCTTCTGTCTTATCTTAAAGGAAAAGCCATGATGTTTTACCTAATAGCAGTAGCATTAGCTTTTGTGCAAAGTTCGTTGCTTACAGCCCTTTTCCAAAGCCTTCTCATAGTACCAAATCTTTTGCTGACATACCTTTTCCTGAATATGTTAAAGGGGGACTATTCTATGAAAAAGCCTCTTATATCGGGTATGCTCCTTGACATCTTCCAGAACTCTCTTGGTCTTCATACTTCTGGTTTCTTAATATTTTCTTTGCTCTTTAAGCTTATCAGCTCAAGGTATGAGTTCCCCACTCCCGCCTCTTTGACTGTGGTTTATGGTGTCCTGTCCCTTATAGAGAAGTTATGGGTCTTTGGCATATTCAGAGTTAAATTTCTCATCTATATTAACCTTCCTCTACTGCTGGCATCTTTGCTAATAGAGATGCTTATCCTATACTTTATATCCAGAAGGCATCTTAAAAACGCAGAAACATGAGCAGACGTAGGTTTGTATTCCTGCTTTTTACAGGGCTTATAGCATACATGGTCCTGATTGTCAGGCTTGTATATGTTCAGTTAGTAAAGGGAAAAGACTACAAGGAGCTGGCGGAAAGGAACTATGTTAGAAGAAGGATAATATATCCGCAGAGAGGAGACATAATTGACAGAAAAGGGGTAAAGATAGCATACGACATTCCAAAGTATGTGCTCATGCTGGACCATCAAAAACTAAAAGAGTCAGGAAGCCTTAAGGATGTGATAAAGGCGTTAAAGGAACTTTTTGGTATTGAGATGAGCTATGAAGATATAAGAAAAAGGAAAGCATTAGAGCCCATACTACTCACGGAGCTAAAGTCTCAGGAGGAAATAGACAAATTTTACAACTACAGCTATAAGCTACCCGGCGTGTTTATAAATACTGTGCCTTCAAGGGTTTATCCCTATGGAGATGTATGCGCTCATGTGGTAGGTTATACGGGCTATCCCTCTGAAAGGCATCTTGAGAAGTATAAGGAAAAAATTGGACCCGAAAGCCTTGTGGGTATGTATGGGCTTGAGGCTATATTTGATGAGGACCTTCTGGGAGAGGTGGGTGCTGAAGAGGTAATGGTTAATGCGGTTGGCAAAATAGTGCAAAGGCTTGGTCAGAGGGAACCCACAAAGGGATACAGCCTTGTCCTCAGTCTTGACCTGCGTATTCAAAAGATAGCCTATGAAGTCTTTAAAGATTCAGGGCAGAAGGCTGGCGGTGTGCTTGTGCTTGATGCAAGAAGCGGTGAGGTACTTGCCCTTCTCAGCTATCCTTCCTTTGACCCTAACCTCATATCCGAAAGGTGGCAAAGCTACATAGAAGACCCATTAAAACCTCTTTTCAATAGGGTGCTTCAGGGCAAGTATCCTCCAGCCTCCGTAATAAAACCCGCCTTAGGCATAGCCCTGCTATCAAGGGGCGTATCCGAAAGAGAGGGAATAGTCTGCAGGGGCAGCTTTGAGCTTGGAAACAGAAATTTCTTCTGCTGGAACAGGCACGGCCATGGTTGGGAAAACCTTCGTGGAGCCATAAGAGACTCCTGTGATGTTTACTTTTATAGCATGGGCTATTATAAGCTGGGACCAAGGGAAATGGAAAGGGCTTTAAGAAACTTCTCTTACGGAGAGCCCGTTCCCTTTGACCTTCCCCATAGTAGCGGATTCATTCCTACGCCCGAATGGAAAAGGAAAAGGCTTAAAGAACCATGGTATGGTGGTGATACTATAAACATGTCCATAGGGCAGGGTTTTATACGCTCCACCCTGCTGGAGCAAACCCTGATGATGCTCGGAATAGCGAACGATGGAGTAATATACAAACCTATACTGGTTAAGGAAAAAAGGGATGCGGAAGGAAAGGTGCTCTGGAGGGCAAAGAGAGAAGTATATAAAGTGGTAAGGGCAAAACCGGAACACTTTGCCCTTGTGAGAGAAGCACTCAGAGATGTAGTAAGGCGTGGAACAGCCACTTCCGCCTTCTCTCCCATCGTAGATATTGCAGGCAAGACGGGAACCGCTCAGGTATCAGCTCACAGCACAAGAAGGAAGAACTTGCCATACCATCTTAGAGACCATGCCTGGTTTGTAGGCTTTGCACCATACAGAGACCCTCTTTTTGTTATCGGCGTCCTCGTGGAACACGGAGGCTCTGGAGGTGCGGTTGTTGCACCCATAGCAAGGAGAATATTAGAAAGGATATACATGGAAGGCATACACAAGGAGCTTATCTGAGCTTTTTCCCCACAAAGGTTGATATGTTGAAGCTTTCGCTGTAGTGTAGCACCTCAAAGTCTCTGAATAGCTGAAGAAGCTCACCTTCCTTAAGAAGATACTCAGGGTTAAAGTCCTTTTTTACTAATGTGTGCTTTTCGTTGTATGTTTCAAAGATGATTAGACCCTCTTGCTTTAGAGCCCTTTTTAGCTTAGGTATCAGGCTTCTGTTAAGGTAGTAAAAATTCACCACAAGTTCGTAAGCATTTTCTTCTGGTACAAAGTGGTCAAGGTCCGCACATATGAAATTAACATATACACCTTCCTTCCTTGCAAGCTCCTTTGCCTTTTGAATCGCTATATCTGAAATATCCACCGCATCCACCACAAAGCCCGCCTTTGCAAGAAAAACCGCATTCTCACCTGTTCCGCAGGCAACCTCTAAGGCTCTTCCCAAAGGTGCGAACCTGTAAAAGTCCAGAAGAGTTTTGTGCAGAGAGCTTTTCCACCCAGCCAGATACTTCTGGTTCCACCTTTCTCTGTCTTCAAGAGCCATGATAGAATTTTAGTTTGTGAAAAGGGTTTTAGTGTGGGGTCTTGGAGTTAGTGGAAGGTCTGCGGTGGAACTTCTCAAGGCAAAAGGCTATGAGGTCTATGCTGGTGATGATGCACAAAAGGACAGCTGGGAGGACTACTTAGAGCTTGTAGACACAGTGGTCCTATCTCCTGGTATTCCTCCAAAACATCCCTTGTGGATAAAGGCGGAAGAAAAGGGCATAGAGGTAATAGGTGAGTTGGAACTTGCATGGAGATTTTTCAAAGGTAAAGCTATAGCTATAACAGGTACAGATGGCAAATCTACCACTACAAGGCTCACATACTTAATGTTAAGAGAATATTATGCCAATGTGGAAGAAGGTGCAAATGCAGGAACACCTCTTTCTCAAATAGTTTTGAAAAACCCTTCTTGTCTTGCTGTCCTTGAAGTCTCCTCCTTCCAAGGAAAGACTTTAAAGACTTTCAGACCACATATAGGAGCCTTTTTAAACTTTTCTGAAGACCATCTTGACTGGCACGAAAGCCTTGAAGACTACCTCAAGAGTAAACAAAACATTTTTGCACAGCAAAAAGAAGAAGACTCTTTGCTACTCAACGCTCTTGATGATAGGATAAAGAACTCTCCTTCAAAAGCCAGAAAACTCTTTTTACTCTCTGAAGATGGAGAAGGGTATATCAAGAATGGAAACGCCTACTTTCTGGGAGAGAAGCTCTTTCATGTGGAAAAACTAAAGATAAAGGGAAAACACAACTGGGCAAACGCTCTCTTTGCCAGCATCATAGCAAGACTTATGGAAGTGCCTGTAGAAGTAATACAAGAAGTCCTATATACCTTTAAAGGGCTTCCTTACAGGCTTGAATATGTGGGAAACTTTAAAGGTATTGAAGTATATAATGATTCAAAGGCTACTACTGTAAATGCTCTCAAATCCGCCTTAGAAAGCTTTGAAGATGGAAGAGTACTTCTTATAGCAGGTGGAAGAGACAAAGGAGGAGACTTTGAAAGCATAAGAGAGTTAGTGAAGAAAAAGGTAAAAGCCTGCTTTCTTATTGGTGAATCTAAGGAAAAGATAGCAAAAGCCTGGCACGATGTAGAAATTTGTCTTTGTAAAGACCTGCAAGAAGCTGTATTTAAAGCTTTTGAAAAAGGAAGTGAAGGAGATGTGCTTCTATTTTCTCCAGCCTGTGCCTCTTTTGATATGTTTAGAGATTACAAGGAAAGGGGAAAGGCTTTTAATAGAATTCTTCAGAGCCTCTCCGCTATGGCTTGAGCAAAGTCCATAGTAGAAAGCTCTTTCGCCTCTATGCCCATCTTCCTAAAGCCATTGGCTATATCTGGAGTACCGAGCCTATCTCCTATGGCACGTCTGACCGCTTCGTATATGAGCTGTGCAGCTTCCTTCCAGCCCAAATACTCAAGCATCATAGCACCGGAAAGGGTAATAGAAAGAGGATTTGCAATACCTTTTCCTGCAATGTCATAAGCAGTTCCATGTGTGCTTTCAAAGAGAGCATATCCATCTCCTATGTTTCCACTTGGTACAAAACCAGGACCACCTACAAGAGCTGAAGCCAAGTCGGAAATATAGTCTCCATTTAAATTTTGCGTTATTATCACATCATAGGCTTCAGGCTTTAATACCAACTGCATAAGCATCTGGTCTGTTATAACCTTTACGAGTTTTACCTGACCTTCCTGAGGCTCACCTTCTGTGATAACCTTTCCTTCGAATTCTGGCTCTTTTGCCACTTCAAAAGCCCAGTTCATAAAAGCTCCTTCTGTAGCCTTCATAATGTTTCCTTTACCTACTACCGCCACTGTCTTTTTACCATTTTCCAAAGCCCAACGAAGAGCTTTTCTTACATGCCTCTTAGTTTTATACTCGCTCATAGGCTTTACAGTGATACCACAATCTTCTGGAAGAGCATATTCAGACACACCCATTTCTTCAATAAAGAATTTTCTTACCTTCTGTACTTCAGGAGTTTTTGGCATATACTCTACGGACATATAAACGTCATCAGAGTTCTCTCTGAAAACTGCCACATTTACTCTCTCAGGATTAGGTATAGGAGAAGGTTGTCCAAGCCAAAATACGGGACGAATGGCAGAATAAAAATCCATAGATTGACGAAGTATAGCATTTAAAGACTTTCCACCCTTTCCTACAGGCGTGCCAAGGGGTCCTTTTATAGAAACTATGGCTTCCTTTAAAACCTCCAGTGTTTCTTCCGGCATACGTTTTCCTGTTTTTTCTTCCGCCTTATCTCCCGCCAGAAGCTCTACCCAGTATATCCTTCTTGAACCCTTATAAGCCTTTTCAACCGCGGAATTTACCACATGAATCATAGCAGGTGTTATTTCAGGACCTATACCGTCTCCCTCAATGTAGGGAATTATGGGATTGTCAGGCACTTCAATGCTTTTGTCTTCCTTTAGTTTTATAAACTGCCCTTCTGAGGGGATTCTTGCCTTTCCTTCCCATACAAACACATTGTCCCACTTCATGAGCCACTCCTTTCAAAGTTTTGTAGTATTTTAGCATAAAAAGTTTATGATATGTATCATGTTGAATTTTATGTGAATTTAGCGTTATAATTATATGAGGTGGTGCGCCGCGTTCCCTCATGCGTCCTTCATAGCACACCCTTTTGGGCTTTCGCCCCTTTTATAAATTGACTTGACTTTCACAGTTATATAACGTTAAAATAAGTAAAAACTCACGGAGGTTTAGCATGAAGAGGAGCTATCTTTTGACAGCGCTTCTTGCGGGAACCGTATTCTCAAAGGAAGTGCAGGTGGAAGAGGTAAGCGTGACAGCCTCAAGGCTGGAGAGGAAAACAGAAGATGTTCCTTCCAGCGTAAAGGTGGTTGGAGAGGAGAGAATTAAAGAGACCAAGATGTTTAACCTTCAGGAAGCTCTCAGCGGTGTGCCAGGTGTTTTTATTCAGTCAAGAAACCAGGGATATGATACAAGGCTCATAATAAGAGGTGCAGGGCTTCAGGCACCTTACGGCATAAGACAGATAATGATACTGCTTAACGGCGTTCCCATCACAGACCCAGACAGCCTTACAAGGCTTGATTTTGTGGATACACAGCTTGTCAAATCCATTGAAGTAAATAAAGGACCTAATCCCCTCTGGGGTGTAAATGCCGCAGGTGGCGTGATAAACGTTCAGACTATAAGCCCCTTTGAGAGGAAGGGGGGTTTTTTCAAAATTGGAGGTGGTGATTATGGCACCTTCTTTTCCCACTTTAACTATACTACCAGCTTCAAAAACTTCTACCTGACCCTTTCAGCCAGCAGAAGGCAAACAGATAACAGCTGGAGACCATGGAACAGGTTCTGGACAAACCAGATAACCCTTCAGCCCGCCTACATGTTTTCAGATGGCTCTATCCTTGAAACCTACCTCGGATACACAAAGGCAAGCCTCCAGCTACCAGGTGCATTGGTGGTAGACCCCACAAGAAAAATAGACCAGTGGAAAGTTTTCAAAGAGACAGGAGAAGTTCAGCAAACGGCGGACCCATGGAAACACATGGGCAGGTATTCAGAAATATGGTTTTTCAACACAAAACTGACAAAAAGTATAGGAAACCTTGAGCTAAAGCCCATCTTCTGGATAAACCACTGGACCCATTACCACCCGGTTACTGGAAGGATAAACTCTGCTGACAGCTGGATATACGGTTTTGACCTTCAAGCCAACTGGAAAAACCCTCTTGGCACCCTTGTGGCAGGAACCACCCTCAGGCACGATAGTCAAAAGACAGACTATTATAAGTATGCGGACATAGTAGTGCAGAACGGCAGGATAGTTTCAACCCTTTCTGACAGAGCTGGAGACCTTTCTGAAAAGCAAGACCAGAAGACTACCCTTTACGGTATATACCTACAGCAGTCCTTTGAATACAAAAGGTTTATACTTGACGTAGGAGCAAGATTTGACAGAGTAAAGTTTGACATTTCAGGATACAAATGGTCAGATTATGACTTTGCAGGTGGCAATTACAGAAATTGTCCAAACGCCACCATAGAAAACTGTTTTAGCTATTCAAAGGAAAGGACATACAATGCCATAAATCCTAAGATAGGTATAGTTTATAAAGCTTTTGATGGTATAAACATTTATGCCACTTATGCAAGGGGTGCTCAAACGCCAACTTCCTCCGAACTGTCCTCCAACCCAAACCTGAAGCTTGCAAAAGTTGAAAACTATGAAGTGGGTTTGAAAGTGAGAGAAGGCATACTTAATCTGGATACAGCCCTTTACTTTTCGCCTGTAAAGGATGAAGTAGTCAGATACTTTGAAGATGGTCAGACAAGGTTTATCAACGCAGGAAAGACGGAAAAGAAAGGCTTTGAGCTTGATGCAAACATCACACCCACGAAAGGACTTTCTCTTGGTATGTCCTACAGCTATCAGGATTACAAGTTCAAGAAATTCTATGAGCCTATCAGGGTTGGAAATACCACTCAGAACTTTGACAGGAGCGGTAAAAGGCTTCCTTACATACCCCAGCACTACTACTCCATATACGCCATGTATAAGCATGAGTCCGGTTTTAAGGTGAGGCTTCAGGCGGACACATGGGGAAGCTATTATATAGATAACGCCAACTCAGAAAAGTATGGAGGTTATAGCTTCATCACCAACCTTATGGTGGGGTATGAAAAGGGAAGGTGGGACTTATCACTTAATGCGGACAACCTCTTTGACAAAAAGTATGCAGTAGAGGTTACAAAGGATGCTTCCGCAAATCCAAACACTGCAAGGAAAAGATACACACCCGCGCCACCAAGAACCTTTGTAGTAAAGCTTAACTATCAATTTTAGGAGGTGGCACCATGGCGGTAAGCAAAGTACATTTTATAGCTAAAAGGGACAAAAAAGACATATTTGGCATACCCCTTCTTGCCTTTTTCTTCAAAAACAAATACATGCTTCTCGCTTACAGACTCACGACCCTCTTTTTACTTATATACGCCATAGCCTATGGTTTTTTAAACCCTACAAAAGATAACCTTTTTACCACTGCAGTCTTCTGGGGACTTTTCTGGCCCTTCTTCATGGTTGTTTCTCTTTCTACTCTTGGCAATGTTTTCTGTATGGTGTGTCCCCATGGCTTCGTAGGAAAATACCTGACAAAAACAGGCTTGAAGCTTAGACCCCCAAAGTGGCTGGCAAACCCATATATAGGCATAATAGGTAGCAACATACTCGCTTACTGGTTTGTGCTTTACACTTTCCCAAGTTTATTGAGAAGCCCTTTTATAACCGCCCTGTTTTTCCTCTCTTTCACACTACTTGCAATATTTGTTTTCTTTCTATTCAGAGGCATGGCTTACTGCAAGTATGTATGTCCTATCGGCTCTGTAAACACAGCCTTTTCAAGGGTAGGTACTTTATGGCTTACCACTTATCAGGAAGAATGTAAGACCTGTAAAAAGCCAGACTGCGCCCTCGCATGCCCCTATGAACTTAACCCTTCAAAGTTTGGAGAAAGAAACTCCAGTGCAAACTGCACCCTGTGTATGGAATGTGCCCATGCCTGCCCTGCGGTAAAACTGGAAGTGCGTCCTTTTGGAAGTTCTCTATACAAGCCTATAAAGACACCAAAAGAGTGGGAAGTATGGGTATATATACTGCTTGTAGGTGTTATTACTTTCACCATGAGGTTTCATCATGGACTTTCAAGAAGCGGAATCGGAGAACACATGCCTTGGGTTGTGATAGGTAATGCTGTTCAGAAATCTTTTGGACTTCCCAAGTGGATAGATATGTCAGGCTTTATAGCCATGCTCATGGGACTCACCATAGCACTTCTTCTCTCTATAGGGAGTTTTAAGCTCATAGCATGGCTTATTAAGGAAGATTACAAAAAAGTTCTCCTAACCCTTGGTTATGCCTTTGCTCCTCTCATGATAGTGGGAAGCCTTTCACATGTGCTGGAGTTTTTCTTCATTGAATACTACCATCATATAGTAAATGGTTTCTCTCAGGCTTTTGGTCTTGGTCTGCATGTGGAACCCTTAGCAAAAAGAGGTGAAAGCTGGCTTATGGTCTTTAGAGTTTTCCCCTTCATAGCAGGTTTCTGGAGCCTTCACATACTGTGGAAAAGGGCTTCTATGCTAAAACCAGAAAGAAGACTAACGGTCTTTGCCTTAGCTTCTTGGCTACCGCTCTTTTACCTCCTTCTGTCAGCCCTTACTGTGTGGGTCATGTTAACTTTCCCACCACATTACCACAAACATTAACTTAAAATTAACATCATGGAGTGGCTCAGACTTGCAGTAGATTATGGAGTAATAGGACTTTTACTTATTCTTAGCTTCATATCGGTAGGTATAGCCTTAGAAAGGCTTAGCTTCTATAGAAAGATAGAGCTTTCTGAATTCAAAAGCAAACAGGAGCTGGAGATAGAACTCACAAAAGGTTTGTTTGTAATAGCTTCTGTGGCTTCTAACGCACCCTATATTGGACTTCTGGGAACGGTCCTTGGCATAATGCTTACCTTCTACAGCATAGGTCAGGAAGGTCTTATGGATACGAAAAAGATAATGGTAGGTCTTGCGCTGGCTCTAAAAGCTACTGCGGTAGGACTTTTAGTAGCTATTCCCTCAAGCATTCTATACAACTACCTGCTCAGAAGAGTAAGGGAGCTTATAACCCTTTGGGAGGTCAAAAATGGAGGACAAGGAATTTAGCTCCATAAACGTAATACCGTTGGTAGACATAATGCTGGTACTTCTGACCATAGTGCTAACCACAGCCACCTTTATTGTGCAAGGTGCCATTCCAGTCAGCCTTCCAAAGGGTGGAAGCACAACTCAAACAACCATTAAAAGCCTTGAGCTTGTGCTTACAAAAGAAGGGAAAGTTTTATATAGCGGTAAAGAAGTAAGTTTTAAAGAGCTGGAGGAAATTTTAAAAAACCTACACCCATCTACACATATAAACCTGTATGCAGACAAACATGCCAGCGTCCAGTCCTTAGTGAGCCTTATAGACCTTCTTAAAAAGTATGGATTTGAAAGGCTTTCCATAAGGACGGAGGCATTAAGATGAATCAGAAGTTAAAAGCCTTTGGAAATTCCTTCCTAATACATCTTGGAGTAGCGGGTATTATTTTGCTAACTTCCAACTTGAAAATAAAAGAAGAAAAGATACTGGAGATAGACCTTAGCACCTTCCACATATCAGAGGAAAGGCACACAACTTATAAGTCAGGCAATAAAGAAGAGAAAAGACAAGAGAACCCCTATTCACAACACAAAACACATGTAGCTTCCACAAAAGCACAGAAGGAAGCCAAGCACATACAATATTCAGAAAGCCAGAACTTAGAGCCTCCACAAAAACCACCCACATCACCTAAGGTTATAAACCCTGACACAAATCAAACCGAAAGCTTAACTCAAAAGGGTGAAAACACCTCAAAGGCTCAAGCAAACACAGGAGCAGAAACAAAGCTTAACAAGGGACCCTTGCAAAGCTTGTCCTCTGAACACAGCCCTTCTGAAGTAGCCCCGCCCAGACAGGGTCAAACCAAAGCCTCACAAGAAAGCCCCAAAGAAGAATACATAAAAACACAGTTTTCCGTAATATCCTCCATAGTGCAAAAAAACATAAGCTATCCGCCACTGGCAAGAAGGATGGGATGGGAAGGAAAAGTAGTTCTGCTTATAAAACTTTGCGAAGACGGCACTTTAAAGGAAGTGAGAGTTTTAGAAAGCTCAGGCTATGAGCTCTTGGACAGGAATGCTGTAGAAACTGTTCAAAAAGTTTCAAAGTATTTTCCAAAACCTTCTGTGGAAGTGGTTGTAAAACTTCCTGTAGTTTACAGGCTTGAGTAATTTTAAAACCCCCGGGACGACCTACTTTCCCGTGCCGTTCGCCCGGCACAGTATCATCGGCGCTGGAGGGCTTAACTGCCGGGTTCGGAATGGAAACCGGGTGTTTCCCCTCCGCTATGGTCCCGAGGGAAGCTTTGGCAACTCAATAGGCTTTCCTTCCTGTGGGTGTGCAAGTCGAACGGGCTATTAGTACAGCTCGGCTTCACCCCTTGCGGAGCTTCCACCTGCTGCCTATCAACCTGGTAGTCTTCCAGGGCCCTTCAGGGAGTCCTTATCTTGAGGTGGGCTTCGCGCTTAGATGCTTTCAGCGCTTATCCCGTAGCAGGATGGCTACCCGGCGCTACCTCTGGAGAGATAACCGGTACACCAGAGCCTGCCCCGTCCCGGTCCTCTCGTACTAGGGACGGACCCTCTCAAGACTCCTGCGCCCGCGGCGGATAGGGACCGAACTGTCTCGCGACGTTCTGAACCCAGCTCGCGTCCCCCTTTAATGGGCGAACAGCCCAACCCTTGGGACCTGCTTCAGCCCCAGGATGGGGGGAGCCGACATCGAGGTACCAAACCTCCCCGTCGATGTGGGCTCTCGGGGGAGATTAGCCTGTTCAACCTTGCTCTGGTTTCCCAGAGGGTTAGACTATATCTTCATCCCCACCTTTTTCGTGGGGAGCGCGGCGTGTTGGCTCTACCTTTTGGTAGAACCTTCGGGCAACGCGCCCTCAGTCGTTACAGGGTCAGGAGAGGTTTTGTATTTCATAAACTCAGGCACCCAAGGCTTTATTATGGACATAAGCCTCTCAGTTTCCTCTCTCGGAAAGTAAAGCACTGGGTAGCCCTTTTTCCATACTACCTTTGGCTTTAAACCAAAGTTTTTTTCCAAGGCTTCGGTCAGCCTTTGCAACTCCTCTTCTCCGTACTTTGGGAGGTATATGTAGGCCACCTTGTCTCTTCTGTAGTAGTGTCCGTCATCCATATACCAGACTGCCAGAGAAAGGGGAGCTTTTAGAAGCATACTTATTTTTTCTGGCACCCTTTTTTTGCCCTTCTCATCGTAGAAGAGCCTTCTTAACTTTCCCAGCAAAGGCATTGAGTGGCTCTGACACCTGTAGTAGGTGTAAGTTTTACGCCACTTTGGGTTATACCTTTCTATCCTTTTGGGTTTGTCCTGCATCAGGTTTTTCAGCTCTTCCCACTTCCAGAAGATGTAGTCTTTTTGTTTTTCAGAATGCTCAAGCTTTAGCCTTGCATTCTTCTTGCCTGTGGCTTGCAGGTAGCCATCACCCAAAAGGGTGCCTATGATTATTTCCTTTTGCCTTTTGCTCACCATCGTGCCTCTCCTGACTTCCCACGGGATTACCCCACGCCCTTTTTGGGCAGGAGGGCTCCCCCGTTATAAGCCGCGTTCTTGCCTCCCAGTTGCCTGGGAGCGGGACAACAAGCGTTATCCCCGGAGTAGCTTTTATCCGCTGATCACCGGCCCTTCCCCGAAGAACCGGTGGGTCACTAGGCCCGGCTTTCGCCTCTGCTCGGCCTGTCGGCCTCACAGTCAGGCACCCTTCTGCCCTTGTACTCTACGGCGGATTTCCGACCCGCCTGAGGGTACCTTTGGACGCCTCCGTTACCTTTTAGGAGGCAGCCGCCCCAGCTAAACTGCCCATCTGGCACGGTCCCGGCGGTGGATAACACCGCTCGGTTAGGGCCTCAGCCTGTCCAGGGTGGTATCTCACCGGCGCCTCCATCCCTCCCGGAGGAGGGACTTCACAGGCTCCCACCTATCCTGCGCAGGACAAGCCAAGGCTCAATGCCAGACTACAGTGAAGCTTCACGGGGTCTTTCCGTCCTGCCGCGGGTAGCCGGCATCTTGACCGGCATTACAATTTCGCCGGGACTCTCCTCGAGACAGCGCGGCACTCGTTGGGCCATTCATGCAGGTCGGAACTT
>JAUQQK010000002.1:123375-162576 GCA_030549905.1 Aquificota bacterium | reverse complement strand
ACGAGTATGGAAAGGCGGCGGTGGTTCATTTCCTGAAGCTCAAGCTAACAGACCAGCAGGTGGAGGATTTCAAAAAAGAACAGATAAGGGTGGAAATAAGCCATCCCAACTACAAGGCTATAACTATAGTGCCGGAAGAGGTAAAGGCGGAGCTCATAAAGGACCTGAGCTCAGAGTAAAATAGTTCCTTATGATACATGTGTATGCAAGCCTTGAGGGAGGCTTTGGGAAGTATGGCATAGACCAGTTTGGGGAGATAAGGCGTGATGCGGTTGTATGGCTTGATGTGGAAAAGCCATCAGAAGCGGAAATAGACTGGCTCAGGAGTGCGGTGGGCTTTGAGATGCCTCCACGAGAGGTCTTTGGAGATATAGAGATAAGCAGTAAGTACAAGGAGGAGGGGGATGCTATATACATGAACCTTTCCTTCGTTATACAGCAGAAGGAAGACATAAGCGTGGAGCCCGTTCTTTTTTTCATAAAGGGCAGGTATATGGTGAGCATACGCTACAGGGATATCCCCACCATGCTCATATTCCAAAAAAGGATAGAGAGCAATGCTATGAACTTCCAGTTTCCAGAAGCCATATTCGCTCAAATAGTAAGCATTGAGGTGGACAGGATTGGCGACAGGCTTGAAATACTTGGCAGGAGGATAAGAAACCTGAGGAAAGAGGTTTTCGTGGAGCAGTCGGAGGAGATAATCAGGGATATATCCTACTACGATGAGCTGAACATCACCTTAAGAGAGAGCATAAACGAAAAGTTAAGAATACTCAGCCACTTTGTAAAGAGCCCAAGGGTAAATGCACAAACAAAGAGGGACATAAAGGTAGCCCTTGACGACCTTCATACACTTCTTGACTACACAAGCTTCTACATGGATAAGTTAGACAGCATACAGAACTCCCTTTTAGGTCTTATATCCATAAAACAGAACGAGGCGGTAAAGGTCTTTACGGTCCTTGCCACCATATTCCTGCCCGCCACCCTGATAGCCAGCATATTCGGTATGAACTTTGAATTTATGCCGGAACTGCACTGGAAGTATGGATATCCTTACTCCTTACTGCTCATGGTTTCTACTACCATAGCCCTCATCTACTGGGTTAGGAAGAAGGGCTGGCTATGAGGTTAAAGTATAGCAAGGAAGACTATATAATAGCCTTTTTCATACTTTTGGGCTTACTCTACCCCCTATTTACAGCCCTGCTTATATTCCTTGAAGATGTTAAAGAAAAAAGGGAAGAACTTGAACAGATAAGAGCCTTCTACGGGTTTCTTCTTGGCTTAGAGGACTGCAGGAAAGAAAGGGCTGAGGAGCTGGCTCTTCTCATGTCTGAGGAGCTTTCAAAGGATATGGGCGGTGCGGAGGGGCTTTTAAAAACATGCCAGTCTTACAGGAAGGCTTATGCAGGGGTAAGGGCGGAGGAAAGGTTCATAAAGGAAGGCGAGCTAAAAGTTGAGCTCCTAAGGAAGGAAAAGGGTATGACTAACCGGCTTGTTAGCCTGCACATAAGGTATTCAAAGGGAGAAGAGGGGATAAGAGTAAAGAGCCTTGAGTATGAAAAAGGGAGTTGATATAGGCGGAACCTTCATAAAGGTCTTCTGGGAGGATGGAAGCAGGGAAAAGCATTACATAAGGGATATGGCTCATAACAGGGAGAGCTTTTTAAAGAAGGTAAAAGAGATAGTATTGGAAGGTTCGCCTGAAAGAGTTGGCATTGCTGTAGCTGGCTTTACATCTCTTGAAGGGGTTGTTTATAAATCACCAAACTTAAGGGTTCTTGACGGTGTAAATCTTAAGAGGCTTTTTGAAGGGCTTGAAGTGAGGGTGATGAACGATGTGTCGGCCGGTGCCTTTGGAGAGTGGTATTTTGAAAACAGGGACAGCAAAGTGCTCCTCTTTATAGCCATAGGCACGGGCTTAGGTGGTGGGCTTGTGGTGGGGGGGAAGCCTTTTCTTGGTGCCTGCGGAAGCAGTTTAGAGCTTGGACACCATGTAATAGTGATAGATGGTAATAGCTGTAGCTGTGGAAGAAGGGGATGCTGGGAAGCCTACTGTTCTTCTTACGGGCTTGAAAGGTTGTATAGGTCTGCAGGTGGTAGTGAGCTTAAGGACTACGAGATAATAAAAAGGGCTATGGAGGGTGAAGGGTTAGCCCTGAGGGCTGTGGAGGAATTCAAAAAGTACTTGATTACTGGTCTTATGAATGCGGTGCATGTGTTAAACCCCGATAGAGTTGTGCTTGGTGGAGGTCTTATTGAAGCTATGAAGCCTTTTCTTAACAGCCTTGAAGAGGAGCTAAAAAAGGCTTGCGAGGAGCTGCCCGCCCAATGCTTCAAGCTTAGCTTTTCCACATGCGCAGAATACTGTATGGCAAGGGGGGCTTTAGCTCTGGCACTTGAGGACGATATTTAAACCTATGGAGATTAGGAGAATTGAGGGCGTTCTCTTGTACCATGCCCTTGAGCAATCTCAAGGTTTAAAGGCACAGAGGGCAGGTGAGGAGCTGAGGATAAGGGTCTTATCCACCGTTCCTGAAGTCCTGCTTGAGCTGACCGGTGGAGGTGGAAGCACCATAAGGGCAAAGGTAAGCAATGCGGAAGGTACAAGGGTTCTTCTTAGCCTACCTCAGGGCTTTGAAATAGAAGCGGAAAACAGGTCATCTTTGAACCTGATGGCGGGCGATACGGTGGAGCTTACAGTAGAAGAGACAAACCCCTTGACCTTTAGAATATCTGGATTATACAGAAGACCTTCCGTCGAGGAGCTTATAAAAACCATATTTGAGGACAGCTCTAAATTTTTTATCAACATGAACCCTCTCAGGCTAAAGGAGGCTGTAGAAAACTCAGGGCTCTTCTATGAAAGAAAGCTTGTGGACCTTCTCCTTGATAAGGTAAAACCAGAAGAGCTTCTTGGAGATGCGAAGGCTCACCTTCTTCAGACGCTCTTTTTACATGCAAAAGAACTATCAAAACTGCTGGGTGTGGAGTATGAAAAAAGCCTTCAGGGAATAAAAGGGCTTATCGAACAGTTAAAGACCACAATGGCTGGTAAAAAAGAGCTTTTAAATGCTGTAAAAACCCTAAGGCTTGAAAGCACAAGCCATGAGGAATACCTGCAGCTGATAAAAACCCTTGAAAGCTTAGGAGAGAGGGAAGTCTTAAGGGCTTTAGAAAAGGGTGAATGGCATACATTTATTAAGTTTTTGTATGAGCTAAGGGATAAGGGCGTAAAGTTAGGAGATAAATTGGAAAAAGCCCTTTCATACCTTGAAGGCTCACAGGAACCTGCGGTAAGGGATTTTGTAAAGGCTTTAACCGAGTATAAAGACCCAAAAACAGCCTACAGCAGGCTCATGGAGGAGGTGGAGCGTGCAAACAGGCTCATGGATTTTTACCAGACAAAACTACCAGCCATGGAACAGCTCTTCCACAGGCTTGAGCTAATAGTTGGTCTTCAGCAGTTTTTCCTCAGGCAGGGTAAAGCCTTTTATATACCCTTTTACTACGAGGGTGCAAAGGGAGGGCTTGCCTTTTTAAGCGGTGAAACATACACGGTCTTTTTCAGGCTAAGCTATGAGGAGGGTTATGTGGCAGGCTTTCTGAAAATGCCAGAAAAGGAAAAATTGCTTGACATAAGAATTCTTACCAACATGGAGGGACTGGCAAAAGCCATAAGGGAAAAGAAGGACATGCTTGAAGATATGCTGAAGGAGGAAGGTATAAGGCTGAAAAGCATAAGCGTAAGTGTGGAAAGCTTTGATACACTCAAAGAAGAGGTTGGAAGAGCATTTTACAAGGAAGGCTTTTTGCTGGTGGTGTAAGCATGGAGGATAAGAAGAAGGCAGTAGCCTTAAGATACGAGCAAGGTAAAGACAAGGCACCCCTTGTGGTGGCAAAGGGTGTAGGAGAGCTTGCAGAAAGAATAATAGAAACCGCAAAAAAGCATGGCATTCCAGTGTTAGAGGATAAGGAACTTCTTACCGCCCTTATGCGTGTGGAGGTGTATGAAGAAATACCCGTGGAGCTTTACAGGGCTGTTGCCAAAGTGCTGGTCTTTGTAAGCAGGCTAAAGAAATCATATTAGGCTGGAGGAGGTCCTTCTTGCCAGAAGGATGTAATACTTTAAAAGGGAAGAGAGGTCTCTGATTTCCTTACCAAGGCTTATGAACATATAATAGTCTGAATGGGAAGATGCCTCTAAGGAGCTAAGGACATCCTTCATTCTAAGAAGGGGGTCTGGCACCATACCCTGAAGAAATATGGGGCAGGAGTCCTCTATGGCTGGCAGTATTACGAGCATCCAGGAGAGGGCTTCCTGCAGCAGGCTCGTAATGTATTCCCTGCTAAGCTCCTCCTGAAACTGCTCAAAGCCGGAAAGAATTTCCCCCAGCAGGTCCAGAAGCTCCACGTTATGATATAGCACATCAAGGGCGGAACTTAAGTTAAGCTTTAAGCTCCCAGAGCTGGACATGAGAAGAAGGTTGCCCAGCCTTTCCTGAAGGTAGAGAAGCTCTTCTATCCTTTCTATAAGTTCCCTCATAGTATGTATTTGGTTAGTTCCTCACTTTTAACAATGCCCTCCAGCTTAGCCCTCACAAACCTTGCGTCTATGATTATCCTTTGACCGGAAAGCTCCGGAGCATTAAAGGAGATATCCTCAAGAAGTTTTTCCATCACCGTGTGTAGCCTTCTCGCTCCTATGTTCTCCGTTTTACTGTTAGCCTCTTCAGCAACGCGTGCTATTTCTTCAAGGGCGTCCTCGGTGAATTCAAGCTCAACACCTTCCGTTTTAAGAAGTTCCGTATACTGCACAGTAAGAGCATTCTTAGGCTCACGTAGGATTCTAATAAAGTCTTCCTTTGTTAGAGGGTGTAGTTCTACCCTTATAGGAAATCTTCCCTGAAGCTCCGGCATGAGGTCTGAAGGCTTGGAAATGTGAAAGGCACCGGCGGCTATAAAGAGTATATGGTCCGTCCTTACAGGACCATACTTGGTCTTTACAACAGTGCCTTCCACTATGGGCAGTAGGTCCCTCTGCACACCTTCACGGGAAACTCCGGGACCCACGCCGGGCGTCTTGACCGCAATCTTGTCTATCTCGTCTATAAAGATTATGCCGAAGTTTTCAGCTCTGTATATGGCTTCCCTGGCTACCTCTTCCTGGTCTATGAGCTTCTCCGCCTCTTCCGATTCAAAAAGCTGTAAAGCCTCCTTTATTCTTAGCTTCCTCCTTCTTCTGCCACCCATACTACCAAACATGTTCCTCAATTGTTCTTCAAGCTCCTCAAGCCCTGGAGGTCCAGCAATGCCTATAAAGGGCATAAACTTTTCCTGTACCTCCACCTCTATCACCTTTTCGTCAAGCTCTCCTTTTCTCAGCTTTTCCCTGATTTCCTCCCTTTTGCCCATATCCTGAGAGCTTCTCATACCAAAGGCAAGCTGCTGAGGCACAAGGTGGTCTAAAAGCCTTTCTTCTGCAAGCCTTTTTGCCCTTTCTCTTACCTCCTGCATCCTCTCCTGCTTCACCATTTGAAAGGAAACTTCCACCAGCTCCCTCACCATAGATTCCACGTCTCTGCCCACATAGCCTATCTCCGTGTATTTGGTTGCCTCCACCTTAACAAAGGGAGCCTTTATAAGCTGTGCTATTCTGCGGGCTATCTCCGTTTTACCCACGCCCGTAGGTCCTATCATGAGCAGGTTTTTGGGAGCCACCTCGTCCCTTATATGCTCCGGTAGCCTCTGCCTCCTCCAGCGGTTTCTGAGGGCTATGGCTACAGCCTTCTTTGCCTCCTCCTGTCCCACAATATACTTGTCCAGCTCTTCCACTATCTTTTTTGGTGTTAGCTCTTCAAGTATGTCAGAAAGGTATTTCGTCATCGTCCACCTTCTCCCATTCAAAGGTTTCCACCTGAACCTGTTTCACAAGGTTATCAAGGTATGCCTCAAGGTTTTCAGGGAACTCTTCAAGCTCAAAGGCTATAGGAAATACTCTTTTTACCACCTCAAGGGGTGGATTACCCACACCAAGGGCAGGTATTATTTCCTTTGGCATCCTCCTGCTTGCCTCAAGGCATGCCATCTTGTAGGCTTCTTTTAGAGCGGTTTCAATGTCAGAGAACCTCGCCACCTCGTCCCCGTACTCGTAAAGCACAATAGAACGGGCGTTTTCCTTAAAATGCTCCCAGTCCAGCACCTCAGATATGTATTTCCTGCCCTCTACCTCAACCGTATGAACGCAGGAGGTGTCTCTTAGCTCAAAGGAAACCACGTAGTAGTCTATAAGATACCTGTCCGCATATACATCTGGAAAGAAGAAAAATTCCATAGTTTTTATAATATAGCTCATCAGTCAAAAGGTGCAAAAGATGGAGCTGTTCCTGCAGTCTGAGGAAGAGACCATAAGGCTGGGTGAGAGGATAGGCAGGTTTTTGCAGGGTAAGGAGGTCATATGCCTTGTGGGTGAGCTTGGAGCAGGGAAAACCACCCTCGTGAAGGGTATAGCAAAAGGCATGGGCATTCTTGAGGACTATCAGGTAAGAAGCCCAACCTTTACGCTTGTGAACGAATATCCTACAAGGAAGGGAAGTCTTATTCACATTGACCTCTACAGGGTAAGAGATATAGACCTTAACGACTTTTTGGGAAAAGGTGTTCTTGTGATAGAGTGGGGGGAAGGGCTTGAGCTGTGCCACTGCACCATAAGGATAGATATGGCTGAGGAAGGAAGGCTTTTTACCTTTGATGGCTGTGGGGAGCTTATTAAAGCCCTGCAAGATGACAGAGGCGGTTAAGGGCTTTCAGTTCAAACCTTCCAGAGTTGTATAAAAGATGTGTGATGCCCGTGTTGTCCATGTGTATATTCCACAAGTTTTCAAGCCCCAGACCAAGGGCAAGACACACTATAGCATGAAGAGTTCCACCATGGGCTACTATTAGTATCCTTTCATGGCTTGAGCTAAGCACATCCTTCAAAAAGTCTTCCACCCTTTCCTTAAAGGACTGCATGCTCTCCTGAGTAGGAAGAGGATTCTTTAAAGGGTTGGAAAGCCATGCCCTCATAAGCACTCCTTCCTGTTCCATAAGGGTCCAGAAGTGCCTGCCCTCATAGTCTCCAAAGGACATTTCCCTTAGTCGCTCATCCACCACCACCTCAAGACCCAGCACGTCTCCCACTGTCAGGGCTGTTTTATAGGCTCTTCTCTGAGGTGAAGAATAGATAATATCTATGTTTTTGTCTAAAAGCTCCTGAGCAGAAAGCCTTGCCTGAACAAAGCCTAAGGGAGTTAGGTCGCTGTCAAGCCTTCCCTGAAATATACCCTTTTCGTTATACTCGCTCTGTGCGTGGCGAAGGAGGTAAAGGTGTTTCATTCACTACTGCTATCCTTTTTATCCTCCTTAGATGGTGGTTTAGGTCTTTCCACAATCTTGTTGCCTGCCAACTTTTCCGCTATGGAATTAGCCACCTGCACTACTACATCCCTTGCCACCATATCCAAGGATAGGTTTTTGCTTACACTCCAGCCACCCCCTAATGCACCACCCCCTCCAGCACCAGCACCAAAAAGACCCCATGAGGACTTTTCAGAGTTTGCATCAAAGGAGTTAGAAAGAACAATTTCAAGCGTTTGAGGGTTCATAACATTTACCTTTACTCCTAATCGTGCCTTATCCTTTCTCACATTAATAGCTCCCAGTATAGGTATCAAACCACCACAAGTGCTCCACCGCTTCTTTCAAGCTCAAGGGCAGTTATAGAACCAGAAATAACATAATCCACCTTAGGAGGCTGCACTTGCTGTCCTGTGGCAGCAAGAAGCTTCTTCATCTTTTCATACTGCTCTAAATCGACAATTTTAAAGCAGTTTGTTGCTTTAAGTGCGTTTGTAAGCATAGCAGTAAGCCCCTTGCCAAAGCCTCTTACACCACCTGTGCCAGAAAGTATCTCATAAAGATAAGCTATATGTGGTGTCCCGGGATTTACCTGCTGACAGGCATTTGCCTTACAATCAAGCTCCATCAACATTACTGAATAAGTAGGCTCAGAACACTTAACCACAGGTATTTGCCTTTCTGTAGTTTGGGTATTACTTTCCTGAGCGTAGGTTAAAGATAGGGCTAAAAGGCTTAATGCAACCGCTTTCCTCATTTTTTAAGCCCTCCTTTTCCTAAATTTTGCCCTCAATTATATCATAACTCCCCTTACAGCTCAATCCTGACAACTCTACCTGCCTTTTCCTCTACCCTCCTTTCTACTTCTATGTAATTTTCTGTTAAAAGCCTACCCTCTTCCAAAACCACAGCCCTTAGCTCCTTTCCTTTGTTTTTATCAAAAAACTCTTTTCTTTTTCTTATGTCCAGCTCCTTCAAAAGCCTTACCCTTTCTTCCTTTACTCTACCGTCCACCTTGTTTTCCATTTTGCTTGCCTTTGTAAAGGGTCTGTCTGAGTAAGGGAATACGTGCATGTAGGCTATGGGTAGCTCTTCAAGAAGCTGGTAGGTTTTTCTGAAGTCTTCGTCGGTTTCTGTGGGAAAGCCCGCTATGATGTCCGTGCCTACGGCGGTCTCAGGTCTTCTTGCAAGGATATACTCCACGAGCTTTACATAGTCTAAGACCCTGTAATCCCTTTCCATAAGCTCCAAGATTCTATCGGAGCCACTCTGCAAGGACATGTGAAAGTGGGGTGCTATCTTTTCCTCGCCTGTTATCAGCTCTAAGAGTTCTTGAGTAAGCTCAGAAGGGTATATGGAAGAAAGCCTTATAAGTTCTATACCTTTAACCTTTAGAAGCTCTTTTAGAAGTTCATAAAGACTTGTTCCTATGTCCCAGCCATACTGGGTGAGCTGCGTGCCTGTAAGCACCACCTCCTGAAAGCCTTTTTCCGCAAGAAAACTGACTTCCTGCATAACCTTCTCGGGTGGCACGCTCCTTACCTTACCCCTCGCATAAGGAATCACACAGAAGGTGCAGAATTTATTGCAGCCCTCCTGCACCTTCAAAAAGGGTCTTGCCTTCTCAAAGAAGGTAATAAGGTCAAAGTTCTCCAAAGCCTGCTGTCTGAAAATATTTCTCACATGGACCTTCTCATCTCTTCTTTCCAAATACTCTTCCACTATCTCCACAAGGCGGTGCTTGTCCGTGTTGCCTATTACCAAATCCACCTCCTTCAGGCTTGCTAAGGCTTGAGGGCTCACCTGAGCATAACAACCTGTTGCTACTACAAGAGCCTTCGGGTTTTTTCTCTTTGCCCTGTATATTTCCTGCCGTGAGGAGCGGTCAGCTCCTGCGGTTACCGTGCATGTGTTTATCACATATATGTCCGCAGGCTCCTCCTCGGAGACTAACTGATAGCCCTTCTGTCTGAACTTAAAAGCCATAAGCTGTGTGTCAAAGGCGTTGCTCCTGCAACCCAGCGTTATCAGAGAAACCTTCATAGAGGATTAAATATAGGTCTTGACAGACGTCCGTCTTGTAAGTATATATATACTATCATCACAGGAGGTGAAAGATGTTTAGCATAACCGAATACTTGACGGATGAACACAGAGAGTGCGACGAGCTTTACGCAAAGGTGGAGAGGCTGGTAAGTGAAGAAAGATGGCAGGAGGCAGTAAAAGCCTTCGGAGAGTTCAGAGATGAGACTCTAAGACACTTCCAGAAGGAAGAAGATGTGCTGTTTCCTGAGTTTGAGGGAAGAACGGGTATTGTGATGGGTCCTACACAGGTGATGCGTATGGAGCATGCTCAGGCAAGGGAGCTAATATCAAGGATGGGGGAGGCTCTTGAAAAGAAGGATAAAAGGGCTTTCCTTTCTGTGGGTGAAACCTTCATGATACTCATACAACAGCACAACATGAAGGAAGAGCAGATACTCTATCCCATGTGCGACCAGCACCTTGACGCCCCAGAGGTGGTGCAGAAGATGGAAGCTCTATGAGGGGTCTATCGCTTCTTCAGGCTCCTCCCTTCATAATAGTCTCTGGCTTCTTTATAAGTGCGAGCCTTTTCTGGTTTTTTGGCTCTCTCCTTGAGCTTTGCTCTTACCTTAAAGACCTCTGGAGCCTGCCCCTTTATGTGCATATAAGCACCATAGGCTTTGCCCTCTTTGTAATGTTCGGAGCCCTTTTCCAGATGCTTCCTGTAGTGGCAGGTGCGGTCATAAAAGAGCCAAAGAGAAAAGCTATAATAAGCTGGCTTCTTCTTCTCTTAGGTTTTTCTCTTTTTACTACGGGCTTTTATCTGAAAAACTACTCTCTCATAATGGTAGGTAGTTCTCTCCTGCTTGCTGGTGTCTTATTTACAGCTTTTCTTTTCCTGTACCATCTTCTTAAGCTAAAGAGCTTTACACCCACCTCAAGGGGCTTTAAGTTTGCCTTAGCTTTCGTACTTTCTGGAGCTGTGGCAGGCTTTCTTATAGCGCTTTCATACGGAAACTACACTCCCTACAGCCCATGGCTTCTGCACCTTCATATGGTTCTTATGCTCTTTGGCTGGGTCTTTCTTCTGATAGCCTCTGTTTCCTTTCAGGTGGTGGAGATGTTCTTCGTGGCAAGACCATACCCGAGGCTTTATGCCATGAACTTCCCCTATTTTTTCACGCCCGCCCTTCTTCTTGCCCTTTATGACAGCATATATACAAGGGTTCCACTGCTGGCACTTGTCCTGTCCCATGTCCTTCTTACCCTTCACAGGCTATACACGAGCAGGAGGGGCTTTGCAGACAAAAGCATATACTTCTGGTATTTAGCCTTCCTGAACCTGCTTGTGTCCATACCCTTCTTCCTCTTCAAGGAAAGCTTCCTCTACCAGTTTCTTCTAAGCTTCGGTCTTTTCTTCACAATCCTAATCACGGGCATGTCCTTGAGGATTATCTCCTTTCTCGTCTGGTTTCATCTCAGCAACGAGGGAGCAAAACAAGTGCCCCTTATGTCGGAGGTGATAGGTGAAAAGCTTATAAAAGCCTGCTTTTTCCTTTCCCTACTCCTTACGATTAGCCTGCATACCCTGTCCTTCCACAGGATGTATCTTTTGCCTGTAGTTATACATATAATCCTCAGTGGAACCCTTAGCCTTTCTATAATAAAAGGCTCACTCCTTTATTTCAGACTGAGCCCCCTGTATAATGCTTCCTGATGAGGTTTTATGTTTCGGGCGGTGGCACGGGAGGGCACTTCTTCCCGGCTCTTGCTTTTCTTGAATGTCTTATAAAGAGAGGCTTCCCTGCCCTCTTTGTAGGTTCAAAGAGGGGCATAGAACACAGGCTAAGAGAAAAGGTGCCCACGGAGAGCCTATTTTTAGAAGCCAAGCCCTTTATGGGCAGGTCTTTTATGGAAAAGCTGAGGGCTCTTCTGAGCCTTTCTTCCTCAAGTCTTTCTCTATATAGAAGGCTTGACCCTACAGGTATTTCTGTGGTCTTTGGTGGCTATGCAAGCCTTCCCCTTGGTTTGTCAAGCCTTCTGAAGAGCCTTGACCTTTTTCTTCATGAGCAGAATTCTGTACCAAGCCAGACCAACAGACTTCTTTCAAGATTTGCCAGAAGGGTCTTTATAACCTTTGAAGGTTCAAGGAAATACTTTCCTCAGGAGAAGGTTGTAAAGACAGGACTACCGGTAAGAAAGGCTCTTTTAGAGGGTTTAAAACTTAGCAGGCAAACCGCCCTTGATGAGCTTGGTCTTGAGGACAAGCCCACCCTTCTTGTGGTGGGTGGCAGTCAGGGGGCTGAGTTTTTAAACAGGCTTGCCCTTGAGATTTTTCAAAAAACAGGTCTTCAGGGCATACACATAACGGGAGAGAGGGAATTTCAAAAGGTTTCAGACTTTTACAAGGAAAAGGGTCTTAAGGTGCTTACCCTTGCCTTCAGCCATCGCATGGAGCTTATATACAGGGCAAGCACGGTAGCCGTAAGCAGAGCTGGAGCCAGTACCATAACGGAGCTTTCTCTTTATGGAGTGCCTGCCCTATTTATACCCTTCCCCCATGCGGTTCATGACCATCAATACTATAATGCAAAAGAAATAGAAGAGCTTGGGGGTGGGCTTGTAGCAAGACAGGAAGAGGCTACCTCGGAGAAGGTTATTAAAGCAGTAGACAGGCTTATCCAATTTAGGGAAGAATTTTCAAAGCATATGAGTAGTTTTGCAAATCCGTTAGCCTGTGATGATATGATAAACTACATTCTAAATGAAGGGAGATGAAAGATGGAGGTTAGAAAGGCTGTTTTACCTGTAGCTGGTTGGGGCACGAGGTTTCTACCTGCCACCAAAGCTATGCCAAAGGAGATGTTTCCTATAATTGACAAGCCTGTAATTCAGTTCATAGTGGAAGAATGCCTGTCCGCTGGCATTGAAAACATTGTCTTTGTAACTGGCAGGCACAAAAGACCCATAGAGCACCACTTTGATATAAATACAGACCTTGAAAAGCATTTAGAGCAGTGTGGCAAGATAGAGCTTCTTAAAAACATAAGGGAGATAAGCAGGCTCATAAATCCCATATATATAAGACAGAAGGAGCAATTGGGTTTAGGCCATGCAGTGCTTGTATCTGAGCCTGTGGTGGGCAAAGAGCCTTTTGTAGTTTGTCTTGGGGATGTGATAATAAAAGATGAGGAAAATGTGTTGAAGAAAATGATAGAAATCTATAGCAGGTTCGGTAAAAGTGTAATAGCTGTCTTTGAGGTGGAACCAAGGGATGTATCAAAGTATGGAATAATAAGTGGAAAGCTCATAGAAGATAACATTTACATAGTTGATGACCTTATAGAGAAGCCAAAACCAGAAGAAGCTCCTTCAAGGCTCGCCATAGTAGGAAGGTATCTTTTCACACCAAAAATCTTTGAAAAGCTTAAAGTCACGCCCCCTGGCAAGGGTGGAGAGGTCCAGCTAACAGATGCCATGAAATTACTTCTTGAAGAGGAAGCCATATACGCCATAAAGATAGACTCAAGCGTTTATGACACAGGCACACCCATAGGATACATACAGACAGTGCTTGAATTTGCCCTGCAAAGAGAGGAGCTAAAAGATGAGCTTGTAAAGTTTATGAAAAATCTCATAATTGAACCCTCTGAGGTATAATTTTTAAACTATGCTCAGGTTGTTTTTGGTTTTAGCTCTTGTCTTCACTTATATAGTTATGATATGGGGAGGGGCTGTAAGGTCAACGGACTCGGGCCTTGCATGCCCTGACTGGCCCCTCTGCTATGGGAACTTTCAGCCACCCAAGGATACCTCCGCCAAGTTAGAAATGGGGCACAGGACCGTCAGCGGTCTTGCGGGTCTTTTCGTGCTTGGCACTTTTCTGCTTCTGTGGCTAAAACACAAAGGGGCTCCAAAGTCTGCAAAGATAGCGGTAGCTGTTTCCCTATTCTTTACCTTTTCCGCAGCACTTACAGGCATGAAGATGATAAAAAGTGAAGCTCCCCACCTTTCAAACTTACAGCATATGCTCCTTGAGTCCTTCCACATATACGAATCCATGCTTATAATGGGCGGTCTTGTTTTCGCTTTGAGGTTTCTATACAGGAGGGATTACCCGGGCTTTGTGCCCTGGTGGGCTTATGCCTTTGCCATAGCCACCATGCTAACGGGGGTTCTGGTAAGATACACGGGCTCTGGAGAAGCCTGCGGGCATGAGTGGCCCCTATGCAACGGCAAGCTTATTCCTGACCTTACCAACTGGCAGGTGGCTCTGCAGTTCATTCATAGAAATCTTGCTTATACCACGTGGCTTGCCTTTTTACTAATGCTTATATCCAGCCCAAACAGATGGACCCTGCTGACTTTTTTCCTCATCAACATACAGTTTGTCTTCGCCGTTTCCATGGTGCTTACGGGCTTTTTCCTCCCCTTAGTATTTCTTGACACGGCGAGCGGGTTTTTCCTCTTTGCATGGCTAACATACCACCTTCAGCTTCAGAAAGCAGACCAGTTAAAGGTGAAACCTGCATGGTAGGAAAGGCTGTGGCTTACAGTAGCGTGATAAGAGACTATATAGTTCTTACTAAGCCAGGCATTGTCCTCCTTGTGCTTATTACAACCCTGACGGGCATGTACTTAGCTCAGAGGGGTTTTCCAGACCCATGGCTTGTCTTCTGGACTTTGCTTGGGACTGGGCTTGCCTCCGCCGGCTCTGCAGTGCTGAACCAGTTTTTTGACAGGGACATAGATGCCCTCATGCACAGGACAAGAGAAAGACCACTTCCGAGCGGAAGCGTGCCCCCGATAAATGCCTTCTTTTTTGGTCTTATACTTCTGCTCCTGTCCTTTTTAGTCTTATTCTTTAAGGTAAATCTTCTTTCCCTTTTTCTCGTTTTTCTCGCCTCCTTTTTCTACGTGGTTATATACACCCTTGCCCTCAAGAGAAAAAGCCCCCTTGCCACAGAAATAGGAGGTGTGTCGGGTGCTCTTCCTCCTGTCATAGGCTACTCAGCAGTAAAGGGTGAGGTGGATTTTCCCGCCCTCGTGCTTTTTTTAATCATGTTCCTGTGGCAACCTCCCCACTTCTGGGTACTTGCCATAAAGTATATGGAGGACTATAAGAGGGCAGGCATACCTACACTGCCCGTGGTCAAGGGCGTGGAGCATACAAAGATAAAAACCCTCATATACACCGCTTCACTCCTGCCGGTTAGCCTTCTTCCCACCTTCTACGGGCTTGCAGGTAGCTTTTACTTCTTTTCCGCCCTGCTCCTGAGCGGTCTTTACCTGCTGCTTACTGTAAAGTTTGTCCTGTCAAAAAAGCCTAATGGTATGTTTCTATTCTTCTACTCGGTGCTGTACATAGCCCTTCTTTTTTCAGCCATGGTCTTTGACATGAGGAGGTAGATGGAAAGAAACTGGCTAACCCTTTCTGTAATTTCTTTGGGTCTTGGCGGGCTTTTAGCCCTTGTGGCAGCGGTGGCAAGAACCCCTCTTGTCTATAAGCTGGTGCCACCCGACTACTTTTATCATTCCATAATAGGGCATGTGGATTTAGCCATAGTGGGCTTTTTCCTAACCTTTGGCATGCTCCTGTGGCAGAAAAACTACAGGGTGGAGTTAAAGCCCTCCTTTTATCTGTCTCTTCTTGGCATAGGTGGTATAGCCCTCGTGGCTCTTAGCGGGACAGGCAAGGCGGTTCCCAACAACTACCTTCCCACCATAGACCACCCCCTCTTCTGGGTAAGCGCCCTTCTCTTCTTTTCTGGCTTCTGGCTTGCCTCCTTCAGACTTCTTCCTGAAGCTCTCGAAGATATAGGCTCTGAAGACCCAAAAAAGCATCTTCTTAGCCTTTCCATAGTCCTTTCTGTGCTTATGTTCCTTGCCTTCATCTTCAGCCTCCCCAAAGTAGGCTCCAAAGAGGAGCTTTACCTCTTTTATGAAAGGCTTTACTGGGCACCGGGTCATATTCATCAGTTTATAAACGGTGTATTTCTTCTGTATGCCTGGTATTATCTTCTGGAGCTAAGGGGTGTAAAGCCAAGCCTTGGCAGGCTCAAACACGCTTCCGCACTCCTTTTTGGCTTTTCCTTCTCCTACGTGCTCATACCCCTTGCCCTCTCAGATACAGTCTCCGAACAGGCAAGGAGGCTTACAGACCTTGGCTATGCCTTCGGCATAGGTCTTTTCATTTTCCTGCACCTTTTTAAGCTATTAAAGCATATAAGGGTTGAACTAAAAAACCTATACTCTTCCGCCCTGATGCTTTCTATAGCCCTTTACTTGCTTGGTGTCTTTATAGCCTATGCTGGTCTTATGCCTGCTCTTTTAGAGTATTTCATGAACCCCCACAGCCACTATGTGGGCATGAAGTCAAGCCTGAGCATACCCGCCCACTACCATGGAGTTATCACAAGCCAGACCTTAGCTTTTATGGTGCTCACCTACAGCCTTTTGAAAGAGCTTGAATTAGGGGCAAAATTAAGCAAGGTTAGCCTCCTTCAGGCTTACATGTATGGGGTGGGCATGTTCATGTTTGTGCTGGGTCTGTTCTTTGCGGGTCTCAAAGGTGCTCCAAGGAAAACCTACGGCACCGCCTTTACCAATGACCCTTTTGTGCTATTGTCCCTTAGCCTCATGGGTGCAGGCACTCTTCTTGCAGTGCTTGCAGGTATAATTTTTGTGGTTTATGCCCTCAAAAGCCTCTTAAGTCCAGCCCGGGGTGAGTGAGATGCTCCTCCACCTCATAAAAGTTTCTTACTTTCACAAAAGGACTTTCTCTATCCTTTGGCTCCCTCTCCACTAAAATAACCTTCATGCCTGCGGAATAAGAAGCTACAAGCTCCTCCTCCACATCGGAGAGGAAAAGCACTTCCTGCGGCTCAAGCCCCATCTGCCTAGCTATGCGAAGGTAAGAAGCAGCTTCCTTTTTTCCTCCCACAGAAGTGTCAAAAAAGCCCTCAAAAAGGCTCGTGAGGTCTCCGTATTCCGTGTGTCCAAAGAAGAGCTTCTGAGCCTTTACAGAGCCAGAGGAATACACAAAGAGCCTGTAGCCCCTCTCCTTCCATTCCTTTAACTTCTCATAAGCGTCGGGGTATATATGCCCTTTCAGCTCTCCCTTGAGAAAACCCTCTTCCCAGATATGTCCTTGAAGCTCCTTTAAAAGCCCTTCCTTCAGGTCTCTGTCAATCCATTCTTCAAAGGTCTTTACCGCCAGCTCAAGGTCTACGGGCATTTTCAGCTTCTCCTTAAGCCCTTTTATTATCTTCTGAATTCTTTCTTCATGCCAGTGTTCAGACAGAAAACCTCTTAGTCTTTCCTTTGAGTAGGGGAACATAACCTCCTTTACATAGCTCAGAGATGAGGTGGTGCCTTCAATATCTGTAAGTATTGCCTTTATCACAGCCTAACTATCTGGTCGTGAGATGGTATGCGGGTGGATATGTCAGAACCTGTAAAATTTGCCACCCACCCGTCGGGTATGGAGAAGAACCTTATCGCCTTGAAAAAGGGCTGTGTACCCATGTCAAACCAATGCCTCGTGTTGGCAGGCACGCTTATAAAGTCTCCCTTTTCACACAGAACCACATAAACCTTGTCATCTGGATGCAGGTAGAAGGTGCCAGAGCCGTCCACAAAGAACCTTACCTCAAAGTCCGAATGGGTATGCTCAGACAGAAACATGTTTCTAAGTTCCTCCTTTTTTGGATGGTCTGGCGTAAGGCTCACCACATCTATGGATTTAAAATCAAACTCCTTAACTATCCTTTCCACATCATCCCTGTAGGCGGAAAGCACCTCCTCCTGTCCTGCTGAAAAGTCCAGTTCCTTGTTTGCCTGCCACCTTTCAAAAACAACACCTATGCTTGCAAGCCTGTTTTTTATCTCCTCATAATCCCTTGTAAGCTCTAAAAGGTTCCCCAGCTCATCATAAACAGCCAAAAGGCTCATCGCACACCTCCAAGCATCAATTTTAGCTCACATTCAAAGAGAAAATCAAAGGCTTCAAGCCTTATGTAGGCTTCCCTTATGCTTCTACCCCAGGTGTACAGACCATGAGAGCGGAGCAAAAAGCCGTAATAAATCCCATCTTTCAGCTTAGCCTCCACCTCCTTTGACAGACTCTTCATGTCCTGAGAGTTTTCAAAAACAGGCACTTCCACAAAGGTTTCGTGAGTCTTTATACCGTCAAAAGCCTTCAAAAGCTCGTAGTTTTCAAGCCTCACATCGGAGTTAGAAAGCCTTGATATGAGGGTGGCATTGACCGAATGCACGTGCAGGACGCTTTTGACCTCCGGAAAGAGCCTATAGACAAGAAGGTGAAGCTCTGTCTCCGCTGAGGGCTTTTTTGAACCTTTTACCACATTTCCATCAGGGTCCAGAAGCACAAAGTCTTCCGCAGTAAGATGTCCCTTGTGAGAGCCAGAGGCGGTGATAACTACCGTGCCATTTCCTAAGCGGGCGGACAGGTTTCCTCCGCTGGCAGGAAGCCAGCCCCTTAGGTGTAGCTCTCTTCCTACTTCAATAAGTTGGGAAATCTCATCTTGCATAGGATGTATAATTTTACCATGAGCATAAAAAGAATAATTAGGATAAAGGAGGGCATAAAGGAGCTCAGGGCAAGGGAGCTGTTGCAGATAGAGGCTAATATAAGGCTTTTAGAAAGGGAAATAGATTCTCTTGAAAAGGAAGCAAGCCGTGTGAACGAGGAAGCAAAAAACTCCTTCTCAGAAGCCCTCTATGCAAAATACATGGCTCTTGTTGCAAGGAAGAAGGAGCTTCAGGCGAAGCTTTTACAGCTGCGCAGCATAAGGGAGGAAAAGAGAGAAAAGCTAAAGGAAGCCTACAGGGATATAAAGGCTCTGGAAATTGTAAAGGAAAGAAGAGAAGAGCTTGAACGTGCCAGAAATTTAAACATAGAGCTACAAAACACGGGCTTTTTACACCTCGTTAGGCAGTTTTACAGGAATGGCTAAGCTACTGCTTTTTCTAACTCTTTTCAGCCTTGCCTTTACTCAGCCAGCCCTTCAGAAAAAGCTAAAGGAAGAAAGGCAGAAAAGGGCAAAGGAAGAGGTAAGCACCATATCAAAGGACCTGGAGGAGAAGTTAAAAAGGCTGGAGGAGGAAAGAAAAAGGCTTGAAGAATTAAAGAAAATTGAACCGCCAAAGGAAGAGAAAAGACCAGAGGTAAAAAAACTGGTGGAGATATTCAACAAAGCTTCTCCTGATGAGGCAGGAGCCATAATGAACAACATGGAGCCAGAGCTTGCGGCGGAGGTGCTTTTAAACCTCAAGGAGCGTCAGGCAGCTGCTATACTTGAAGCTATGGAACCGCAAAAGGCTGCAAAAGTATCGCAGATAATCATGCAAAAGAGAAAGAAATGACAGAAAAGATATGCACGATAGAGGACCTTAAGGACTTTTTAAGAACCTTCTTTGAGGGGAGGAAGGTAAAGGTATATCTTTTTGGCTCAAGGGCAAGGAAAGAACACAAGGCAGGCACTTAGCCTTTGACTCTGAAGAGGACATAGATAAAGAGTATCCCTTTGCATAGACAGATATCCTACTTATAGACATCTATCTATGCATCGGGTTTAGGGCTGTGCCTGAAAACCCTCTAAAGTAAGGATTTTCAGACAGTAAGCCCCGTGCCTTACTCCTGAGGCACTTATACCGCTCACCATGCAGGTTTTTCAAAAACTCCTTCACCTGCATGACAAGGGCTTGCTTCACACAGCGTAAATGCATCCCCCACCTGACACGGTCAGGCAGGTTTCTGGATGCATTCACATCCGCATGAAGCTTTCTACCACATAACCTGCATTCAAACTTTTCCTGTGTTTTCCTGTTCTCCCTATCCACATAACCACATGAACTGCATGTCTGTGAGCTATAGGCTGGATTGACCTGAATAACCTCTATACCATACTCCTCTCTTATCTCCTGTAGCTTCTTCTTTAGCTCACCATAGCCGTATCTTACTATAGCCCGTTTGACTTCCTTTGGATAATCTGACAAAAACTTTTTATAGAGGCTCTTGAGATTTTCTATCACTATCACCCTCGGAGCATAGAGCTGGACAATCCTGTTTATTATCCTTCTTACCTCATTCTTTATAAATGCTGACAGCCTTTCTGTAAGCCTTAAAAACCTCTTGCTCTCTGTTGGCTTTATTCCTTGCCTTTGCAGGTTCCTCTGCAGTTTGTCTATCTTCTCTGCATATTCTCTAACCTTCTCATATAACTTCCTTCCAAACATATCTCCTTTTGAGCTGGTTAAAAAGTTCTTCAGTCCAAAGTCTAAAGCTATTACCTCCTCTCCTGCAAGCTGTTTGGGTTCTATCTCTTTCACTATCCTCAGAGTTCCATCTTCTCCTATCTGAAGTAGCTGAGTTGCCTTCCCTCTTCTTTTTTCAAAGTAGTTGTGAAGCTTGACAGGTAAGTAAATGGGTTTGCCCTTGTCAAGGGTAGAAAGCCTTATCCACCTGTCAAAATGCTTGGATTTCTTTGGCTCTTCTATCAAGGCAGTCTTACTGTCAAGCAGAAGAGAAACCTTGTTGAATTTAGGTTTTCTCCATCCTTTGAGTATGTGCTTGAATATCTTCTTTGCTAAAAGCCTTTCTTCTTCTGTTATGTCGTATTCAAAAACAGTTCTGTTTTTGTAATCCACGTAAATGGCTTTTTCAGACTTATTTATAAGCCATTCGTTGTTTTTGTTCAGGTATAGCAAAACCCTTTTGGTCTTCTCTAACAGGTTAGAGTTTTTGACAATTTCAGAAAATCTGTTTTTGAGGTTGGAGATAAAGCTATCTAAGACAGGCACTACCACATGATACTGTATTGTGTATTTGTATCTTTCAGAGAGGTTAGACCTTAAATGCTTTATGTTTGCCTTTCTGTTGAAGGAACCTTGAGTGAAGAATAGAAACCACTGATAGCTGGCTATGGCTTTTGCTGTTTTTCTGTATTCTATGAGCAATTTTTTGATAATGTCCTTTTTCCTTTTTGTCAGAGGGCATGAGACCTGAACGGCTCTATGCATCTTTATATTGAGCAATATAGTATGCTTGAGTAAATTTGTCAATAAAAATTGGAACTGGTTTCAAAGACCTTAGCTATCTAAGATACCTTTTAGAGGAAAGCCATCTACCCTACAAGGTGGATATAGTTAATCTGAAGCATGCTCCTTATCTGAAGGAAGCGGTGGAGAAGGAGGGCGAAAGATGGCTCTGAGCAAGAAACTTTCAGATTTTCAAAAGGCTTTAAAAAGGCTTAAGGAAGCCTACGATAAGACTTTGCTGAAAAAGGAAGAAGAAGACTATGTCTTTTTCAGAGACTCAACCATTCAGAGGTTTGAATTCATCGTTGAGATAATGTGAAAAGCTGTAAAGGACTTTATGTTAGAAAGAGAAGGCATAGACTGCAGGACTCCAAAGGGCTGTATAAGAGAGTTTTTTTCCGCAGGATATGTGAGCGAGGAGGATGCTAAGCTACTGCTTGAAATGATAGACGACAGAAACCTGACCTCTCACACCTACCATGAGGAGGGGGCGGAAAAGCTCTTTTCAAGTTTGAAAAGATACATACCCCTGATGGAGCTACTTTATCAGAGGCTTGAAGGGGGAAGTGGTTCCACATAAACTTATAGCTCTATAAGAAAATCTTAAAGACCTCTTGAGCCACTGTCTTATAATAAGTCTTGGAGGTGGAAAGATGGACAGGCTTGTATTAGAGAAACTAACCCAGCAGAAGGAAAGTCCCGAATACCTTCAAATAAGCATGGCTGCCGCCATGACCCTTGGCATAGTGCCGGGGCAGTTTTACAGAAACACAAGGCTTAGCTGTATAAACACCCTTCTTACATACCCCTCTGGATGCCATGCCACCTGTGCCTACTGCGGTCTTCAGAAGGCAAGGGAAATGGAGTATTCGAAGAAGAACTTCATAAGGGTCGAGTGGCCTACTGTAAAGCTGGAGGAAATTATAGAGAGGGCAAAGAGAGTGGGTCATGTGGAGAGGCTGTGCATAGCCCAGATTACCCACCCGAGGGCAATAAGGGACACCAAGTATGTGCTTAAAAAGGTTCTTTCAGAGCTTGGGGACCAGCTTTTTGTTTCTCTACTTATAAACGCCACTGGCACTACTTACGAGGATATGGAGGACTATAAAAAGCTTGGTGCTGACACGGTCACTGTTGCCATAGACTGCGCCACTCCAGAGGTATTTGAAAAGCTCCGTGGAAGACCCATGAACAGCCCTCACCGGTGGGAAACCTTCTGGAAAGTGCTTGAATGGGCCTGTGAGGTGATGGGAGATGGCTACGCGGGATGCCACTTAGTGGTGGGTCTGGGAGAGACGGAGCAGGAGATGGTGGAAACCATTCAGAGGGTGAGAGACTTAGGTGCAAGGACGCATCTTTTCTCCTTCTGGCCAGAGGAAGGCTCTATGATGGAGAAGGAAAAGCCCTGCCCAGCACCCCAGTATAGAAGGGTGCAGTTTGCCAGATATCTGATAGACAACCAGATAGCACGCTACGAGGATATGAAGTTCAACGAAAAGGGTCAGATAATAGACTTTGGCATAGACAGAGACACCTTTGAGGAGCTTTTCTGGAGTGGAAGACCCTTTATGACCTCCGGTTGCAGGGGCAAGACCACAGAAGTTGCCTGCAACAGACCCTTTGGCGACAGCTCGGTGAGCGATATAAAGAGCTATCCCTTCAAACCTTCTAAGTCAGACTTGGAAAGGATAAGGAAACAGCTCTTTGACTACGAGATGACCACCAACTACCCGGATGTGCTAAATCCAAGCGTCTTCAGGTATCAATGAACTGGGAAGGTCTTTTGCTTGATATGGGCTATGCGGGCTTTGCAGGCTTCGTGGTGGGCTTTGCGGTCCGCCGGCTTTTAAACTTATTCCTCATGCTCATGGGTCTTTATATGCTTTCTCTCATGTGGCTTGCCAGCAAGGGTATTATAAGCGTGCATTGGGATGCTCTACTTATGCTCTTTAAGGGTATGTTTTCAAGCCTTCCCGCCTTTGTGGAAGGGCTTATTAGAAAGCTTGCCTTTGCGGGCAGTTTTGCGGTGGGCTTTGCGGTAGGGTTCAAGGTTTGAGTAAGGAGGAGCTTCTAAAAGAGGCTAAAAGGCTATGGGATATAAGAGACTTTTACTCAGCCCATGAGCTTCTGGAGGACCTCTGGAGGCTATTTCCCAAAGAGGACAGGTTTTCAAGAAACTGCTGTCAGGGTCTTATAAGGCTTGCCATTGCCTACAACCACTATCTCAACGGAAGGCTACCCTCCTGCCTGAGAGTCTTAAAGATGGTGAAAGAACAGCTCCAGCCCTGCGGAGACTGCTTTATGGGTGTGGATATAGGGTATCTTCTGTCCTTTGTAGAAAGGCACATACAGGCACTTGAAGAGGGCAAAAGCATACAGGATTTCCCTCAGCTCAGGCTTTCAGGAGAAGTCAAATAAAAGCCCAAGCTCCTTTAACCTCTGGGACCTTTTCAAAAGCTCAGGTCCCACCTTTATTCTTGGGTCTGCCAGAAGCACCGTCCTGTATCCGTTTATTCTTAGCTCCAGCTCTAGCTCCTTGCCCTCATCGTCATAACAGTCCTCAAGAAGCCTTTTTAACTCCGCAAGCTCTTCCTCGCTTAGCTCCCTTGTAAAAACAAGCCTTGCCTTCATACTCTCGCTCCTTAAAAAGTCCTCAATGCTGTATATTTCCTTTGCAAGAAGACTTAACTCCTCCGTCTCCTCATCAAAATCCACCTCAAACCTGCCAACTATCAGAGCATCTTCCTTTACAAGCTCCCTATTCTGGGCATAAAGCTCTGGAAAGACAAGCACCTGAGCTATGCCCGTCTTGTCCACAAGGTTGAAAAGGGCTATGTGGTTTCCTCTCTGCGTCTTTTTTACCTTCAGCTCCGTTATCACGCCCGCAAAGGTATAAACTCCGCCCTGACTTTCCTCCAGTATGTCAAGGTTAGAAACCTTGCCTCTAAGAAGCTTCTCATAAGGGTCCAAGGGATGCGAGGATATGTAAAAGCCAAGCACCTCCTTTTCATACCTTGCATAGTCCTCCTCCTTAACCTCCTCCTTTGAACCAAAAAGCCCCTTCATCATAAGGGAAGAGCCTTCAAGCCTTGAGAGAAGTTCTCCTCTTGGCTCCTTTGTAAAGTCAAAAGCACCCGCCTTTATAAGAGCCTCAAGCACCTTCTTGTTTACCTTTCTTGAATCCACGCTACGCACAAAATCCCCAAGAGAACTCCATACCCTCTTCCTGCTATCCACTATGAGCCTTGCCGTTTCCTCCCCCACTCCCTTTATTCTTGCCAGCCCAAACCTTATGCTCTTGGGACCTTCTATCACAAAATCCACACCGCTCTTGTTTATGTCTGGAGGTAACAGCTTAAAGCCAAGGGCTTTTGCATCCTTTACAAGGTTTATAAACTTCTTGTCGTTCTTTTCCGTGGATAGCTTTACGCAGAAAAACTCCTCAGGATAGTGGGCTTTTAAGTATGCGGTCCAGTATGAAAGGTATCCGTAGGCTACCGAGTGCGACTTGTTAAAGGAATAGCTGGCGAATTTCTCTATATCCTCCCACAGCTTCTGCACCTTCTTTTCCTCATAGCCTCTTTCTACCGCACCCTTTATGAACTTTTCCCTCATCTGAGCCATCAGGTCCGCCTTCTTCTTTCCTATGGCTTTCCTGAGAGTATCCGCCTCGCCGGGTGTGAAGCCCGCCAGCACCTGAGAAGCCCTCATTATCTGCTCCTGATAGACCCACACGCCGTAGGTTTCTCTAAGAACTGGCTCTAACTCCGGGAAGGGATACTCAACAGGCTCCTTCCCGTGCTTTCTGTTTATATAACTGTCCACAAGACCACTCTTTAGGGGTCCGGGTCTGTATAAGGCAAGCACAGCCACAATGTCCTCAAAGCTGTCAGGCTCAAGTCTTTTAAGAAGGTTTTTCATGCCAGAGCTTTCAAGCTGAAACACACCCGTCGTGTTTCCTTCCCTCAGAAGCTCAAAGACCTTCTCGTCGTCAAAGGGAAGGCTCAGGTAGTTTATCTCAACCCCATGCCTTTCCTTTATCAATTGCCTTGTCCTTTCAAGCTCCGTAAGGGTCTTCAGACCCAGAAAGTCCATCTTTATAAGACCAACCTCCTCTAACTTGACCATGTCAAACTGGGTGGCTACCTCTCCCTCCTTGTCATAGTAAAGGGGCAGAAGCTCCTCCAAGGGCTTTGGAGCTATAACCACGCCAGCAGCGTGCAAAGAAGTGTGCCTTGTAAGACCTTCAAGCCTGAGGGCTATCTCTACAAGTCTTTTCAGCTCCGGGCTTTCTTCGCACAGCCTTCTAAAACGTACCGCATTTTCCTCTATGTCCGTCCTGTGCCTTCCGTATTTTTCTAAAAGTGCCTCTACAGGCGTCAGATACATCTCCTCCAAGGAAAGCCATGTGCCCTGCACATCTCCCTGAGGTATGAGCTTGGCTAAGGTGTCCGCCGTCTGGTAGGGTATGCCCAAAGCTCTTGCCACATCCCGGAGGGTTTGCTTTGCCTTCATCACATTGTAGGTGATTATCTGAGCCACGTTCTGTGCCCCATATCTGCCCTTCACATACTCTATAACCTTATCCCTGTTTTCCATACAAAAATCCACATCTATATCGGGCATGGAGACCCTCTCCGGGTTTAAAAACCTTTCAAAAAGAAGACCATGCCTTATGGGGTCCACGTCCGTGATGCCTAAGGCAAAGGCAAGCAGGGAGCCTGCCGCAGAACCCCTGCCCGGTCCCACAGGAATACCCTGAGACTTTGCCCAGTTTATAAAGTCCTGCACTATAAGAAAGTATCCATCAAAACCCATACGTCTGACCACATCCAGCTCAAACTCAAGCCTCTCCCAGTATTCCTTCGTGTCCTTAGCAAGTCCCTGAACAATCCTCTGCCTTAAACCCTTTACTGCCAACTCCCTGAGAAAGTCCCCCACAGGAAGCCCATCAGTAGGAAACTCGGGCATAAGGTAGCCACCACCCTCTAAAAGGCTAAAGCTCTCCTGAGTTTTTTCCGCCACCTCAAGGGTGTTCAAAAGAGCAGTCTCCCAGCCCACAAACCTGCCCTCAAACTTTTTCCAGACCTCTTCCGGGCTTGCAAAGTGAAGCCCTTCGTTGGCACATTTGAATCCTCCTCCTGCCTGAATTTCCTGCAGGGTCTTCTTCATCTGTATAGCCATCAGTACCTGATGGGCAAGCCTGTCGGAAGGTTCAAGGTAATGAGAATCGTTTGTAGCCACAAGCTTGACGCCGTATCTTTTTGCTATGTCTATCAGGTTCCTGTTGGCAGTTTCCTGCTCGGGCAGAGAGTTGGACTGAAGTTCTAAATAAAGGTCTTCTCCAAAGAGGTCCAGAAACTTCTTTACCCAATCCTGAGCCTTATTTACCTCTCCTATGCTGGCATAGTAGGTGGGTACACCCTTGAGGCATGCGGTTATGGCAATAAGCCCCTCATGATACTGGCTGAGAAGCTCATAGTCAATCCTCGGCTTGTAGTAAAAGCCTTCCTTATAGGAAAGAGTGGATAGCTTAAAGAGGTTTTTTAGCCCTGTATCATTTTTGGCTATAAGTATAAGATGGTGGTTGTAGCGGTCGGTGATATTGTCTTCTGAGCCTTTGCCCTTCCTGTCAAAGCGTGAGCCTGTGGTAAAGTAGGCTTCCATGCCTATGAGGGGCTTTATGCCCGCTTCCTTCATGCTTTTGTAAAAGTCCAGTATGCCAAAGAGGTTTCCGTGGTCCGTTATGGCTACCGCCCTGTAGCCAAACTCTGAAGCCTTTTTAGCAAGGTCCTTCACCTTTATGGCACCGTCAAGGAGCGAATACTGGGTATGCAGGTGAAGATGGACAAAGTCTTTCATGCTATAAGAGCATAAGAGCTTCTTTTCTGGCAGGCAAACGTTTAAAGCCAAGAAGGAGCTAAAAAAAGCCCCCCTTACTCTAAGGTATGGAAGTTTTATAATTTTCCCGTGAGGGCTTCAAAAATAAACATGCCTGCTGGCATAAAGACCTTCACCTTATCCTTACAGTCTTCATGTATTTCTTCTAATATCCCGCAGAGGCGGTCAGCATAGTAGGCTATCCCGTGGGCAGCCTATACCTGTCCTGCGTCATCAAATCCACGCCCACCTCAAGGTTTTCAATCCATTCTATAAACTTGCTTACCATATCTTTGCCCTTAAAGATAGCTCCGTGCTGGGGCACTATCATCTCAATGTCCAGCTGACGAACCATGTTTGCCCACAGCTTGAGAATTTTATTGCTCGCCATATAACGTCTATGAAAGCCCTCCATATACTTTATGTGTGCGTCAAAGTCCTCCACCACAAAGTATTCCTGACCCAGAGAGGCTCCAAGGTCTCCAGAGAAGAGTATCTTGGCGCAGGGGTCATAGACCTGAAAGTTGCCCGGAGAGTGCATAAAATGGGCTGGGATTATATAGAGCTTGCAGTCTCCACCCAAGGTAAGAATAGTTCCACCGTCATCTATGGGCATTACCCTGTCTTCCAGCTGAGAATCCAGTCCAAAGTGAGGAAGGAACCTCATCCAGAGTTTTGATATGTAGGCCACCGCCCTTGTGGTCATTAGCCACCCGTTTATGGAAGCCACTATATCTGGGTCCTGATGGGAGAGGAATATATACTTTATTTGGCTTGGTGGTATGTAGATAGAAAGGTCTGAAAGCAGTTTTGAGAAGACCTTATGACCTCCCGGGTCTAAAAGCATGCCTTCGTCCTTGTGGATTATAAGCACCTGATTTGCCTGCACCGCAGAAGCTGGTGTGAGCTCCTCAAAGAAGACCACCTTATGCCCGGGTGTGTTATAGATGACGTTCTTCATACCGCACCTCCTTTATGAGACATATCACGTTTATCATTATAACTTTTTTTAATAGCTTCTTACCCTTTTTGCTAAAAAGGGTGGCTTAAAGAGAAGAAGGGCTTATAATTTATAAACCATGTTCCAGTTTACAGAAGAGCAGATTAAAAGGTATGCAAGGCACATAATACTGCCTGAGGTTGGCGGAAAAGGGCAGGAAAAGCTTTTAAAGTCTAAGGTTCTAGTCATCGGCGCAGGCGGGCTTGGCTCACCCTCCATATACTACTTAGCGGCGGCGGGTGTTGGCACCATAGGTATTGTGGACTTTGATGTGGTGGACTTTTCAAACCTTCAAAGGCAGATACTACACAACACGGAAAGGGTGGGTATTCCAAAGGTGGAATCCGCAAGAATGACCGTTGAGAAGCTCAACCCGGATGTGAAGGTGATAACCTACAACACCATGATAAATAAATCCAACATAATGGACGTAATAAAGGACTATGATGTGGTCCTTGACGGCACTGACAACTTCCCCACCAGGTTCCTCATAAACGATGCCTGCTACTTTATGGGCAAACCCCTCGTGTCCGCAGCCATGCTCCGCTTTGAAGGGCAGATAAGCGTCTTTGACTTCAGAGACAAGGAGCATTCACCCTGCTACCGGTGCCTTTTCCCGGAGCCACCACCACCGGGTCTCGTGCCTTCCTGTCAGGAGGCGGGTATTTTAGGCTCCATAGGAGGCATAATGGGTTGCATACAGGCTACAGAAGCCATAAAGCTACTGCTGGGTATAGGCGAACCCCTTGTGGGCAAGCTTTTGGTGATGGACGCCCTATCCATGGACTTTAGAAAGGTAAAGCTCAGAAAGGACCCGGGCTGTCCCCTGTGCGGTAATAACCCCACCATAAGGGAGCTTGTGGAGTATGAGCAGGTTTGCGACGTGCATTTTTGAGGTTTAGCTATGGAGCTGATAGGCATAGAGGATTTTCTCAAGTTAGATATAAGGCTTGCTAAGGTGCTTTCGGCGGAGAGGGTGGAAGGCTCTGAAAAACTTTTAAAGCTAAGGGTGTCCCTCGGAGATGAAGAAAGAACGCTGATGGCTGGTATAGCAAAACACTATGAGCCTGAGGAACTAATAGGCAAAAAGGTTCTTATTCTTGCTAACTTAAAGCCCAGAAAAATATTCGGCGTAGAATCTCAGGGCATGGTGCTTGCCCTTTCTGACGGCGAGAACCTCTCTTTAATAGTGCCAGACAGGGATATAAAGGAAGGGGCAAAGGCAAGCTAAAATATAAACTATGAAATTCAGAGAGCCGCTAAAGGGTTATGAGCTTGAGTTTGCCATACTGCCTGTAGAAAAGATAGTGATACCCTCCATACAGCGTGAGCTTTCTGACATGCACATCAAAAGGCTCATGGAGTCCATGGAAAAGGTGGGATTTGTGGAGCCTCTATCCGTGGTGCCAGACGGCAAGGGCAGTTATGAGGTTATAAACGGACAGCACCGCTTAGAAGCAGGTCGCCAGCTGGGCATGAAGGAATTTCCAGCCATCATACTACCGCCTGAGCTAAAAAACTACATAATAGCCCTGAACATAGAAAAGGTGCCCTCCCTCAAGGACAGAGCACACCAGGCTTACGAGATTTTTACAACACATCTTAAGGAAAACCCGGAGCTTCCTGAATACAGGCTTGAGAAGTTTGTGGAAGAAGCATACCTTATAACGGTGGGCTTTGTGGTGGACAGGTTTGGAGACAGGAAGTTCCCCGGCTACGCCTTTGAAAAGGTGCTCAAAAAGGTGGACTTTTTCCTTGAAAGCCCCCTCAGCCTTGCAGAGGAAGAAAGAGAAAAAAGAGCTAAGGTATTGCTGTCTGCAAAGGAGGTTCTGAACAAAAGGTATGAGGAGCTGGGTCTTAAGAATGCCCTTCAGAAGGAAGCTATAGTATCCAAGGCTTTGCAAAGTATATATGGCAGGTATGTAAGGGTTATAGGAGATGATTTTTATACGGTTTTTGAAAAGCTTATGGAAGCTATCACCACCGTTAGTTTTGAAGAGGGAGAGTTAGAAGAGTTTTAGTTTTGGTGGAGGCGGCGGGAATCGAACCCGCGTCCGAGGACCTTCAGCTTCAGAGCCTCTACAGGCTTAGCAGGTGTTTTGCTACCGACCCTAAGGGCGTCCACCTGCAAACTCCCTAAGGGTGGGTGGGACTGTCCTTTCGGCTCACAACCCGACCCACGGGGTCATGAGCCTACACCCCTGTCTCTGAGCCCTTCCGTCAGCCCAGAGGCACAGCCAACGGAGAGCCGCTGCCGTCAGTTAGGCAGCGAGAGCGAGTTCCCTTTCGGGAAGTGTTTGCACTGGCTGTTAAGGTTGCCACCCTGCCTGCAACCCTGACCTACAGTCCCCGTCGAACCCATTCGCCCCCTAACGGGGTATAATATAGTCAGAAAACCTGCTCCTGTCAAGCCATGCTGTCCATGAGCCTCTTCTTTTCCTCCTCAATAGCCCTTCCCAGCTCCTTGCCACTTAGCCCCTTAAACTTCTCAGGGTCCACCTTCACAAACCTGAGCCTTTCAAGGTATAGCCTCACCTTTTCCCTCTCATAAAGCATAACAAGTAGGAGAAAAGCCAAAGGCTTGTTTTTTAGAAGCTCATACACTTCTGAATTCTTTTGTGCTTGCCTCAGAGCTTTCACTGTCTTGTAAAGCTCATCTTTAAGAAGCTGATAGCTCTGCCTTACCCAGGCGGGTGCGCTAATATCCTTAAGAAGCTCCTGGGCGATTTGCCTGTCCATGTCCTTTATAAGAAGGAGAAAGAAAAGCCAGCCATAGTCTATGACCTCTTCAGGAAACTCTATCCTATGCCAGCTAACTAATTCTTTGAGGTTTTCCAATAACCTTTCAAGTTCCTCCTTAAAGCTAAAGCCCTCAAGAACCTGCTCAAGAACACCATACTTTTTATAAAGCCCGATTATCTCAAGAAATCTTTCTTCCCTCATGGCAAGCCTAAGCTCGTTAAGTAGCCTGCCCCTTGGGGCTTTTTTGAGCACACCTATGCGAACAGCTTTTATGAGAAGCTTTTCGGTGCCCTTAGATAGCTTAAAGCCAAACCTTCCTGCAAACCTCAGAGCCCTAAGGATTCTTACAGGGTCTTCCACAAAGCTCATGGGATGAAGAACTCTTATGACCTTATCCTTTAGGTCCCTCAGTCCTCCAAAGTAGTCTATGAGAGTACCAAAATTCTCTGGGTTTATGGAGAGGGCCATGGCGTTAATGGTGAAGTCCCTCCTCAGGAGGTCTTCCCTCAGGCTTGCCCATTCCACAAGGGGGTAAGAGCCCGGGTGGGGGTAGGTCTCCCTCCTTGTGGTGGCAAATTCTAACTTATGCCCCTGAAGCTTTATGTGGGCGGTTCCGAACTGCTCAAAGGCATGACAATCCACACCCGAATCCCTTGCAAGCTCGCAGGCAAGCCTTATAGCATCGCCCTCCACCACAAGGTCCAGGTCCCATACGGGTCTTTTCAACAGCATGTCTCTTACCACACCACCCACAAGATATGCCCGGTAGCCTATCTCCTGCGCCTTTTCACCTATCCTTTTTAGCAATGGCACAAGCTCCTGAGGAAGGGTAAGCCTTTTTTCATGAGCCTTTATGGCCTGAGCGTGCCTTCTGTAGGCATAGACTAAATCAAGCCGTGTTATAACACCCACCACACGGTCCTGTTCCACGACTGGTATGAGCTTTTCTCCATAAGTGGATAGAATGTTTTCCGCAGTCCAGATAAAATCCTCCGGGCTAAGTGTGTGAAAGTCCTCTACCATAAAGTCCTTTACAGAACCCCTTATGCCATGCCTTTGTGCCTTAAGAAGGTTTTTCTTGTATATAAGCCCCACAAGCCTTCCCTTCGCATTCACCACAGGCGCTCCCGCAAAGTTTCTCTGGCTCAGCTCCGCAAGGGCAAGGTCAGCCGGCATATCTTCTTCAAGAAGAAAGGGAGGGTATGCCATAATATCCTTAACCTTTAAAGGTACCTCCTCACCTTTTAGCAGGCTTTCCAAAAGGGCTTTCAATCTTTCACCCGATACGCCTTCAAACTTGCCTGCGCTGGCAAACTCATGCCCTCCTCCACCAAACCTTTCAAGCACCTTAGAAACATCAAACTCATCCCTTAGGGACCTGCCAAAGAGGTAGGTTTTTGTGCCAGCCTCCACAATAACAAAGAAGGCAGAAGATTCTTTGACTTCTTTTAGCTCATAAAGGAGGCTCAGAAGGTCTGGCTTGTAATCTTCACTTTTGACCACAATAAGGCTAACCTTTTTGCCCTCTATGAAAAGGCTTTCAAAGCTTACAACATATTGAGAAAGCAGGTCTATATGCTCCTTGCTGAGACCACCGCTCAGGAACCGTCTTAACAGGCTCAGAATAAGACCCTTTTGCAAAAGCCATTCAATAGCCCTCGCATCCCTGTAGGTGGTTCCCTCGTAGGTAAGCATGCCCGTATCCTCGTATATACCCAAAGCCAGAAGTGTGGCAGATTCGGGGTCAATATCCACTTCTTTCTGCATTAACTCTTCCACCACCAAGGTGGTGCAACTTCCAGTAAAATCCACCCTACCCTTTAAATGCTTTGGAGCCTGCGGGTGGTGGTCGTATATGAATATGTCCTTTACCCTACCTGTAAACCTCTTTAAATAGCCCTCATAGCTGTGGCTGTCCACCAATACAAGCTCAAACTCCTCCGGAGCATCCTCTAAAAGCCTGAACCTATGCCTGAAGTGCATAAAGACCTCGCTCGCCCTCTTTGAAAGGTAGTCGGGCTTTAGAAGATGGGCATCTTCATACAAAAGCTGAAGCCCATAAGCACAGGAAAGAGCATCCAGGTCCGCACCCTCCTCAAGAACTATAAGCTTAACCATAGGGTTTAAAATTATAGTGTGGTGTATGTGGTATGGTTTCTAATTGGGGTTATATCTGGCTTCCTCTTCGTATGCATTACACACGGGCTTTTAGTCAAGAGAAAACTGCCTCATGTCTATTTTCTAACACTGCCCTTAAAGCTTTTTTCTTTTGCCCTTTTGCTTTACATGTTCCATGCCTTCGGCGGAATAAGGGTTCTGTCTGTATCCCTTTCAGGCTTTCTTATCGGTTTCTTTGTTCAGGTCTTTATAAAAGGAGTGCTGTATGGAAGAGCTGAGAGCGCTTGAGCCTATATTTCAAAACCAGCTCTTTCAATTTTTCCTCTGGATGGCTTTATTACAGCTTCTTGCTCAGGTTTTCTTGGACAGACGAGTTGCCTTTTGGGTTTCCTCCATAGCCACCACCATAATATGGTTAAAGAGTAAAGACCCTGCAACGCCAGTAAAGGCATGGGTTATTGTGCTTATAATTTTCCTGGCTTACTTACTTCCTAAGCTCTTTTTCCACTTTAACCTCTTTCTGTATGTGAAAGGAAGGAAAAGATGTCCTGAATGTTATTCAGAAGTTCACTGGAGGGCGAGGGTATGCCCGTATTGCAGGCACAGGTTTAAGGGAGTGGAAAGGGCGGGCGAGGAGGGATAGATTTTTATTAAAACCCCCTAAGGAGGTAAGGCATGGCGGTAGCAGACCTTTACAGGACTTTAAGGCAGGAGGCTATAAGCGTGCTTATTGAAGAAAAGAAAAGAAGAAGGGAAGCTTTAAAAATAAGGCTGGAGATTCAGAAGAAAATCTTTGACAAAAGAAGGAGGTTGAATTAAAATATTAATCCTGCTCAGGGGCGGTAGCTCAGTTGGGAGAGCGCCTGCTTGGCGTGTAGGAGGTCGGGGGTTCAAGTCCCCTCCGCTCCACCAAAAAAGATAAAAAAAGGGAGCTTAAGCTCCCTTAATTATATGCCCATGTCTTGGGCCTGTTCTTCTGTCAGATGTCTATCCTCCTTTTCCTCCCTGCTGACAGACTCGCACCTGTCAAGGAGCTCTTTAAGCCTTATGGGTGCCTCCGTAAGGGGCAGTGAAGAGTCGTATATCTCACCCTTTACACCACATTCTTTAAAGGCTTCATACAACATTCTGAGTCCTTTTTCCGCTTCTGGTCCGTTTCTGCGCACCACCCAGACCCAGTCGGGGTTTAACTTTCCTTCCTTGTGAAGGTCTCTTATGGCATTAGCCACACCCTCGCCGAGGGTCACATCTATCCTCGTGTTGTTGGCAGTTCCACCGCAGACAAGCACTCCCCTTATGCCGGGCTTAGAGAGGATTATACGGGTTATCTTATACATCTTCTCCGCTGGTGGATTTCCTCCTATGTCGGTGAAGTTGGCAGGTTTTAATCCCACCGCGTAGGTGGTTTCTATGGTCACGGTAGAACCCCCACCTCCAAAGGTCATCATGGCTATATCTCCATCCATCTCCACGTAGGAGCCTGCCTTTCCTCTGTGGTCGTCCCTGTCTATAAGAGAGGCTTCTATCTCCCTTTCGGTGGGTGGTCTCTTGAGAGCTGTTCTCACGCCGTATATCTTGGCGGGTGGCACGCTGGCATCATCGTCTATGGTCACCACCGCATCAAGAGCCAGAACCCTCTGCTTTCCACCCACGTCGCATATGGCAAGAGGGTTTATTTCTAAAAGCCTTGCCTCTGCCTCCCAGAAAGCCCTCCACATGTTGGCAATAACTTCAGAAAGCTCTCTCAACACTCCCATGTATTCCTTGGGAAAGCCCAGCTCCAAAAGGTAATTTCTCACCATATGAGGATAAAGACCCTTAAGGGGGTCTATAACCCAGCTTTTTACCTTCTCCGGTGGCACCTCCTCTATGTCCATACCACCTTCAAGGCTAAGAGTAATAACAGGAGCACGCACCTCGGTGGAGTAGGTGATGGAAGCGTACAGCTCTTTAAGTATGTTTGCCTTTTCGCTAACAAGAAGACCCACGGGCATCTCACCATAAACGGGATAGTTAAGAAGGGCATTGAAGGTCTCAATAGCCTCCTCAGGGCTTCTACAGAGCTTTACTGCACCGGCCTTGCCCCTCTTTCCAACCAGAACCTGAGACTTTATCACGCATTCACCCAGCTGATTTATAAACCCCACCACCTCGTCGTTCAAGTGGTCTGCAAACATGTATTTGGGAGTGGGCACGCCGTATTTTTTGAATATCTTCTCATAGGCTTCATACTCATAAAGGTTCATACACAAACCTCCTTATGAAAAGTCTGTGATTAAAATTATAAAACAATGGCATTCCTCTATGCTAAGATATTAACCATGCTTATAAAGAGGTTTTCAATTATAAGCCTGCTTTTATCCTTAACAGCCTGCAAAAGTGTTCCACAGGAAACAAAACCTGTCCTTAGCTGGTGTCCTCAGGGTATAAGTTCCGGTCCCATGCGGATAGAAGGTATAGTGGATTATGAAAATATAAACTGGTGCAAGGTGGTTATAGAACTGCCAGACGCTAAGACGGAGATATACTACACGCAGGATGGCATAAGACAAAGGGTGGTGCAGTATTCAAAAGGAGTAAGGAGGAACGAGGTGGAAATAAGGAAAAGCAAAACAGTTGTACGCATATATGACGAGAAGGGGAACCTTGTGGAGGAGGTAAAAGGCAAGGAGTTTTTCTAAGGGGAGTGTGATAACATAATCTACTGTGTGGAAGATTTTGGCTTTAATAGCGGCTGTCTTAACGGGCCTTGTATCCCTTCTTATTTTTATACTATCTATAAACCTTCCCTCCGTTGAAACCCTAAAGACGTGGAAGCCACCGGAAGCCACTGTGGTCTATGATGCAAAGGACAGGCCCTTTGGCGATGTGGCTGTGCAGAGAAGGTATTATGTTAGCCTTGAAGATATACCCAAGCATGTGAGACAGGCTTTTATATCCGCTGAGGACAGAAATTTTTATAAACACTTCGGCATAGACCCTGTAGCCATTTTGAGGGCCGCCATCGCCAACATAAGGCACCGCGAAATAAAGCAGGGTGCTTCCACCATAACCCAGCAGGTGGCAAGAAACCTCTTTCTGACACCGGACAGAAGCCTAAAACGGAAGATAAGGGAAGCCCTGCTTGCCATAAAGTTAGAGAGGGCTTACAGCAAGGACCAGATTCTTGAGTGGTATCTGAACTACATATACCTGGGGCAGGGTGCCTATGGTGTGGAGGCTGCTTCAAGGATATACTTTGGAAAGTCTGTAAAGGAACTGACTGTGGATGAGGCGGCGGTGCTTGCAGGCTTGCCAAAGGCTCCTACTAAATACAACCCCTTCAGAAACCCTGAGAGGGTCAAAGAAAGAAGGGATTATGTGCTTACTCGTATGTATGAAGATGGATACATCACAGAAGAGGAATACAAAAGGTTTCTGGAAAAGCCTGTGCGCGTCAGGCTGGAAAACAGGTATTATGGCATGGACTACTTTCTGGACTTTGTTAAAGAATATCTTGTGGAAAAATACGGTGAGCTAATTCTTGCAGGAGGCTACAGGGTTTATACCACTGTAGACAGGGATCTTCAAAGGCACGCGGTGGAGTCGGTAAAGAGGGGTGTCCTCAGGGTAGCAAAAGCCAACGGCATACCCTTCCTGCCAGAGGACCCCTATGAGATAGCCAAGAGGTATGAGGAACAGAGCGTAGAGCTAAAGGCGGGTAAGGTCTATATAGGCAAGGTGCTTGAAACAAGCGGGGAAAGCCTAAAAGTGGGGCTAAAGGAAAAGGTCTTTGAGGTGGATAGGAAGGGGCTTTCCTTTGAAAGGGGCGACTATGTGCTTGTAAGGCTATACATGGATAGAAAAACAAAGGAGATAAGGGCTGAGGTTCTTCCAGACCTGCAGGGGGCTTTGGTGAGCATAGAAGTAAGCACAGGAGCCATAAGGGCGCTGGTGGGAGGATACTCATACCTGAGAAGTCCCTTCAACAGGGCTGTTTACGCAAAACGTCAGCCCGGCTCCGCCATAAAGCCCGTCATATACTTGGCGGCGCTGATGAAGGGCTACACGCAGGCAAGCCTCATAGATGCCACGCCGAGGAGCTTCTACGACCCTTCCACCAGAAGGGAATGGACGCCAGACAATTATGAGGGGGCTGAGTATGGGACCGTTACCCTGAGGCAGGCTTTGGCAAAAAGTATAAACACAGCCACCGTAAACCTTCTGGCAGACATAGGCTTTGACCTGCCCATTGAAATAGGCAGGAGCCTTGGCATTGAGTTAAAGCCCTACTACTCTATGGCTCTTGGTAGCATAGAAACAACCCCCCTGCAGCTCACCTCCGCCTTTCAGACCTTTGCCAACTTAGGTATAAGGTGTGAGCCTTACTTTATAAGGAAGATAGTGGCACCAGATGGTTCTGTGCTTGAGGAGAACAAGCCCAAGTGTGAAAGGGTTCTGCCAGAGCAGGAAACCAGAGTGCTTGTGGATATGCTAAGGGCTGTGGTGCTTGAAGGCACGGGCGTGGCTGCCAGTTCTCTTCAGAGGGTGGTGGCTGGCAAGACGGGAACAACCAACGATTATATGGACGCATGGTTTGTGGGTTTTTCTCCTGATATAGTGGCTGGTGTTTGGGTGGGTTTTGACATAAAGAGAAGCATGGGCAGGGGTATGGCAGGTGCAAGGGTAGCCCTTCCCATATGGATAGACTACATGTCTGTGGCAAGCTACATGTACCCCTACAGGGACTTCCCCATACCCGATGGAGTGGTGGTGGTCAATTGCCCAAAACCCATGCTCTTTGTGAGTGGCACAGAAAATGTATGCACGGGTGAGCAAGCCACTCCAGAAGAAAAGCCCGCCAACGAGCTTGAAGGCATAGTAGACCCCAAATACCTTAAGAAGGAAGAGCCAAAGGTGAAGGAGATACCCTGATGAGGGAGCAACTTCTTGAAAGCACCTTTGTGAGCATTGACATAGAGGCAACGGGCTTTGACCCCGCAAAGGCGGACATCATAGAAATAGCCTGCGTGAGGGTGGAAGGTGGCTTAATAACAGAAGAGTTTTCAAGCCTTATAAACCCCGGCTATCCCCTGCCCGATAAGATTAGGGAGCTTACGGGCATAACCAACGCCATGCTGGTGGGGAAGCCCACCATAGAGGAAGTTTTGCCAAAGTTTTTAAAGTTTGTAGGAAACAGCGTGATAGTAGCCCACAGGGTGGAAAAGGATATGGCTTTTATTGACAAGTATTACAGAAGGCTCTATGGCAAAAGGTTTCGCCACCCTCACATATGCACTCTGAACCTCTCTAAGAATATACTGCCTGAGCTGAGAAAGTATTCTCTTAAAGACCTTGCTGATTATTTTGGCATTGAGCATACGCAAGCCCACAGGGCTATACAGGATGCCCGGACTACCGCTCTGGTCTTCATAGAGCTTTTAAAGCTTCTGTGGCACAGGCTGAGGGTGGGCGACTACCTTGAGGTTAAGAAGCTTTCAAAGAGGTAATATGTCCCTTATCCTGTATAGCACACCGCCTCTTACCTCAACGCCCTCCTCTTTTAACTCCTTTGCCATCTTTTCAAGCAGGGAACGGAGGGAAGAACTGACTTCTTTTGGCACCTCTATGCGGAAGGTAATCACAAGGTTTCCACCGCCCTGAGGGGAAGGATAGCCATAGCCCGGCAGGGTTTTTGTGGAACCGCACTCGGTACCCGGCTGGACAAACACCTCCACCTCCTCACCCCTTAGAGTTTTCACTTTCGTGGTACCTCCAAGCACCGCAAGAGGGAAAGAAATGAGCTTTTCCATGTGAAGGTCTTTGCCCACCTTTTTAAAAACCGGATGAGGCTTTAAAAGAACCCTCAGGTAGAGGTCGCCCGGCTCTCCGCCCCGCTCACCCATATGCCCGAAGGCAGAAACCTTTAGCACATCACCCTCCTCCGTGCCGGGTGGTATGCTAACCTTTACCTTGCTGTGCCTTGCCACCCTGCCCCTTCCACCGCAGGTCTGACAAAGGTTTTTTATTATGTATCCCCTTCCCTTACAGACAGAGCAGGGTCTTGGAAAGTTGAAGATACCGCTAACCCTCCTGCCCGTGCCTTCGCAGGCTTGACAGACAACCCTTTCTGGCTCACCCGCATAACCCTTCCCCTCGCAGGTAGGACAGTCTATCCATCGCTCATACTCAATCTCCTTCTCACAGCCCATACCAGCCTCCTCAAGGCTCAGCTCAAGCTTTAACCTTATATCCTGCCCCCTTCTGGGCTTTGGAGCCCTCCTCATACCCTGCATGATGCTTTCTATAAAGTCCTGTATGTATTCCATAAAGTCCCTGTAGCTCTTCTCGTCACCACTTTGAAGTATGCGGTCATACTGGCTTCTCTTTTCCTCATCTGATAGCACATGGTAGGCTTCATTTATCTCCCTAAAACGTTCCTTTGCATCGGGGTGTGGGTTTATGTCAGGGTGCCACTCTTTGGCAAGCCTTCGGTAAGCCTTCTTTATCTCTTCCTTGCTTGCCTTCCTATCCACTCCTAAGATGCTGTAGTAGTCCTTTATGGGCATGCATAATAAGATAGCTCAGAAACTTTGCCATTGGGGCAGGAAATGTGTTATAATATTTTTAGCCTGTAGGATTAAAGGGGGCTTTATGCTCCCATGACATCTTGACAACTGAATAGGTAGGGCTTCCTTTTGGGTGGGCTTGAAATTTAAAGGGGGTATTTTGGGTTTTAAGCCCACTGTGAGGGATGGCGACAAATCAGGATAACTTACTTGCGCAGGAGTATTGCATAGTTTTAAGCCCACTATGAGGGATGGCGACAGTTTTTCCGAACATTTTATACCTCCATATATTTTTTGTTTTAAGCCCACTATGAGGGATGGCGACTTGTCAGTTTTTTCAAAGAGCTTCATCATAAAAACCTGTTTTAAGCCCACTGTGAGGGATGGCGACCTTATAAACAAACCTTCCCAAATCTCCTTGGG